>DATJMM010000055.1:0-13661 GCA_035508735.1 Solirubrobacteraceae bacterium | reverse complement strand
GGGCTGGCTGGTGATCGGCGTCGCGCTGAAGATGCTCTCCGGAGTCGGCTACGTGATGGCGTTCCGGATGGTGTTCTGCCGGCGGATGAGCTGGCGCGTGAGCTACGAGGTCGGCATGTCCGAGCTCGGTGCGAACTCGCTGTTGCCGACCGGCGGCGCCGGCGGGCTCGCGCTCGGCGCCTGGGCGCTGCGCCGCGGCGGCATGAGCGCGCGCGAGATCGCCCGCCGCACGGTCGCGTTCTTCCTGCTCACCAGCCTCCCCAACGTGCTCGGCGTGATCGTCATCGGCTGCGCGCTCGCCGCCGGCGTGCTGGCAGGCGAGAGCAACCTGCTGCTCACGCTGCTGCCCGCCGCGATCGCCGCTGCCGCGGTCGCCGCCACGATCGCCCTCGGCCGCCTCGCCGCGCGCGCCGCCCGCGCGCGGGCGGCCGCCGGCGCGCGCACGCGACGCGCGCGCGCCTGGCGCGGCAGCCTGCTCGCGCTCGGCGACGGCGTGGAGGAGTCGCTTGCGCTGCTGCGCGAAGGCGACGCTGTCCTGATCGCCGGCCTGCTCGCCTATCTCGTCTTCGACGTCGCGATCCTGTGGGCCGGTTTCCGCGCGCTCGGCGCCGCGCCGCCGGTGGCGGTGCTCGCGCTCGCCTACCTGATCGGCGAGCTCGGCGGCCTGGTCCCGGTCCCCGGCGGCATCGGCGGCGTCGACGCCGGGCTGCTCGGCACGCTGGTGCTCTACCACGTCTCCATCACCGCCGCCGCCGGCGCCGTCATCGCCTACCGCGCGATCGCGCTGGTCGTCCCCGCGCTCGCCGGCGCCGTCGCCTTCCAGCTGCTGCGGCGCACGCTGCGCCGCGAGGCCGGCCAGCTCGCCGTCTGCGCCCCCGACACCGAGATGGAGATCATCGGCGTCGGCCGCGCGTTCGTCGACGGCCGCCGCTGACCGTAACGCAGCGCCGCAAGGACGCCGCCATGCGCCGCTCAGCTGAACGCGGACTGGAGGCCAGCTGAGCAAGCCGGCACCGACGGCGAAAGCCGTTGGTGAAGGACGCAGCGAGCGTGGCGTGCTTTGCACGCGAGCGAACGAGGACGCCGCTATGCGCCGCTCAGCTGGCCTCCAGCGCGAAGCGCTGGAAGCGGTCGGCTAGCCGCGCCGGCACCAGCGCGCGCACGCGCACGCCCTCGGCGGTGTCCTCGCGCCTCAGCTCGCCCGCCAGCTCGTGCAGCTCCGCCAGGCTGCCGCCGTCGGCGTAGGGCACCAGCAGCTCCATCTCCCGCAGCAGGTGCGCCAGCTCCCGCTCCAGGCGCTCGCGCAGCCGCTCGAGGCCGTCGCCGGCGGCGCCGTCGCGCCCCGGCGCGCCCGCGCTCACCAGCACCGCCTCGGGGTGGCGCAGGCGCAGCTCCTCGCGCTCGTCCTCGTCCAGCAGGTCGATCTTGTTGAGCACCAGGATGCGCGGCGTCTCGCCCGCGCCGATCTCCTCCAGCGTCTCCTCCACCGCGCGCTGCATCACCTCGCGTTGCGCCTCCGGCGCGGACGCGTCCAGCACGTGCGCCAAGAGCTCCGCGCGGCGCGTCTCCTCGAGCGTCGCCGCGAACGCGTCCACCAGCTGGTGCGGCAGCTTCGCGATGAAGCCCACGGTGTCGGTCAGCAGGTAGGAGCGCCCGCCCAGCTTCACCGTCCGCGTCGTCGGGTCGAGCGTGTGGAAGAGGCGGTCGCGCACGCTCACCTCGGAGCCCGCGCCGCGGCCGTAGGCCGCGGTCAGCGCGTTCAGCAGCGTCGACTTGCCCGCGTTGGTGTAGCCCACCAGCGCGATCGTCGGCAGCGCCGCGCGCTCGCGCTCCGCGCGCTGCACCGCGCGCGTGCCCTTCACGTGCTCCAGGCGCCGGCGCAGCGCCGCGATGCGGTTGCGCGCCAGCCTGCGGTCGGTCTCGATCTGCGTCTCCCCCGGCCCCCTCGTGCCGATGCCGCCGCCGAGCCGCTCCAGGTGGCTCCACAGGCCGCGCATGCGCGCCATGTTGTACTCCAGCTGCGCCAGCTCCACCTGCAGCTTGCCCTCCGCGCTGCCCGCGTGCGCGGCGAAGATGTCGAGGATCACCGTCGTGCGGTCCACCA
Source organism: Solirubrobacteraceae bacterium (assembly GCA_035508735.1). Taxonomy (GTDB): domain Bacteria; phylum Actinomycetota; class Thermoleophilia; order Solirubrobacterales; family Solirubrobacteraceae; genus Palsa-744. The sequence goes on along the minus strand of DATJMM010000055.1, from coordinate 11,557 downwards.
CCGGCAGCCCGATCTCCTGCTCCAGGTTGCGCTCCTGGCGCGCCGTCAGCTCGTCGTCGCAGGCGATCAGGTTGGCGTCCGCCGCGCGCGCCAGCGCCTTCGCCTCCGCCACCTTGCCGGGGCCCAGGTAGGTGTTCGGGTGCGGGCGCTCGCGGTGCTGGATCAGCTCCCCCACCACCCCCACGCCCGCCGTGCGCAGCAGCTCCTCGAGCTCCGACAGGCGCTCGCCCTCGGGCATCGCCGCGATGCACAGCGCCCGCTGGCGCGCGCGCTGCGCGCCGTTGCCGTTCCGCGCGACCCCCATCGGCGCCGGCGCGCCGCCGTTGTGAGCGTTTTCCATCCAGCCCCAGTCTAGGAGCACGCACGCCCGCGCTTGTGAACAACCGCGCGGCGCGATCCGCCGCCCGCCCGCTCCCGCCGCCGCGCGACCCTCCTATCTACTTTGTTGTCAACCCTTCAGCGCGCCCAGGCGCTGCACCGCCTCGAGCAGGCGCTCGTCCGGCGTCGTCAGCGAGATGCGAAACCAGCCCTCGCCGGCGGGCCCGTAGGCGGCGCCCGGCGTCAGCACCACGCCGGTGCGCTCCAGCACGTGCTCGCAGTACGCCGCCGAGTCCGCGAAGCCCTGTGGCACCGGCGCCCACACGTAGATCGTGCTGTGCGGCGGGCGCACCTCCACGCCGATCTCGCGCAGCGCGCCGCACACCAGGTCGCGGCGGCGCAGGTACAGCTCGTTCATCGACGCCACCTCCGCGTCCGCGTCCGGCGACAGCGCCGCCACGCCCGCCAGCTGCACCGCCTCGAACATGCCCGAGTCCACGTTCGTCTTCAGCTGCCAATAGGTGTGCAGCGCCTGCGCGTTTCCCACCAGCGCGCCGCAGCGCCAGCCCGTCATGTTGTAGCCCTTCGACAGCGAGAACACCTCGATGCCCACCTCGCTCGCCCCCGGCGTCTGCAGGAACGACGGCGCGCGGTAGCCGTCGAAGGTGATCTCCGAGTAGGCGTTGTCGTGCACCACCAGGATCTCGTACGCGCGCGCGAACGCCACCACCCGCTCGAAGAAGCCCTCCGGCGCCACCGCCCCGGTGGGGTTGTTGGGGTAGTTCAGGAACATCAGCTTCGCGCGGCGCGCCACCTGCTCGTCGATCGCGCCCAGGTCCGGCACGAAGCCGTGCTCCGGCTCCAGCGCCATCAGCACCGGCTCCGCGCCCGCCAGCCACGGGCCCGCCGTGTACACCGGATAGCCGGGGTCCGCCGCCAGCGCGTAGTCGCCCGGATCCAGGAACGCCAGGTTGAGGTTGAAGATCGCCTCCTTCGCCCCCAGCGCCGGGACGATCTCCGTCTCCGGGTCGAGCTTCACGTCGAAGCGCCGCTCGTAGAAGTCGCGCACCGCGCCGCGGAAGTCCTCGCGCCCGCGGTTCGTCGGGTACTTGTGCGTCTCCCGCTCGCTCACCGCCTCCTGCATCGCCTCCACCACCAACGCCGGCGTCGGGCGGTCCGGGTCGCCGATGCCCAGGCTGATCACGTCCACCCCCGCCGCGCGCTTCTGCGCGATCTTGCGCTCCAGCTGGGCGAACACGTACGGCGGGATGCGCTCCAGGCGCTTACTCGGTCTCATGCAGCTCCTTTTGGAAGTCCTCGCTGAGGCGGCCCGCGAACACCGGCCGCGCCCAGCCTGTCAGCTCCACGCGCAGGCGCGCGTCCAGGCCCACCTCCAGCTCGCCGCCGTCCAGCGCCACCGTCACCGCCCGCGGGCGCTGCGCCGGCTCGAGGCGCAGCGCGTACGCCACCGCCGCCCCCGTCGCGCCGGTGCCCGAGGACAGCGTCTCCCCCACGCCGCGCTCGAAGATGCGCGCGCGGATGCGCGGCGGGCCGGGGAGGGCCGGCGTGTGCTCGTTCCCCAGCTCCGTGAACCACGACACGTTGGTGCGGTTGGGGAACTGCGCGTCCGCTTCGATCGCCGGCCCCAGCGCCTGCAGGTCCAGCGACTCCAGCTCCGCCGCGTCGGGCACGTGGATCGCGCACTGGGGGTTGCCGATCGACACGTGCCGGAAGCTCCACTCGCGCCCGCCCGCGCGCACCGTGCCGCGCCCGTCCGGCGTCCCGCCAGGGAAGTCCTTGGAGGCCAGCTTCGCCTCGCCCATGTCCACCGTGCACGTGTCCTCGCCGGTGATGCGCGGGCGCATCTCGCCGGCGGCGGTGTGAATCGTGAAGCTGTCGCGCTCGGTCCAGCCGCGCCGGCGCAGGTACATGATCGCCTCGCGCGCGCCGTTGCCCGACAGCTCCGCCTCCGAGCCGTCCGGGTTGAAGATGCGCAGGTCCGCCACGTGCGCGGAAGGATCGGCGGGGCGCGAGAGCAGCAGCACGCCGTCCGCGAACACGCCGAAGTGCCCCGCGCACAGCCTGCGCACCCGCGCCGGCGTCAGCTCGAACGGCAGCGCCTCGCGCTCCACGATCAGGTAGTCGTTGCCCAGCGCCTGCCACTTCTCGAAGCGCATCTGCGTCATCGCGCGCCGCAGTCTAGGCGAGCGCCCAGCTCCTGCCGCCTCACGCGCCCTCCGTGCCGCGCGCGGCTGCGTCGAGCAGCGCCAGCGCCTGGGCCGCCAGCTCCTGCGCGTCCGCGCCGGTCGCGTCCAGCGCCTGCACGCCGGCCAGCTTGCGCATCCACGTCAGCTGGCGCTTGGCGTAGTTGCGCGTGCGCCGCTTCATCGCCTCCACGTCGCCCGCCAGCAGCTCCTCGAAGCCGAGCGCCTTGCGCGCCGTCTGCGACGCGCCCGCCGCGTGCGCCCGGCGCACCTCCTCCCCAGCGCCCGCCGCCACCGTCGCCTCCACACGCGCGTCGATCGCCGCGTACAGCGCCTCGCGCTCCATCGTCAGCCCCAGCAGCAGCGTGGGGCGGCGCGCCTGCTCGCTCCACAGCTGCGAGCTGTCCCCCGGCCCCGTCGCCGCTGCCGCCGCCTGCTCGTCGGTCCGCTCGCCCTGGCCGCCCTGGGCGCCCGCGCCGCTCTCGAGGTCGGGCAGCTCCCCCAGCTCGTGCAGCTCCAGGTGGCGCACCACGCGCTGGCTGTCGTTGGGGTCGATCCGGCTCGCCGCCAGCGGCGCCCGCTCGGCCAGCAGCGCGTGCAGCGCCGGCGCGCCGCGGCGCTCGAGCTCCGCCGTCCAGCGCTCGCGCACCGCCTGCGGCGGCGGCGCACGCAGGCTCAGCTCCGCCAGCGCCGCCCGCAGGTACAGGCCCGTGCCGCCCACCACCAGCGGGCGCCGGCCCGCCGCCAGCAGCTCGTCGATCTGCGCGTGCGCCAGCTGCGCGTACTGGCCTACGCTGAAGCTCGCGTCCAGCGGCAGGAACGACACCAGGCGGTGCTCCAGGCGCGCGCGCTCCTCCGCGTCCGCCACGCCCGTCAACGTCTCCAGGCCCGCGTACACCTGCAGCGCGTCCGCCGACACCGCCACCGGGTCCTCCCCGCGCGCGCGCAGTCGCTCCGCCAGCGCCACCGCCACCGCGGTCTTGCCCACGCCCGTCGGTCCGAACAACGCCACGATCCGCATGCCGATAGGCTCACAGCTCGTGCAGATCGCCGGCTCCACCGTGCTCGTCACCGGCGCCAGCGGCGGCCTCGGGGAGGCGATCGCCAGAGAGCTGAGGGGGCGCGGAGCGAGCCTGGCGCTGACCGCGCGCCGGCGCGAGGCGCTCGAGACGCTCGCCGCGGAGCTGCAGGCGCGTGCGCTCGCCGCCGACCTCGCCGACCGTGTGCAGCTCGAGCAGCTGCTGGACGACGCCGGCCAGATCGACGCGCTCGTCGCCAACGCCGGCGTGCCCGCCGCCGGGCGCCTCGAGTCCTTCTCGCTGGCCGAAGTCGATCGCACGCTCGAGGTCAACCTGCGCGCCCCCGTCGCGCTCGCGCGCGCGCTGCTGCCGGGCATGCTCGAGCGCCGCCGCGGGCACCTGCTGTTCGTGTCCTCGATCGCCGGCAAGACCGTCGTCCCCGGCAACCCCCTCTACCACGCCACCAAGTACGCCCTGCGCGGCTTCGCCGCCGCGCTGCGCACGGACCTGCACGGCAGCGGCGTCGGCGTCTCCTGCGTCTTCCCCGGCTTCATCCGCGACGCCGGCATCTTCGCCGAGTCCGGCGTCAAGCTCCCGCCCGGCGTCGGCACCCGCTCGCCCGAGGACGTCGCCCGCGCCGTCTCGCGCGCGATCGAGCGCGACCGCGGCGAGGTCGACGTCGCCCCCGCGTTCCAGCGCGCCGGCGCCATTGCCGCCGCGCTCGCGCCCCAGGATCTCGCCGCCGCCGTCGTCAGGCGCCTCGGCGGCGTGCAGATCGCCGAGGAGATGGAGGGGGCGCTGCGGGGGAAGCGCTGAGCGCCGCTACAGCGGGCGCGAGGCGCGCGCGCGGAAGGGCGCGAAGTTCGGCGGGCGCTTCTCGTTGAAGGCCGCGATCCCCTCGCGTGCCTCCGCGGAGTCCACGAACTCGTGCAGGCCGGTGAAGGCGAGCGCCGCCTGGCCTGCCAGCTGCTCGCTGTCGATGTTGAACGACTGCTTGAGAAAGCGCAGCGCCGTCGGCGACAGCGCCAGGATCTCATCGGCGTAGCGGCGCACCTCCGCGCGCAGCTCGCCGGCCGCCACCACGCGATTGACGAGGCCCCAGCGCTCGGCCTCGTGCGCGTCGTACTGGCGGCACAGGAACCAGATCTCGCGCGCCCGCTTCTCCCCCACGATGCGCGCCAGGTAGCCGGTGCCGAAGCCCGCGTCGAAGGAGCCCACGCGCGGGCCTGCCTGGCCGAAGCGCGCGTGCTCGGCCGCGATCGAGAGGTCGCAGATCACGTGCAGTACGTGCCCGCCGCCGATCGCCAGGCCGTTCACCGCCGCGATCACCGGCTTGGGCACCTCGCGGATCAGCCGGTGCAGCGTCTCGATCTCGAACAGGCCCGACTCCGATGGCCCATAGTCGCCGCTGCGCTCGCGCTGCTTCTGGTCGCCGCCCACGCAGAACGCGCGCTCGCCCGCGCCGGTGAGCGCCAGCACCCCCACCTGCGGCGACGCCCATGCCCGCTTGAAGCAGCCGATCAGCTCCTCCACCGTGTGCGCCGTGAACGCGTTCAGCCGCTCCGGGCGGTCGATCGTGATCCACGCGAGGCCCTCGTCCTCCTCGTAGCGGACGTCCGTCAGCCGGCTCATGCCGCCGGCGCCCCTGCCCGCTCGCTCGTTCCCGCCGCTGCCATGGAGCGGTTTATACAGCTCAGAAGAGGCTCTGCTGCCGCGACCCGACGCTCGCCGCCGGCTCGTCGAACACCGGCGCCTGCTCGTCCTCGGTCACGCCCTCGCCGGGAGAGCGCCGCCAGAACGCCCCCGGCGCACCACCGCGGCGGACCAGCTCTGCCAGGCGCGCGCGTTCCTCGCGGGGCGCGTAGGCGCGGCGCGCGTACAGGCGCTCGTAGCGCGGCACCAGGTCGGGGCGCTCCGAGCGCAGCCACCCCATGAACACGGTGCGCACCTCGCCGCGCAGGTGCAGCGCCACGCCGGCCACGCTGGTCGCGCCCGCCTGCACCGCCCCTTCGAGCAGCGGCTCGACCTGGTGCGGCGCGTCGTTGACGCCCGGCATCAGCGGCGCCACCAGCACCCCCGTCGGGATGCCCGCGCGGTTCAGCTCCGCCACCGCCTCCAGGCGCGCCCGCGGGCTCGGCGTGTGCGGCTCGGTCGCGCGCCACGCCCGCTCGTCCAGCGTCGGGATCGACAGGCAGGCCGTGAACGTGGTGCGCGCCGCGATCTCCAGCATCAGGTCGAGGTCGCGCAGCAGCAGCGGCGACTTCGTCAGCACCGAGCAGGGGTTTCCCAGCCCGTCCGCCGCGTCGCGCAGCGCTTCCCAGATGCCCCGCATCAGCTTGTAGCGGCCCTCCACCCACTGGTAGGGGTCGGTGTTCGTCCCCAGCGCCACGTGCTCGCGCTTCCACGACGGCCGCGCGAGCTCTGCGCGCAGCCGCTCCGGCGCGTTCACCTTCACCACGATCTCGCGCTCGAAGTCGCGCCCCGCGTCGAAGCCCAGGTAGGTGTGGGTGGGGCGGGCGAAGCAGTTGTGGCTGATCACGCCGTTGGCGATGAAGTCGCCCGTTCCGGTGGTGATGTCGTACATGGGCATGGTCATGCCGAGAGGCCGGACCGACACCACCCGCAACCGCGCGTTTGTCTTCGATGCGAGCCCGTCGATCGTGCGCTTGCGAGTGATCGCAGGATCCGTGCCTAGGAAGAAGCGCATCCGCTCGGCCAGGCCACCGCGGATACGGATGTTCGCAATGCCGTTCAGCCTGGCTGGCTCGCGCACATAGTCGAATCTGAGACGCCCCAGACAGGCTTCGATCCAGGCAAGGATCTCCGGATCGCCGTTGGTGATGCGGATCGCGTGCTCTTGGCACGATCCCTCCGCGTCGAAGATCCCAGCCATAAAGCCCTTGATCCACTCCATCGAGGGAAGAGCCGGCCACGCGACCAGCTCCCTGACGCGCTCCACGTTTGCTTGCGCCGAGGTTCGGATCGCCTGGATCGACCTGCGCGCAGCGGTCGCGCCTGCGAACGCGAACTCCTTGGTAGGCACGCAGAAATCCTCCAGGTACCGACTCGCTCGCGCCAGCGCCTCCCCATCGGCCAGCGCGAGGCGGAAGCGATGGACGACGCCCTCGCGGCGCCCTGGGCGCTCATAGGAGTAGCTGCCAACGTGCCCGTCGCCGCGTATGAGTCCACACAGATAGCCTCGCTTGTAGTCGGCGTCTTCAACCGGCCGGGCCACGAACCCGCCAGTCCCCAGCAGTCGGCTCTTGCTCGTCAGGTGCGGCCGCTGGAGCGTGCCGCACTGTGTCCCCGTTACGTGCTTCCAGCCGCGGCTGGAGAGAAAGCGGTGATCGTCGCTCGCGATCAACTCGGCGCCGTCTTCGAGTTGGACCACCCACGCAGGCTTGACGCTCGCCCACTTCGCCAGCACCTCTGTGACGACGAAGCGACGATACCTGCCGACCCGCTCGGTGCCGTAGATCTTCTCGCCTTCGGCCAGATCCGCGATCCGCTTCGTGCGCGCGTCGGCAAGCAGGACACGCGTGTCGGGACCCAGGCAGTAGACGCATGCATGCGAGCATCCCCTGTACGGATTGACGGTCCAGCGGAACGGCATGCGCGACTTCGCCGGCACGCGGTTGAGCGCCGAGCGGGCGTGGACCTCGTAGAAGCGCATGTCGAGCGCCTCGGGCGCCTCGAAGCGGCGCACCACCGCGTCGCCACGGCAGCCGGGCAGCGAGCGCTGCTCGGCGCCGTCGAGGGTGAGGTTGCTCCATCGCACGAACATATGTTCGCATAGCGGCCGGCGGGGGCGCTGCGGCGCCCGACCTGGGCGACGGCGTGTGCCGGGCGGCCCCGCCGCGCGCCCCCCTGACCGCCGGCGCGCCGGCGGGCGGCGGACGCCCCGTGGCATCCGTGGAAACCCCGTACACGGTGCGGGTTTCCACGGTTGTGAACGTATGTCCATCGCTCACGCACGCGGTTATCGTCATCGGCGCTTCGGTCGAGCGAGTACGCGTGGATTCCGATCATTTGGCAGATCCGAAGCACTTGGTAACCAGATCGACGTGGCTGTGCCGCGATGAGGCGGCCCGCGAGCGCATGCTCGACATGGAGGAGAGGGTGCGTCCCTGCCGCCAGCGGGCGCTCGCGATCCTCGCCGTGGCGATCCTCGCGGTGGGGCCCTGGCTCGGCTTCTGGCCGGTCCTGTTCCTGATCCCGTCGATCGCCTTCTTCGCCACCGCCGAGCGCCTGCTGGGACGCGTGGCGCGGCCCGAGTACGTGATGTTCGCCGCCTGGATCGGCAGCGAGCTCACGATCGCCGGGGCGGTGTCGCTGCTCGGCGGCCCGCGCGTCACCGCGCTCTCCTGGCTCGCGATCCCGGTGATCACGCTCAGCTCGCGCTTCTCGCTGCGCGGCGTGGTGGCGGGTGTGGCGATAGCCGCCATGCTCGTGGTCGCCGTCGCCTTCGGCGTCGACGCCGCCGCCGTCGTGCGCAGCCCCGAGCTGGTGATCGCGCCGCTCGCGCTGGTGATGTGCGTGGCGGTGCTCTCGACGCCGCTGATGCACTCGGACATCGAGCACCGCAGCGACGCGGTGATCGACCAGCTAACCGGCATGCTCAACCGCAAGGCGCTCGGCGCGCGCACGCACGAGCTCGCCGAGCAGTCCGCCGTCACCGGCGAGCCGGTCGGACTGATCGTCGCCGACCTCGACCACTTCAAGCGCATCAACGACACGCGCGGGCACACCGTCGGCGACGCCGTGCTCAGGGAAGTCGCCTACCTGCTGCGCAAGCAGCTGCGCGCCTTCGACCTCGCCTACCGCCTCGGCGGCGAGGAGTTCCTGATCCTCGTGCCCGGCTCCGATCTCGAGCGCACAGCGGCGCTCGCCGGGCGCCTGCGCGAGGGCATCGCCGCGCATCCCGTCGGCGGCGGGCTGCCGGTCACGATGAGCTTCGGCGTCGGCGCCTCCGACCAGAGTCAGCCCTTCGACTACGACGCGATCTTCACCGAGGCCGACGCCGCGCTGTACGAGGCCAAGCGCGCCGGGCGCAACCGCGTGTGCGTGGCCGAGCGCGCCGCGGGCGCGCGCAGCGGCCTCCCCGCCGTGCTGCGCGCCACCGGGTCGGCCGCGGCCTGACGGCGCCTGGCCGCCTCAGGAGCTCGCGGGCGCCTGGGCGGCTGCGCCGCTGCGCGCGGGCTGACGCTCGCCGGAGAGCGTCTGGCTGGTCGCGGAGAGGATCCGCACCTGCGCCAGCTCGCCGGCGACGCCCGCGCCCGTGAAGTTGACCACCTTGTTGTGGCGGGTGCGGCCGCGCAGGCGCTCGGGGTCGGTGCGGGAAGGCCCTTCCACCAGCACCTCCAGCGTGCGGCCCACGAAGCGCTCCGCGCGCTCGCGCGCGCGACGCTGCACCACCTCAACCAACGCCTGCATGCGCTCCACCTTCAGCGGATGGGGGACCAGCCCCTCGCAGAGCGTTGCCGCCTCCGTCCCGCGGCGCGGCGAGAACAGGAAGGTGAAGGCGCCGTCGTAGCCCACCTGCTCGACCAGCGACAGCGTCTGCGCGAAGTCCTCGTCGCGCTCGCCTGGAAAGCCCACGATCACGTCGGTGCTCAGCGCCACGTCCGGCACGTGCTCGCGGATCAACGCCACGCGGTCCAGGTAGCGCTCGCGGTCGTAGGTGCGGCGCATCGCCTTCAGGATCCTGCTCGAGCCCGACTGCAGCGGCAGGTGGATGTGCTCGCACACGCTCGCAAGCTCCGCGTGCGCGCGGATCACGTCCTCGCGCATGTCCTTCGGGTGGGGGCTCGTGTAGCGGATGCGCTCGATCCCCTCGACCCCGTCCAGCAGCGCCAGCAGCTGCGCGAAGCTCGCGCGGCGCGGCAGGTCGCGCCCGTAGGAGTTCACGTTCTGCCCCAGCAGCGTGATCTCCCTCACCCCGTCCGCCGCCATCGCCTGCACCTCCGCCAGCAGCTCCTGCGTCGGGCGCGAGACCTCGCGCCCGCGCGTGGAGGGCACGATGCAGTACGAGCACCTGCAGTTGCAGCCCACGCTGATCTGCACCCAGCCCTGGAACGGTCGCTCGCGCCGCGCCGGCAGCGCGCCGGTGAACCCCTCGAACTCGAAGTAGCCCTGCGCGCTCAGCGAGTCGCTGGTGAGGAACTCCGCCAGCTTGTGCACCTGGCCGGGCCCGAAGGCCACGTCCACGAAGGGGAAGCGCTCGAACACCTCCTCCTTGACCGACTGCGCCCAGCAGCCGCCCACGCCCACCACCCGCTCGGGGCGCTCGCGCTTGAGGCGCTTGGCCTCGCCCAGGTGCGCCACGAAGCGGCTGTCCGCCGACTCGCGGATCGAGCAGGTGTTGAACAGGATCACGTCCGCCTCGGCACGCTCGCGCGCCTCGCGATAGCCGAGCGACTCGAGCATCCCCTTCATGTGCTCGGAGTCATGCTCGTTCATCTGGCAGCCGAACGTGGTGAGGTGGTAGCGCAATTGTCGATCGGTGGCGTTCATCGCGTGGGTTCGCATCCTGCTCCGGCTGCTAAGGGTAGTCCGGGTCGGCCGATCGCACCACGTCGCCAGCGTGCAGGCGGGGAGCGACTTCGTGTGGTTCTTCTTTTTGGTGCTGATGCGCCCTTGGGCGATGATCCTGGTCAAGACGCTCGAGCCGGCCGACTAGCTCCGGGTATGCGCTCCGCACCGGCGAGAGTGGCCGCAGGGGTTACGCATATCTTTCCCTTTTCCGAGATTTTCAGAAAGCAAGCTGCTATGATTGCCGTCCATGACCAAGAGCGAGCATCGCCAGATCATCGCGAGCTTTGTGACGCTCGATGACGCGATTTCGCGCGCGAGCGTAGCCCTGGCCAATGGACGTGTCGCGCTGGCCGAGCGTGCGCTCGAGGAGGCCAAACAGACCGTTAGCGCCGACGCGCCAGCGCTGACGGTGCCCGAGGTGGCCGAGGAGCTTGACGTCAGCCGGCCCACGGTACGCAACTGGATTGCGAAGGGCCTGTTGGAGGGCGTTCCCGATACCTCGCCGCAGCGTGTGAGGTTCGGGAGCGTGCAGGAGCTCAAGGAACGTCTCAACAGGCTGCGCACCGTCGCCAAAGACGAGCGGCGCTTCTCAACGCTGCTACGTGAGGCAGCCGATCAGCGAGCGCTCGCACAGCCTGGAGCACGCGAGGGACTGCAGGACGCCATCGCCGGCGACGCTGTCGAGCTCTAGGGGCACCGGGCCTTCACCCCGGCGTGTCGCCCATGGCGCCCCAGTTCAACGTCAGCGTGGCACGTCGCTGTCAGCCTCGAGTCAAGGCGCTACGCGTAGTCAGCCTCCCGGCGATTTTCGGCGCGACGCCAACAGCCGAGAAATCTGCGACTGGTTCGGCAGCGCACCACGCGAACGCCCTCCACCCCGCCCTCTAGTCAGCACATACCAGCCATATACCGGCGAGCTACCGATCACGAAGACGAGGCCAACAACCTGCAACACATACCAGACGGTCGCATGGTGGCCAGCGTCATCTCGCATCAGCGCACCCCACGCCAACATAGCCGCGCCAACCTGGAGGCTGATCCCACTTATGCGCCCAATCAATGCGGGTCTTGCGTTTGATGTCTTCAACCTAAGCATGTAGTCATCTCCACGGGTACGTTAATGCGCCTTGGCGTAGAACTCGGCCGATCCGCCCGCTGCACAGCCTCCTGCTACTACTGGATTCGTCCACCAGAAAGTCGCACAGAAGGCGTTGAATGGTTCCCATCCATCCCCGCCGATGGGTTCGCCGTGGCGGTGGCCTTTTTCGGAGCGCTTGACCCAATGGCCGTGACAGTATCCGCCGTCGCCGCAGCCGTCACCGCTGACGTCGTGAGCGTTGCCCGTGTTCAGTCTGGCCGCGTTCGGCAAGTTCACCGCTGGCCGCTTCCCCTAGCGGCTGATACAGAGCAGCGGCTTCAGGGTGCGGTTCGTGTGCGCCGGCTTCTCCGTGCTGGTGGTCGGACACATATTCCCAGCCCCCT
>DATJMM010000054.1:0-4515 GCA_035508735.1 Solirubrobacteraceae bacterium | reverse complement strand
GCACGGGGCGCGCGCCGAGGAGCCCTTCATCGACCTCAACTGCGCGGGCTTGAGCCGCGAGCTGCTCGAGTCGGAGCTGTTCGGCCACGAGAAGGGCGCCTTCACCGGCGCGGTCGATGCCAAGGCGGGACTGCTCGAGGTCGCGCATCGCGGCACCTTCTTCCTCGACGAGATCGGCGACCTCGACCTTCTCATCCAGCCGAAGCTCCTCAAGGTGCTCGACGAGCGGCAGTTCCGCAGGGTCGGCAGCGTGCGCGACCGCGCGGTGGACGTGCGCCTCATCGCGGCGACGCACCAGGATCTCGCCGCGGCGGTGCGCGCGCAGAAGTTCCGCAGCGACCTGTATTTCCGCATCAGCACGCTGCAGATCCGCATCCCGAGCCTGCGCGACCGGCGCGCCGATATCGCCCCGCTGGCGCAATCGATCCTGCGCAGCTTCACGGCCGAGCTCGGCCGCGAGATGGCGCTGACCGCGGAGGCGGTCGGGACGCTCACGAATTACCCCTGGCCCGGCAACATCCGCGAGCTGCGCAACGTGCTCGAGCGCAGCGTGCTGCTCGCCGAGGGCACCCGGCTGCGCGCTGCGGACCTGCGCTTCGACCCGGCGGCGCTGCTCGCCCGCGCCGCGCCGGCCGAGGCCGCCGCGCACACCCTCGATGAGCGCGAGCGGCGCCACATCGAGGAGACCCTCGAGTCGCAGGGCTGGCGCGTCGGCGCCGCCGCGCAACGGCTCGGCGTCTCGCGCAGCGCCCTGTACCGCAAGATCAAGGAGTACGGGCTGCGCCGGCCCTGAGGCAGGGTGCTCGACGCCGTACTGAGCGCCTCAGCCTCCAGACCGGATCGTGGGACTACTTCGCGCCGGCACGCGGTTTCTGCCGCCGCTGCGGGTTCCGCGAGTGCGGGCCGTTCGCCGATTACCGCGCCGATCCCAACAGCGTGTTCATGACGCTGGATTCCGGCGCGCTCAGCCCACCCTGAGCTCCGCCGCGTGGGCCTCGCGGCCGAGCGAGGTTACGGCCGCCAGCGCCACCGCCACGATCGCCATGGTAACCGCCAGTACCACCGCGTAGTCGTTGCCGTGTGCTTCGGCGTAGCCAGCCTGAATGGGCGCCATCCTCGAGGCCGCGAGGTTTCCCAGCTGGTAAGCGAATCCGGGCAGGATGGCGCGCACGGAAGGCGGCGAGAGCTCGTTGAGATGCGCCGGCACGATCCCCCACGCCCCCTGCACCATGAACTGCATGAGGAAGGCGCCGAGCGCCAGCATCACCGCCGTCTGCGAGTATGCCCACAGATAGATCATGGGAAGAGACAGCAGGGCGGCCAGGACGATGGCGCGCTTGCGGCCGATGCGCTCGGAGAATGCTCCGAAGCAGATGCCGCCGAGCAGTGCGCCGACGTTCATGACGATCAGGATCGTGTCGCTGAGGCGGCCGGGATAGCCGTGCTGCTTTTCGAGGAACGCCCGATACAGATCCTGCGAGCCGTGCGAGAAAGCGTTGAAGCAGGCCATCAGCGCCACGAGGTACAGCAGCGTCGGGAAGTAGCGGGTGACCGCGCCCCAGATCTCGGCGGCGGACGCGCGCTGCGGGGCCTTGCCGGCGGTCCAGGCGGGGGACTCCTGCACGCCGAAGCGGATGTACAGTACCAGCAGCGCCGAGGCCGAGCTGACGACGAACATGCCGCGCCAGTGGATGTGCTCGAGCAGCAGCCAGGACAGCACCGACGCCAGCAGGAAGCCGATCACGTACCCTTCCTGCAGCAATCCGGAGAAGAATCCCCGGCCGCGCGCGGGCAGCGTCTCGAGCGCGAGTGCGGCGCCAACGCCCCACTCGCCCCCCATGGCGAAGCCGAAGAGGGCGCGCAGTGCCAGCAACGTCGCGAGGTTGGGGGCGAAGGCCGTGGCGAGCTGGATCACGGAGAAGCTCACGACGTTCACCATCAGGATCGGCCGGCGTCCGTACTTCTCCGCCAGCCAGCCGAACACCAGCGCCCCGACCGGCCGGCACGCGAGCGTCAGGAACACCCCTTCGGAGACCGCCTTGACGGTGGTGTGGAACTCGCCGCTGATGGCGGTCAGCGAGATCACGAAAATGAAGAAGTCGAGGGCATCGAGCGACCAGCCGCCGAGCGCCGCCAGGTAGGCGTGCAGCTGCGGCCGGGTGAGCGTTCTGAAGTAGTCGATCACGGCCATCCCCCGCGCCAGCCGAGGCCGCCGGCGAGAATAACACGCGACCCGGGCTCCGCCCCGCGCGCCGCCGGCAAGCAAGGCGCCTGCGCCGCCGGCGGATGTTGTGTGACGCATTTCGCAGATCCCACAAAGGCTCTGTCGGAGCGCGCCGACAGCTTTCGCGCGCGCCGGACTTTCACTAAAAGGTGGTGATGGACGGGCAAGTTGGCAGACATCGCGCGCGGTGCGCGCGGCTCGTGTGGCTGCTGGCCGCGGCGCTCGCGGCCGCCGCGGCGACGGGTGCGGCCGCCGAGCTCAATCCGGTGCGCACGCACCCGCACGCGAGCGCGCCGGCGGATGCGCCGCAGCGCGTGATCGTCAAGCTGCGCGGCGCGTCCGCGGCGTCCGCGGCGGGCACGGCACTCGAGCCCGCGGAGCGCCTGGCTGCCCTCACGGCGCGCAGCGGTGTCCGATTGCTGCGGCACCGGCCCATCACGACGCGCCTGCACGCACTGCAGCTCGAGCCGCGCGCCGGGGAATCGGCCGCGGCGCTGCTCGCGCGGCTGCGGGCCGATCCGGACGTCGAGTACGCCGTCCCCGATCAACGCCGGTACATTCATGGCGCGCCGAACGATCCGCTGTACCCGCAGCAGTGGTATCTGCAGCTCGCCGCCGCGACTCCGGGCGCCGTCGATGCGGTGGATGCCTGGGGCGTCACGACCGGGAGCGCCACCCTTGTCATCGCCGACATCGATACCGGCGTGCGGGCCGATCATCCGGACCTGGCGGCGAAGCTCCTGCCCGGCTACTGCTTCATCTCGGATGCTTTCGTCGCCAACGGCGGCGCCTGTCCCGGACCGGGAGCGGACGACCCCGGCGACTGGATCACCAGCGCCGACATCGCCGCCAACCCGAACGAGTGCAGCAAGCAGAGCGCCGCGCCGAGCTCCTGGCACGGCACGCGCGTCGCCGGCCTGCTCGGCGCCGTGACCGGCAACGGCGCCGGCGTGGCGGCAGTGAGCTGGGGCTCGCCGATCCTGCCGGTGCGCGCGCTCGGCAGGTGCGGCGGACTCGACTCCGACATCATCTCCGCAATGCTGTGGGCAGGCGGGGTGGCGGTGAGCGGCGTACCCGTCAATCCGCATCCCGCCAGGATCATCAACATGAGCCTCGGCGGCACCGGCAGCTGCCCGACGAGCTACGTCGATGCCATCGGGCAGCTCAACGCGCTCGGCGTGCTGGTGGTGGCCTCGGCCGGCAACGAAGGCGGACCGGTGGATGCGCCGGCAAACTGCCCGGGCGTCGCCGGCATCGCGGGTCTGCGCCAGGCGGGCACCAAGGTCGGCTACAGCAGCCTCGGGCCCGAGGTCGCGCTCGGCGCCCCGGCGGGCAATTGCGGCGATTCCTTCACGACCGCGGAATCGGCCTGCGCCTACTCGATGATCACCACGACCAACCTGAGCGCGACGAGCCCGGGCACGCCGGACGCCAACGACTATTCGGGCCTCTACTACTGCGACGCGACCAGCGGCAGCTACGCGGGTTGCACGATCGGCGCCGGTCAGTACCGCACCTACAGCGTCGGCACGAGCTTCTCGGCACCGGTGGTATCGGGCATGGCGGCGCTCATGTCGACCGTCAACAGGAATCTCAACAGCTGCCAGCTGATCGCGCGGCTGAAAGAGGGCGCGCAACCGTATCCGCAGACCTCACTCGATGCGGCCGGCACCCAGCCGCCCATGTGTCACGTGCCCGCGAGCGCCACCGACCTCGAGCAGAGCGAGTGCATCTGTACGCGTGACGGCCAGACCTGCGGCGCGGGCATGGCGAATGCCCCGGGCGCGCTCAGCGCGGCGCTGCGCCCGATCGCGGCCGTCGCCGTGCCGGCGCGCGTCACGGCCGGACAGAGCATCACGCTCGACGGCAGCGGCAGCGGCGCGGCCAACGGCCGCAGCATCGCGGGCTATCAGTGGAGTCCGGTGAGCGGCGGACTCGCCTTCAGCATCGCGGGAGCGGCGACCGCCAAAGCGACGCTCACCGGGCCGTCCTGCGGCGTCGGCACCGTCGCGCTCACCGTGACGGACGATGCCGGCCGCACCGACACGGCCAACGTCGTGATCACGCCCGGTGCGGCCGCCACGACCGCCCCCGCGATCGCCGGCCAGAACGCCTGCTCGGTGAGCGCGGCGGGCATCATGGTCGCCGTTTGCCCGGCGAGCGACAGCGTGCAGACGGGAGCCACGGAAACCCTCACCGCGACCCTCGCCAACACCGCCGATGCGGCGGTGACCTGGGAGGTCAACGGCATCGTCGGCGGCAATGCGACCGTCGGCACCGTCACGTCGGCG
>DATJMM010000053.1:0-23417 GCA_035508735.1 Solirubrobacteraceae bacterium | reverse complement strand
GGCGGCTGGCGGGCGAGGCGGTGGCTCGGGGCCTTCGCGACGTCGGCGCGGGCGCCGGCCCGGTCGACGTGCTCGGCCTGGAGGGCGCGCGCCGGGTGTGACGATGCCGCCTCGGGCGTTTGCCATAATCGGTGAGGTGAGGCTGCTGCGGATGAAGCCCGGTCATGGCGAGATCGTGCTCGCCGAGGGCGACGTGGCGGTCCCCGAGGAGGAGCGCGAGCTGATCGAGGCCTTCCGCCGCGAGCTCGACGCGGGCATGTGGGCGGCGGTGCCGACGTCCAGCCCGGGCGGCCGGCGCGAGGCCGAGCTGGTGAAGGAGTTCGGCGAAGTGCCGCGCGACGCAGAGCGCGTGATCTTCTTGCCGCGCGCCGCCGGCGGCGCGCCCGAGACGACGCTGTAGGCGCAGTGGGCCTCGCGCTGGGCACCGCCACGGTCGTGCTCGTGGTGCTGCTGTGGGAGCTCGTCAGGCCCACGCTCGTGGGCGAGCTCGCGCGCGCGCGCGAGCGCTGGGCGCGCCGCGACCGCGCGCTCGCGCCGGCGGGCTACGACCCTGGGCGCGAGCGCCGGGCCGAGCAGCGCGCGCGGAAGCTGCTGCGCTCCTGCGTGAGCGAGCGCGAGTGGGCGATGTACCGCGACCTCGGCTTCCTCAGCGTGCCCGGCGGCCCGCGCCTGGGCGCCGCCGAGGAGAGCGCCGCCTACGCCTACCTGATCTACCCGCACAAGCCGCTGGTGGCATACGTGCCGGCCAGCGGCGAGCTGCTGAACGAGTACTGCGTGAGCTTCCCGGACCACTCCAGGCCGTACGGCAGCTCGCGCCTGCCCGACTCCGACGACGTGCTGGCGAAGTGGATGGCGCTGACGGCGGACGAGCGGCGGCTGGTGGGGGAGGCCAACATGCACCTGCCCGGCCGCCAGGTCGATCCGGACCGCATACGGCGCGACCTCGCCAGGCTGGATCGCTGGGAGCAGGAGCGCGAGCGCCGCGCACGGGCGCGCCGGCCGGCCGCACGCGGCGCCCGGCCTCCCGCCTCGGCGCGCGCGGACGGTAGTGTGCGCGCAGCGTGAGCGCCCCCGCAGCCTTCGACCTCAAGCACCGCAGCCGCGCCCTCACCGAGGGACCCGAGCGCGCCGCCGCGCGCGCCTACCTGCACGGGATCGGCTTCTCCGCCGAGGACCTCGCCAAGCCGATCGTGGGCGTGGCGCACTCGTGGATCGAGACGATGCCGTGCAACTTCAACAACCGCGTGCTGGCGGCGAAGGTCAAGGAGGGCATCCGCGCCGCCGGCGGCACGCCGATGGAGCTCAACACGATCGCGATCTCCGACGGCATCACGATGGGCACCGCCGGCATGCGCGCCTCGCTCGTCTCCCGCGAGCTGATCGCGGACTCGATCGAGCTGGTCGCCTCCGCGCACTGCTTCGACGCGCTGGTCACGATCTCCGGCTGCGACAAGACGATCCCCGGCACCGTGATGGCGCTGGCGCGTCTGGACATCCCGGGGCTGATGCTCTACGGCGGCTCGATCAAGCCCGGCCACTACAAGGGCGCGGAGGTGACGATCCAGCAGGTGTTCGAGGCGGTCGGCGAGTACGCGTCGGGCAAGATCACCGAGCAGGAGCTGCACGAGCTGGAGGACGCCGCTTCGCCCGGCGCGGGAGCGTGCGGCGGGCAGTTCACCGCCAACACGATGGCGATGGCCTTCGAGGCGCTCGGCATCTCGCCCGCCGGCTCGGCGATGGTGCCGGCCGAAGACGGGCGCAAGCTGGCGGTGGCCAAGCAGTGCGGTGAACTGGTGCTGGAGATCCTCCGCGCCGGGCGCAAGCCGAGCGACGTGATCACCAAGCCGGCGCTCGAGAACGCGATCGCCGCGGTGGCCACCAGCGGCGGTTCCACCAACGGCGTGCTGCACCTGATGGCGGTGGCGCGCGAAATGGGCGTGCCGCTCGAGCTGGACGAGTTCGAGGCGATCTCGGAGCGCACGCCGCTGCTGTGCGACCTGCAGCCCGGCGGCCGGTACGTGGCCACCGAGCTCTACGAAGCAGGTGGCGTGCCGCTGGTGCTCGCCCGCCTGAAGGAGGCGGGCATCCTCAACGCCGACGCGCTCACCGTCACCGGCAAGGGCATCGGCGAGCACGCCGACGAAGCCCGGGAGAGCGAGGGGCAGCGGGTGGTGCGGGCGCTGTCCGAACCGATCAAAGCGACGGGCGGCTTCGCGATCCTGCGCGGCAACGTGGCGCCGGAGGGCTGCGTGGTGAAGCTGTCGGGGCACGAGCGGCGCAAACACACCGGCCCGGCGCGCGTGTTCGACGGCGAGGAGGCGGCGATGCAGGCGGTGCTCGACCATCGCATCCGGGCCGGCGACGTGGTGGTGATCCGCGCGGAGGGCCCCGCCGGCGGGCCCGGCATGCGCGAGATGCTCGCGGTGACCGCGGCGATCGTGGGCGAGGGCCTCGGCGAGCAGGTGGCGCTGATCACCGACGGGCGCTTCTCCGGCGCCACGCACGGCTTCATGGTCGCCCACGTGGCGCCCGAGGCCGTTCGCGGCGGCCCGATCGCGGCGATCTGCGACGGCGACGAGATCACCGTCGACGCCGACACGCGCCGGCTCGACGTGGCGCTCGCAGACGAGGAGATCGCGCGCCGCAGCGCCGGCTACCGGCGGCCGCCGCGCGCGGAGGAGCACGTGGACGTGGCGATCCAGAAGTACGCGAAGCTGGTGGGCAGCGCCGCCGAGGGCGCGATCACGCGCTGAGCGCGCGGGCGCGACGGGCGGCGCGACGGAGAGCCGTGAGCCGGCTCCGCGCCTACTCCTCCAGGAACCCCTCGAGCAGCGCGTTGAAGGCGGCGGGGCGCTCCAGCATCGCCATGTGGCCGGTGTCCTCGAAGATGACCTTGCGGGCATTGGGGATGAGCTCGACGAACACGTCGGCGTCGCGCAGCGGCACGAGGCGGTCGCGCTCTCCCCACACCACCAGCGTGGGGCAGGCGATCTCAGGCAGCCGCTCGCGGAAGTCGTAGTCGAGGATCGACTGCAGCGCCTGCATGAAGCCCGGCTTGCCGGCGCCGCGCACCTGCTCGGCGGCGAGCGGGGCGGGCAGCCGGCCGGGGTGGGCGACGACGAGGTCCAGCAGCGCCCGGCGCAGGCGCGGGCGGCGGGCGGCGGCGTCGGAGTGCGCGGCCACCCAGGCGCCGGTGGCCGCGAGCACGGTCTCGGTGCGGCGCAGGGCGGGCAGCGCGCGCGTGACGGTGGGGTTGGCGGTGGTGGAGATGCCGGCGGCGGAGACCAGCACGAGCCGCTCTACCCGCTGGGGGAAGGAGATCGCGAGCTCGGCTGAGATGAAGCCGCCCATCGAGTTGCCCACCACCGCGGCGGCGTCCACGCCGAGCTGGCCCAGGAGGCGGTCGAGCAGCCGCGCATAGCCGGCGACGGTGATCGGCCGGGAAGGCATCGGCGAGTGCCCGAAGCCGGGGAGATCGAGCGTGAGCACCCGGCGGGTGGCGGCGAAGACGGGGAGCTGCTCCAGCCAGTTCGGCCACGAGCCCGAGAGCCCGTGCACAAACACCAGCGGCTGCGGCTGCGCGCGGCGCTCGGCCGCGCCGCCCGCGGGGCCGAGATCGATCACGTTCACCGCCTCGCCTGCGACGTCGACCCACCGCTGGTGCGAGCGCCAGTCCACCTCGAGCCAGGCCGAGCGGCCGCTCGGGCCGTAGGCGGCGGGGGCGCCCGGCTGCCACGGCGCCGGGGCCTCGCCGGCGGCGGCGGCCGGGATCAGAGTGCCGGTCGAGGAGGCAGCGTGGGCGCTCATGCCGTTGAATCTAGCGTCGGCGCACGGCGCGGCGTAGCGTTTGCGCACGGTGCGGCGGGAAGGCCGCACCGCGACGGTGGCGAAGTAAGGACGCTGATGGCAATGGTCGACAAGCAGCAAGCCGGGGCGGGCGAGCGGGCACGCCTGCACGGCGTGTGGGCGGAGGCCACGAGGCTGCTGGAGGAGGACCTGCGCAGGCGCGACGCGGCGCCGCGAACGCGTCGCGCTTATGCGCTGGACGTGAGCCAGTTCGTGCGCTGGGCGGTGGAGCGGCGCCTGGAGCCGGCCGGCGTGGGTGCGAAGGAGGTGCGCAGGTACGTGGCGGGGCTGTCGGAGGGCGGCGCGGCGCCGAGCACCTCGGCGCGCAAGCTGGCGGCGCTGCGGGCGCTCTTCAAGAGCCTGCGCGAGCACGGCGTGGTGGCGCAGAGCCCGGCCGAGCTGGTGTCCTCGCCGCGCAAGGGCTCGCTGCTGCCGCGCGTGCTGAGCGCGCGCGAGGCGGCGGCGCTGCTGGAGGGAATCCCCGCGTCGGGTCTGCTGGAGCTGCGCGACCGCGCGATGTTCGAGCTGGCCTACTCATGCGGCCTGCGCGCGGAGGAGCTGGTGTCGCTGCGCACCACCGACGTGGACTACGACGGCGAGCAGCTGCGAGTGGAAGGCAAGGGACGCAAGACGCGCGTGGTGCCGGTGGGCGAGCCCGCGATGAAGGCCGTGAGGGAGTACGTGGAGCGCGCACGTGGCGCGCTGGCAAGCTCCACGCTGGCCTCGGCGGCGCACGGGCGCACGCACGCCCGTGCCGGCACGGGCGCCGGTCCGCCGGTCCGCGCGGCGGCGCGCGGGCGTGCGGCGCGGGCCTTGTTCCTGAGCAAGAGCGGACGCCCGCTCGGCACCGGCGACGTGCGCCGGCGGCTGCGTGTGTGGACGGGCAAGGCCGGCGCGGGCGCGGGCGCCTCGCCGCACGCGCTGCGCCACAGCTTCGCCACGCACCTGCTGGACGGTGGCGCGGACCTGCGCGCGATCCAGGAGCTGCTCGGACATGCGTCCGTGTCGAGCACCCAGATTTATACTCGGGTAGAGTCCGCGAAGCTGAGAAGCGCCTACGCGCGCAGTCACCCTCGGGCGTGATAAGAGGGGATGACCCTGGAGACGAACGTCAAACCGATCGAGCTGCGCGAACTGTGGCGGCGCTACAAGGAGGATGGCGACCAGCGCGTCCGTGAGCGGCTGGTGGTGGCGTACTCGCCGCTGGTGAAGTACGTGGCGGGTCGCACCGCCGCGGGCCTGCCTCCGCACGTGGAGGAGGCCGACCTGATCAGCTACGGCCTCGTGGGCCTGATCAGCGCGATCGAGCGCTTCGACCTGTCCCGCGACATCAAGTTCGAGACCTACGCGATCATGCGCATCAAGGGGGCGATCATCGACGAGCTGCGCTCGCTGGACTGGGTGCCGCGCAGCGTGCGCGCGCGCGCACGCGAGGTGGAGCGCGCCAACGCGAAGCTCGAGCACACGCTGCAGCGCGCGCCCACCGACCAGGAGCTGGCCGAGGAGCTGGGGATCACGGTGGACGAGCTCAACGACTCGCTGCTGGCGATCTCGCACTCCTCGATCGTGGCGCTGGACGAGCTGTGGAGCGTGTCGGACTCCAGCGGCGACCAGGTCTCGCTGATGGACACGATCGAGGACCCCGGCGCGCCGGACCCCGCCAAAGCGCTCGACGTGGGCGACCTGAAGGATCGCATCGCCGAGTCGATCGCCAACCTGCCCGAGCGCGAGAAGCTGGTGATCGCGCTCTACTACTACGAGAACCTGACCCTGCGGGAGATCGGCGAGGTGCTCGGCGTGACCGAGTCGCGCGTGTCGCAGATGCACACCAAGGCCGTGCTGCGCCTGCGCTCCCGCATGCAGGAGGAGTCCTTCGACGACTGAGGAGGCATCCGATCGCGGGTGTCGCCCGGAGCGGCCCGGCGGCTCGTTCGAGCACCTGTTCGCCAACGTCCCCGTCGGCGAGATCGCCCGCGCGCGCGAGTTCTACGAGCGGCTGCTCGGCCGCCCTCCCGACCTGGTTCCCAACGAGCGCGAGGCCGCATGGCGGCTCACCGGCACCGGCTGGCTCTGCATCGAGCTCGACGCCGCGCGCGCGGGCACCGCGCTGCACACGCTGCTCGTGGGCGATCTCGACGGCCTGCTCGCGGGGCTCGCCGGGCGCGGCGTGCAGGCCGGCCCGGTCGAGCTGATCGGGCCCGGCGTCAGGCAGAGCGTCGTCGCCGACCCCGACGGCAACCGCCTCAAACTCGGCCAGCCCCCCGCCCCTTCCTGATCCCAACAGGCACGTGCCACCCGAGCAGAGGGAGCGACGCGCCGGGCGGCCGCGAGGCCGCCGCTCCCGCCCGCCGACGCGCTGCTGTCATCGTGAGCCTGCAACCGAGCATCGACCGAGGAGGCATCGATGGAGCTGAGGATCTTCGCCGAGCCGCAGGAAGGCGCCAGCTACGAGCAGCAGCTGGCGATGGCGCAGGCAGCCGAGGCGCACGGCTTCGGGGCGTTCTTCCGCTCCGATCACCTGCTGCGCATCAAACCGGGCTCGGGAGAGCCGGGGCCCACCGACTCGTGGGTAACGCTGGGGGCGATCGCCCGCGAGACCAGCACGATCCGGCTCGGCACGATGGTCACCTCCGCCACCTTCCGCCTGCCGGGATTGCTGGCGGTGGCGGTGGCGCAGGTGGACGCGATGAGCGGCGGGCGCGTGGAGATCGGGCTCGGCACCGGCTGGTTCGAGGCCGAGCACCGCGCTTACGGCGTGCCGTTCCCACCCTTCGCCGAGCGCTTCGAGCGCCTGGAAGAGCAGCTGCAGATCCTCACCGGCATGTGGAGCGCCCCCGCCGGCGAGAGCTACTCGTTCGCCGGGCGCCACTACACGCTCGAGCCCGGCCCGGCGCTGCCGAAGCCGGTGCAGCGTCCCCACCCGCCGGTGATCGTCGGCGGCCTGGGGCCGCGTCGCACCCCGGCGCTGGCGGCGCGCTTCGCGGCCGAGTTCAACGTGCCGTTCGCCGACGTCGACACCGCCGCCGCACGCGTGCGGGGGGTGCGGGACGCGTGCGAGGCCGCCGGGCGCGATCCGCACGAGCTGGTCTGCTCGCACGCGATCACCGTGTGCTGCGGCAAGGGCGAGGCGGAGCTCGAGCGCCGCGCCGCGCGCATCGGGCGCGAGCTCGCCGAGCTGCGCGCCAACGCCGCCGCCGGCTCCCCCCAGGAGGTGGCGGAGCGCCTCGCGCGCTACCGCGACGCCGGCATGTCGCGCAGCTACCTGCAGGTGATCGACCTCGACGACCTCGAGCACGTGGCGCTGATCGCCGCCGAGGTGATGCCGCGGCTTCGCTGAGGCCCCGCCGCGCCAGCCGCCGTGCGCAGCGGCGTCGCCGGCGCCGGCGGCCGGTCACGGCGCACGCCGGCCGAGCAGCGCGCTATGTCCGGCCGGAGATGTGCCGAGCAGCACTGGCGCTTGCGGCTGCGCGGAGTTATGGTGACTGCACCCAGCGGAAGGAGACACTCATGCGCACCCCAGCGGACCGGATTCGCAACGTGGCCCTCGTCGGACATCGAGGGTCGGGGAAGACCTCGCTGCATGAGGCGCTGCTGTTCGAGGCCGGCGTGGTCTCGCGGCTCGGCTCGGTCGCCGACGGCAGCACCGTGTCGGATTCCGACCCCGACGAGCAGGCACGGCGCATGTCGATCTCCACCGCGCTCAGCACGCTGCGCTGGCAGGAGCGCAAGATCAACCTGCTCGACACCCCCGGCGAGCCGAGCTTCGTGGCCGACGCGCTGGCCGCGCTGCGTGTGTGCGAGTCCGCGGTGTTCGTGGTCAACGCGGTGATGGGCGTGGAGGTCAGCACCGCCCGCCTGTGGGGGCGCGCAGCCGAGCTCGACCTCGCGCGGATGGTGTTCGTGAACATGCTCGACCGCGAGCGCGCCGACTTCTACCGCACGCTCGAGCAGCTCAAGCGCTCGTTCGGTCCGCACGTCGTCGCCACCGAGATCCCGATCGGCTCCGAGCAGGACGTGGAGGGGGTGGTCGATCTCGTCGACATGAAGGCGTTCCGCGCCCAGCCCACACCCGAGCGCGGCGCCGCCGATGAGATCCCGATCCCCGACGAGCTCGCCGATCGCGCCCAGGAATACCGCGAAAAGCTGATGGACGAGGTCTGCGAAG
Source organism: Solirubrobacteraceae bacterium (assembly GCA_035508735.1). GTDB lineage: Bacteria > Actinomycetota > Thermoleophilia > Solirubrobacterales > Solirubrobacteraceae > Palsa-744. Next base: position 15,406 of record DATJMM010000053.1, on the reverse strand, counting down.
TGTCGGACGCGCTGATGGAGCGCTACCTCGAGGGAGAGGAGATCTCCCACGAGGAGATCGTGGGCGCGCTCAAGGAGGGCACCAACCACGGGCGCATCTTCCCGGTGGTGTGCGGCGTGGCGACGCGCAACCTCGGCACCACGCGGCTGCTCGACGCGATCGTCGAGGACCTGCCTTCGCCGGTCAAGCACGGGTCCCTGCGGGTGGGTGAGATCGAGCTCACCGCCAGCGACTCCGAGCCGCTGTTCGCCTACGCCTTCAAGACCCGCGCCGACCCCTTCGCCGGGCGCATCAACCTCCTGCGCGTCTACCAGGGCGTGCTGCGCGCCGACAGCCAGCCGCTGAACACCCGCGCCCACGCCAAGGAGCGCATCGGCCAGCTCGTCGCCTTCGCCGGCAAGGACGTCGAGCACGTGCAGGAGTTCGGCCCCGGCGACATCGGCGCCGTGGCCAAGCTCAAGGAGACGCGCGCCGGCGACTGGCTGGCCGAGCGCGAACAGCCGATCGCGATGCCCGCCGTCAAGCTGCCCGCGCCGGTGATGGCCTTCGCGGTCGAGCCGCGCAGCCGCGGCGACGAGGACAAGGTGCTCTCCTCGCTGCGCCGCCTGCAGGAGGAGGACCCCACGATCGACCTGCACCGCGACCAGCAGACCGGCGAGCAGATCGTGGCCGGGCTCTCGCAGGTGCACGTGGAAGTGATCATCGACCGCCTGCGCTCCCGCTTCGGCGTGGAGGTCACGCTGAAGCCCCCGCGCGTTCCCTACCAGGAGACGATCCGCGCCGTCGCCGCGGCGCACGGCCGCCACAAGAAGCAGTCCGGCGGGCGCGGCCAGTTCGGCGACTGCCACATCGAGATCATGCCGCTCGATCGCGACAACGTCGACGGCTTCGAGTTCGTGGACGAGATCAAGGGCGGGGTGATCCCCAGCTCGTTCATCCCCGCCGTGGAGAAGGGCGTGCGCGAGGCGATGGAGTCGGGGGTGCTCGCCGGCTACCCGGTGAAGGGCGTGCGCGTGCGCCTGTTCGACGGCCAGCACCACTCCGTCGACTCCTCCGAGATCGCCTTCAAGCTCGCGGGCGCGCAGGCGATGAGGCAGGCGCTCGAGCTCGCCCAGCCGGTGCTGCTCGAGCCGATCATGCTCGTCACCCTGTCGGTGCCCGAGGCGCACGTCGGCGAGGTGATCGGCGACCTCAACAGCCGCCGCGGGCACCCGCTCGGGATGGAGGGCGTGGGGGAGATGACCGAGATCAAGGCCGAGGTGCCGATGGCCGAGATGCTCGCCTACGCGCCCGACCTGCGCTCCATCACCCAGGGCCAGGGCGACTACACGCTCGAGTTCCTGCGCTACGAGGAGCTGCCCGCGCACCTCGCGCAGAAGGTGATCGAGCAGGCCGGCCAGCCGCGGGCCGCGGTGCACGCCTAGACGGACGAGGCCTCCGCCCGGCGCTGCGGCGCCAGGCGGTGAGCAGGTAGGCTGAGCGGCGGATGGCAACGCGGACGATCGTCACCTCGCAGCCCGACGTCGCCTGCGACGTGTGCGCGCGCAGGCTGCTGCGCGGCGAGCAGCCCGACGTGTTCGTCGGCGCCGGGCGGCGGCGCATCGTGTGCGAGCTGTGCGCGCCGCGCGCCGCGCACGCCGGCTGGCAGCGCGAGACCGACGCCCAGTCGCTCACGCTCGCGCCGCTGCGCCCGCGCCGCGGCCGCGGGCTGTTCGAGCGCCTGCCGGCCGCCTTCAGGGCGCGCCCGCCCGTCGCCTCAGCCGCCGCGCCCGTCGCGGAGGCCGCGCAGGCCGCCGTGGGGTCCTACGACGACGCCGCCATCGAGGCCAGCTACGCCGGCTCGCCCTTCGACCAGCTCGCCCGTTCGGCGGCCGCCGTCGCCGCGCCCGGCGCCGAGCCCGCCGACGAGCAGCCAACCGCCGACCACCCGGCCGGCGAGCAGATCGCCGTCGCCACCCGACCCACGGCGCCGGCGCAGCCGCCCGTCGCGCAATCGGAAACGCAAGCCCACGCCGAGCGGGTCGCCGAGTACCTGCAGCAGGCGCTCGCGGCGTTCAACGCCAGCGCCTTCCCGCGCCGCGTGGCCGGCGTGGCGCGCTCGCTCGGCGCGCCCGAGGTGAGCGTGCGCTCCGCCGAGCACCTCGCCAGCGTGGTCGTGATCGTGGTGGCATGGGAGCTCTGCTGGTACCGCTATGAGGTCGATCTCAGCGAAGGCGGCAGCGAGGCGCAGCTGAGCGCGCAGGGCACCGAGCTCGCGCAGCTCGCGCGCGAGGACAGGCTCGCGAACGCGCTCGCCGTCGAGTCCGGTCAGCTGGCTCTCGCCGCTGCGCCCTGAGCGCTCGCCGGCCGAGCCGGCGCCGGCCTGTGACGATTCCGCGCGCTCGCTTGCGCTGGCGCTCACGCGGAGTAACATCGTTGCCGCGATGATCTACTGCGTGGTACCGAGGCCGCTCGCAGACGAGCTCTACCCGAAGCTGGTGGAGCACTACAGCGGCGACGAGAACGTCACGGTGATCGTCGACCGGCGCAAGTTCGACCGCCGCGCGCGCTACGCCGCCGCGTCCGCCGCCGAGCAGCAGCGCCGCGTGGTGCGCGACCGCCGCCGTGCGCGCGTGGCCGGCGACATGCTGCCGCTGGCGCAGGCCTCCTGAGCGCCGGGGCGCCCGCGGGCGTCCCCACGGGCCTGCATAATGCGCCGCCATGAAGCTGGTGGTCCACGTCGACGGAGGCGCCCGTGGCAACCCCGGCCCGGCCGCGGCCGCCGCGGTGCTCAGCATGCCCGGCGGGGAGGTGATCGAGGAGCGCTCCGAGCTGCTCGGCACCGTCACCAACAACGTCGCCGAGTACCGCGCGCTGCTGCTCGGCCTCGCCCGCGCCCGCCAGCTCGGCGCCGACGAGGTCGAGGTGATCGGCGACTCCGAGCTGATCGCCAAGCAGGTGCAGGGCGTCTACAAGGTCAAGCACGCCGCCATGCGCGAGCTCTACCTGGAGGCGATGAAGGCGCTGCGCGGCTTCCGGCGTTGGTCCATCAGGACCGTCCCGCGCGCCCAGAACGCCCACGCCGACGCGCTCGTCAACGCCGCCCTGGACGCCCGCCGGGCCGCCTCGCGCTGAGCCGGGAGCGCACGCGCCCGGCTTCGCCGCGTCGGCGACGCCCACCGCCTCGCTCGCGGAGGCGCGCCGCCGACGCCGCCCGCGCCCGCCGCCTCAGTGCAGCGGCTGGGCCGATTTGGCGATCGCCAGCATCTGCGCGTTCGACAGTTCCTCGAGCAGCGTGTTGTTGAGCCAGTACAGCACCCGGTGCGAGATCCAGCCGACCACGTGGATGTGCGCGCCGTCGTTGACGATTTTGTAGTTCACGCCGCCGATCCGCCGGTCGCGCGAATGCGCGAAGATCGGCGGCCCCAGCCAGTCGGTGCCCTCGAAGTCGTAGTAGCCGCCGATCGGGTTCTGCTGCCACACCACCACGAAGGCGTGGTGCGGGCGGTGGTGCTCGTCCTGCAGCCGGTAGGCGCGCACCTGCTGCTGCTCGGCCTCGCCCGTCTGCAACGTCGGGTAGAGCACCCGAAAGGGGACGTTGAGCGCTTCTTTGACGACTTCTTCCTCGCCCGAGGAGGGGGTGGGGTAGAGGTTCAGCTGCGCCGGCGAGGGGCCTGCGGGCGCATGGGAGCGGTGACCGCGCCGGCGCCTGTGCGAGCTCGCGTGGGGCCGCGGCGTGGCCGGCAGCGCCAGCTGTTCGGTGCCGTGCAGGAACGTGTTCAGCGTGCGCTCCTCGAGTTCGGGCGTCGAGGTCACGTAGTCGCCGCCGCCGAACTGGTAGTCGATGTTGTCGGTCTGGAACTTGACCTGGCGCAGCGGCTTGCTCTGCGAGAACGCGATCAGCTTCGCCAGCAGCAGCAGCTCGCTGGCCGACGGCGGGAAGTTGGTGCGGATCGCATGGCCGACCGCCTTGGCCACCTTGTCGATCTGGCCGAGCTCGTTGCTCGGGTTCACCTGCTGGCGCAGGTCGCGCATGAAGTCCTGCTGGCGCGCCACGCGCACCAGGTCGTCGTCGGTGTGGCGGTAGCGCACGTAGTCGAGCGCGTTTTCGTAGCAGAGCTTCTGGTAGCCCGGCTGCAGGTCGATGCTGGTGTAGTTCGTTTCGGTGGTGCCGATGTTTTCGTTGAAGTAGCGGTGGTCGACCATCACGTAGGCGCAGCCGAGCGTGTCGACCACTTTGATGAAGCCCGCGAAGTTGACGTCGACGATCCCGTTCAGCCTCAGGTCGGGGAACACTTCGCGCTTGATCGTCTGCGCCGCCAGCACGCTCGCCTCGTTGGCCCCGCCGATCTGGCTGCCGATCGTGTAGGCCGCGTTGATCTTTTCGTGCGGGTAGACCTGGCCGCTGGGGGTGACGATGTTGACCATCAGGTCGCGCGGGATCGACAGCACCGAGGTCTGTCCCTGTTCGGGGTCGAAGCGCACCAGCAGGATCGTGTCGCTGTGCGGGGCGGCGTCGCGTTCTTCGCTGTTGCGCGAGCCCGAGCGGCGGTCCGAGCCGAGGATCAGGAAGGTCTGCGGACCGCCGCCGTATTCGGGCGTCAGCAGGCCTTTCGGCGCGGAGATGTGGCTGAGGCGGGGGAACACCTCATCGGCGATCGTGGTGATCTTGTTGAGCGCCACGGTGGCGGTGGCCGCAGCGCTGAGGGCGACGATCAGCACGCCCGCCAGCGCGAACCGCTTCCACATGCCCCACCACAGCGAGGGCGGGCGCTCGTCATCCATGTGCTGTCGGCTGCGGGCGGCTCATGGGCTTTCGGCGCGAGCCCCCGCCTGCCTCCCGGCGAGCGCTCGACCACCAGCGTATCGACCCGACCGGAGGCCGAGCGCCGCCTGCGGGGGTTCGGCGCGGCGGGACCGGAGGCCGAGCGCCGCCGGGGCGGGTACGCTCGCTGGCGATGCTCAGCCCCCGCAACCGCGAGCTGTTGGGCCTGATCCCCTCGGCGCTGCTGGTGACCGCCGGCTTCACCGCGATCTTCATCCAGGAGCAGGGCCAGACCGCCGGCGCCAGCACCAGCCTCACGCTCAACCACGCCTCCAGCGTGTCGCTCACCTACGGCGCGCTGTTCCTCGCGCTGTGCGTGGTCGCGCACATGGTGATCCGCTTCGCGCTGCCCGACGCGGACCCCTACCTGTTCCCGCTGGTGGCGGTGCTCGCCAGCGTCGGCATCGTGATGGTCTACCGCATCGAACCCACGCTCGCGCGCCAGCAGGCGCAGTGGATGGTGCTGGGGCTGGCGCTGTTCGCCGCCACCATCCTCGCGCTGCGCCGCCGCGGCGTGGGCGTGCTCGAGCGCTACCGCTACACGATCGCCGCGGTGGGGATCGGCATGACCGTGCTGCCGCGGCTGCCCGGCATCGGCGAGCAGGTCAACGGCGCCTACCTGGACATCCACATCGGCTCCGTCTCCTTCCAGCCCGCCGAGCTCGCCAAGGTCGCGATCGTGATCTTCCTGGCCAGCTACCTGCGCGACAACCGCCAGATCCTCGTCACCGCCGGCCGGCGCGTGCTGGGGCTCACGATCCCGCCGATGAAGCAGTTCGGCCCGATGCTGATCGTGTGGGGCGCGGCGATGGCCACGCTGCTGCTCACGCGCGAGCTGGGAACCTCGCTGATGTTCTACGGCGCCTTCCTGGCGCTGCTGTACGTCGCCACCGGCCGCTTCTCCTTCCCGCTGATCGGGCTCGTGCTGTTCGCGCTCGGCGCCTGGTTCTTGACCGTGCACGTCAGCCACGTGCAGGCGCGCGTGCTCGCGTGGGAACACCCCTTCCAGCGAACGCTCTACGAAAAGGCCGAAGGCGGCAGCTACCAGCTGGCGCAGTCGCTGTTCGCGCAGGCCGACGGCGGCCTGCTCGGCGCCGGCTTCGACCGCTCGCTGCTGCGCCTCGGCCCGCACGGCGCCTCGATCCTGCCGGTGCCCGAAAGCGACATGATCTACGCGGTCATCGTCAACGAGCTCGGGCTCGCCGGCGGCGCCGCGCTGCTGGGCGTGTACCTGCTGCTGATCGTGCGCGGGCTGAAGACCGCGGTGCTGGCACGCGACTCCTTCTCCAAGCTGCTCGCCACCGGGCTCTCGTTCGTGGTCGCCATGCAGGTGTTCGTGATCGTCGGCGGCGTCACGCGCGTGATCCCGCTGACCGGCGTGACGCTGCCGTTCGTCGCCTACGGCGGCTCCTCGGTGGTGATGAACTTCGTGCTGGTCGCGCTGCTGCTGGTGATCTCCGATCGCGCGCGCCGCCCCTACGCGCCGCGCGCACGCGCCTGAGCCGCGCGGCCGGCGCGCTGCGGCGCCCGCGCGCCGGCCCGCCGCGCCGCAGGTGACCCCGCGGCGCCGTCGAAGACGACTGCGCAGATGCTCGACTCGAGTGTGTCCTACGCGAACGCCGGGGCGCCCGCGTGGCCGCGCGCCGTCAACGGCTCCGCGCCCGCGGGGCGCGACGCGCGGGCGTTCGACGCCGGCCTGCGCCGCCTGCGCGCCGCGATCGCGCAGCGGCTGTTCGTGCTGCACTTCCAGCCGATCGTCTCCGTGCGCGACCGCCGGGTGCGCCACCACGAGGCGCTGCTGCGCCTCGCCGACAGCCCCGACGGCAGCCTCACCGCACCCGGACGCTTCCTGCCCGCCGCGGAGCGCTTCGGCCTGATCGAGGAGATCGACCGCATGGTGATCGACCGCGTGATCGCGCTGCTCGGCGAAGATCGCCTGGGCAGGATCGCCGTCAACGTGTCCGCCCTGTCGGTGACGGACCCCACGCTGCTCGCGCACATCGAGGGCGGCCTGCAGCTGCACCGCGTGGAGCCCTCGCGCCTGCTGGTGGAGATCACAGAGACGGCGGCGATCGCCGACATGGCGCGCGCGCGGGAGTTCTGCATCGGCGTGCTCACGCTCGGCTGCGGTCTCGCGCTCGACGACTTCGGCGCCGGCTTCGGCTCGCTGCACTACCTCAGGCACCTGCCCTTCAGCCATCTGAAGATCGACGGCGAGTTCATCCGCCGTCTGCCCAGCTCGCCGCTCGACCAGCTGCTCGTTGGCGCGATCGTGGGCGTGGCCAGAGGAGTGGGCGCGAAGACGGTGGCCGAGTTCGTCGGCGACGAACAGACGATCGAGCTGCTCGCGCAGCTCGGCGTGGACTACGCGCAGGGGTTCGCGGTGGGACGCCCCCAGCCGCTGGCGCCCGCCGTCGCCTGACCGCGGCCGCCCGGCGCGCCCACACGCGCCGGGGCGCCGCCGCCCCGGAGCCGCCGCTGCCCCGGCTGCACGCGCCGCCCGAGCGCCGGCCCGCGCGCAGGGCGGCGCAGGCGCCTCGGCCCGCGGCTCGATGTACGCTGCGCTCATGACCACCATCTCCGCAGACAGCCTCCCCGACGCGCTGGGCGCCCCGGCGCGCGGGTTCATCGCACAGTCGCACCGCCTGCTGATCGGCGCCGAGCGCCCAGAGGCGGCCGACGGGCGCACGTTCGCCACGCTCGACCCGGCCACCGGCCGCGAGATCGCGCAGGTCGCGCTCGCCGGCGCGGAGGACGTGGACAGGGCGGTGGCGGCCGCGCGCGCCGCCTTCGCCGAGGGCCCCTGGGGCTCGATGCCCGCCGCCGGGCGCGAGCGGCTGATGCTGGCGCTGGCGCAGGCGATCGAAGACCGCGCCGAGGAGATCGCGCAGATCGAGTCGCTCGACAACGGCAAGCCGGTAGGCCTGGCGCAGTACGTGGACGTCGCCGGCGCGGTCGCCCACCTGCGCTACTTCGGCGGCTGGCCCACCAAGATCGAGGGCGGCGTGCTGCCCGTGAGCGCCCCCAGCATGCACTGCTACACGCGCCGCGAGCCCGTCGGCGTGTGCGGGCAGATCATCCCCTGGAACTTCCCGCTGCTGATGGCCGCCTGGAAGCTCGGGCCGGCGCTCGCCGCCGGCTGCACGGTGGTGCTCAAGCCCGCCGAGCAGACGCCGCTGTCGGCGCTGAGGGTGGGGGAGCTGGCGCTCGAGGTGGGCTTCCCGCCGGGCGTCGTCAACGTGCTCACAGGCGATGGCTCCACCGGCGCCGCGCTGGTCGACCACCCCGACGTCAACAAGATCGCCTTCACCGGCTCCACCGCCGTCGGGCGCGAGATCGGGGCCAAGGCCGGCAGGGCGCTCAAGCGCGTCACGCTCGAGCTGGGCGGCAAGTCCCCCAACATCATCCTGCCCGACGCCGACATCGAGGCCGCCGTCAAGGGCTCCTACCAGGCGATCTACTTCAACACCGGCCAGGCCTGCAACGCCGGCTCGCGCCTGTTCGCGCCGGCCGAGCGCTACGACGAGGTGATGAGCGCGCTCGCCAAGGCGGCCGAGGCGGCGAAGCTCGGCGCCGGCCTCGACCCCGGCACCCAGCTCGGGCCGGTCGTCTCGGCGGAGCAGCAGGAGCGCGTGCTGGGCTACATCGACGCCGGTCGCGACGAAGGCGCCGAGCTCGTGGCCGGCGGCGAGGCCGCGCTCGGCGACAGCGGCGGCTACTTCATCGAGCCCACGCTGTTCTCCACGACCTCCGACGAGCTGCGCATCGCGCGCGAGGAGATCTTCGGGCCGGTGCTCGTCGCCTCGCCGTACGACAGCCTCGAGGAAGTGGCGGCGCGCGCCAACGAGGGCGAGTACGGGCTCGCCGCGGGCGTGTGGACTCAGGGACTGTCCAACGCCCACCGCATGGCGGCGCTGCTGCACGCCGGCATGATCTACGTCAACACCTGGGGGCTGGCCGACCCCGCCGCCCCCTTCGGCGGCTTCAAGGCCTCCGGCATCGGCCGCGAGCACGGCCGCGACGGCCTCGACGCGTACCTGGAGACGAAGACCGTGTGGACGGCGCTGTGAGCCTCAGGGCTCTCGCCGCCTCGTGAGCGTCGCCGCACACACCCAGCGCCCGCTCGCGGGCGAGCGCAGCGAGCGCCGGCCCGCGGCGCTGGCCGCGGCGCTGGCGCTGGCGCTGGTCGCCGCGGCCGCCGAGATCGTGCTCGACGCAGCCGCCGGGCACTCGCCGCTGGTCCCGAAGTCGCCCGACATCTCCGCCTGGCTCACCGGCAGCGGCGAGCGGCTCGGCTTCCGCGTCTTCCTGATCGCGCTGCTGGTGTCCAGCGCCTGCTACGGAGCGCTCGGCGCGCTGCTGCTGCGCATGCGCGGCACGGTGCTCTCGCCGCGCGCCGCGATCGCGCTCGTGGCCGCGCTGCAGCTGATCGTGTTCGCCGGGCCGGTGCTGCTCTCCACCGACGTGTTCAGCTACATCGCCTACGCGCGCCTCGGCGTGGAGCACGGCCTGAACCCCTACCTGCACGGTCCCGCCGCCGCCTCCTCCGACCCCGTCTTCAAGTACGTGGGCGAAGACTGGATCCACGTGGCCACTGCCTACGGGCCGCTGTACACGCTGCTCTCGTATCCGCTGGCGGCGCTCGGCGTGGTCGGCGCGCTGTGGGGCATGAAGCTCGAGGCGCTGCTGGCCAGCGCCGGAACGCTGGCGCTCACGTGGCGCTGCGCGCGCGCTCGCGGCTTCGACCCCGTGGCGGCGGTGGTGCTCGTCGGCGCCAACCCGCTGTACGTCATCTACGGGCTCGGCGGCGCCCACAACGACCTGGTCATGATGCTCGCGATGATGGGCGCGGTGGCGCTCATGACCGCTCCCCGCCCGCCCGTTCCTGGCGCGCGGCGCGAAGCGGGCGCCGCCGCGGTGATCGTGGCGGGTGCGCTGATCAAGGCCACCGTGGCCGCGCTGCTGCCGTTCATGATCGTCTCGCGCCGCCGCGCCGCGCCCGTGCTCGGCGCGCTCGCCGCGATCGTGCTCGGCGCGCTCGTCGGCTACGCCGCGTTCGGGATCCACGGCATCGACCTGGTCGCCGCGCTCAATCGCGACGCCGCCTTCGTCTCCACCGACAGCTTCGCCAACGAGATCGCGCACCTGTTCGGCAAGCCCGGCGTGTTCCCCGTCGACCACGACCTGTTGAAGGCCGCGCTCGTGGTGATCCTCGCGCACCTGCTGTGGCGCACCTGGCGCGGCTACGACTGGGTCGCGGCCTCCGGCTGGGCGCTGCTCGCGATCTCCGTGACCACCACCTGGCTGCTGGCCTGGTACATCCTCTGGCCGCTGCCGCTCGCGGTCGTCACACGCGACCGGCGCCTGCTCGCCGCCACGCTCGCCGTGCAGGCGCTGTTCGTGGTCCACCAGCTGTCGCCGCTGCTGGCGCCGATCTAGTGAGCGGCGCGTCGCTGCCGGTGGAGCGCAGGCGGCGCTGGCCGCCGCAGTGGCTGCGCCCGCGCGCCGAGGAGCCGCGCAGCCGCGGGCGGCTGTGGCGCATCGAGACGCTGGCGCTGGCGCTCGTGGGCCTGTTCCTGGCGGTGGCCACGATCCACGACCTGGTGCGCCAGACCCACATCAACCACCGCCTGGTGGCCGACCTGCGCACGTGGCGCCACTACACCCGCCACGACTACGTCAACATCTCCATCGACCAGGAATCGCTGGGGCTGGACAGCGGGCGCGAGATCCTGTGCGGCAACACCAGCCCAGGGGCGCCGGGCGCGCACACGCAGATCTGCCTGGCGATCTGGGGGCCGGTGATCGACGGCCGGCGCAGCGTGCACGGAGGCTGGTACCTGCCGCCGTACCACCCCGACCTGCGCGCCAACCGCTACGGCTGCTTCGGGCCCGCCGGACGCGGACGGTGCCCGCGGTGAGCGCCGCCGCCCGCGCGCTCGCGCCCGCGCGGGCGCGAGCGCGGTCCGGGGATCGCGCGCGCCCGCGCCCGCCGGGCTGGTGGCCGCTGGCGCTGCTCACGCTGCTGGCGGCCGCGCTGAGGCTCTCCACGCTCGACCTGCAGAGCTTCTGGTACGACGAGGCGTTCACGCCCGTGCACGTGCTGCACGCGGGGCTCGGCGCCACGCTGCGCGCGATGGCGCACTCCGAGAACACGCCGCCGCTGTGGTACGTGATCGCCTGGGCCGACGCCCGCGCGTTCGGCACCGGCGAGGTCGCGCTGCGATGGCCGTCGGCGCTGGCCGGCATCGCCACCGTGCCGCTCGCATGGGCGATCGGCGCCGAGCTCGAAGCGTGGCCGCGGGCCGGCCGGCGCGTCCGCGGCGCGGCGCTCGCGTGCGCCGCGCTGGTCGCCGTCAACCCCCTGTTCGTGTGGTACTCGCAGGAGGCGCGCGCGTACGGGCTGTTCGTGTTCACGGCTGCGCTCGCCACGCTGTGCTTCCTGCGCGCGCTGCGCGAGCCCACGCCGAGGCGCATGACGGCCTTCGCGCTCGGCGGCGCCGTCGCGCTGCTGAGCCACTACTTCGCCGCGTTCCTGCTCCTCGGCATGGCGCTGGCGCTGCTGTGCAGCGCCCGCGCGCGCCGGCCCGCGCTGCCCGCGCTGCTCGCGCTCGCGCTCGTGGGCGCCGCGCTGATGCCGCTGGTCTCTGCCCAGGGAGGACACGGCACGCAGTGGATCGGGCGCTGGCCGCTGCGCGAACGCCTGCAGGCGATCCCCCAGTACTACCTCACCGGCTACTCCGGGCAGCCACTCGGCCACGGCGTCGAGCTGCTCGTCGCGCTGCCGATCCTGGCGGCGCTCGCGTTCGGGCTGTGGCGGATCTGGCGCTCGCAACGGGCCGGTGGCGGGCACGGGGCAGGTGGCGGGCACGGGGCAGGTGGCGGGCACGGGGCCGGTGGCGGGCACGGGGCCGATGGCGGAGCGGGCGCTGGTGTCGGGGCTGGCGCGGGGCGGCAGGCCGCCGGCGCGCGCGGGGTCGACGACGGGCTCGCGGCCGGCGCCGGGCGCGCCTGGCAGCGGACGGCGCTGTCGCGCCTGGCCGCGGTCGTGTGCGTGCTCGCCTGCGGGGTGCTGGCGCCGGTGCTGCTGGCGGCGCTCGGCGCGGACTACCTCGCGCCGCGCAACCTCGTGGCCGCGATGGTGCCGCTGACCGCCGCGATCGCCGCGATCGCCGCCTGGCCGGGCGGCGGGCGCGCCGGCTGGGCGCTGGCGGCGCTGGTCGCGCTGGGCTTCCTGGCGGTCAGCGTCGACGTGGACCTCAGCCCGCGCCTGCAGCGCGGCGACTGGCGCGGCGTGGCGCAGGCGCTGCGCGCCGCGCCCGCCGGCGGGCGTTCTGGCGGGCCCGCCGGCGGACGGGCGTACGCGATCACCACCGTGGAGCTCGGTTCCGCCCCGCTCGAGTACTACCTGCCGGGGCTGCACGAGCTGCGCGAGGGCGCCGCCGTGCGCGTCAGCGAGATCGACGAGACCGGCTACGCCCCCCTGCGAGCCTCCGCCGGCGAGCCGCCGGCGCCCGGCTTTCGCCTGCGCGCGCGGCTCGACGTCCACGGTCTGATCGTCTATCGCTTCGTCTCGCCGCGCCCGCTGGCGGTCAGCGAGCGCACGCTGAGGGAGCACGTGATCACGCTCGCAGCGCCCTTCGTGCTCGTGCCATCCGGCGCACACGTGTCAATGTGAGGGCTTGCGCCTGCCAGGATGTGCCCACAACCGCCCTCGAAAGACAAAAAGATCTAGGTTTCCGACATGCAGCCGTTGACATCGGAGGCTCGCGGCGCTGCGCGCGAGGCGCTGCAGCGAGCGAGCGAGCGGCTGCTCTCGCTCCAAGACGCCGCCGGCTGGTGGCGCGGCGAGCTGCAGACGAACGTGACGATGGACGCCGAGGACATGCTCCTGCGCGAGTTCCTCGGCATCCGCAGCGCCGACGGGACGGCCCGCTCGGCCGCCTGGATCCGCTCGCAGCAGCGCGCCGACGGCACCTGGGCGAACTTCTACGGCGGCCCCGGCGATCTGTCCACCACGATCGAGGCCTACTGGGCGCTGCGCCTGGCGGGCGACGCCGTGGAGGACGAGCACATGCAGAGGGCCGTCGCCTTCGTCCGCTCCGCGGGCGGCATCGAGCGGGCGCGCGTGTTCACGCACCTGTGGCTGGCGCTGTTCGGGCTGTGGTCCTGGGACCGCGTGCCCGCGCTGCCCGCCGAGGCGATCGTGCTCCCGGCCTGGACGCCGCTGAACGTGTTCGACTTCGCCTGCTGGGCGCGCCAGACGATCGTCGCGCTGTCGATCGTGAAAGCCCATCGACCGGTCAAGGCGCTGCCCTTCGACCTGCGCGAGCTGCACGTGTCCGAGCGCACCGGACCGGAGGCGCTCAGCTCGAAGCCGAAGAGCGCCTGGCTGACCCGCCTGGACAGCCTGCTGCGCGTCTACGAGCGGCGTCCGCTGCCGCTGCTCAGGCGGCTCGCCCTGTCCGAGGCCGAGCGCTGGATCGTGCGCCGGCAGGAGGCCGACGGCTCCTGGGGCGGCATCCAGCCGCCGTGGGTGTACTCGCTGATCGCGCTCAGCCTGCGCGGCTATCCGCTCGAGCACCCGGTGATGCGCCGCGGCATCGAGGGCATCGACGCGTTCATGTTCGAGGACCACGACGACGCCCACGGCGTGGGGGCGCCGGCGGGGCCGAGCAGGCGCCTGGAAGCCTGCCAGTCGCCCGTGTGGGACACGGCGCTGGCGATTGTCGCGCTGAGCGACGCCGGTCTAGACGGGGAGCACCCCGCGATGCAGTCGGCGGCTCGCTGGCTGCTCGACGAGGAGGTGCGCGAGCGCGGCGACTGGGCGGTCAGGCGCCCGCAGCTGGAGCCCGGCGGCTGGGCCTTCGAGTTCGCCAACGTCAACTACCCCGACGTGGACGACACCGCCGAGGTGGTGCTCGCGCTGCGACGCATCGCCGGCTCAGGTGCGCAGCGCGCCCGCATCGACGGCGCGATCGCGCGGGCGCTGCGGTGGGTGCAGGGCATGCAGAGCCGCGACGGCGCCTGGGGCGCCTTCGACGCCGACAACACCCGCCGGCTGGTGCGCGAGCTGCCCTTCCTGGACTTCGGCGAGGTGATCGACCCGCCCAGCGCCGACGTCACCGCCCACGCCGTGGAGATGTTCGGCGCGCTCGGGCTGGCCGGCACGCCGGCCGCCGCACAGGCGGTGCGCTGGCTGCTCGCCAACCAGGAGCGCGACGGCTCGTGGTTCGGGCGCTGGGGGGTGAACCACGTGTATGGCACCGGCGCCGCCGTCCCCGGCCTGATCGCCGCCGGCGTCGAGCCGCGCCACCCGAGCATCCGCCGCGCCGTCGCCTGGCTGGAGGGCCATCAGAACGAAGACGGCGGCTGGGGCGAGGACCCGCGCTCCTACGACGAGGAGAAGTGGATCGGGCGAGGCCCGAGCACCGCCTCGCAGACCGCCTGGGCGCTGCTCGCGCTGCACGCCGCCGGCGCATCGTCCTCGGAGGGGGGGCGCTCGCAGGCGCTCGCGCGCGGGGTCGCCTGGCTGGTGTCCACGCAGCGACCCGACGGCGGCTGGGACGAGCCGCAGTACACCGGCACCGGCTTCCCCTCCGACTACTACATCAACTACCACCTCTACCGGCTCACCTTCCCGATCATGGCGCTCGGGCGCTGCCTCGCGCTCGCCGACGGCGCCGGCGAGGCCGCCGCAGACGGAGCCGGCGCCACCGCCGTCGACGGGACGGCGGCGGGCAACGGCAGCCACCTGCGCGCCGGCGCGGGCGCCGGCGGGGACCTGCTCGCCCCGGCGGGGAACTGCAACGGGAGCGGCGGCACCGAGCGGGTGGGGTGACGCCGCCGGCGCACGCGCCAGCCCACGCCCCCGGCGCGGAGGTCGTGCTGGCGCGGGCCGGCGGGGAGAACTTCCCCGTCGCCAGCCGTTTGCTGGCACGCGATCAGCGCGAGCACCTGCTCGCGCTGTACGGCTTCGCCAGGCTCGTCGACGAGCTCGGCGACGCCGAGGATCGCCCGCCCGAGCAGCGCCTGGACGCGCTCGACTGGGTGCAAGCCGAGCTCGACCGCGCGCTCGCCGGCGAGCACGCCCATCCGCTGCTGGCGCGCGTGGCCGCGACCGCGCGCGCGTGCCAGCTCCCGCGCGGGCCGTTCGTGCGCCTGATCGAGGCCAACCGCGCCGACCAGCGCGTCACCCGCTACCGCACCTGGGAAGAGCTGCGCGGCTACTGCGCCTGCTCGGCCGACCCCGTCGGCGAGCTCGTGCTCGGCGTCTTCGGGCTGGCCACGCCGCAGCGCGTGGCGCTGTCCGACTCGATCTGCACCGCGCTGCAGCTGATCGAGCACTGCCAGGACGTGGCCGAGGACCTGGCGCTGGGACGCGTGTACCTTCCCGCCGAGGACCTGCGCCGCTTCGACTGCGACGAGGGCCAGCTGCACGCCGCTCACGCCGGTCCGCAGCTGCGTGCGGTGATCGCCTTCGAGCTCGCGCGGGCGCGGCGGCTCCTGTCCGACGGCGCGCCGCTGATCGCGCAGCTGCGCGGACGTCCGCGCCTGGCCGTCGCCGCCTTCGCCGCCGGAGGCGCGGCCGCCGTCGACGCG
>DATJMM010000052.1:0-3416 GCA_035508735.1 Solirubrobacteraceae bacterium | reverse complement strand
CGCGCGCACGCATCTCAACGAGAACGAGCAGGCACGCGCCAGTCTGGTCGCGGCGATCGCCGCCTACCGCTCGATCCGCAATCCGCGCGGCGAAGCGGCTGCGCGCACCGACCTGGCGCAAGCGCTCTCCAATCTCAACCGCCACCAGGAGGCGCGCGAGGAGTTCGAGCGCGCCATGGCGCTCGACCGCAGCATCGGCGACCTCGCCGGGATCGCGGCCGTCTACCGCGACCTCGCCGGCATGCTGTGGGTCGCGGGCGATCGCGACGGCGCGCAGGCGGCGGCACGCAACTCGCTCGCCCTCGCGCGCGAGATCGGCGACCTCAGCCTGCAGGCGTGGAACGTCCAGGCGCTCGCCACCGTCGCTTCCGATGAGGCGGCGAGCGATGAGGTGCTCGCCGAATACCGTGAGGTCCTCACTCTGGTTGCGCGCGCCGGTCATCAGACGGCCTGGCCGCTCACCAACATCGCCGACGTGCAGCGCATGCGCGGCGAGCTCGACGCGGCGCGCGCGACCTGCGCGCGCGCGCTGGCGGAGGCGGCGCCGCTCACCGATCCACAGTTCGCGATCTTCGCCGGCTTCACCTGCGCACTGATCGAAAGCGACCGCGGCAACGCGGCAGGGGCTCGCGCCGGTTTTGAGGAGGTCATCCGCCGCGTCGGCAACGGCGGCGACACGAGCTACCGCGACAACGCCCTGATGATGCTCAGCCAGCTCGACATGGACGAGGGGCGCTGGAGCGCCGCCCGCGCGCGCCTCGAGCAGGCGAGCCGCGAGTTCGCCGCCGCCGAGGTACGCACCGGCGAGGCGGACGCGCAGGCGATGCTCGCGCTCTGCGCGCAGGCCCTCGGCGATGCCACGGCCAGAGACCAGTCGCTCAAGCGGGCCGCGACGCTGCGCCAGTCCATGACCTCGCGCCAGGAGGTCTACCTCGTCGACATCGTGAGCGCGCGCCTCGCCGGCGCAGCGGGGACCGATCCGCAAGCGGTCGATCGTCTGCTCGCGCTCGCGGCCGATGCCGAGCAGCGGCACTGGCTCGGCTGGGCCCTCGAGGCGAGGCTCGCCGCCTGGGAGCTGCTGCGCGAGCGCCACGGAGCCGGCGCGGACGCGCTGCGCCGCGACATCGACGGCGCAGCGCGACGCCATGGCTTCGGGCGGATTCTGCGCCTGCTGGCACGGCACGACGCCCCCGCAGCGGGGCGATAGACTCGGCGCAACGACCGGGGGGATCTCATGTCAGCACGCATCAGTCTCGTGCCGCCGGCGGCTCTGCTCGCCCTGCTCGCCGGGCAGGCCGCGTCCGCCGCCGCTGCCGCATCGACCTCGGTGCCGGCCGCGCCACCGGCCACCACCGCAGAGCTCATCGAGAGCCTCGGGCTGCATACGGCGCCGACGCCGGTGCGCGAGCGACGCGGCTGGCGGCCGCCGCGGGTGATCCTGGTGGACCATGTCGGGCCCGATGTGCTGGCGCGGCTGCGCCAGGCCGCCCCCGCGGCGCGGCTGGTGGCCATCGGCGCGGCGACGCCCGCGGACATCGCCGCGGCGGATGCCACCATCGGGGTGTGCAGCGAAGCGGTGCTGAAGGCCGCCACGCATCTAGAGTGGATTCAATGGCCCGCCGCCGGTGTCGAGGGCTGCGTGGCGCAGCCGCTGCTGCGCGAGCGCGCCCCGCTCGTCACCAACCTGCAGCGCACCTTCGGGCCGAGCATCGCCGAGCACGTGCTCGCCCTGATGCTGGCGCTCAGCCGCCATCTCGAGGACTTCTACCTGCAGCAGCGCCAGGGCCACTGGCAATCCTGGCAGGAGGCCCCGCAGCTCGAGGATCTCGACGGCCGCACGCTGCTGGTCGCCGGTCTCGGCGGCATCGGCACCGAGGTCGCACGGCGCGCGCACGCGCTCGGCATGCGCGTCATCGCCACGCGCGCGAGCGGCCACGAGGGGCCGGAGTTCGTGAGCTACGTGGGTCTGCCGGATGAGCTCGTCAAGCTCGCGCGCGAGGCGGACTTCGTCGTCAACTGCCTGCCGCTCACCCCCGCGACCACGGGGCTCTTCAACCGGGATTTCTTCGCCGCCATGAAGCCCACGGCGTACTTCGTGAGCGTCGGCCGCGGCCGCAGCACCGTGACCGCCGATCTCGTGGCCGCGCTCGATGCCGGCACGATCGCCGGCGCCGGGCTCGACGTCCTCGACCCGGAGCCCCTGCTCAGGGAGGGAGCCGCCGGCGGCGTCGCGGACCACGCCCTGCCGCCGCAGGACCCGCTGTGGCGCACGCCCCATCTTCTCATCACACCGCACGTCGCGGCCAAAACCAGCGCCTCGGACGCGGCGGGCAACGCCGTGCTCATCGAGAACCTGCGCCGTTACGTGGCCGGCGAGCGCATGCTCTCCGTGGTCGACATCACGAAGGGCTACTAGGCAGGACCGCAAGACGCACGAGCCGCCCCCGACCCCGGCCGCTTCCTAGCGGGCGGCCCGGCGGCGCCGCCCCGCCGCCCCGCCGCCGTGCGCCCCGAGCCACTGGATGATCCGCTGCGGAATCTCCGCGCGCGCCTTGCGGCTCACGTACATGCCGATGTGGCCGGTATCGATCGCGCAGGCGGTGTAGTCGCGGCTGCCGACGTAGCGGCCCATCGCCGCGCAGGCCGCCGGCGGCACGATGTGGTCGGCGCTTGCGTAGAGATTGAGCAGCGGCGCGCGCACGCGCCTCAAGTCCACCGCGCGGCCGCCGAGCTCGAGCGTTCCGCGGATGAGCCGGTTCTCCTGGTAGAACCAGCGCACGAACTGCATGAGCGCGACGGCCGCCTGCGGCGGGCTGTCGAAAATCCAGCGCTCCATGCGCACGAAGTCCTCCACCGCGCGCTGATCCGCGCCGCCGGTGAGCAGGCGTACGTACTTGTGCTGCGTGAGGCGAAACGGCATCAGCGCGAGGAACAGCGCGTTCAAGAGCTCCCCGGGCACGTTGCCGGCGCGCGCGAGGAGCTCGGTGTCGAGGTCGCGCATCCATTTCGAGAGCAGATCGTCGGGCGTCTGGAAGTCCACGGCGGTGGTGAGCGTGACGAGATTGGCCACCTGCGCCGGGTGCAGCGCGCTGTAGCAGAGGCTGAAGACCCCGCCCTGGCAGACGCCCATGAGATCGAGCGCCTCGACGCGATGTGTATCGAGGAGGTGCCGTACGCAGCCCCCCAGATCCTGCTCGAGGTAGTCGTCGAGCTCGCGCAGCCGATCGCCGTCATCCGGATCCCCCCAGTCGACCAGGTACACCGGCAAGCCCGCCTCGAGCAGGCGCCGGATGAGCGAGGTGTCGGGCTGCAGGTCGAGGATGTAGGGGCGATTGACGAGCGCGAAGCACACGAGCAGCGGCCGCCGCCGGGTGCGCGGCGCACCGGCGAGCGGCAGGTACTCGTAGAGCGTGACC
>DATJMM010000051.1:0-115080 GCA_035508735.1 Solirubrobacteraceae bacterium | reverse complement strand
AGCGGGCGTGCTGGCGGCTGGCCTCAGCGACCTACTGTCTGCGCGAGTGGCGCGAGCCCGACGACGCCCAGCCCGACATCGACCATCACCGCGGCCCGTGCGATGAGGCGTTCGGCGCGAAGGACCGCCAAAGACGGGAAGAGCGGCGGCGAGGACGACGCACCACGATGCTGTGGGACCGCGACCCGAGACTCGTGTTCTTCGGGAAGGCGCTGCGGCAGGCGCGCGAGCAGCGCAACCTCAGCGCCGACGAGCTCGCCTCGATCGCCGGCATCAGCGTTCGCCGCCTGCAGCGGATCGAAGCCGGCAAGGTCGACATCGACCTCCACACGCTGCTTAGCCTCGCCCGCTCCATGGAACTGAGGGCCGCCGTGCTGATGGGACGCATAGCCAAGCTCGAAGCCCACGAGAAACCCGCGTGATGGTGTTGGTGTGCCGACGTGCTCGCGGCCCTGCTGCGGGCGTGGTTATAGGGCGCTGCATTCCGTTGTGCCTACGCCGTGCCGGCCCGCCAACCCCGTCAACTGAGCTCACCGTCACACCCGCGCGCGATCGGATTGTGATGCACTGACGACGGCACCGTCGGCCTCGCCGATGCAACGCGCAGACCCCCGTGGTTTCGTAGAGCGCAGATCAACGGCATGGGCCGGTTGTTGCATACGGGTAGCTGCATTGGTGCCGCTCCGATCCGTTATTCGGAGCTACCTTCTTCGCATAGCTTCAAACCGCGTTCGATCATGGGGCCGATGTCTACCCGTAGTTCGGACCCCTTGCGGTGAGCACATGGGCGCCAGCTGAGGCTTAACGTCTAACTTCAGGCTGTACTGTCTTGGGATGGCACACCCGAGCGATTCGCATGAGCAGCGAAGCGCAGAGGCGCTGATTCTCCAGGCCGTCTCCGCTTCGGTCGGTGTCGAGCTTGCACCGCGATCACTGAGACTGGACGGCGGCGCTCGTGCCGATGTGGATGGTGCCGCGCCGGACGAGTCTGTTCTTGTGGAGGTCTTCGCTCACCAAGGAAGACTGAAGGGCGCCCAGTTCCACAAGGTTGCACGGGACGCCCTGAAGCTCATCACGCTTGGACGCACCCGACCCGGCAGCAAGCTCATCATTGCGTTCGGAGACAGTGACGCAGCTGCGTGCGTCAACGCGAAAAGCTGGCTGGCCCAGGCGCTGCGCACGTGGGAAGTCGAAGTGCTGGCCGTCGATCTCGATGCAGTGGTCCGCGCTGGCCTTCGATCGGCGCAGGCACGGCAGGTCATGGTCAACCTCTCGTTGCCGGCGGCGCCAGACGCAACTATCTAATGCCCCGCGGCGAGTACGCGAAGACTGAGAAGCTGGCCATCGAGATCGTGCGCGATGCGGAGATCGCCCGCGGCTGGACGCCCGGACCTCTGCTCGGCCAACGCGCTCAGCACGAGGAGGGCCGCGACCTGCTCAGCACACCGCCCGATGGCGGTCCTCCGCGACGGATTGAGGTCAAGGGATGGGGCGAGCCACTTGTCGCCAAAGGCGCCTTCACCTACCCGGCAGACGTGAACCGAGAGCAGTACGAGCGGGCCAACAGCGACCCGAACTGGCGCCTCGAGATCGTCGGTAACCTCATCGCCGTCCGCGCCGGCACCGGACAGCCCGAACGCCTCACGCTCACAGCCGATGAGGCTGTCAAGCGTGCCGCATGCTGGCGCTATCGCGTCCCGCTCGACGGACTCGCCGACCGAGTGGCCGTTGTCTAGTTCGACCGCCGGCTAATGAGCGCTTGAAAGCAGTGGTGGCTGCCCATCGAGCGCCTCCTGTACCCCAGCCGCGGTTCCTCCGCCCATTGGGCACAAACGGGCACAAATGTGGATCCTCGGCCTCCGCCAGCCGCTCCCAATGGCGGCTCAGCTCACCAAAAGCGGCTGTTGAGCAGGCATTTCTGGAGTGGAGCCAACCGGGATCGAACCGGTGACCTCCTGCTTGCAAAGCAGGCGCTCTCCCAGCTGAGCTATGGCCCCAGAGGCCCATTCTACGGGCTTTAAGGAGGTCCCGACGGTCCCCGCCGGGGCGCTATGGAAACGCTATGGAAACCTCTCCCTCGCTACGCCGTTGTCGGGACCCCCGAGCGGTGCCGGACGATACAACCCCCTGTATGACGGGCTGGGCTACCCGTCGCGTCGTCGCACACGCCATAGCCGGATCATGGTGCCCTCGACGCGATAGAGGATCGTCAGGGCATTGGGCTCGCTCTCGGTCGGTTCGGAGATGGCGACGCGAGTACCTGTCGGGTCGTCACACACACGCAAGCGCCCTGATCGCATAGGGCTGGGACATCCAGTCAGTGTCCGCACGTCTCGGGCACCGAGACGTAGCGACAACCCAGCGCATCTACATCCACGAGTTCGACGCAGCCAACCGCAGCGACGAGCGCCAGGCCAAACTGGCGGCGCTCTACGGTGGAAACGCTATGGAGAAGACATGCCCCAGGAGGGTAAGGCAGACGTACTCTGCCGAGACGGCCAACACCCGGACATGCGGGCGGCGGGCACCAGCCGGTGACAGGCAGAGAAGCACCGAATGACCGTGAAGCCGTCGTTCGGAGCATCCGACGACATCTGCTCGGCCTGCTCCGTGTCGGTCGCTTCCACAGTACGGTTCATGGATACGGATTCTCGCGGCCGCCGCGCGTCCGGTAGAGTTCAGACCTTCTTGGGGCGTTTCGCTCGATTAGCCGAGGACGCGCGTGATGACCTACCCATACAGATCTCAGATCGCAAGGTCCGAGCGCCCAGAGGGCGGTATCTCCGCGCGCCGGTGCCGGTCGAGCCTGGGAGCGCTCGCTACCCTGGTCTTGTGGGCTGCGTTGGTTTCGCCTGCGACAGGCTACTCGCCACCGGAACTGTCGTGGGCCAATTGCAGCGGCAACGTCGCCGCGAAGACGACGGTGCTCGAAGTCAGGGCGCTGCCACAGGAAGGCTCGAAGGTGACCGCGGGTGATCCCGTGACGTTCTCCGCTCCCGCCGGGGTCCTGAATGAAGGGCCACTCACATTCGCTGTCGCGTCGTCGCCGTCACTGCTTGCGAGCCCCAACATCGACCAAGGGCCTGGACAACCTTCTCAGCCTTCTCAGCCCGAACATATGCTGACGTTCACTTCGCTTAAGGCCGCCGCTACCGCCGGGACCGTGTACTGGGACGTGTCCTTTGAGGCAGATGAACTGCCTGAATGCGCTGGCGTAGCCTGGGGTCTTATCTCGACCCCGCCTCGGACTCTCGTGGTCGAACCAGCGCCAGCCCCGGCTCCGCAAATACGGTCACTCACACCGCCGCCGACACCGCCACCTGCCATTTTCGGTGCCTCGATCAGTCCTTCGTCCACCAACCCCCATCACGCCACCGTTGCGTTTGGGGTCCACTGCACAGAGAGCTGCGTCGGGACGGTTGACTACCTTGCAATCGCTGTCCGAAACCACCGGAGTATCCAGATACAGAGCCTGAACTTTAGGCCGCACCGCGTCTCCATCTCCGGCTCCGGCGGCGGCACGGAGTCGTTCTCACACCGATATGCCGGAGTGGCACTTCGGCAACTCAGGAGATTGATCGAAGCTCACGACTCGCTCGCATTCCGCATCTCAGCGTCCATCACCAGCAGGAGCGGCGAAACGATGGTCGCGCACGCAACCGCCCAGATGCGCTACTAGCCTGGACGGCTTGGGCCTGTTCGGCAGTGAATGCCGAAGTGACCAAGTGGATTAGAGTCCGCATGCGTGCAGGCTGTCACGCAATTGGCTAGTCGGTGGGCGAATCCACAGGACGGTCACGACCCCGTGCCGTTCGACGTGTCCACCAACGCGTCTTGCGTTCTGGATGATTTCTGGCTCTAGCTGCTTGGCTCTGCCGGGATTGGTGTAGAAGGCGATGAATGCTCCATCGTGACCGTTCCCGACAATCAGCTCCCCGTTTGGGGAGTTTGAGCCTTGAGGAGGAAGCACTGGCCCTCCCGTGACCCTCAGATGCTGAGTGACTAGACATCGATGAGTCACGTCGATCGCGGCAACGACGGCGCGTATCGCTGCTGGCAGCTTCAGTCGGGGCAAGCGGACGCAGGCTCTGGCGTGTTCGAGCGTGCTGACGCTGGGAGTAGAACGTCCAAATGACGGGGGACATCTGAATCGCCGTCCATCCGACAGCACGAACACGCAAGATGCTGGTTCGCTGCTGCTCGTGCTGCCCCCTGGCGAGACGGTCACGGTCGCTGACGAGCAGGTCACCGAACTCACCTGAGTCGAAATGTCGAAGGCGGGGATGCTGGTAGTTGCCGCGGGTGCCGAAGCGCTGCCTCCACAGCCACCCGCGACGCCACTCAGGGCTCCAGTCACGAGCAAGACATAAAGGAGGCGCGAGAGTCTACGCATACTGTGAGCGTCGCCCGTCCGCTCAAGCCTCAAGCGGGCGACCCCGCCAGCGTACTGTAAGCGCTCGGTGCGCTCTCCTCTTGACGAGACACGAGATCAAAGTAGAGGAGCGCAGTGGCGAGTGCCCCGAACGAGAAGATGATCGTGTTGACCACGATGCCAGCGGCTGCTTCGCTTGGACGCGTGCCTGTGCCGGTCGTGAGAGCTAGAGCACCGAGGGCCACTCCGAGAAAGAGTGTGCCGATAATCAGGTACAGCGATAGTACGTGCCATCCGTTGTTGCGAGTCAACTGCCAGCTTCGTCTCAATGCCGCGCGCACTCCCTGCCGCTCGACGGCCGCTGCTTCCGAGACGGGCGTGCTGCCGCTCCCCGATGACCGCGACCGCGTGTACGTGCATCGCCGATATCAGAGGGCTGATTAGAAGGTCGATCAAGGTGAGGGACTGGCGCTCCAAGAAGCTCTCGTGATGGATGTGCCCGAATGGTCCGCCACCCGTGACGGCCAGCCGAACCAGCTCCCACGGCGCCACCACTGCCGCCGCGAGGACCAAGAACAACCACGGATAGTCGCCGTACAGCCTCAATGTGGACCGAATGATCTGCCCAGCCGAGCGACGGCAAGCGAGGTCAATGAATGGAACTGAATCCATGTAGCTTTCCCTCTGAATTGGATGAGCTGATGTGCCCCGACGACACGGGGAGCATATAGAAGTCCCGAGAGATCGAACCCGCGCACTTCCCGGAGCACGATGCCGGCGTCGCTTTTAGTGGCTCCTCCGCAAGTTCGCTGGTCGATCGCTCGGCGCTGGCAATCACGAGCGAATTAGGCGGAGCGGCCACTAGAGCCTCATTCGGTGCCTGTCACGACGCCGACGACCCACGACGAGGGCACGGGACCCCAGAAGCGGCTATCGTCGGATTCGCCACGGTTGTCACCCATGAGATACCAGTGGTCCACCGGAACCTTGATCGGCGTCGGGAAGTTGCACTCGGGGCTCACGCCGCATTCGCGGGTGGACGAGTTCTGTTCCTCCACAAACGCCGACGAGCCCACGGCCTTGCGATAGACGTGCCCTTCCTTGACGTAGATTTCGTCGCCCGGCCCAGCAACGACGCGCTTCATAAACGTGGTGCCCGTGTCCTCAGGCGGGATCGGTTCCGCGCACGCCGCTCCGCCGAGCTTGATCACGTGCGACGTGGGTCCGCACTCCTCCTGCTCAGCGCCTTCCGGCGGATGGAAGATCACGACCGCTCCCACCTTCGGGGAGCCTTCCTTGACGACGACGCGCGCCCCGATGCCGTAGGTCGGCTCCATCGAGCCGGACGGCACTCGATACACCCGCGTTGGCTGCTGCGTTGACGCCGGGTTGTTGATCACGATCGTGGTGCTGCTGCCCTTGCTTCCACCGCAGCCGGCCAGGGCGACGGGCAGCACGGGGCGATCCGCGCGCGCGGCGCCGGCGGGCGGACGCGCGCCGCGCCTGCTCGACCCTCGCCGCCGCACCGCACGACGGCTTTCGGCCGACGGTGGTAGCTTTTGCGCAGGTTTGCGCCGGGTTTCCGGCGAATCCTTCGATTAGCACGAACCGGCTGGCGGCTATGTGGTCTGGCGCGTGCGACGGACGGCTCCGGCAGGACGGCACAGCGGCTAACGAACTTCCGTGTAACGGACTACAGGTTTGGGGGGAAGCATGCGTTCAAGGACGCAGGTCAGGACCATCGGCCACGCTCGCTTGGCTAGGGCGTCGGCGCTGGCGCTCGCGGCGCTGGTCGGCGCGCTGGTGATCGCCGGCGCAGCACAGGCGGCTCCCACGCCCGGCGCCCCGGCGCTCGGCGGCGCGCTCGAGCAGTTCGCAGGCCCAGCGCTGACCGGCGGCACCGGTGAAGTGGGCGGCACCGTCACCTCGGCCAAGACCAGCGAACCGCTCGTCGGCATCGAGGTGTGCGCGATCGAGAACAACGCCGAAGCGTTCACGCGCTGCTCCCTCTCCGGCGCCGGCGGCGAGTACGCCGTCTCCGGGCTGCCCGCGGCCGAATACATCGTGGAGTTCTACTCCGTGCCGGGCGCCTACGTCACACAGTACTACGATGGCAAGTCCTCGATCGCGTCCTCGACCAAGGTGCCCGTGGCGGAAGGCGCGCTCACATCCGGGGTCGACGCCGCCATGGTGCCTGCGGGCGAGATCGCCGGCAGCGTCACCCAGAAGTCGAGCGGCGAACCGCTCGAAAACGTCAAGGTGTGCGTGCTCGGAAGCGGCTCCGAACCGGTGCTGCAGTGCACCAGCACCGGCAGCACCGGCGAATATGCCGTCAAGCGTCTGCCCGCCGGCGACTACGCGGTCGAGTTCTTCCCCCTCAGCGGCGAATACGTCACCGAGTTCTACGACGAAAGGTACTCGCTGGCCGGAGCCACCAGGGTGTCGGTCGGCGAAGGACAGCTGGTCGAAGGCATCGACGCCGGGATGGCGCAAGCGGGCAGGCTCACCGGCAAGGTCACGGCGGAAACCAGCGAAGGGCCGCCGCTTGAAAACGTCAAGGTTTGCGCGTTCTCCAGCAGCGGCGAATCGATCGCCTGCGCCAACTCCAAGCCCAACGGTGAATACGAACTTACACGGCTGCCCGAAGGCCTCTACACCGTCGAGTTCTTCTCCTATGAAGGCATCTACGTGACCGAGTACTACAGCGAAAAGTTCTCCTTCGCCGAAGCCAACAAAGTGCTGGTCAGCGGCGGCGCCGTCACCTCGGGGATCGACGCCGCGCTCATCAGCACCGGTG
Source organism: Solirubrobacteraceae bacterium (assembly GCA_035508735.1). GTDB lineage: Bacteria > Actinomycetota > Thermoleophilia > Solirubrobacterales > Solirubrobacteraceae > Palsa-744. The sequence goes on along the minus strand of DATJMM010000051.1, from coordinate 107,911 downwards.
TGATCTCCGGCCGCGTCACCGACGCCGAAGACGGCGATCCCATCACAGGCGTGCTGGTTTGCGCAAAAGCGGTCGGCGCCGAAGCCAGCGCGCAGTGCGCCGTCACCGGCAGCGCCGGCGAATACTCCATCGTCAGGCTGCCCCGCGGCGAATACGTCGTGCGCTTCTCCTCCCCGTCCGCTGAATTCGCAACCCAGTACTACGACGATGCGTTCTCCGAAGCAGAAGCCGAAGCGCTGCCGGTCGAAAATGGCGTGATCGAAAAAGACATCGACGCATCCATGGAACCCACAGCGCATCGCGCCGCGCCCGAAAACACGGCGCCGCCCACCATCTCTGGCACCGTCGCGGTGGGTGAAGTTCTCACCTGCGAGAAGGGAACGTGGAGCGGCAGTCCCACGCCCTCGTTCAAGTACCGCTGGCTGCACGACGGCAGCGCGATCTCGAGCGCGACCGGCGAAACCTACACCGTGGCGACCGCTGACCAGGGCCACGCGCTCACATGCGAAGTCACCGCCGACAACAACGTCTATTCGGTCGCGGCCAAGTCCTTCAAGGTGAGCGCGGTGAGCGCGGCGGTCTCGGTCCCAAGCCCGCCGCTGCCCGAAGAGCACGAAGAGCCGGCCAGCGCCGGCGGTGGCTCCACCACCGGCCAAACCAGCACTGGCAGCTCCAGCACGAGCAGCTCTGGCAACTCGAGCTCCAGCACCGGCTCCTCTGAAGTCGCGTCGTTCAAAAACGCCAAGATCAGCCTCGGCCGCGTCAAGGCGACCAGCGATGCGGTGCTGGTGTCGCTGCGCTGCACAGCGCCCTCCGGCAGCTGCCCCGCGGCCACCGTCGAGCTCACCGTGGTCGAGAAGCTCACCGCCGGCAAGGTCACCGCTCTCAGCGCGAAGTCGGGCAAGCGCACGGTCGTGCTCGGCAAGCTCACCGTCACCATCACCGCCGGCCAGAGCCGCACCGTCAAGGTGGCGCTCAACGCCGCCGGCAGGAAGCTGCTCTCGGCGCACGGCAGGCTGCCCGTCGAGGTCAGCGTGAGCGCCGGATCCAGCACAGTCGGGGCACGGCACGTCACTCTCAGCGCCAAGAAGAAGCACAAGACCTGACCGCCCGTCCGCGGGCTGATCGACCCAACGGCCGGGAAGGGGCGCCCAACTCCTCCGGGGGCGAACGCTCGCCGTAGCGAGGGCAGCCCGCGGACTTGGCATGGCTCACTCGAGCGGCATCCGCTCCTGGCCCGGCAGCTCCCACTCGAACTGGTCCTGCTCGTCGATCACCGCCTGCATGTCGAGCTCCTGCGTCTCCTGGCCCGTCGGCGCCAGCTCCGCCCCCGCTGTTTGCACGCGAGCAGGCTCGCCGCTGGCAGGCTCGTCGCCGGCCGGCTCGGGCGCCGCGGGCTCGCTGGCAGCCGGCGGCGCGAGCGCCTCGCTCTCCTCGCGCGCCACCTCGCTCGGGTCCGCGCCGCCGCGGCGCTTGAGCTCCAGGTGTTCGCGTATGGCCTCGTCGAGCAGTCCCATCCGCCCCCAAACCATACTGCCCGAGCGCGCCCGCGCCGCGCCCGCGCCGGCGCCTTGCCACTACACTGCATGGGCCGTCGCCACCCAGCCGGCGACGCGTTCGCGGGCCTATAGCTCAGCTGGGAGAGCGCCTGGATCGCACCCAGGAGGTCGCCGGTTCGAGTCCGGCTAGGTCCACTTCCAGCAGCGGCGGGAAGCAGCGCATGCAGGAGCTAGGCTCTTGCGGCAATGGTCCGCCGGCCCGGTCGCGCGAAGGTCTCGGAGGCGGCGGCGCGGGGGACGCGGCGGGACGGGCAGGCGAGGAAGCTCGGCCTGGCCGATGTGACGGCGTCGTCGGTGGCGAACATCGGTCCGGGCATCGACTTCTACTTCGCCTTCGGCGTGATCGCGGTGACGGCCGGCGTGGCGGCGCCGCTGACGATCCTCGCGGCGGGCGTCGCGGTGGGCTTGCTCGCGTTCGTGGCGGCGGAGTTCACGAAGATGGAGCCGTCCGCGGGCAGCTTCATCACCTACGTGGAGACCTCGCTGGGGCCGAAGGCGGGCGTGGTGACCGCGCTGCTGATCGCCGTGGGCTTCACCGTGGCGATCGCCGGCGTGTTCACGATGGCGGGCGGGATGATCTCCCTGACGCTCGAGCGCTACACGTCCTGGGAACCGTCCTGGCTGCCGATCGCGGTGGTGATGAGCTCCGGGGCGATCTGGCTGGCGCTGCGCGGCGCGAGCCTCTCGACCGCAGCGGTGACGGTGGCGATGATCGTCCAGGTGCTGGTCATGATCGCGGTGTGCGCGGTGGTGCTCGTGGACGAGCGCGCCCGCCTCTCCGGCGCGCCGTTCTCGTGGTCGCACCTGCACGACGGCCTCTCGGGGCTCTCGGCCGGCTTCCCGCTGGCGCTGTACATGCTGATCGGCTGGGAAAACGCGCCGGCGCTGGCCGAGGAGACGCGCGACCCGCGCCGGGTGATTCCCCGGGCGCTGTACACGGCGCTCGCCTTCACCACGGCGCTGTTCGTGCTGTTCTCCTACACGACGGTCACGGGCTTCCACTACGACACGTCCTCCATCGGCCGCGGCTCCGTGCCGTTCCTGGAAATGGCCGACAGCTACCTCGGCGGCCCTGCGGCGCTGGCCTGGCTCGCGGGCATCGTGTCGGTGCTGTGCACGCTGGTGGCCGCGGTGAACTCGCAGGCGCGGATGATCTTCGACGGCGGCCGCTCCGGGCTGCTGCCGTCGTGGCTCGGCAGGTCGCGGCCTCCCGGGGAGACGCCGGTCAACGCGCTGGCGACGATGGCGCTGGCGGGCCTGGGGATCGCGGTGGCCTGGTGGCTGTGTCACGCCGGCGGCCTGGTGGGCGGGGCCGCCGACCCGGTCAGGCTGTACGCGGAGTGCTCCACGATGGGCACGATCCTGGTGCTGTTCGTGTACGTGCTGACGGCGGTGTCGCTGCCGGTCTTCATGTGGCGCCGCCACCGCAGCTCGTTCTCGGCGCTGCGCTATGTGGCGCTGCCAGCGCTCGGCGTGCTCGCGCTGGTGATCCCCTTCGCCGAGTTGTTCCAGCCCGGCCAGCCGGCGCCCTACAGCGTCTTCCCATACCTGGCGCTCGCGGCGCTGATCGCGGCCTGCGCGCTCGCGCGCTACGTGGTGCGGCGCAACCCCGACGCCGGCGCGGGCGAGGGGCGCGAGCTGCCGGAGGCGTGACCTGGAGGTCTCGCCGGCCGCTCGCAGACGCTTGGGCCGCGCCTGTCCCCGCTCAAGAGCGCCGGCGCCGATTCCGAGGTATGGGCGATGCGGCTCACAGCACGCCGGCCCTTCTCGCGCGCGCGTCCCGCTGCGGCGACGGCGGTGCCGGACGGCCCGCCGCGCGGCGGCGCGGCGGCGGTGGGCACGCTCGGGCGCCACCTGCTCGCCGGGCGCCCTCCGGTGGTGTGGTCGCTGGCGCTGCTGTTCGCCTTCAAGAGCCTCGTGGCGTTCGCGATCGTGGCGTTCCCGCTCAGCTCGTACGAGCCCACCCGCGTGCTGGCGGCGGGCGGCGCGATCACGCTGATCGCCGCCGCCGGCGTGTGGCTGCTCGGCTCGCGGATCTCGATGGCCGGGCTGGAGCTGCTGGCGGGGGTGGGCGTGCTGGCGGCCAGCAGCCTGGTGGCGCAGGCGCGCACCACCGGCGGCATGATGGTCGCGGCGTTCGCCTATCCGTGGGTGGCGATCTACGCGGCGCACTTCTTCCCGCGGCGCGTGGTGAACGCGCTCGGCCTGCTGATCTCGATCGGCTTCGCGGCGGGGCTGGCGCTCGACGGCCTGCCCAACGCGCCGATCTACTGGTTCGTGGTCACGGCCACCGTGTGGTCCATCTGCGTGGTGCTTGCCGGGCTCAGCGAGGACCTGCGCCGCCAGGTCAGCACCGACCAGCTCACCGGCGCGCTCAACCGCGCGGGGTTCGCGGCGGCCGCTGCGCGCGAGCGCGCGATCGCCGATCGCAGCGGCGCGCCGCTGACCGTCGCCGCGATCGACCTCGACGACTTCAAGCAGATCAACGACTGGGCGGGCCATGCCGCCGGGGACCGCGTGCTGGCGAGCCTCGCCGGGGCCTGGCGCGCGCGCCTGCGACCCGGCGACATCCTGGCGCGCCACGGCGGCGACGAGTTCGTGCTGTTGCTGCCGTGCACCTCCGAGCCGCAGGCGCAGGCGGCGCTCGCGCGACTGCACGGCGAGGAGCAGCCGCTCGGCTGGTCGGTGGGCATCAGCGAGTGGCTGCGCGGCGAGGAGCTAAGCGTGGCGCTGGCGCGCGCCGACACGCGCCTCTACGAGGCGAAGCTCGCCAAGCCGCCCGGCTCGCTCGACCGCGGCGTGAGCCTGCTGGCGCGGCTCGCCGGCGCGCCGGGCATGGGCGGCGCGCGCCCCTAGGCGGCCCTCCTCCCGCGCGCCGCGCAGCGCGGCCGCACACCCCGCGCTCAGATGCCGAGCAGCGCTGGCGGCGGCTCGAGCGAGCGAGCCGACTCGGCGCCTGCGCGAGCGTCGTCGGGGTCGTCGTTTTTCGATGAGAGGGGTCGCGCGTGCCGGGCCGGGCGGGCGGCGGATCGCGCTCGCGCCGGTGCGGGCGTGCGCGGGCTAGGGAGAGCGGTCCTCCACGACCACGCGCACGGTGCGCAGCAGGCGGTCGCTGGCGCCGCGCACGCTGCCGCCCAGCTCGAGCGTCTGGCGCACGTAGGCCAGCGTCTCCGCGCTGAGGCGCTCGCCGGGCAGCACGTTGGGGATGCCCGGCGGGTAGGTGGCGAGCGACTCCGCGGCGATGCGCCCCACGGCCTGCGCCGCGGGCACCACTTCCTGCGCGCCCAGGTAGGCCTCGCGCGGGGTCATCGCGAGCTCGCCCCACGGCGGCGGCGGCGCGAAGCTCGCGCCGGCGGCGCCGGGCGCCGGCCCCACCTCGCGGGCCACCGCCCGCAGCGCCTCCACCAGCCGCGCGGCCTCCGGCAGGCCGCGCTCGCCCATGCCGAACACGGCGACCAGCACGTTCTCGCCGTACAGCTCGAGGTTGATGTCGTCGCGTTCGCGCAGCAGCGGCGCCAGCTCGTAGCCGCTGGCGTCCACGCCGCGCACGTCGACCGCCAGGCGCAGCGGGTCGTACGCGAACACCCCTGGGCGGCCGGCGATGCGCTCGTCGAGCACGTCGAGGCCGTCGATCGCGCGGATCTGCTCGCGCGCCAGCGCCAGCGCCGCCATCGTCTCCGCCAGCAGCTCGCGGCCGTGCACCGCGGCCTGCCGGCGGGCCGCGTCGAGCGAGCCGTACAGCAGCGAGTTGGGGCTGGTGGACTCCGTCAGCGTGACCGCGCGGTCGACCGTGTCGGCGTCGATCAGGCCACCGCCCTCGCCGAGGTGCAGCATCGCCGACTGGGTGAGGCTGCCGACGATCTTGTGCGTGCTGGAGATCACCAGGTCGGCGCCGCAGGCGAGCGCGTGCCGGGGGAGATCCTCGTGGAAGGCCAGGTGGGCGCCCCACGCCTCGTCGACCACCAGCGGCACGCCGGCGGCGTGCGCCACCGCGGCCAGCGCGGCCACGTCGGCGACCGCGCCGAAGTACGTGGGCGAGACGACCCACGCGGCCACCGCGCGCGGCGTGGCGGCGAGCGCGCGCTCGAGGCTCTCCGCGGCGAGGCAGTGCGCGATCCCCAGCTCGGCGTCGATCTCCGGCGCGACGAAGGTGGGGCGCATGCCCGACAGCACGAGCGCGTCGATCACGCTCGAGTGCGCGTTTCGCTGCACCACCACCTCATCGCCGCGATGCGCCAGCGCGAGGCCGGCGGCGAGGTTGCCCTGCGAGGCGCCGTTGACGAGGAACCAGGCGCGGCGCGCGCCCCACGCCTCCGCCGCGAGGCGCTGCGCCTGCTCGAACGGGCTGGGATCGACGCCCACGTCGATGCCGTAGGTGAGCGCGGGTATGTCGAGGCTCACCGCGCGCTCGCCGAGCGCCTCCAGCAGCCCGGGGTCGGCGCCGGGGCCGCCCTTGTGCCCCGGCACATGCAGGCGCGCCGGGCGGCGTCCGGCGTACCGGCACAGCGCATCCAGGTAGGGCGTCTGCAGCTGACGCTCGTTTGTCACACGAAGCTCGCAAGTGTGTCCGCTGTGAAACCGAACTGTGCCAGCAGTGCGCCTTTCTCCCAGGTTCGCTTGCGGGCGCCGCCGCTGCGAACTAGCTTGAGCTGGTCCTGACAGTAGCGGCCCGGCGGTGCGCCAACACCCCGGGCCCGGCACCGAGTCGCTCAGCCTCGATGCCCGTCGATTGTCCCTCAGCGCGCCCTTCGGCGCGCGCCGGCGGACGCGACCGGAGCGGGCTGCGACCCGGCGCCTCGACCACGAGGAGGCCGCATGCAGCGCCGAGACCCCAAGCCGCCCCCACCGCCGACGCCGCCGGCGAGCGACGAGCTCGTGCTCGCGGCCGTAGAGCGAGCGGTGCGCCACCAGCCGCACGCGATCGGCTCCGCGCCGGCCGCGCGCGCCTGCGGCGTGCCGGTGTGGACGATCCTCGAGCACCTGCAGCTGGCGCGCCGCTCGGCGCAGGCGCGACACGTGCGCGCACGGCTCGCGGCGCTGCTGGCCGACGGCGCGCTGGAGAGCGAGCGCCGCCACGGCGTGCAGACCTGGGGGCTCGCCGCGGAGGGCGAGCAGCGCCTGCGCAGCGCGCGCCGCGGCGGACAACTGCCCGCGCTGCCGGAGTCGCCCCAGCACCGCGCCTGGCGCAACGCGCGCGCGCTCGCCGCACAGGAGATCGAGCGCCTTCGCGGCGAGGTCGAGCTCTGCTGCGAGCGCGCGCGGGCGCTGCTCGGAGCCGAGGCGCCGGCGCCCTCCGACGCCTGGCTCGAGCTCGCGGAGCGGGCCTCGCGCGCCCTCAAGATGCTCGCCTCGGCCAGCCACTGCCTGTACGAGTGGGCCGAGCCGGACGAGGCTCGCGCGGACGTGGACGAGCGCGTTGAGAGCTCGGACGCGGCGCTCTCCGAGGACGCGCGCAGGCGCGTGCAGGCGCGCCGCGCGGGGCGCCGCAACATCCGTCTGTGGCGGGGCGAGCAGTCGCCCTGAGGCCGCTGGGCCTTTGCTAGTGTGGCCGCGGGGTGGCGTGCTGAGGCGCAAGCAGGGCAGAACCGACACCGGCGCACGCGGCGAGCGCGGGCGCTTCACGCGGGTGCCGGCCCCCGCGGGGCAGTTCGAGGAGTGGCAGATCGCGCTGCACGGCAGGCGTGTGATCTACCGCATCGCCGGCAGCGGACCGCCGGTGGTGCTGATCCACGGCATGCTCAACTCCTCCAGCCACTGGCAGGCGGTGGCGCTCGACCTGGCGCGCGACCACACCGTGATCGCCCCCGACCTGATCGGGCACGGCGACTCCGCGGCGCCGCGCGGCGACTACTCGCTGGGCGCGCACGCGGCCAGCATCCGCGACCTGCTGGCGGCGATCGGCGTGGACCGCGCCACGGTGGTGGGCCACTCGCTGGGCGGTGGCGTGGCGATGCAGTTCTTCTACCAGTTCCCCCAGCGCGTGGAGCGCCTCGTGCTCGTCTCCAGCGGCGGCCTCGGCCGCGAGGTCAGCCCGCTGCTGCGCTCGGCCGCGCTGCCCGGTGTCTCCGCCCTGCTTTCGCTCACGATCCACCCGCGGCTGATCGGCGCGATGACCGCCGCCGGCGCGCGCATGCGCGCGCGCGGCCTCGGCGCGGGCGTGCACCTGCAGGCGATCGCGCGGGCGCTGCGCCCGCTGGAGAACGGCGACGCGCGCCAGGCCTTCCTGCACACGCTGCGCGCGGTGATCGACGCGCGCGGCCAGCGCGTCAGCGCGACCGACCGCCTGTACCTGCTCGACAGCATGCCCACGCTGGTCGTGTGGGGCGAGCGCGACAACACGATCCCGCTGGCGCACGGCCGGAGCACGCACGAGGCGATCCCGCACAGCGTGTTTCGCACGCTCCCGCGCGCGGCGCACTTCCCGCACCTGGAAGATCCGGAGGGCCTCGCGACGGCGCTGCGCGAGTTCATCGCGACGAGCGCTCCGGGGCTGATCGAGGACGCCGACTGGGGCGCGGTGCTGGCGCGGCGCTCGCCGCGCTCGCGCCGGGACGTGGCCGCCTAGCGTCTCGCTCAGGCGGAGGGCTCGGCGCGCCAGGAGGGCGGGTAGGGCAGCGGCGAGAGCTTCGCTTCGAGCTGCTCGCGCATCGGCTGGAACGGCGGCGGCAGCGACAGGCCCTCCCCCAGATGCGCCTCGTCCTCGTCAACGGCGAAGCCGGGGCCGATCGTGGCGAGCTCGAACAGCACGCCGCTCGGCTCCAGGAAGTACACCGATTTGAAGTAGTAGCGTTCGATCACCGGCGTGGGTCGCGCGCCGGCCTCGAGCACGCGCGTGCGCCACGCCTCCAGATCGTCGGGCTGGGAGGCGAAGGCGACGTGGTGCACGGTGCCCGCGCCCTGCGAGCGGCGGATCTCCGGCGGCGCCTGGTCGTAGGCGTAGAAGCTGCCGCGGCGCTCGCCGCGCACCTCCCAGTGCTCGCCCTCCCCTCGCGCGAACCCCAGCGCCTCGCCGAGCAGGCGCTCGCTGCGCAGCGGCGCGTTGCTGTAGGCGCGCACGCCCTCGAATCCCTGCAGCGCGTGCTCGGCGGGGATCTCCGGCGAGCGCGCGCTGAGCGGCTCGTCGGCGACGCTGGCGCGCACGAGCTCGTGCTCGAGCCCCTCCGGGTCGGCGAACAGCAGGCTGCCGCCGGCCAGCTCCGCGCGCACGCCGTTGGCCGACAGCCGCTCCTCCCAGAACTCGAGCGCCTCGCGCGAGCCGACCCGCCACACGATCCTGTGGACCATGCCCGCGCCGGCGATGCCGCGCGCGGCGCCGGGGTACTCGAAGAACGTGAGGTCCATGCCCGGCGAGCCGTGCTCGTCGCCGTAGAAGAGGTGGTACATGGTGGGTTCGTCCTGGTTCACGGTCCGCTTGACCATGCGTAGGCCGAGCACGCCGGTGTAGAACTCCACGTTGCCGCGGGCGTCCCCCGTGATCGCGCTGATGTGATGTATGCCCTCGAGCTTCATGGCCCAGCCTCCTCACTCTACGGGGCCTCCGCGTGCGACGCCGTGACGGCGCTCGCCCGCATCCCCTGCGCCGCGCCGGCCGATGCCTGACGGCTCGCTGATCGCGCGCTTCGGACGCGCACGGCGGGACGCGCGGCTGGCGGTGCTGGAAGGGCTGCACCCGCTCAAGCACGCGCTGCGCTTCCACGCCGAGGTGCTCGAGGCGGTCACGCCGGACGCCGCCGGGCTCGCGCGGCTCGCCGCGGAGCTCGCGCCGGATCTGCTCGAGACGCTGCCGCGGCTGGTGCGCGAGATCGACCGCGACGTGTTCGCGCAGCTCTCCCCGCTCGCGCCCTCCACCGGCGTGATGGCGCTGGCGCAGCGCCCCGCGGTCGACGTGCGCGCGCTGCTGGACGAGCCGCGGGACGCCCCGCTGGTGCTGCTAGAGGACCCGCGCGACCTCGGCAACCTGGGCGCCTGCGTGCGCGTGGCCGCCGCCGCCGACGCGGCCGGCGTGCTCACCGGCGGCAGCCACGACCCGTGGCACCCGGACGCGCTGCGCGGCGCGGCGGGGCTGCACTTCGCGCTGCCGGTGGTGCGGCTGGAGCGCCCGCAGGCGCTGCTGGAGCCCACGGGGCACACGGGCGGCGGCGACGCGCGCGGCGGGCGCCCGCTGCTGGCGCTAGACCCTGCGGGCGAGCCGCTCGACCCGGCCTCGCTGCCGCCGCGCGCGCTGCTCGCCTTCGGCACCGAGCGCCACGGCCTCAGCGACGGCCTGCTCGAGGCCGCCGAGCGCCGCGTGAGCATCCCGATGCGCGCGGGCGTCTCGAGCCTCAACCTCGCCACGTCGGTCGCCGCCGTGCTGTTCGCGCGTCGCTTCGCCGAACGCGCCGGCGGGCACTGACGCCGCGCGGCGGGCGCGCCTTGGCCAGCCTCCGCGAGACTCGGCGTGCCCGCGGCCCTGCTTCGCCGCGCGCTGCTCAGGCGGCGCTCGGCGCGCTCGCCTCCTGCACCCCGTCGAGCAGCAGCCAGTTGCCGCGCAGGGCCTCGCCGGCGCGCGCCAGCATGCGCTCGGCGTGCTCGGCGGGATCGTGCTCGAGCTCGGACAGCAGGCGCGCGATCAGCTCGCGCCCCTCGCGCGCGTGCTCGACGTCGCGGTGGCTGTGGAGGCGGAAGTACTCGGTGGCGGGCCCTTCGGCGCTGAAGCCGTAGTGCTCGACCAGGCCGGCGAGCTTGGTGGCGGACACCTGCGGCTGCCCTGCCTCGATCGCGTACAGCACCGCGAGCTGCTCGAGCAGGTCCTCGCCGGCGCGCCAGGCGTGCGCGCAGGCGCGCGTCTGCGCGAGTCGCGGCTCCCCCGCGAGCGCCCCGGCCTCGGCGCCGGCGGCGAGCGCGAAGCGGTCCCACAGCGCCACGTGCGCGGCCTCCTCGCGAGCGTGCGCGCGCAGCTCCTCGGCCTCGACCGAGCCGGGCGCGCGGCGCGCGGCGCGTTCGGCGGCGCTTGCGGTGGCGTCGGCCAGCGCGAGCACGGCGTGGCGGTACTCGCCGGCGTAGCGCGCTAGCTCGCCGGCCTTCAGCCGGCCCGCGCTCCAGCGCCGGTAGAACGGATGCTCGAGCACGTCCAGTTCGCGGCGTTTCTGATCCAGCCCGGCCAGGACGTCCATACGCGTTCCCTTCTGTTGAGATGGCTTGCTCGGCAGGAGATCGGCTGCCGAGGGAGAAACCTACGCTTTTAGCGAGGTCTTCGCGGCCCGGCACTGGACCCGCGTCCGCCCGGTGTGCGAAGGTGCTCGCGGGAGCTGCCCGCGAGGGCGCAGGGTGTGAACAGATGACCGTGATCATCGCTTCGGTGCTCGGCTTGTTCGCTTTCAGCGTGACGCTGGTGCTCGCGCTGGGGCGCGCGGCGGCGCTGGCCGACCGCGACGCCGAGCGGATGCTGCACGAGGCGCTGCTCGAAGACCCCTCGCCGGCGATCATGGCCCGCCGCCAGAGCCACGGCGGGTTGGCGCGCGGGCGCTCGGCGCGCACGCGCGGGTATGCTGCGCGGCGCGATGAGCGAAGTGGTGCGTACCCCTGAGGGGGCGCTGGAGGACCTGCCCGACTTCCCGTTCGAGGCGCGCTACCGCGAGCTCGACGGACTGCGCCTGGCCCACGTGGACGAGGGCGAGGGCGCGCCGGTGGTGTTCTTCCACGGCGAGCCGACGTGGTCGTTTCTGTGGCGCAAGGTGATCCCGCCGGTGCGCGACGCGGGCTTTCGCTGCATCGCCCCTGACCTGGCCGGCTTCGGGCGCTCGGACAAGCCCACCGACGTCGGCTTCTACAGCTACGACCGCCACACGGCGCTGGCGGGCGCGCTGCTGGAGCAGCTCGATCTGCGCGACGCGACGGTGGTGGTGCACGACTGGGGCGGGCCGATCGGGCTGCGCATCGCGGTGGAGCAGCGCGAGCGCGTGCAGCGGCTGGTGATACTCGACACGGGCCTGTTCACCGGCCATCAGCACATGAGCGAGGCGTGGATGAGGTTCCGCGACTTCGTGGAGCGCACCGAGGACCTGCCGGTCGGCTTCCTGGTGCGCGGCGCATGCAAGCGCGACCCCGGCGAGGCGGTGATCGCGGCCTACGACGCGCCCTACCCCGACGCCGCCTCCAAGGCCGGCGCGCGCGCCTTCCCGCTGATGATCCCGCTCGCGCCGCAGGCGCCGGGCGCGGACGCGGGCCAGCGCGTGCTGGCGGCGCTGCGCGGCGATCGCCGCCCCACGCTGATGCTGTGGGCCGACTCCGACCCGGTGCTGCCGCTGTCTACCGGCGAGCGCTTCGCCGAGGCGATCGGCCGCGAGCCGCCGCGCACGATCCCCGATGCCGGCCACTTCCTGCAGGAGGACCAGGGCCCGCTGATCGGCGAGCTCGTCGCCGACTGGCTCAGTCGCGGCTCGGCTGCGTGATGCGCGCGCGCTCCGGCTCCTGCCCGGGCGACTGCACGGGCGGCTCCTCCGCGCGGGACGCGGCGAGCGCGCGCTCGGGGCGCGCGGCGAGCGCGGGCTCGGAGCTGGAGGCGCGCAGTTCGTAGCGCCGGCGCGCGCCGTGGTCGGCGCCGGCCAGCACCTGGTCGGCCTTGATCGCGCGCGCCATGCCCTCGGCCAGGCGCCGCGGCAGCAGGCTGCCGACGGTGAGCTGGCGCTTGGCGGACTTCGGCACCCACACGTCCACGGTGCCCCAGCGCAGCGCCTCCACGATCGCGTCGGCCACGTCGCTCGGCTCGAGGCTGCTCATGCCGCGGGCCTTGCCCAGGCCGGAGCCGAGCTCGGTGTTGACCGCGTAGGGCATCACGTAGCTGACGTCCACGTGCGCTCCCATCAGGCGCAGCTCGCCGCGCACCGCCTCGCTGAGCCCCACCACCGCGTGCTTGGTGGCGGAGTAGGTGGCGCCGCCGGGCGCGCCGAACTTGCCGGCCTGCGAGGAGATGTTGACGATGTGGCCGCGGTCGCGCTCGAGCATGCGCGCCAGCGCCAGCTTCATGCCGATGATCACGCCGTGCAGGTTGATGTCGACCATCCGCTGCGCGGTCAGGTCGTCCTCGTCCAGGAAGCGCCCGATCTGCATGATGCCGGCGTTGTTGACCAGCACGTCGAGCGGGCCCAGCTGGGCCTCCGCGCCGTCGAGGAAGGCGGCGAACGACTCGCGGTCGGTCACGTCCAGCGCCAGCGCGACGGCGCGCCCGCCGAGCTCGGCGGCGGTGGTGGCGGCGGCCTCGAGGTCGACGTCGCCGATCGCCACGCGCATGCCCCGGCGCGCCAGCGCGGCGGCGGTGGCGCGCCCGATGCCGCGCGCCGCCCCGGTGATCGCGACCGTCTGTCCGGCGAGGATGCGGGGCTGCCTGGCCATCGGCCTAACGCTACCGTGTTTGGCCAGCCAGCCAGGCAGCGGCCGGCGCGGTAGTAGGCTCTGCTGATGCCGTATCTGCGCACCGAAGGGCAGCGCCTGGCCTACACGGAGTACGGCGGCGGCCCGGCTGCGGTGAGGAGCGGCGGCGGGCGCGGGCGCACGGCGCGCAGCGCGCAGGGGGCGGGCAGGCCGCTGATCCTGCTGCACGGCCTGCTGCTCTCCCAGGAGATGCACAAGCCGCTGGCCGAAGCGCTGGCGGCGCACGGCAACCGCGTGATCACGCTGGACCTGCTCGGTCACGGGCACTCGGACCGCCCGCGCGATATGTGGCGCTACTCGATGCCGACATACGGCAGGCAGGTGGTGGCGCTGATGGACCACCTGCAGCTCGAGCAGGCGGTGGTGATGGGCACCTCGCTCGGCGCCAACGCGGCGCTGGAGGCGGCGGCGCAGCGTCCCGAGCGATTGCGCGGCCTCGTGATCGAGATGCCGGTGCTGGACAACGGCCTGCTGTGGAGCGCGCTGACGTTCACGCCGCTGCTGGTGGCGCTGACCTTCGGCGAGCCGGCGATGAAGCTGCTGGCGCGAGGGGCGCGAGCGGTGCCGCGGGCGCTGCTGCCGCACTACGGCAACGTGCTGCTGGACCTGGTGAGGCAGGAGCCGGGGCCCGGCGGCGCGCTCCTGCAGGGCCTGTTCTTCGGTCGCATCGCGCCGCCGCGCGACGTGCGCGAGACGCTGACGATGCCGACGCTGGTGCTGGGACACCCGCGCGACCCGGTGCACCCGTTCTCCGACGCGGGCATGCTGGTCAAAGAGATGCAGGACGCGCGCCTGCTGCAGGCGCATTCGATCGTGGAGCTGCGCCTGCAGCCGCAGCGCCTGACGGCGGAGATCGCGGCCTTCCTCGACGAGGTCTGGGGAGGGCGCGCCGCCAGGCGCAGCGCGCCTGGCGCCAAGCGCCCCGCCCGCCGCGCCAAACGCGCTTAGCTCTTCTTGGTGGGGAACAGTTCGAGTTCGTTCACGCTGACGTGGCCGGGCGCTTCGACGGTGCCGAGCGCTGCAGCCGGCGCCTTGCTGATCCACAGCGTGATGTAGGTGAAGGCCTTGCGCTGGTCGCGCAGCTTGAGGCGCAGCTTGCGCTTCTTGACCACGTGCGGCGCGCTCAACGGCGTCCACGCCGGGTCGGTGATCGATTCCGGCGCGGTCTTGGTCTGGGCGCCGTAGACCTGCACGGTCATGCCGGCGGTGGAGGTGATGAGTTGCAGCACCGCCACCTTCTGCTTGGCCTTCAGGTCGACGAGCAGGCCCTCGGCCATCCTGGGCGCGCTCGCGGGGTTGACCTGTGCGGTCCAGGCGGTGGCGTGGTCGCCGTCGATCGCCCTGCTGGGGTCGCCGAATTCGCCGGCGGGGTAGCCGTAGGGGTCGTAGGTGGAGGCGGCGTCGGTGTCGAGCAGGATCGCCGCCTGCTGGGATTCTTCGCCGGCCTGTTCGCCGGCGGCGGGCGCGGTGGCGCCGGGGGTGGTGGCGCCGGGGGCGCTGGCGGCGGGCGTGCTGGGGGTGGTGGTGCTTGCGCCTTTGGGCGTGACGGCGGCGAGCGGGATCTTGGGCGGTTTGGCGGCGGTGCTGGGGAGCTTGGCCGTGGGCGTGCTGGCGGCGCCGCCGGGGGTGGCCGGGGTGGTGGTGGGCGCGGTGGCGGCCGGGCTGGAGGCGGTGGGGGCCTGCGCAACCACGTCGGTGAGCACGTGCGGGGACGGGGCTCCTTTGCCGATCGCGGCGACGGCTGCGGCGGCGGCGCCGAGCACCAGCACGGCGACCGCGGCGGCGGCGGCGCTGGCGCGCCAGGAGCTCGTGCCAAGGCTGCCGGGCGCGCCCTGCCCGCAGCTCAGGCACCACTCCTGCGCGGGCGCGAGCTCGGCGCCGCAGTTGGCGCACGCGCGCACGGGGGCGCGACGCGGGTCGTGGCTCTCGCCGCCCGCCGCGGGGACGGTCGCCTCGGCGTCCTGCGGCTGCGTCTGCGCCTGCCCGTCCGCGGAGGCCTGCGGCGGATCGGTGAGCGTGGTGCTCATCGCGCCAGATTCTAGCCCCGGACGATGTCGCGGCCCGTCGGTTGCAGCCGCTCGTCCAGCTCCAGCTGCCAGTAGTAGCGGCTGAAGGTGAGGCCCTCCTGGAACTCGCCGACGTGCGGCTCGACGGGCTCGCCGGCGGCCATGCGCACGATCAGCTCGGGATAGCTGCGCCCCGGCGGCGCAGCGTAGGCGGGCGCGGGGAAGGCCCCGCCGAAGCGGGTGTTGACATCGGTGATGGCGACGCCGATGTCGGGGTCGCGGAACACCTGGATGGTGGCGGGGCCGGCGACGCGCAGCGCCTCCATCACCGCGCGGCCGAGCTCGATCAGCTGCTCGTCGCGCACCACCTGCCCCTTGATCGACTCGCCGCCGCGCGACTCGAGCATGGTGCGGGGGATGGCGTTCAGGCAGCGCCCCTCGCGGTCGCCGAGGCAGTCGATCGACAGCTCGGGGCCGCCCATGGCGCGCTGGACCATCACGGGCTCGGCGCGCGGAAGCCCGAGCGGGCGCGCGGCCTGGGGCGCGTTCTGCACGTAGTCGACGAACAGCCGCGCCTGCGCGGGCGTGTGCGCGACGTGGATCGAGCGCGCGCCGGAGCCGCGCCGCGGCTTGACCATGACGGGGTAGTCGAGGGCGTCGAGGTCGTGCTCGGGCAGCACGGTGGGCGGCGAGGGCAGCCCGTGCGCGGTCAGCAGCAGGTGCGCCTCGTACTTGTCGTAGGTGGCGCGGGCGACCTCCGCGGAGGGCACCAGCGCGGGCAGCTGGCCGCGCTCGCGCGCGCGCGAGAGCACCTCGATGTCGAGGTCTGTGAGCGGCAGCACCACGCCGACGCGGTGGCGCTCGCACAGGCGCTGCAGCGCGGGCACGTAGTCGGGGTCGGCGATCAGCGGCACCGCCTTGCGCGCGTGCGCGGCGTACTGCGCGGGCGCGAGCGGCGAGGGGTCGGCGGCGACGGTGTGGGTGAGCGCGGCGAAGCAGGAGACGATGTCGTAGCGCTTGCCCACGCCCGTGAGCAGCACCCCCGGTGTGGCGCCGATCACAGCTGCCCCTCCCAGCCGCCGGCCTCGCCCTTGTAGAGCCCGGCGCCGCCGAGCACGATCGCGACGGTGCGCCACAGGATCCTCAGGTCGAGCGCCAGCGAGCGGTGCTCGATGTAGTAGAGGTCGAGCTCGATGCGCTCGGCCCAGGGCAGCGAGGCGCGCCCGTTGACCTGCGCCCAGCCGGTGATGCCGGGCTTGACCGCGAGCCGCCCGCGCTGGCGCTCGCTGTACCGGGCGACCTGCGCGGGCAGCGTGGGGCGCGGCCCGATCAGCGACATCTCGCCGCGCAGCACGTTGAGCAGGTTGGGCAGCTCGTCGATCGAGGTGCGCCGCAGCAGCGCGCCGACGCGGGTTATGCGCGCGTCGTGCTCGTTCACCGCCAGGCCGGCGCCGACGCGCTCGGCGCCGTCGACCATGGTGCGCAGTTTGAGCACGTCGAACTCGCGTCCGTGCAGGCCGCTGCGGCGCTGGCGGTAGATCGCCGGGCCGGGCGACTCCAGGCGGATCGCGATCGTCGCCGCGGCCAGCGCCGGGGCGCTCAGCACGAGCGCGGAGGCGGAGACGACGATGTCCAGGAGCCGGCGCAGCACGGCGCGGATTGTGTCAGCGGCGCGCTCGCGGGGGTCCGCTCGAGGCGCCGGCGGCCATGCGCCCGACCGGCCGGTGGCTAGGCGGCGATGGGGCGGCGCAGCGTGAAGTCGCGGCACACGGGGCAGTCCGGCCGGCCGTGGGAGGCGCACAGCGGGCCGCTGCGCTCGAGGCCGAGCTCCCGCCGCGAGCGAGCCCTTTCTTCACGATCCCAGCAGTCCGCGAGGCGCGCCTGCTGTGCCTTCTGCGCAGCGATGGACATGGCGGGAACCTGCGGATGCTGTGCGGACGGCTCTGCCACTGCTCCTCCTGCCTGCTGCTCCTGCGCCGCGCCCGGTGCCCCCAGCGACCAGCGCTGCTGCCTGGGATCGATGTTAGCAGTTGCGCACTGAAAGGCTTGATTTGCTGACCACATTGCTCCGTTGCAGGGGCTGCGAGCGCACGAAAACGTCGGTTCCCGCCACAGAAATGACGCTTTGTTTCTTTGGTATATTGGGCCGCGTGGCCGCGGATCGCCGCCCTCTGGACGCGACCGACGAGAGGCTGCTCGGCCTGCTGCGCGAGGACGCGAGGCGGACGGCCGCTGCGCTGGCGGAGCAGCTGGGGGTGTCGGCGGCCTCGGTGAGGCGCCGCCTGGCGCGCCTCGAGCAGGGCGTGATCGCGGGCTACACGGTGGTGCTCGACCACGACCGGGTGGGGCCCTCGGTGCAGGCCTACGTGGAGCTCGACTTCTCGGCGGACACCGACGTGAGCCGCTTCCTGGCGGAGGCGGTGAAGCGCCCGCAGGTGCGCGAGGCCTCGACGCTGGCGGGCCATCCGGACGCGATCCTGCGGGTGCGCGTGGGCAGCAACGACGACCTGCGCGAGCTGGTGACGGAGCTGCGCAAGGACCACCGCCACGGGCGGGTCACCGGCAGCAAGATCCTGGTGGCGCTGGGACGCCAGCGCCACCAGCCGGGGCGCGGCGGCTAGCGGGCGTGCACGCGCCCGAACGTCCCCCGCCCGCGCCGGGCCCGGCGCGGGACCTCAGCGCGTGCCCTCGGCGACCTCCCAGGAGGCGGAGGTGCCGTGGCGCAGCCAGTCCCACAGGCCGGCGGCGGGCGAGGCGGTGGTGAGCACGTAGTAGCGGGCCAGGCGCGGCAGGCGCAGCGGCACGAGGCCCGCGAGCGCGGCGCAGGCGAGCACGAGCGCCTGCAGGCAGAGCGTGAGCGTGTAGGGGAGGCCGCGGCCGGCGGCGACGAGCCAGATGTTGGCGGCGAGCACGACGACGTGCAGCAGCGGCGTGGCGTAGCGCAGCAGCCGGTGGGAGAGGATCATGAGCGCGTAGCCGGGGGTGTAGCCGCGCGGGGAGAGCATGCCGCCGCGCAGCACGATCGGCCAGGTGTGGCTCATCATGCGCCGCTTGCGGGCGAACTCGCCGCCGAGCGAGGGCACCATCTTCTCGCTGGCGCGCGCGGCGGGCACGTAGACGGCGCGGCGGCCGCGCTTGACGACGTTGAAGGGCAGCGACAGGTCGTGGCCCATGATCGGATCGACCACGATGTAGGAGGCGCGCGGGGTGGCATAGATGGCGCCGTTGCCGGCGGTGATCGAGGACAGCTGCGACTCGAGCGCGCGCACGGCGAGCTCGTAGCGCCAGTAGACGCCCTCCTGGTTGCCGCCGCGGGCGGCGGCCTGCACGAAGCGCACCTGCCCGCAGGCGTAGCCGACGCGCGGGTCGGCGAACGCGGCGACGAGCTCGCGCGCGGCGCCGGGCTCCCACAGCGCGTTGGCGTCGGAGAAGGCGACGATCTCGCCGCGGGCGCACGCGACGGCGGCGTCCTGGGCGCGCACCTTGCCGCCGCGCGGCAGCTCGAGCACGAGGTCCGCGCCGGCCTCGCGCGCGCGGGCGGCGGTGCCGTCGCCGCAGCCGTCACAGGCCACGATCACCTGCAGCAGCTCGCGGGGGTAGTCGAGCGCGAGCGCGTTGGCGACGCGCTGCGCGATCACGCCCTGCTCGTCGTGCGCGGCGACGATCAGCGACAGGCTGGGGAGGGAGTCTCTATGAGCTGCGCCCCTGCCGGGGCTCCGCCGCGCCGGGCCCGCACCGTGCCGGGGCGGGCGGCGGATCGCGGCGGCGAGCGCGAGCGCCGCGGCGTAGCCGACCTGCGTCCACAGGATCAGCGCTGCACACACCCAGAAGAGGACCTGCACCGCGAGCACGAGCGCAGATTGTGGCGAGTGGCGAGGCGCGGGCGCGCGCCGGGCGGGTAGCCTTGCGCGATGGGCTACACGATCAAGAACCTGAGCGAGACCGCCGACAGCGCGCCGCGCTTCGGCCTGGAGGAGATGGGCGAGGCGCACTTCGCCCGCGAAGAGCTGGGCGCGAGCGCCACCGGCCTGGCCTACCACGTGCTGCGTCCCGGCAAGCGCCAGCCGTTCGGCCACCGCCACCACCGGGCGGAGGAGGTGTACGTGGTGCTGGCGGGCGCCGGGCGCATGCGCCTCGAGGACGAGGTAGTGGAGGTGGGCGCGCTGGACGCGATCCGCGTCTCGCCGGAGGTGGCGCGCGCCTTCGAGGCGGGCCCCGAGGGGCTGTCGCTGCTGGTGTTCGGGCCGCACTTCGAGAAAGACGGCGAGATGCTGCAGGGGTTCTGGCAGGACTGATCCGACCCTGCGGCAGCGCGCCGCGACCGGACAGCGCGCGCCCGTGCGGCCGGCGGACGGTGGGATCGCGTCGGTCGCCGGACGGTGGGATGGCGTCGGGCGTCGGGCGGTGGGATGGCGTCGGTCGGCGGACGGTGGGATGGCGTCGGCCGGCGGCGGCGCTCAGGCGGCGAGCAGCCGCTCGTACAGCGCCAGCGTGCGCCGCGCGACGGAGTCCCACGAGTACTCGCCGGCGGCGAGCGCGGCCGCGCGGCCGCCGAGCTGCGCGCGCGCGGCGGGGTCGCCGAGCAGCTGCGCGAGCTCGCTGCGCAGCGCGGCGGCGTCGCCGGCGGGGAACGTGCGCGCGGCGCCCGTGGCGGCGATCTCGGGAAAGCCGCCGACGTCGCTGAGCAGCAGCGGCTTGGCGAAGGCGAGCGCGGTGAACAGCACGCCGGACTGGTCGATCTCGCGGTAGGGCAGCACGACCACGTCGGCCCTGCGAAAGCAGGCGCGCAGCTCGCGCTCGCCGACGTAGCGCGTCACGAAGCGCACGCCCGGCGGGGCGGAGGCGATCAGCGGCGCGACGTCCATGCGCGGCGCGCCGACGACCCACAGCTCGGCCCCGTCGATCCCCCGCCAGGCCTCGAGCAGCACCTCGATGCCCTTGTACGGGCGCATCAGCCCGAAGCAGAGGACCACGGGCGCGTCGGTCTCGGAGGGCAGCGCGGCGGCCTCGTCGGGCCCGCCCGCACGGGCGGCCCTGTCCTCGCCGCCAGGCGCGTCCTCGCCGCCAGGCGCGTCCCCGGCGAGGTGGGCGAGTACGCCGTGCGCGATCACGTGCACGCGCTGCCCGTCGACGCCCAGCTCATCGACCAGGCGCGCGCGGCCGTGCTGGCTGTGCACGACGACGGCGTCGAAGCGCCGGTACAGGCGCCGCTGCGCTGCGCGCCGGCCGGGCCCGGCCTCGCGCGGGAGTATGTCGTGGGCGGTGAGCACCAGCGCAGGAGCACGCGGCAGCAGCGGCCCGTCGAGGTGCTGCACGGGCAGCCACTGGAAGTGCACGACGTCGGCGGCGCACGCGGCGCGGCGGTAGCGCAGCATGTCGGGGACGTGCTCGGCGAGCTTGACGGCGCGCCGCGCGCGCGGGTCGCGCAGGCGCGCGGCGAGGCGGTAGAAGTCCTCGACGCGCTCATAGCCGCGGGCGGGCGCGAGCTCGCCGTGGGCGAAGCGGCTGGTGTGCAGCTCGACGCCGGCGCCGGCGCCGGCGAGCGCGGCGCACAGCGCGTGGTCGTACGGGGGCGTGTAGGCGGAGGGGTCGACGACGTGCACGCGCATGGCCGCGACGCGCTCAGCTGCGCTCGGAGATCACCAGGCGCAGCGAGCCGGCGAAGCTGTGCTGCTCGCGCAGGTGACCGTGCTCGGCGTCCCAGGCGCCGGAGTGCAGGGCGTCGGCGAGCCTGGCGACGATGCGCTGCTCGACGCCGGGCTCGAGCAGCGCCCACATCGACTGCGCGCTGCGCACGGCGGGGTCGAGCAGCGCCTCGGGGCGGTTCCAGAACGACTCGAAGAAGCCGTCGGCGCAGTCGGCTGGGGTGGGGATCGACTCGATCCGGGTGTGCCCGCCGAGGTCGGCCGCGACCTCCTCGGCGGAGCGGAAGCGGGGGCGCTCGAGCGCCACGCCCTCCCGCAGGAACTCCTTCTGCCACTCCGCCAGCGCGTCCAGCTCGAATGTGAGCACGACCACCGGCCCGCGCGCTACGCGGCGCATCTCCGCCAGGCCGGCGGCGGGGGAGCGCCAGTGGTGCACGGTCACGCACGCCATCGCGGCGTCGAAGGCGTCGTCGTCGAAGGGCAGCGATTCGGCGTCGGCGTCGATCGCGGGGGCGGCGCCGGCGGGGCGCTGGGCGCGCATCACGGCGCTGGGCTCGACGGCCAGCAGCCAGCGGTCGCGCGGCTCGTAGGAGCCGGCGCCGGCACCGACGTTGAGCACGGTGCGGGCGCCGCCCAGCGCGGCGTGGACGCGCGCGGCGATGCGCGGGTCGGCGCGGCGGTGGCGCGCGTAGGTGCGGCCGTGGCGCTCGTAGTCGACTTGACCCGGCACCGCTCAGGCCCCGGCCAGCGGCGCGACGTAGCGCAGGAACGGATCGACCGCGAGCGCACGGCCGCTGGCGCGTTCGACGAGCGGCATCGTGTCGAGGCGGCGGCCATGGCGGTGCACGCGCTCGCCCAGCCAGCGCTGGATCGGCCCGGTCTCGCCACGGCGCAGGTCCTGCTCGCGCGGGCCGATGTCGGCCTCGATCGCCTCCCACAGCTGCGCCGCGATCAGGCAGCCGAGCGCGTAGCTGGGGAAGTAGCCGAAGCTGGCGGCGCCCCAGTGCACGTCCTGCAGGCAGCCGAGCGCGTCGGAGGGGACCTCCAAGCCGAGCAGCGTCCGCATCTGCTCGCGCCACGCGCCGGGCAGCTCGGCGACGGCGAGATCGCCCTCGATCAGCGCGAGCTCGAGCTCGAAGCGCGCCACGATGTGCAGCGGGTAGGTGAGCGGGTCGGCGGACACGCGCACGAGCGAGGGCTCGACGCCGACGAGCGCGGCGTGCAAGTCGGCGGGCGCGATCACAAAGCCGGCGCCGCCCAGCTCGGCGGCGAGCACCTCGGCGAAGGCGGGGCTGCGCGCGACGTGGTTCTCCCACAGCTTGCTCTGGGACTCGTGGATCGACATGGAGGTGCCGCTGCCGAGGTTGGTGCGCTCGAGCGCGGGGTCGATCTGGCGCTCGTAGAGCGCGTGGCCGAACTCGTGCAGCGAGCTCAGCAGCGACTCCGCCTGGCCGTCGGTGTAGCGGGTGGTGATGCGCGAGTCGCCGCGGCCGATCCATGTGCTGAAGGGGTGCGCGGACACGTCCACGCGCCAGCTCGCGCTCTCCACGCCGACGCGCGCGAGCACGCCGGCGACGGCGGCCCGCTGGGGCTCCGCCGGCAGCTCCAGCGAGCGCCGCGGGGTGCGCACGCGCGCCTGCTCGACCAGCGGCGGCAGCTCGCGCGCAAGCTCGCCGAAGATGCGCCGCAGCCCGGCGGCGGAGAGGCCGTAGTCGTAGTCGCCGAGCAGCCCCTCGTACGGGCTCTGCCCGGTCTCCGCCACGCAGGCGCCGTAGGCGCGGGCGAGCTCGACGTTGCGCTCGAGCGCGGGCGCGAAGGCGGCGAAGTCGTCTTGCGCGCGCGCACGCCGCCAGACCTCCTGGCCCTCGGCGGCGGCCGCGGCGAGCTCGCCGGCGAGCTCCTCGCCGACGCGCCGGGCGCGCTCCCAGTCGCGGCGCGCGATGCGCACCACGTCGGCGTCGACCTCCCCCAGCGGCTCGCCGCCGGGGCCCGCCGCCTCGAGCTCGTCGAGCAGCTCGCCGAGCTCGGGCGCGGTGGCGCGCTCGTGGCGGATGCGGGCGAGCAGCGCGAGCTGCTGCGCGCGCGCGCCGGCGCCCTCGCTGGGCATCATCACGAGCTGGTCCCAGCCGGCGAGCATCTCGATCGAGGTCAGGTCGGCGAGCTCGGCCAGTCGCTCGCGCAGCTTTTGCAGCGCGTTCACACGCTAGAGCGTATGCATCTAGGCTGGCGCTCGGTGTCAGAGGTCGAGCTGAGCTACTGCGTGGTCAACACCTCGCAGCGGGAGCTGCTGGCGCGCGGGCTGGACGCGATCGCGCGCGAGCGCGCGCAGCTGCCGTTTGCGACCGAGACGCTGGTGCTGGACAACGGCTCGCGCGACGGCTCGGCGCAGGCGGCACGAGCGCACCCGGCGGTGGAGGAGACGATCGCGCTCGGCGAGCGGCGCGGCAAGGCGGCGAACGACAGCGAGCTGCTGCGCCGCGCGCGCGGGCGCTTCGCGCTGCTGCTGAACGAGGACTCGGAGCTCGAGCCCGGGGCCACGCTGGCGCTGTGGCAGGCGCTGCAGGCACGCCCGGAGGCGGCGCTGGCGGGCGCGCAGCTGCTGCGCCCCGACGGGTGCGCGCAGGCGTGCGCGTGGCGCTTCCCGTCGGTGTGGAGCGCGCTGGCGGGCGCGCTGCAGCTGCACCGGCTGCTGGTGGTGCAGAGCCGGGGCAGGCGCACGCGCGAGGTCGACTGGTGCCAGTCCTCGGCGCTGCTGGTGCGCCGCGCGGCGGCCGCCGAGGTCGGCTACCTGGACGAGGACTTCTTCGTGTACTCGGACGAGGTGGACTTCGCTCGGCGCCTGCGCGACGCGGGCTGGCTGAGCCTGTACGTGCCCTCCGCGCGCGCGGTGCACCACGAGCAGCTCGCCACCGGCGCGCTGCCGGAGCGGCGCATCGTGCAGCTGGCGCGCGGGCGCGAGCTGTACATGCGCAAGCACCACTCAGCGGCGGCCGCGCTGGCGGTGCGGTGGCTGACGGCGTGGAGCTACGCGCAGCGTGCGCTGGCGGCGCTGGCGCTGCCGCGCCACGACCCGCGCCGCTACTGGCTGCACGTGCGCGCCACGCTGCGGCCGGACCGCGGCGAGGGTCTCGAGGAGGCGGCCGCCGCCTACAACTCAGGCGACGGCCAGCTCGGCGAGCACGGCGTCGACGACGCCGGCGTCGAGCTGTGAGCCGGACACCCGTGCGAGCTCCGCGCAGGCCTCGCCGCGCGTGCGCCCGGGCCGGTAGGGGCGGTCGGTGACGATCGCGTCGTAGGTGTCGCAGGCGGCGATGATGCGCGCCGCCAGCGGGATGCTCTCGCCGGCGAGGCCGTCGGGGTAGCCGCCGCCGTCCCAGCGCTCGTGGCTCGCGCGCACCGCGGGCGCGAGATGCGCGAAGGCGTCGATGCGCGCCACCAGCTCGCCGCCCACGGCGGCGTGGCTGCGCATCGTCACCCACTCCTCGTCGGTGAGCGGCCCCGGCTTGAGCAGGATCTCGCTGGGCACGGCGACCTTGCCGATGTCGTGCAGCATCGCGGCGTAGCGCACGTCGCGGGCCTGCGCGGCGCTGAGCGACATGCGCAGCGCGATGCGCTCGGCCAGCTCGGCGACGTCCTCGCCGTGGCAGGCGGTGTAGTCGTCCTTGGCCTCGACCGTGCTGGTGAGCACCGCGAGCGTGGTGGTGAAGGCGGCCTCGAGGTCGGCGATCAGGCGGGCGCGGTGGACAGCCTCGCCGAAGCTCGACGCGATCGCCTCGACCAGCACCGCGTCGGTCTCGCTGAAGGCGCCGGCGTCGGTGGCCTCGATGTTGAGCACGCCCCACAGCTCGCCGTCGACCAGCACCGGCACGGACAGCTCCGAGCGCGGGTCGGTGCCGGGGTCGCGCACGATGTAGTCGCCGTCGGCGCGCGTGTCGGCCACCAGCACCGTGTGCCCCTGGCGCGCCACGCGGCCGTTGACGCCCTGCGAGACGGGCTGCTCGGTGAGCAGGAACTCGGTCATCACCTCGGCCAGCGGCCCGCGCGCGGCCACCAGGCGCAGCACCTCGTCCGCGTCGAGGCGCTGGATCGCGGCCAGGTAGAAGGCGAAGGTCTCGTGCAGCTCGTCCACCACGATCTGCGCGAGCTCCTCGACCTCGCTGCTGCTCGCCAGGCGCGTGGTCAGGCGCGCAGCCATCCGCAGCTGCTCGCGCAGGTAGGCGACCTCGCCCTTGGCGGCGATGCTCTTGACGCGCGCGTCGTCGCGGTAGCGGCGCAGCGCCTCGGCGCGGCGCTGGCGCTCCTTGGCGGACGCCCGACGAGTGGGCTTGGCGGTCAGCTCTGGCACGGCACGGCTGTCATCGGACGCGAAAGCCGCATTCTTGAGCCAAGAATCGGGAACCCTGGACGCCCCGGCGAGCGGCCGGCCGGAAACCGACGGCTGCCGGCCAAGCCACGGGCGGGCGAGGACCGCGCCGCGCGCGCCGCCGACGCCCCCTCACAGGTCCTTGAGCGGGTCCTCGGCGTACGCCTCGACCTCGCCGTGGCGCGCGCGGAAGGCGGCCACGCGCCGCCGCGCGTCGGCCGCCAGCGCGCGCGCCTGCGCGAGCTCGTGGGCGTGGAAGAAGCGCGTGCCGAGCAGCGCCGCGGGCACCAGCGCGAGCCACAGCGCGCGCAGCGCGAGGCCCGCGAAGCCGGCGGCGGGCAGCAGCAGGTCGCCGGACACGGCGACGGCGGCGAGCACGCCCGTGAGCTGCGCGAGGCGACGCCACTCGAAGCCCACCTTGAAGAGCGTGCGCGTGAGCGCGTACATCACCACGAGCATCGCGAGGTAGGCGCCGCACAGCGCCACGCCCGCGCCGGCGATGCCGAGGCCCGCGCCGGCCGCCGGCACCAGCGCCAGCAGCAGCAGCACGTTCACGGCCAGCCCGGCGGCGCCGGCGGGATAGTTGCGCGAGGTCACGCGCGCGCGCCCGGCGATCGCGACGAACACCAGGTAGAGCCCGTACAGCGCCCACCCGAGCGCCAGCCACGGCAGCGCGCGATAGGCGTCGAAGTAGCGGTGCGCGGCCAGCAGCCGCACCATCCAGCGCCCGAGCAGCGCCACCGCGCACACCACCACGCCGGTCGCCAGCGCGTAGTAGGTGGCGACCAGCGAGTACAGGCGCGCGGCCTGCTCGTCGTCCTCGATCGAGTAGGCCAGGGGCGGCCACGCGTACTGGAAGCCGCGCACCGCCACGAACACCACGGTGGCCAGCTTGATCGCGATCGCGTACTCGCCGGCGGCGCCGCGCGAGAAGACGCGGTACAGGTAGAAGCGGTCGGCGACCTGCAGCGCGTACACGCTCGCGTCGGCCGGCACGGTGGGCAGCCCGAAGCGCAGCATCGCCGCCAGGTCGTCTCGGCGCACGCGCAGCGACACGCGCCGCCGCAGCGTCCACCAGAGCGCGAGCACCACCACCGCGGAGGCGCCGAAGTTGCCGAGCAGAAGGCCGCGCGCGCCCTGCCCGGCGAACACCACCAGCGCCACCGTGAAGGCGACCGTCATCGCCACGTTGGCGCCGGAGGCGTACACGTAGGCGCGCGTGCGCTCGTCCACGCGCAGCTGCGCGTAGGCCATCTCGAGATTGGTGAAGGCCCACAGGCCCAGCACCGCGCAGTCGAGCAGCAGCGGGTCGCGGAAGCCCACCAGCAGCTCCGACAGCGGCGCCGCCAGCGCCACCGCGACGAGCGAGGCCAGCGTGGTGGTCCACGCCACCGTGGCGGTGGCGGTGCGCGCGATGCGCTCGCGCCGGGCGAGGTCCTCGTCGTCGTAGTAGAAGCGGATGAACGCTTCGCCCACGCCGCCGCGCAGCACGATGCTCGCCAGGATCACCGCCGTCAGCAGCGATTCGGCCGCGCCGTAGGCTTCGGTGCCGAGGTGGCGCGTGTACAGCGGCAGCGTCAGCAGCGCCAGCCCCTTCGCCAGGATGTCCCCGAACTGGTACGCAGCGCCGGTCGTGACGAGGCGCTTCAGGTAGCCGAGCACCGCTCAGACGCTACCTGGACGGCCGCCGGGCAAGGCACGGACACGGCGAGCGTGGCGCGCTCACGCACGTGAGCGAGCGAGGACACCGCCTCGCGCCGGGCGGCGGGCCTCCAGGCGCGCGAGCGCCACGCCGAGGGCCAGCAGCGTCCACGTGAACGGGTCTTCGAGGAAGTCGGCATAGGTCCACGTGTGCAGCACGAGCGCCGCGAAGCAGGCCGCCACAGCGATCCGCGGCGGCGAGCGCGCGGCGTCCCTGAACAGCACCGCGAAGGCGCTCACCAGCAGCGCCGCGTACAGCGCGAGGCCGATCACGCCCTGCTCGGCGGCGACCGTCACGGGGATCGTGTGCGAGGCCGAGGCGGCGTTCTCGGCGTCGGTCGAGCTGTGTCGCTTGTACTCGGTTTCGAACGAGCCCGAGCCGTAGCCCTCGAGCGGGCGTTCGGCGAACAGTTCCAGGCCGCCGCCGACGAGCGTGGCGCGGCCGCTGGTGGCGTTGGAGGCCGATCCCCGCCTGCCCTTCAGGCCGAAGTGCAGCCCCGCCGGAGCCACCAGCACGAACGCCAGCGCCGCCGCCAGCAGCGCGCACGCCGCGTACAGCGTGGGCCGCCAGCCCCAGCACCACGCCGCCAGCACCGCCAGCCCCAAAAGCAGCGCCGCGATGCTCGACTGCGAGAAGCTCGTCACCATGCCCGCCAGCAGCCACGCCAGCGCCGCGCCGCCGGCCAGCATCGTGCGTCGCGCCCCGCGCCCGCGCCCCGCCGCCTGGCCCCGCCCCGCCGCCTGGCCCCGCCCCGCCGCCTGGCCCCGCCCCGCCGTGCGCCTGCTCTCCGCCACGGGCCCGCTCCCCGCCGTCAGCACCACGCTCATCAGCGCGATCATCACCAGCGCGAGGAAGCGCCCGTAGATGCTGGGGTCGAAGAACACGGAGTTGACGCGGAAGTAGTTGGAGTACTGGTCCGCGGCCACCACCTTGGGGTTCAGCAGCAGCGACTTGCGCGCGTACTCCACGAAGCCCACGCCGGCGAACGCCACGGCCAGCGCCACCGTCACGCCGAGGCAGCGCGCGAGCAGCGCGCGCCGCCAGCGCACCTGCGCGAGCGTCAGGAACAGCAGGCCGAAGGGCACGTAGAAGAAGGCCACGTTCTCGAGCGCCTTCAGGCGGTCCGCCGAGTAGCCGATCTGCGCCGCGTAGAGCGCCACCGCGGCCGCCAGCAGCCACTCCAGGCCGCGCGGCGTGAGCCAGCTGGAGGGCGCGCGCAACCGCGGGCGCCGTTCGCCGGCGGTGGAGCCGCGCGAGTCGGCCGGCGCGGCCTGCGCCGCGGCGGACGCGCCCGCCGCGCCGCGCCCCCATGCGGCCCCGCCGGCAGCCGCTCGAGCCCGCGCCAGCCAGCTCGGCAGCAGGTGCGCGAGCGCGCCCGCGGCGATCACCAGGTACAGCGGCACCAGCAGGTTGACGGTGCGCCCGTCGGTGGCGATCGGCACGCGGAAGGGCAGCGTGAGCGCCACCAGCAGCGGGAAGGCGTCGGCGCGGCGGCGCATCAGCGCGGTCAGCACGGCGAGAACCACGGCGGCGACCGCCAGCGCCAGCGCGATCGTGCCGGCGCTCGGGAGCTTGGCCGCGAGCGCCGGCCCCGCCGCCGCGATCACGGCGCCACCAGCGTGACGCTCTGCGTGGAGTACACCGCGCTGTGGTGCGACAGCGCGATGCGCACGCGGTATTCGCCGGCGCCGGCCAGCGGGCCGCGGTTGGCGGGCGAGACGATCGGCAGGCCGCGCCGCGTGCGCGTGTACGCGTACGCGCGCGCCGCGCCGCGATGTCCGTTCCAGCGCAGCGAGAGCGTTTTGTAGCGCGGCAGCGCGTAGTCGCGCACCAGCGTCGCCACCGCGTCGCCGGCGCTGTCGACGATCGTCACCGTCACGCTTTCGGCGTGCTCCAGCTTGAACGAGATCTCGGCCCGTTTGAGGTGACCGCTGGGGAACGGCGAGAAGAACGGCGTCATGTCGAGTTCCTGCACCACGGTGGGCGTGTGCTTGAGACGCTGCGTGAGCAGGAACGCCGCCAGGCAGGCCACGACGAGGGCGGCGAACAGCCAGCGCGCGAGCGGCGCCGCGCCGGGCGCGGTCCCGTGCACGTGCGTGCCCGCCGGCGGGCGCCCGCCTTCCACCCCCGGCGGCGCCTCGGTCAATCGGCGCCGCCCGGCGCGAAGCGCTCGACCGTGTCCGAGCGCAGCCCCAGCCGCAGCGTCTCGAGCGAGAGCACGTCGCCCGGCGCGATGTTGCCGAGGTTGCACTCGGTGCCGAACTGCTCGAGCAGCCACACCTGCTGCTTGTGCTGTGGCGCGTCGAAGATCAGCTTGTCCTTGTCTACCGAGTGCACGATCTCGTCGATCAGGCCGGTGCGCACCTCGCCGTTGGCGCGGTAGATCCCCGCCGTGCCCGACTCGCGCGCCTCCGCGATCACCTTCCACGCGCCCGCCTGCAGATCGCGTTCGATCTGCTCCACCCACACGTACGGGGCCATGATGAAGTCCGCGTCCTTGCTGCCCACCTCGGCGAACAC
Organism: Solirubrobacteraceae bacterium; assembly: GCA_035508735.1. Lineage (GTDB taxonomy): Bacteria > Actinomycetota > Thermoleophilia > Solirubrobacterales > Solirubrobacteraceae > Palsa-744. Next base: position 78,707 of record DATJMM010000051.1, on the reverse strand, counting down.
CGTGAACTCGCGCGCGAGCCGTTCGATCAGCTCGCGCTTGAGGTCGGCGTCGATCGTGATCGTGCCGTCCGAGATCTCCACGTGGCGCAGCCCGAGCTCGCGCAGCCACGCCACCAGCCCGTCCACCCGCCCCTGGCGGATCGCCAGCTCGGTGAGCGTGCCGCCCAGCACCACCGGGATCCCGTGCACGGCGTAGCGCTCGAGCTTGCGCGACAGGTTGGCGCTCACCAGCGCCGTTCCCCAGCCGAGCTTGACGATGTCCACGCTGGGGCCCACCACCTCCATCAGGCCGTCCACCTCGGCCACCGACAGGCCCCTGTCGATCACGTGGGTGATGCCTCGCTCGCGCGGCTTGGAGGAGCGCGCCGGGATGTCGAGGAATCCGGCTATGGGCTTTTCGAGGCCCTGTCCTGGCCGACGATCACCACCACGTTGGCCGCGCCGGCCAGCGCGGTCACGCCCGCTTCCACGGGCAGCACATGCGCGATCCCGAGCGAATGGGCCACCCCTTCGGCTTCGCGCTGGTGGCCGCCCGCGTACTCCACCACGCTCACCTGCCCCGAGCCGGGCGGGGTGCCGTTGTCGGCGGCCGCCTGTGAGTAGCCGCCCTGCTGCAGTTCCGCCGCCGTGCGATGGGCGAGGCCTTCCGCTTCGGTCGCGTTCAGCACCGCCACGCTGGTTTCCGCCGGGCTCAGCGCCGGCGGCGCCTTCGCGGAGGAGCCGCCGTGCGCGGAGGCGCGGTGCGAGGTGCGCCCGGCGTGGGCGTCGTGGCCGGCGCTCGCGCCGTTCGCGTCGTTCGCCGTGTTGGCGCCCGAAGAACCTCCCAGCGTGCTCACCAGCACGGCCGCGACCGCCGCGGCGAGCACGAGCGCGCCGCCGATCAACGCCGCGCGCCGCCGCGGCGAGCGCCGCGCGGAGTAGATCTTGCGCTCGGCCAGCGGCGGGGGCGCTGCCGCGCGCTGCGCCGCGGGCGCCTGCGCCGCGGCGCGCGCGGGCTGGGGCGGTGCCGGCGGCAGCCGCGGCGAGGGCGCGTGCGCGGCCGCCGCGGGCTGCTGCGCAGACGGCGGCGCCTGCGCGGGCGAAGGCTGCTGCACTGACGGCGCAGCCGCGCTCGACGCCGGTGGCGTGGGAGCGCGCGGCGCTGCTGCGGCGGCGGTCGCCGGCGGCAGCGGCGGCGCCGGCGAGGACGTGGCCACGGGACGACCCTGGGCCGCCGCCGCCGCCGAAGCGGGAGCGCCGATCGGCGTGCCGATCGGCCGCACCGGAGCGCCGGGCGCGGGCTGCGCGGGGCGCGCCTGCTGCTCGGACGGGCCGGAGGCCGGCGCGGGCTGTTGCCCGAGGGGCAGCGGTGGGCCCGGCGTCTGCGCCGGGGGCTGGCCGGCGGGCGCCGCCTGTGGCGGCTGCGCGCCCGCGGCCGAAGCGGGCATCGCGGTGGAGGGCTGCGGCTGCGCGCCCGGCTGCGCGCCATGCGGCGGCTGCGCGCCCGGCTGCGGCTGCGGCGCCCCCTGCGGGGAGTGCGCGCCCGCTACGGCGCCGGCGGGCGGCGCGGCGCTGGCCGCAGCGGGTGTCACCGCCTGCGAGGCCGCCGCCGGCGCAGCCGCCCCCGGCGGCGCCGTCGGAGCGGCCGGCTGCGGCGCCGCGGCCGTCGCGGGGGCAGCCGTCGGAGCAGCCGCCGCGATCGGCGTCGCGACCACGCGCGTGGCCTGCTGTGCCGCCGCCGGGGCCGCCCGCACCGGCGTCGCGGCGCGCACCTGGCCCTGCTGCACGCGCGCCGTCGCAGCCGCCGACACGCGCTGCTCGAGGTCGGCAGCGCGCTCGGGCGCGCGCCCCGCCCACTCGCGCAGGCGCTTGAGCTCGCGCGCCTGCGAGAACACCAGCAGCGCCAGCACGGCGATGCCGAGCAGCGCCGCGAACGCTGCGATCGCCCCGATCTTGGTGAAGGTGCTCGAAAGCGAGAGCGCGAGCGGCAGCGAGTTCATCGGTGCGGGGAGTGTACGAGGGAAGCCCCCGGACGAGCCCCGGTCTGCGGCTCCAGAGCTGCGGGCACGCCGGGCGCCGCGGCGCCGCCGGCTTCGGCCTGCGCCGCTGTCGCGACCGCTTCGCCGGCCGGCTCCGGAGGGCCGTCACGCTGCCCGGCCACGGCGGCCTGCCCGCCCGCGCCGGCGCGCGCGGCCTCGCCGGCGCCCTCGGCCTCCTCGCGCGCGGCCGAGGGCTGACGTCGCGCCGCGACCAGCTCCGACACCTTCGCCGCCAGGCCGGCCGCGTCGCCCTCCAGCACCAGCAGCCCGATCTCGTCGAACATCGACTCCACCGCGTCGGCCGCCAACGGCTCGCGCTCGGCCAGCAGGATCTTCTCCGCGGAGGTCGCGCACGGGCGCTCGTAGCTGTTGAACAGCTCCTCCTGCAGCTTCTCGCCCGCGCGCGCCCCCACGATCTCGACGTCGATGTCGCGGTCGGGGTCGAGCCCCGACAGGTCGATCATCGCGCGCGCCAGGTCGATGATCCGCACCGGCTCGCCCATGTCCAGCACGAACACCTCGCCGCCGCGCGGGCGGGGCACGGCGGCGCGCGCCGCCGCCAGCGAGCCGGAGCGGATGATCAGCTGCACCGCCTCGGGGATCGTCATGAAGTAGCGCGTCATGCGCTCGTCGGTCACCGTCACCGGGCCGCCGCGCTCGATCTGGCGGCGGAAGATCGGCACCACGCTGCCGGAGGAGCCCAGCACGTTGCCGAAGCGCACAGCCGCGTAGCCGGTGTGGGGGAAGCGCGCCGTGGCAGCCTCGAGCGCGAACTCCGCCAGTGCCTTGGAGGCGCCCATCACGGTCGCCGGCGCCACCGCCTTGTCGGTGGACACCAGCACGAAGCGCCGCACGCCCGCCTCGCCCGCCACCTGCGCCGCCACCTTCGTGCCGATCGCGTTGTTGCGCACCGCCTCCACCGGGTTCTCCTCCATCAGGCCCACGTGCTTGTAGGCGGCCGCGTGGAACACCACCGTGGGCCGGTGCTCCGCGAACACCTCGCGCATGCGCTCGCCCTCCTTGCAGTCGGCAAGCACCGCCGCCAGCATCGACGGCGGCACGTGGCGCTCGTCCTCGAGCTCCCGCTTGATCGCGAACAGGTTGTCCTCGGCATGGTCCAGCAGCACGATCCTGTGCGGCTCCACGCGCGCGATCTGACGGCACAGCTCCGCGCCGATCGAGCCGCCCGCGCCCGTCACCAGCACCGTCTGCCGGTGCAGGTAGGCGCCCACCTGCTCGAGCTCCATGTGCACCGGCTCGCGCCCCAGCACGTCCTCCACGCGCACCTCGCGCACCTGCCGCGCGAGCGCGCCGCGCGTCTGCAGCAGCTCGAACACCGTCGGCAGCGTGCGCACCGGGATCGCCCGCGCCCTGCACTCGCGCACGATCCGCGCGCGCGTGGAGCCGGGGGCGGAGGGGATCGCGATGATCACTTCGTCGGGCTCTGTTTCGTCGAGGATGCGCCGCAGGTCGACCTCGGTGTCGCCGCGCACGCGCAGGCCTTCGATGCGCATGCGCCGCTTCGCCGGGTCGTCGTCCAGGAAGCCCACCGGCACCAGGCCCAGCTCGCGGTTGCGCATGATCTCGCGCGCCACCAGCCGCCCGCCCTCGCCGGCGCCCGCGATCAGCACCGCCCGCTGGCCGCGCCGCGGGTTGCGAAACGCCGCCAGCGGGCGGCGCTCGTACAGCGTGCGCGCGAGCGCGCGCACGCCCACCAGGAACACCAGCGCCAGCAGCCCGAACAGCACGATCACGGTGTTGGGCAGCACCACCGCCACCGCCGTCGTGTGGCCCCGCGCCTGCCCGCCGCCGCCGATGTAGCGGTGCACCGGGCGGAAGATCTCCACGCCGGCCACCGTCGCCAGCACGATCAGCGCCACCGCCAGCACCACCGCCTCGTAGTCGCGCTGCCCCGCGAAGCGCCAGCGGCGCTGGTACACGCGCATCGCCACCAGCACCGGCAGGCTGCCCGCCAGCACCCACCAGATCGTGTCCGCGCGCAGGTCGGAGTAGTGCAATGGCAGCCGCGTCGTGAAGCGCAGCTGGAAGGCGAGGTAGTACGCGAACGCGACCAGCGCCCCGTCCACTGCGAGCTGCGGCAGCGCGTGACGGTGGAGGGGAAGGGCCGCCGAGCGGATCCGTCGGCGCATTGTGAAGGATTGTATGCGCCCACCGGGCGGGCGGCGGCGCAGGCCAGTGCGGCGCGCGCGCGGCGCTACCGGCCGGCCAGCGGCGAAAGCAGCAGCTCGAGCAGCGTGCGCGGGTCGCGCCGCACGCGCTCCGCCGCCGCCGGCGCGCGCTTGCCGAGCTCGAGCTCGCCCGCGTCGCGCAGCCTGCGCAGGCGGCCTTCGGCCAGCAGGCGTTCGTCCACCGCGCCGAGCCGGCCCTCGAAGGTGGTGTACACCGGCGTGCCCAGCGCCACCGCCTCGCGGTTCATCGTGCCGCCCGCCGAGATCACCAGGTCCGCGCAGGCGATCAGCGACTGCGCGTCGATCGCGTGGCGCGGCACCACCAGGCCGCCCGCCGCCGCCAGCCGCTCGCGCTGCGCCGCCACCCGCGGCAGCACCACCGCCTGCACGCCCTCGCCCAGCGCCGCCGCGCGCAGGCGCTCCAGCACGCGCGCGAACAGGTCGTTCTCGAAGCGGTGGTAGAGCGAGACCTCCGGCGGCGTGCGCACCACCACGATCGGGCGCTCGCGCTCGAGCGCCAGCTCCTCCAGCACCGCCGCGTCCGGCTCGAAGTCCGCCAGGTAGTACTCCTCCTTCAGGCCCGCGTACGCGTGCAGCTTGCCGCGCGCGCCATAGCGGTACAGGCGCTCGGGCGGGATCGCCTCCGGCACCACCACCGCCGCCGCCAGCCGGCAGTTCACGTTGTGCTGCACCGTCGCCCACTCGTAGTCGAACATCGTCGAGCTGGGGATGCGCAGCAGCGCCGCCGCCACCGTCACGTCGTTGGAGCCGTGGCCCAGGGCCACGTCGAAGCCGCGCCCGCGCGCCCAGCGCGCCAGCGCCGCCGAGCGCGCCGCCAGCCCCGCCGCCTTCGCTCCCAGCCGCTCGCCGCGATGGCGCCCGATCGGCGTGTGCTCGATGCCCAGGCGCCCGCACAGCTCCAGCGTCTGCGCGAAGTCCCGCGCCGTCACCGCCACCTCGTGCCCGTCCGCGCGCAGGCGCTCGATCAGCGGGCGCATCACCAGCACGTGGGGGCTGTTGGTCAGGTCTATCCAGACGCGCACCCGCGGGAAGGTATCGTTGCCCGGCCTGTGCTCGTGCTCGCCTCCATCTCCGAATCGCTCGTCAACGAAATCGCGCACGTGGTGCGCGACGGCGGGCTGCCCGTCGTGTTCGCGCTGATGGCGCTCGGCAGCGCCTGCATCCCGATCCCCTCCGAGGTCGTCATGCTGTTCGCCGGCTTCGCCGTCGCCGACCCCGGCCAGAGCGCCTCGCACCACCACATGACCATGCTCGGCGTGCTCGCCGCCGGCCTGCTCGGCACCATCGTCGGCTCCTGGGCCGCGTACGCCGTCGGGCGTGGCGGTCGCCTGGAGCTGATCGAACGGCACGGCGCCAAGCTGCACATGAGCCCTGCGCAGATCCAACGGGCCGACCGCTGGTTTCACCGCTACGGCGAGGCCACCGTGCTGTTCGGGCGGCTCGTGCCGCTGGTGCGCGCGTTCGTCTCGCTGCCCGCCGGCGTCGCCAGGATGCCGTTCGTGCGCTTCACCGTGTTCTCGCTGATCGGCGCCCTGCCCTGGGTGCTCGGCCTCGCGCTCGCCGGCCACGCCCTCGGCAGCGACTGGACCAGCGTGCGCAAGGCCTTCGAGTACGTCGACTACGCAATTCTCGCCGCCGTCGCGCTCGCCATCGCCTACGCCATCGCGCGCCGGCGGCGCGCCCGCCGCGAGGCCGCCGCCGATGCGCTCGGCTGAGCCGCCGGGGCTCGGGGAAGCGATCGCGCTGGGGCTGCTGCAGGGGCCCACCGAGCTGCTGCCGGTGTCCTCCTCCGCGCACACCACGCTGATCCCCTGGCTCGCCGGGCGGCCCTACGCGCGCCTCGACGGCGAGCTGCGCAAGTCCTTCGAGCTCGCCCTGCACGCCGGCGCCGCGCTCGCGCTCGCGCTCTCGATGGGCCGCGAGCTGCTGCGCGACGGCGGCCGCCTCGACGCGCAGCGCGCAGGCGCCGTCGCGCTGGCGCTCGCGATCCCCGCCGGCGCCGGCCTCGCGCTCGAGGATCACGTCGAGCGCCGGCTCGGCGGCGTGCGCTCGATCGCCGCCGGCCTCGCGCTCGGCGGCCTCGCGCTGGCGCTCGCCGACGCGCGCGCGCGCAGGCGGCGCGGCGGCGCGCGCACGATACGCCAGGCGGGGCCTCGCGACGGCGTCGCGCTCGGCCTCGCGCAGGCCGTCGCGCTCGTGCCGGGGGTCTCGCGCAACGGCGCCACGCTCACCGCCGCGCTCGCGCTCGGCTTCGACCGCCGCGCCGCCGACGCGCTCTCCTGGCACGCCGGGCTGCCCGTGATGCTCGGCGCCGGCGCGCTGCGCGCTGCGCGCCTCGCGCGCCGCGGCGTCTCCCCGCGCGAGCGCGCCGCGCTCGCCGCCGGCGCCGGCGCCGCCTTCGTCTCCACGCTGCTCAGCGCGCGCGTGCTCGGCCGGCGCGTGCGCGTCGAGCGCTCGCTCCTGCCCATCGCCAGCTACCGCGTCCTGCTCGCCGCGCTCGCCGCCTCACGGCTGCGCCGCCACGCCGCCCGCACGCCGAACTAATCTCAAAAGACGCCAATGACTGTCCTCGGCACCGTGATCGGCGGGCGCTACCGGCTCGACGCCGAGATCGGCCGGGGCGGCATGTCGACCGTGTACCGCGCGTTCGACACCGTGCTCGAGCGTCCCGTCGCGATCAAGCTGATGCACCGCGAGTACGCCGCCGACGCCGACCAGCTCGAGCGCTTCCGCCGCGAGGCGCGCTCGGTCGCGCAGCTCACCGGCCCGCACGTCGTCACCGTCATCGACGCCGGCGAGGAGCCCGCGCACAACGGCGAGGCCGCCGGCACGCCGGGCGCCGCCGGCACGCCGTTCATCGTGCTCGAGTACGTCTCCGGCGAGACGCTCAAGGACCTCATCCGCCGCGAGGGCCCGCTCGAGATCCCGCAGGCGATCGCCTACGCGATCGAGATCGCGCGCGCGCTCGGCGCCGCGCACGAGCGCCACATCGTGCACCGCGACGTCAAGCCGCAGAACGTGCTCATCACCGAGGAAGGCGCCGCCAAGATCACCGACTTCGGCATCGCGCGCACGCTCACCGAGGAAGGCCTCACGATGGCCGGGCGCGTGCTCGGCACCACCGACTACGTCTCCCCCGAGCAGGCGCTCGGCCAGCCCGTCACCGGCCAGTCCGACCTCTACTCCCTCGGCGTCGTGCTGTTCGAGATGCTCACCGGCCGGGTGCCGTTCACGGGCTCCTCGCCGGTCGCCGTCGCCATGCGCCACGTGCGCGAGGAGCTGCCCGACGTGCAGCAGCTGCGCCCCGAGGTGTCAGCCGCCACCGCCGCCGTGCTCGACCGCGCCGTCGACAAGGATCTCGACCGCCGCTACGCCGACGCCGCCAGCATGGCGCGCGAGCTCGAGCAGGTGCTCGCCGTCGAGGCCTCGCGCTCCGGGCAGGCCACCGGCGAGGTCACCACCGTGCTGCGCTCGCTGCCCGGCTCCGCGCGGCGGCGGCTGCCCTGGCGCCTGCGCCACCGCGGCCGCTGGCTCGCCTCGATCGCGCTGCTGCTCGCCGTCGTCGCCATCCTGCTGATCGCGCTCGCCGGCAACACCCATCGCGGCGCCGGCGGAACGCCCGGCATCGGCTCGCACGCCGGCCTCGAACCCGTGCAGCTCGCCAGCTCCGCCGCCAACAGCTACAACCCGTTCGGCACCGGCCCCGAAAACCGCGACCAGGTCGGCAACCTCGTCGACGGCGACGGCGAAACCACCTGGAGCACCGAGGAATACTTCGGCGGCACGCTCAAGAAGGCCGGCGGCACCGGCACCGGCGTCTACCTCGACGCCGCCCCCCGCCTGCTCGCCAAGGCCCTCGCCATCCGCACGCCCACGCCCGGCTTCTCCGTGCAGGTCTACGTCGCCGACCACATCGACCTCGAACTCCCCTACGGCGACGCCGCGCCGCTCGGCGCCCGCGGCTGGCAGGGTCCCGTCGGCGCCAGCTCCGACGTGCGCAGCGGCCGGCGCATCGCGCTCGCGCTGCACGGCCGCCCGCACCGCTACTACCTCGTCTGGCTCACCACGCTGCCGCCCGCCAGCCGGTCCGCCACGCTGTCCGAACTCACGCTGTTCAGGTAGCGCCCCACGGGCGACACCTCGTGCTCGCACGAGCGCCCGCCAGCCGCCGGCGCCGGCGCCCGCCAGCCGGCGCCGCCAGCGCCGGTGCCTGCGGCGCCAGCGCCGGCGCCAGCGCGCTCATTCGCCAGCCGGCGGCGTGGCCGGCGGGGTGGTGGTCGTCGTGGTCGTCGTGGTGGTCGTCGTCGGCGTGCTCGTGGTGGGCGTCGCCGGCGCGCCCACCACGATCGTCACCGTCGTGCCCCTGCGCGCGTGGGCGCCGCCCGCCGGGCTCTGTTCCAGCACCGTCCCCGCCTGCGAGGATTCGCTGCTCGGCCGCGATTCCTTCTTGACCTTGAAGCCGGCGTGCGCGAGCGCCGCGCCGGCCGCCGCTTCAGCCGCGCCCACCACATCCGGCACTTCCGCTTCCTTCGGCGCCTTCGCCACCGTCACGCTCACCTTTTCGCCCGCGCGCAACGAGCTGCCCGCGCTCGGCGACTGCGAGATCACCGTGCCCGGCGAGAGCTTGCTCGAGACCTGCCTGGTCACGCCGCCGAGCGTCAGTTCGGAGTTCTCCAGCGTAGATTCCGCCGCTTCCAGCGTCTGCCCCGCGAGGTCCGGCACGCGCACAGGCGGCGGGCCGCTCGACACCAGCACCGTCACCACCCGGCCCTGCTGCACCTCCGTTTCCGCCGGCGGTTCGGTGCCGATCACCTTCCCCGCCGCCACCGACTTGCTGGCCTGCGGCCTGGTCTTGGTGCGGTAGTGGGCCTTCTTCAGCCGCGCCACCGCCTGCGCCTCGGTGAGGCCGGCCACGTCGATCAGCGGGCCGCTCGCCGGGCCCGTGGAGACCACGATCTTCACGTGCGCGCCCTTCTTCACGACCGTGCCGGCCTGCGGCGACTGGCCGATCACGCGGCCCACCGGCACGTCCACGCTCGCCCCCAGCGCAGGCTCCGGTTCGAGGCCGGCGGCGCGCAGCGTGGCGCCCGCCGCCTGTTCGCTCTTGCCCGTCACCGCCGGCACCGTCACCGACTTCGCCGAGCCGAGTGCCAGCACCGCCGCCACCGCCACCGCCAGCGCCAGCGCCACCCCCAGCCCCCACCACAGCGCGCGGCGACGGCCGGAGCCGCGCTCCTCCGCCTCCGGCTCGCGCAGGGCCTCGTAGCTGCCCGTGCCGGGCGACGCCAGCAGCAGCGCGCCCGCGCCGGGACGCGCGGGCGGCTGCCGGCGCTGGCCGTCGGACGCCGCAGCCGCGCCCGCGTGCGCCGGCAGCGCGCGGCGCTCGGCTTCGAGCGCCGCGATCAGCTCGTCGGCGTCGGCGTAGCGCTCCGCCGGATCCTTGGCGAGCGCGCGCAGCACCACCGCGTCCAGCGACGGCGCCAGCGACGGGTTGATCGCGCTCGGCGGCGCCGGCTCGGCGGAGACCTGCTTGTACGCGATCGCCACCGCCGTCTCCCCCTCGAACGGCACCACCCCCGTCAGCAGCTCGTACAGGATCACTCCCACCGAGTACACGTCGGAGGCCTCGCTCACCGCCAGCCCCTGCGCCTGCTCGGGCGAGAGGTACTGCGCGGTGCCCATGATCGAGCCCGTCAGCGTCATGTCCGACGCGCCCGCGCGGGCGATCCCGAAGTCGGTCACGCGCGCGCGGCCCTCGTCGTCCAGCAGCACGTTGTGGGGCTTCAGGTCGCGGTGGATCACGCCGCGGCGGTGCGCGAAGCGCGCCGCGCGCAGGATCTGCACGACGATCTCGATCGCGCTCGCGGGGTCGAGCGCGCCCTGCTCGCGCACGATCGTCTTCAGCGAGCGCGCCGCCACGTACTCCATCGCGATGTAGTAGGTGCCGTTCCATTCGCCGCGGTCGAAGATCGCCACGATGTTGGGGTGCGACAGCGCCGCCGCGCTCGAGGCCTCGCGCCGGAAGCGCTCCACGAACTCCTGGTCTTCGGCGAAGTGGTGGTGCAGCACCTTCACCGCCACCTCGCGCCCCAGCAGCTGGTCGTGGGCCAGGTACACGTCCGCCATGCCGCCCGAGCCCAGGCGCGCGATCACGCGGTAGCGGCCGTCGATGATCGTCTCGGGCTCAATCATGGAGCAGGCTCTCGATCACTTCCCGGGCCACCGGCGCCGCGTAGGTCGCGCCTTCGCCTGGCACCGCCTTGAGCGTCACCGCCACCGCCACGCGCGGGTCCTGCGCCGGCGCGAACGCCACGAACCACACGTTGTTGATGGCGTCGCCGAACTGCGTCTGCGCGGTGCCGGTCTTGCCCGCCACCTGCACGCCCGGGATCTGCGCCGCCGTGCCCGTGCCTTCGTTCACCACCGCTTCCATCATCGAGCGCACCGCCGCCGCCGTCGAGGGCTTCATCACCACCGACTGCACGCGCGGCGAGATCGTCTTCACCGTGCGGCCTTCCGCTTCCACGATGCGCGCGGTCATGTGCGGCGCCATCAGCCGGCCGTGGTCGGCCACCGCCGCCGCCACCTCCGCCATCTGCAGCGGCGTCACCTCCAGTTTGTCCTGGCCGATGCCGAGACGGCCCACGTCGACCTTGGGGCTGGTGGGCGGCACGATCGCTTCGCCTTCGTGCTCGCCGCTGGCCGACATCTGCTCGGCCGGGTAGTCCAGCTGCGGCTTGCGGTCGAAGCCGAAGCGGCGCATGTAGCGCGCCAGCGTGCGCTTGCCCACGTGCTCGGCCACCTGCGCGTACACCGTGTTGACCGAGTGCGCCAGGGCGAAGGTCAGCGTGATCGGCCCGAAGCTCTCGTCGTCGTCGTTGTGCAGCGGCACGCCCGACACGAGGATGCCGTTCTGGCCGCTCACCATCGACTGCGGCGTGTACGCGCCGCTGTCGATCGCCGCCGTTGCCGTCACGAGCTTGAAGGTGGAGCCCGGCGCGTAGCCGTACTGGGTGGCGCGGTTCAGTTCGGAGCGGCGCGGCGGCGTCTCGCGCATTTCGCGCTCCTGGGCGACCGCGGCGGCGTGCGAGCGCAGCGCGTTGGGGTCGAAGCTCGGCGTGGAGGCCATCACCCGCACCGCGCCGGTGCTCGGTTCCAACGCCACCACCGCGCCTTCGTGTTCGCCCAACGCGTGCATCGCCACCCGCTGCGCGCGCGGCTGCAGCGTCGTCACCACCTTCTCGCCCTGCGGTTCGGTGCCCTGAAGCTCGTCCAGCACGCTCTGCAGGTCGGTGCCGCGTTCGCCGCTCAGTTCCCTGTTCCGGTAGAGCTCCAGCCCGGCCGAGCGCACTTCCGGGAACACGTAGTCGTAGCCGATCGCCTGCGCGAACAGCTGGCCGGTGGGGTAGGTGCGCTGGTAGGTGCCTTCGCGGCCCTTCACGCTGCGCGCCAGCACGGTCCCGTCGGAGGCCACGATCGTGCCGCGGCGCACGTGCTCCTGCTCGAGCGTGCGGCGCGCGTTCAGCGGGTTTTCGCGCAGCGAGGAGGCTTCGAAGATCGTCCAGCGCGAGGTGAACGCGAGCAGCAGCGCGAACAGCGCCGCCACCAGGCCGTACAGGCGCACGATCGGCCGGTTCACGCCGGGCCCCTCATTCCAGCTCTCCCAGTTCGAGGCTGCGGATCAGCGCCGCCGCGTTCGATTCCGAGCGCAGCGAGCGGTCGAGCAGCTTGTGGCGCTGCTGCGCGCTCAGCGTCGAGGCCGCCACCCCCGAGACGTACTCGCTGGTGTACAGCGCGATGTTGCCCGGCAGCTTGTACGGCAGCCCCTCGTACAGCGTCACCAGCCCGCGTTCGTTGGTGCCGATGAAGTACACCGACTGGAACGCCAGGTAGGCGGCCGAGCCCAGCACCACCAGCACCACCAGCACGAAGATCATCCCCGCCGAGGGGCGGCGACGGCGCGCGCGCCCGTCGGCGCGGGGCGCCCGCGCGCGCGCGCGCGGCACCAGCCGGCGGGGCGGGGCGACGCCCGCACCCGGTGCCGCGGCGGCGGCAGGCGCCTCGTGGGCGGGCAGCCGCTCCGCGGCCGGCAGCGGCGGCGCCTGCGGGCCGGGCTGCGCCTGCGGGCTCACTTGCCGCGCCTGGGGCACGCTCACCGCCGGCATCCCCACGATCGTGCTGTGCTCGCCGTCCGCGGCCGCGCCGGGCGCCGGCTCGACGTCCTCGAGGCGGATCAGCACGACCGTGATGTTGTCGCGTCCCCCCGCCTCGTTGGCGGCCGCGATCAGCGCCTCGCCCGCGTCTCGCAGGCGCGCGTGCGCCAGCAGGGTCGCCTCGATCTGCTGCTCGGAGAGCATCGTGGTGAGCCCGTCGCTGCACAGCAGGTACACGTCGCCGGGGCGCGCACTGAACGAGCGCGTGTCGACCTCCACCGCCCCTTCGGGGCCGAGCGCGCGCGTGATCACCGAGCGCTGCGGGTGCTCCACCGCTTCCTCGGGGGTGAGGCGTCCCTGGCGCATCAGCTCGTCCACCAGCGAGTGGTCCTCCGTAAGCCGCAGCAGCGCGCCGTCGCGCAGGCAGTAGGCGCGGCTGTCGCCCACGTGCGCGATCGCCACCTCGCGCTCGCCCACGTACACCGCCGTGAGCGTCGTGCCCATGCCGGCCTGCTCCGCGTTCGCGTGCGAGAGCCGGTGGATGCGCGTGTTGGCCTCGCGCGCCAGCGCCGCCAGCGCCAGCTCCGGCCGCGCCGCCTCGCCGACGCCTCCCTGGAAGGACTCCACCGCGATCCGCGAGGCGACCTCGCCGGCGCGTGCGCCCCCCATGCCGTCGGCCACCACGAACAGCGGCGCGCGCGCCAGCAGCGAGTCCTCGTTGGCCCGCCGCTGGCGTCCGGTGTCGGTGCCGGCGAACTGCTCTGCCACGCGCAGCATCTCAGGCGCCCACCGTTAGTCCACCTCGAACGTGAATTCGCTCTCGCCGATGCGCACGCGATCCCCGGGGTGCAGCGGCCGCGGGGTCTGCAGCAGCTCCTCGTTGAGGTAGGTGCCGTTGGTCGAGCCGAGGTCTTCGATCACCACGCTGTTGCCCTGCTCGTACACGCGCGCGTGCCGCGAGGAGGCGAAGGGGTCCTCGAGGCGGATCTCGGCGCGCTCGCCGCGGCCCAGCACGACGTCGCCGTCGAGGTCGTAGATCATCCCCGGCTCGTGCCCCGGCGCGCGCTCGATCACCAGCCGCGGCGCGCGGTGCGCGATGTCGGCGCTGCCCAGCGTGGACGCCGAGTGCATGCCGGTGGCGTCGGGCGGGATCAGGCCCCCGGCGGGCCCGCCGTAGGCCACCCCGTCGTGCCTCGCCGGCGCCGCCGCGCCGCCGCGCAACTCGCGCCTGGCGCTGCGCGCAACCCACAGCAGGAACGCGTACAGCACGGCCAGGAAGCCGAACTTGAGCGCCACCGACACAGGCGCCAGCGTGCTCATGAGAGCTCGAACACGAGCTCCGTCGAGCCCAGCTCGAGACGATCGCCGTCGCGCAGCGCGCGCGCCCCGCGCAGCGGCTCGCCGTTGACGCGCACGCCGTTGGTGGAGCCCAGGTCGAGCACGCTCCAGCCTTCCGGGCCCGGCCGCAGCTCGGCGTGGCGGCGCGAGATGCCGACGTCGTCGAGCACCACCTCGCATTCGCGGCTGCGCCCCAGCGTGCCGCCGCCGGGCGGCACCAGCAGCCGCCGGCCCTCCAGCAGCAGCAGCGCCCGTTGCGGGCCCCTGTGCGCCTGCGCCTCCTCCACCGCCGCGCCGAGCCGCTGTGAGCTGCTGTAGATCATCGTCTGCCCGTGCTCCTCGCGCACGGCCGGCGGCGCCGGCGCGGGCGAGCGCCCCTGCTCCCCGCCCGGCTCGGGCTCGTGGCGCACCAGGCGCGCCTGGATGCCGAATTCGCCCAGCGAGAGCCGCTCGTCGGTGTGAAAGCTGATGTGCGGCGGCGAGGCCAGGATCAGCTCCTCGCGGCGCGCGTGCTCGAGCAGGTACGCGCACAGCTCGTCGATCACCTCGTGCTCCACGCCCGCGTAGCGTTCGCGGTCGCGCGGCGACAGCCACACCGCGTACTCGTTCGGCACGTACACGCGCGAGACCGACACGGTGCGGTGGGAGTCCATCTCGCGCGCCAGCTTGCGCGCCAGCTCCATTGGGCGCACCTCGCTGCGGAACACCCGCCCGAACGTGCCCTCCACGAGGCTCGCGATCATGGTCTCGACGCTCTTGAGCGGGTTCATCTGCTGGGCTGGCGGGCGGCGGGCGGTGGTCCGGCGCGGCGGGTTCGCCGCCGGCCGTGAGCCATGCTACGCGCCCGTGGGGGCGGCAAGGCCGGCCAACCGCTCAGACCGGCCCGCGCAGCGCGCGCGCCGCGAGCGCCAGCAATGCGCCCAGCACGGCGCCCAGCGCGGCGCCGCGCGGCGCCGCGGAGGTCGACTGCGCGCCCAGTCCCGCGTCCAGCGCAGGCTCGGCGAGCACCAGCGCGGCCGCCCAGGCCGCCACCGCCACCGCGTCGCGCAACGCGCTGCGCCCGCGCACGAGCCACGGCAGCGCGGCCGCGGCCGCCGCCCACAGCAGCGCGCCGGCCAGCACCGCCACGGTCAGCAACGGGCCGATCACGTGCGTGGCGGCGACGCTCGCCGACCCCTCCCAGCTGGCCCGCGCGGGAAGGGGCGAGGGCGGCGCCAACCACAGCTCGCGGCCGAGCAGCGGCGCAGCCAGCGCCAGCCACCAGTAGCCGAGCGCGCCGAGCAGCGCGCGCGCGCGCCAGCGCGCCGGCTGCCCCGCGAGCGCCGGGTAGGCGCCGGCCAGGCCGGCCAGGCCGAGCGCCGGCGCCAGCGCGCAACACAGCCAGCCCACGCCCAGGCGCCGGCGCGGCCCGCCGTCGCCCAGCGCCAGCGCCGGGGCCAGCGCGGCGAGCGCCAGCAGCCCCACGCCGGCGTGGCCCGAGATCGCCTGCCACAGCGCCAGCGCCAGCGCCGCGGCGATCCACAGCCGCCGCGGCAGGGCCAGCGCCGGGCCCGGTCCCCGGCGCTCGACGGGCGCCTGCTCGTCGTCCGCGAGCGCGCCGGCGCCGGCGGGCGAAGCCGGCGCCGCGGGCGCCCGCGGCAGCATCGCGCCGGCCTCCCAGGCCGGCGCCGCGGGCGCACGCGCGAGCTGCGTCGGCTCGGTGTGTGCGCGCGCGCTGTCGCGGCCGGCGGCGCGCAAGCGCCAGCGCGGGCGCCTCAGCCCGCGCGCGAGCGCGTCCTCGAGCTCGCCGCGCAGCTCCTGCAGCGTGCCGCGTCGCTCGGGGTCGGGATCGAGCGCGCGGTCGAGCGCGCCGGTGAGCGACGCCGGCAAGTCGCCGCGCGCGAGCGACAGCGCCGGCACCGTGCGGCCGATCCGCCGCACGGTGGCCGCGGGCGTAGAGCCGCGCACCGGGTTGACGCCGCACAGCGCCTCGTAGATCACCAGCGCCAGCGAGTACAGGTCCGCCTGCGTGCCCACCTCGCGGCCTTCGCTCTGCTCGGGCGCCATGTAGGCGAGCGTGCCCAGCACGTCGCCGGTGCGCGTCAGCGCCTCCTCGCCGACGAGGCTGGCGCCGCCGAAGTCGGTGAGCTTGGCGGGCGCGAGCAGGCCGTGCGCGCCGTCCGCGCGGCGGTCCGGCGGGTTCGGCACGAGCACGTTGGACGGCTTGATGTCGCGGTGGATCACGCCCCGCGCGTGCGCGTGCGCGAGCGCGGCGGCGAGGGCCACGCCGATCTCCAGGATCTCCTCGTCGCAGAGCGCGTCCTGCTCGATCAGCGCCGCCAGCGTCTCGCCGGCGACCAGCTCGGAGATCAGGTAGAAGGCGCCGTCCTCGGCGACCGCCTCGTGCAGCGACACGATCGCGGGGTGCGCCAGCCGCGCCGCCGCATGCGCCTCGCGGCTGGCGCGCTCGCCGTCGACCGGGCGCCCACCCGTTCCCAGCCACACGCGCTTGAGCGCCACCTCGCGGCCGAGCAGCTGGTCGTGGGCGCGCCAAACGACCCCGAAGCCGCCGGCGCCGAGCCGCTCGATCACGCGATAGCGTCCCAGCAGCAGCTGATCGCGCGCGGGCTCCGCGTCGGCGGGAGCGGTCCGGCCCGGGCCCGCGATCCGGCCGGGCGGCGGCTCGGGGGCCGAGCCGGGCTCCGGGGCAGGGCCGGACTCGGGGGCAGGCGCGCGCCTGCGCGCCGGTTGGACGAGGGTGCGCGAAGACTCCACCTGGTTCTGCGCGTTCGGCGCCGCAGGCCGCCTTCCCTGCCGACGCGGGCAGGAAAGCCGGCGGTGACCGAGAAGTTGCAATCTCGCGGTGGGCGCGGCCGCCAGTCATACTGGCCTCTTCGCAAAACCCCTGCAAAGGAGCGGTTGGCTTTTGTCGTTCTTCGACGATGACGAGGAGACTGCGCCTCGGACGTCGCCTCGGACGTCGCCTCGGACGCCGCGGCGCGGGCGCGCGGGCGAGAACGCCGGCGGCGCCCGCCAGGCACGCACGCCCCGCCCGCGCGCCTCCCAGCACCGCGGCCCCTCCGGGTACGACCATCACACCGTGATGGTGCGACGCCGCATCGCGGCCGGCGGCGCGATCGTGCTGCTGATCGTGATCGTGCTGGTCATCAATGGCGTGCTCAAAAGCGAAAAGCAGCAGTCGCTGAAGACGTACAACCGCGAAGTGAGCACGATCGCGCGCGAATCGGACGAACGGGTATCGCGCCCGCTGTTCGCGGCGCTGGAGGGTGCGACCGGAAAGCAGGCGCTCGACGTGGAGCAGCAGATCGACGAAGTGCTGAAGACCGCGCGCTCGCTGGCCGCACGCGCCAAGGGCCTCGGCGTGCCCGGCGAAATGGCCTCGGCCCAGCAGAACCTGCTGCTGGCGCTGGATCTGCGCGTGGAAGGGCTCGGCAAGCTCACCGAACTGGTGCCCACGGCGCTCGGCGGGCAGGCCAAACAGACCGTGCCCAAGATCGCCGGCGACATGGAGATCTTCCTCGCCTCCGACGTGATCTACTCGCAACGCGTCGCGCCGCTGGTCCAGCAGACGCTCGCCGCCAACGGCATCCACGAACTCGGCACCGCCGGCACGCGCTTCCTGCCCAACCTCGGCTGGCTGGAAGCGGCGGGCGCGCTGGCGCGCCTGTCCGGGCAGTCCACCTCCACGAGCTCTTCGGGCGCCCTCGCGCCGGGCACGCACGGCAGCGCGCTGCTCGGCGTCAGCGTCGGCACCGGCGCGCTTCAACCCGAACCGACGCTCAACCACATCTCCGGCGGCGGCAACCAGACGTTCACCGTGAACCTCGAAAACAGCGGCGAAAACCAGGAGATCGACGTGAAGGTGACGGTGACCGTGACGGCCGCGGGCAAGAAGTACAAAGCCTCGCGGACGATCGACTCCACCCAGCCGGGCACCAAGTACAACGAGGAAGTGCCTGTCACGGGCATCCCGCTCGGCCAGGCGGCCAAGGTGGAGGCGTACGTCGAACCGGTGCCGGGCGAGACCGACACCGAAAACAACAAGACGAGCTACCTGGCGATCTTCGGCGAATAGCCGGCGCCCGCGTGGCCGCCGCAGGCGCCTCGGCAGCCGGACGCCAGGCGCCTCGCCCGCCCGCCGCCGGGGGCGCCTCGGCGCGGGCGCTGCGCCAGCGGCTAACTTGTGGCGATGGCCGCATCGATCACCGACACGCAGGGGATCGTCGCGATCGCCGCGGCAGCCGTGGCGGCGGCGGCCCTGCTCGGCTGCGCCGCGTTGAGCGTGAGCCTGCGGCGGCTGCGGCGCGCCCAGCGGCTGGTGCTGGGGGAGGGCGGCGAGCAGGACGTGGTCGCCCACGCGGCGGCGATGCAGCGGTCCTTCGACGAGCTCAGCGCCTACGTGCAGGACGCGGCGCTGCGCCTGGACGCCCGCCTGGCCGGCGTGGAGACGGCGCTGCGGCGGCGCATCGCGCACCGTGCGCTGGTGCGCTACGACGCCTACAACGAGCTGTCGGGGCAGCAGTCGATGTCGATCGCCCTGCTCGACGACGAACGCTCGGGGATCGTGCTGTCGTGCATCCACCACCGCGACCAGGCGCGCGTGTACGGCAAGCAGGTGCGCGACGGGCGCGGCGAACTGGAGCTGTCGCCCGAGGAGGCGGAGGCCGTGCGCCTGGCGCTGGCGGGCGGCGGGGAGGCCCACGCGGGGGCCTCGGCGGCGGGAGAGGCGCGCGCCGGCGCCGATGAGCGCCCCGTCTGAAGGGCCCGGCGCCCTCCCCCGCGTCGGCTATCTGGGACCGGCGGGGACGTTCTCCGAGCAGGCGTTGCTGGCGAGCGCGCGCGAGGGGGCGGTCGAGCCGGTGGCGCAGGCGGGCATCTACGAGGCGGTGATGGCGCTCGTGCACGGAGAGGTGGAGTACGCGATCGTGCCGATCGAGAACTCGCTGGAGGGCTCCATCGACGTCACCCTCGACCTGCTCGCCGACGCATCGTCCCCGGAGGGGGAGGCCGCCGCGGTGCAGATCGTGGGCGAGACGCTGCTGCGCGTGAGGCACTCGCTGATCTGCGCGGGGAACACTGCGCTCGAGGAGATCCGCAGCGTGCTCACGCACCCGCAGGTGCCCGGACAGTGCACGCGCTTCCTGCGCGGCGAGCTCGCCGGCGCGCAGGTGCTCGCGGCCAGCTCCACCGCCGAGGCGGTGCGGGCGGTGGTGGCCGCCGGCGAGCGTGACCGGGCCGCGATCGGCACCGAGCTCGCCGCCGAGATCTACGGCGGCGTGGTGGTGCGGGCCGGCGTGCAGGACCGCGACGACAACGAAACGCGCTTCGTGTGGCTGGCGCCGGCCTCCGGCGCGACCGCCGACGCCGCCGCCGCGAAGGCGCCGCCGCTGCGCTGCGGCGGGGCGGGCGAGGGCGCCGCCGCAGGCGACGCGGAGTGGAAGACATCGTTGGTCTTCTGGGGCGCGGGGGCCGAGCGCGCGGGCTGGCTGGTGCGCTGCCTGGACCAGTTCGCCCGGCGCGAGATCAACCTGCTGAAGATCGAGTCGCGCCCGCGGCGGGGGCGCATGGGCAGCTACAGGTTCTTCGCCGACGCCGCCGCGCGCGCCGGCGAGCCGCCGCTGAGCGATGCGCTCGCGGGGCTCGCGCGCATCTGCGAGGAGGTGCGCGTGCTCGGCTCCTACCCCGCCGCGGCCGCGCCATAGCCTTGGCCGCGCGGCGCATGGGCGCCGCGCGGGCGTTGCGCGGGCGCCCCATCCCGCCGCTAGACTGCGAGCCTGAAGATGGAGTGCACAGTCCCACCAGAGCCGGTGGGGTCCGTGGCGCCCTCAGAGCACCAGCGCCGCGGACCTGAACCGTCGCCCGCGCCGGCGATGAGCGGTCGGGTGCTCGTTCTCAACGCCACCTACGAGCCGATCAACGTGTGCACGGTGCGCCGCGCGGTGGTGCTGCTGTTGAAGGAGAAGGCCGAGCTGATCGAGCGGGGGCAGTGGCAGCTGCACTCGGAGAGCTCGACGGTGGCACGGCCGGTTGTGATCCGCCTGGTCTCCTACGTGAGGGTGCCACGCGACGCGCACCGGCGCAAGATCACCCGTCGTGCGGTGTTCGCCCGCGACAGCTGGACCTGCCAGTACTGCGGCTCGCGCTCCAACCTGACCGTCGACCACGTGATCCCGCGCTCGAAGGGCGGCACCTCCAGCTGGGAGAACATCGTGGCCTCCTGCGCGCCCTGCAACCGGCGCAAGGGCGATCGCCTGCCCCGCCAGGCGGGGATGCACCCGCGGCGTGCGCCGCGCACGCCGCGAGCCGAGATCTTCATCCACGTGGCCAGCCCCACGATCCCCGCCGCCTGGCTTCAGTACCTGCCGCAGGCCGCTTAGGCAGGCTGCGAGAACGAAGGGCGCCCGAGGGCGCCCTTCGCGAGCTGCTCTGACTGGAAAGGCCGAGAGCGACGGTGGATGCCGGAGGGACCAGGGCCGGCGGTCGTCTCGGGGTGTCCCGGGTTGGATTCCGCTAAGCGGTCCAGCCTTCTGTCCCCCGCGCGCGGGGGCCGACCTAGCGGCCGGTCACCTCCAGGGTCCCGCAAGAACTGTCACTCAACGTTTGGACCACCTCCTTTCTCTGGTGAAGCCAGAGTAGCGAACGGAGATGATGGGCGGGCGAGCGGCTATTCGACGATGACGCCGAACTCCTGCGCGTAGGTCGCGCCGGGTGCGCCGTTGCCGAGCGAGGCCGGCACGGACGGCGTGATCGCTACTCCGGTTTCGGTGTACTGCGATTCGAGGATGTTGGCTAGGTGACCGGGCGAGGCGAACCAGGCTTCGGCGATCTGCTGTGGCGTGGCCAGCTGGTAGGTGCCCCAGGCCAGGTTCTCGCCGATCACGTAGCCGACGTTGGAGTTGGGTATGTACCCGGTGGCGCGGATGCGGTCAACGGGCGTCTCGCCGCTGGGGGAGATGTGGGCGAAGTAGTCCTCGGCGATCAGTTCTTCGCAGTGGCTTTCGGCGGCTTCCTGCAGCTTGGCGCTGGTCACGAGAGGGCTCTCGTCGTTTTCGGCGCGCTTGCGGTTGATCAGGCACAGCACCGCTTCGCGCACGAGCGCGAGGTTGCCGGCTTCGGGCATCAGTTCCGTGTTCTGGCAGGGCGTTTCGAGCACCTCGGCGATGGTGGCCGCCGCCCGCGTGACGGCCTGGCTCTGCGTGACTGCGCCTTCGGAGCCGGCGGGAGCGCCCTGGGAGTGGCCGAGCGCGCGCCCGTGGCGGCGGGGGTGGTGACGCCTGGCGCTGCGACGCGCGCGGCGGCTGTGCTCGTGGCGGCCGTGCTCGTGGCGCTGGCGGTGCGAGGCGGCGTGGGCACGGGCGTGACCGGCGGGGCGGGCGGCGAGCGCGGCGGCGGGCGCGAGGGCGATCGTCAGGGCGCAGGCAAGGATCGTGAGGGCGATCGTCGTAACGCGGCGGGGAGCTGGCACCCTCAGCGTTTCGGCGGAGGATCAGGGCAGGCTGAGCTTCGGCGGTCGAATCTGGACAGTTGAAGCTGATCGCGGCGCGCGGGCGCCTCCTGCGACCCGGTCGCGCGCCGGGAGGTCCTGCTACGAGCCGGGCCCGGCCCCGTCGATGTCGCCGGCGGCGCCGTCGCCGTGGGCGTCCATGTCCGCGCCGGGCGGCTGCGGTGCGCCGCCTGCGCCCTCGCCGTCGGCCTCCTCGCCGGTGTCCACGACGAGCGCGACTGCGCTCACCACGTCCTCGCCCTTGAGGTTCATCACGCGCACGCCGGTGGCGGCCCGCCCCTGCTGTGAGATGCCGCCGGCGGCGGTGCGCTGCACCATTCCGGCCAGGCTGATGAACACGAGCTCCTGGTGCTCGCGCACGACCAGCGCCCCGGCCAGGGCGCCCTTCTGCTCGGTCAGCCCGATCGTCTTCACGCCTTTGGCGCCGCGGTTGGTCTTGCGGTACTGGCCGATCGGCGTGCGCTTGCCGTAGCCGTTCTCGGTGACCACGAGCAGGTCCATGTCGTCGCGCGCCACATCCATCGCGATCACGCTGTTGTGGTGGGAGTGGGCGGCGGGACTTCGATCGCCCACGTCCATGCCGCGCACGCCGGTCGTGTCGCGACCCATGGCGCGCACGTCCGACTCCGCGAAGCGCACCGCCAGGCCGGCGCGGGAGACCATGATGATCTCCTCGTCGGGGTCGACGGCGCGGACCGCCAGCAGCTCGTCGTCGTCGCGGATGTTGATGGCGATGATCCCGTCGGCTTTGATCGGCGTGTTGTAGGCGGCGAGCTCGGTCTTCTTGACGGTGCCGCCCTGGGTGGCGAAGATCAGGTACTGGGCCTCGCTGAAGTCCCGTGTGGAGAGCACCGCCTGGATGCGCTCGCCTTCGCGCAGGGGCAGGATGTTGACGAGCGCGCGCCCCTTGGCGGTGCGCTGGGCCTCCGGCAGCTCGTACACCTTCGAGCGGTACACCTTGCCGCGGTTGGAGAAGAACAGCAGGTAGTCGTGCGAGGAGCACACGAACAGGTGCTCGATGTAGTCGCCGTCCTTCATGTCCATGCCGGTGACGCCGCGCCCGCCGCGCTGCTGCTGGCGGTAGGTGGCGAGCGGCAGCGACTTGACGTAGCCCGAGTGCGTGATCGTGATCACCATCTGCTGGTCGGCGATCAGGTCCTCGATGTCGAGTTCGTCCTCGGAGTGGCTGATCTCCGTGCGCCGCTCGTCGCCGAAGCGCTCGGAGATCTCGGTGAGCTCCTCCTTGATGACCGCCAGCACACGGCCCTCGTCGCCGAGGATCGCGCGCAGCTCGGCGATGCGCTCGGTCACGTCGGCGTGCTCCTGTTTGATCGCGTCGGCCTCGAGCGCGGTCAGCTGGGAGAGGCGCAGGTCGAGGATCGCGCTGGCCTGGATGGCGGTGAGCTCGAAGCGCTCGATCAGCTGCTCGCGCGCTGCTTCGCGGTCGCGCGAGGCGCGGATCAGCTCGATGATCGCGTCGAGGTGCTCGAGCGCGGTGAGCAGGCCCTCGAGGATGTGCGCGCGGGCTTCCTTCTCGGACAGCTCGTGCTTGGTGCGTCTGACGATCACCTCGCGCTGGTGCGCGACGTAGTTGTGGACCACCGCGCGCAGGTCGAGCGTGCGCGGCACGTTGTCGACGAGCGCCACCATGTTCACGCCGAAGGTGCTCTGCATCGCCGTGTGCTTGTAGAGCTTGTTGAGCACCACCTTCGGGATCGCGTCGCGCTTGAGCTCGATCACCAGCCGCATGCCGCGCTTGTCGGAGTGGTCCTCGATGTTGGCGATCTCGGTGATGCGGCCGTCTTTGACGAGGTCGGCGATCTTCTGGATCAGCCCGCCGTCGCCGCCCTTCTTGACCATGAACGGCAGCTCGGTTACGACGATCGCCTCTTTGCCCTGCTTGAGCGGCTCCACGTGGGCGCGCGCCTGCACGCGCACGCGGCCGCGGCCGGTCTCGTAGGCCTCCTTGATGCCGCTGCGGCCGAGGATGACTCCCCCCGTGGGGAAGTCCGGGCCCTTGATGTGGCGCATCAGCCCGTCCACCCCGATCGACGGGTCGTCGATGTAGGCGATGGTGGCGCCGATCACCTCGCGCAGGTTGTGGGGTGGGATGTTGGTGGCCATGCCCACCGCGATCCCGGAGGAGCCGTTGACGAGCAGGTTGGGGAAGCGCGAGGGCAGCACCAGCGGTTCGCGGCGGCGGCCGTCGTAGTTGGGCGCGAAGTCGACCGTGTCCATGTCGAGGTCGCGCAGCATCTCGGTTGCGATGCGGGCGAGGCGGGCCTCGGTGTTGTGGCTGACGAAGCCGTTCGTGAGGAAGGAGTGGTCCTCGCTGTCGACCCGCAGTGAGTAGACGGGCTGCACGCCGGCGGGCTCTACCGAAGCGACCTTGGCGTAGTAGTAGTCGCCGCTGACGAGCGGCTCGATGACATCCCGAACCTCTCGAGAGGAGACACGCTCGAGGATCGCCGTGCCGCCTTGCTCCCAGCGCTCGAGGCGATCGACGTTGTGGCGTCTCAGCCAGTCGCGGTCGGCCCAGGTGGAGCCGCCCTCGCTGCGGATGTAGCGAGCGATGTGCGGGACGTGATCGTGGCTGAGCGCTCGGCTGGCGAGGGGTATGGCGGCCAGCGCCTGTGCCAGCTTCGCCTGCTTGGCGCCGAGGAACCCGACGCGGTCGGCGAACAGCCGCGCGTCGCGCCGGTTGGTGATCACGAGCTTGGTCTCGCCGCGAGCCGAGCGACTGAGGCGCGAGACCACGCCAAACTCCAGCAACAGCTGCTGCACGTCGCGTGCGAGCTGTGGACTGCGTGTGGAGTAGGAGATCTGGATCGTTCTGCGCGGCAGCAGCGAGCAGGAGCCGTCTCCCTCGAACAACGCCTGCAGGAACACGCGCTTGAAGGCGTGCCCGTCCGCCCACACGAAGTCGGGAACGCGCTTGTGCTCGCTGGAGAGCCCCTGCATCTCGGCCAACGGGCTCTCGCGCAGGCGGGTGAGGTTCTGTACGTCGAGCTCGTAGCAGAGGCTCCCCGACTTGATCGTGCGAGCCGTGAGGTAGCGAGGGCCTCCCACGACGTGATCGAAGGCGTCGAGCACCATCTCGAAGAACCCTCTGTCGATGTTGTTGAAGCCCGCGCGCGCAGCACCGAACCAGCCCTCCGAGACGAATGCGCCGGCCAGCAGCGCGAGCCGGCGAGATCGCTCGTCCAGCGGCCGCGCGGCGGCGGCGGTGCGCTGCATCAGCACGCGCTCGCCTGGCTTGATCTCCCCGAGCAGCCGCCACAGCAGCAGAGGTACGCCCGCGACGTCGACGATGCACAGCACGGGGTGGTTGGCTGTGCCGGTCAGCTCGAACCCCTCGGCCGTGCGCAGCCTCAGCGTGGGGTGCTCGCCGGAGTGGAAGAGAACGGAGGCGCGAACAGGGCGGCCCAGGCGGTCGAGCACCTCAACGTCGATGGGCGTCTCAGAGCTGGGCGCCGCGGCTGGTGCGATCGCGTCGATCCGCAGGGTTCCGGCAGGGGTACGCACGCGTGTGTCGCCACTGACGCAATAGCGCATGGCGGCTGCCGGGTCGTCGTCGATCGAGCCGAAGTTCCCCTGGCCGTCGACCAGCTCGTAGCGCATGGAGAAGTCCTGGGCGAGGCGCACCAGCGTGTCGTAGATCGGCGAGTCGCCGTGGGGGTGGTAGTTGCCCATCACCTCGCCGACGATCAGCGCGCACTTCGCGTAGGAGCGCGTCGGTCCGAGCCCGAGCTCGCTCATCGCATAGAGCACGCGCCGGTGCACGGGCTTCAGTCCGTCGCGCACGTCGGGCAGCGCGCGCCCGACGATCACCGACATGGCGTAGTCGAGGTAGGCGGTGCGCATCTCCTCCTCGAGCGCGCGGGGTTCGACGTTGCCGCCGCCGATCACGTCAGCGCTAGCCATGCCTGCTCACCAGCCTATGTCTGGCGTGAGTGACAAGCAGATCAAGGACGCAGGGAGCGTGGCGTGCTTCGCACGCGAGCGAGCGAGGACGCCGAGATGCGCCGTCAATCACGTCAGACATCCAGGTTCGCGACGGCGCGGGCGTTTTCTTCGATGAACTCGCGACGCGGCTCGACCTGGTCGCCCATCAGCTTCGAGAAGATGCGGTCGGCGGCGGCGGCGTCCTCGAGCGTCACCTGGGCGAGCACGCGGCTGGCAGGGGACATCGTGGTTTCGCCGAGCTGGTCGGCGTTCATCTCGCCCAGCCCCTTGAAACGCTGCAGTTTTATGCCCTTCTGGGCGACGCCCATGACGGCCTCGTGCAGGACCTCGAAGGAGAGCGCGGTCTCGGCGGCGTCGCCGAGGCGCACATCGAAGGCGGGGGTGCCGACGAGCTCGATCAGCTGCCCGTGCACCTTCACGAGCTGGCGGTACTCGGTGGAGTCGAACAGGGACCGCTTGATGCGGTGCACTCGGGCGAAGCCGGTGCTCGCCTCGACGGCCCGCACGCGCAGCTCCAAGGGATCAGCCTCGACCAGCTCGGTGCGGTGGGAGTCGCCCTCCTCGCTGTCGCGGCGCAGCAGCTCGATCGCCGCCTCTGCGCTCGTGACCTGCTCGCTCAGCAGCGAGGACTCCTCCAGGAACTGCACGACCTCGTGCCCGTGCTGGCTGCGCAGGGCGAGAGCCCATCCTTCGTACTGCTTGAGCAGGCGGGTGAAGCGCTGCCAGCGCGCCTCGGTGAGCTTGAACTGGGTGCCGTGGCGGTCGAAGACGAGGATCTTCTCCCACTTCTCGGCGAGCAGGATCTGTTCGAGTTCGGACTCCTTCTCGATGTAGCGCTCGCGGGAGCCCTGCCTGAGCTTGTAGAGCGGGGGCTTGGCGATGTACACGTAGCCCTCCTCGATCAGCTCTTTCATCTCGCGGAAGAGCAGCGTCAGCGCGAGCGTCCTGATGTGGGCGCCGTCGACGTCGGCGTCGGTCATCAGGATCACCTTGTGGTAGCGGGCGTTCTCGATGTTGAACTCGTCGCGCACGCCGGTGCCGATGGCGGTGATCAGCGCCTGGATCTCGACGTTCTGGAGCACCTTGTCGATGCGGGACTTCTCGACGTTGAGGATCTTGCCGCGCAGCGGCAGCACGGCCTGCGTGTTGCGGTCGCGTCCCTGCTTGGCCGAGCCCCCGGCCGAATCGCCCTCGACCACGAACAGCTCCGCGAGCGCCGGGTCCTTGACGGCGCAGTCGGCGAGCTTGCCCGGCAGCGTGGAGTTCTCCAGCGCCGACTTGCGCCGCGTCAGGTCGCGTGCCTTGCGCGCCGCCTCGCGCGCGCGCTGCGCCTGCACGGCCTTGCTGATCACCGCGCGGGCCTCGCTGGGGTTCTCCTCGAGGAACTCCGACAGGCCGGTGTTGACGATCGACTCCACGAAGCCGGCCATGCCGGGGTTGCCGAGCTTGGTCTTGGTCTGTCCCTCGAACTGGGGGTCGGACAGCTTCACCGAGATCACAGCGGTGAGGCCCTCGCGCACGTCCTCGCCCGACAGGTTGTCCTCTTTCTCCTTGAGCAGCCCGTGGTCGCGGGCGTACTTGTTGAGCGTGCGGGTGAGCGCCGAGCGAAAGCCGGAGAGGTGGGCGCCGCCCTCGCGGGTGTTGATGTTGTTGGCGAAGGAGTGCACCGACTCCTGGTAGGAGGAGTTCCATTGCATCGCCACCTCGGCGGCGCCCTCGTCGGACTCGCCGTCGAAGAAGATGACCTTGCGGTGGACCGTGTCCTTGTTCTCGTTCAGGTAGCTGACGAAGTCCTCGATGCCGCCGTCGTACTGGAAGGAGGCGGCGTGCCCCTCGGCGCGCTCGTCGACGATCGAGATCTTCAGGCCGCGCGTGAGGAAGGCGGTCTCGCGCAGGCGCTCTTCGAGCGTCTTGAAGTCGAAGTCGAGCGTCTCGAAGACGTCGGCGTCGGGCAGGAAGGTGACGGAGTTGCTGGTGGGTGCGTCCGCGGCGAGCTGCTCGCCCTCCTCCAAGGGGGCGAGGGGGGCGCCGCGCGAGTACTCCTGGGTGTAGACGTGCCCGTCGCGGTGGATCTCCACCGCGAGGCGCTCGGAGAGGGCGTTGACGACCGACACGCCCACGCCGTGCAGGCCGCCGGAGACCTTGTAGCCGCCGCCGAGGCCGAACTTGCCGCCGGAGTGGAGCACGGTGAGCACGACTTCCACCGCCGGCTTGCCCTCCTTCTCCATCATCGCCACCGGGATGCCACGGCCGTCGTCGAGGACCGTTATCGAGTTGTCGGGGTGGATCGTCACCGAGATCTCCGTGCAGAACCCGGCGAGGGCCTCGTCGACGGAGTTGTCCACGACCTCGTAGACGAGGTGGTGAAGCCCCATCACGCCGGTCGAGCCGATGTACATGCCGGGGCGCTTGCGCACCGCTTCGAGCCCCTCGAGGACGGTGATGTCCTGGGCGTCGTAGCTGGCGCCCGGGGTGGCGGGGTCCAGGCGCGGGTCGTTGGCGCCGTTTCGCCCGGCACCCTCTCCAGAGCTGCTGCTGCCTGTTGCCAATGGCCCTCCGATGACGTGAGAACGCCCCGGATTCCGGGGCGCGAAGGTCCACGGCGGGGCGGCTGGGTTGCTGTCTGAAGGATAGCATGCGCGGGGGCCGGAGTCCGCCCGCGAGGCCCACTAAATCCCTGCAAAATGGCCGTAAAACAGGGTGCCGCGGGCGGCGCCGTTCAGCCTGTGCGGCAGCGCAGCTCGAGGATCGCCTCCTCGCCCAGGGCCGCGTTGAGTCGCTCGATCAGCTCGCCGCTCATCAGCTCGAGCTCGTGGGCCCACACGGCGGCCTCGCAGCTGATCGTGAGCACCCCCTCGCGCTCGGCCGTGGGGCGTGCGGCGGCGGCGATCGCCGCGCCTGCGGCGTGCTCCCAGATCGTCTGCACCCGCGCCAGCGTGCTCGCTGGGGCGAGCCTGGCGGAGAGCGCGGACAGCGAGATCGAGAGCGGGCGTGGAGCCGGCCTGCTCATGCGGCGATCGCCTCCTGCAGGATGGCGCCGGCGGACACGCGCAGGCGGGTTACGGCCTCGCCGCCGGCGCCGGGCACGTGCGAGAGGTCGGTGGTCGCGATCACGCTCTGGCCGTCGTCGCTCAGCTCCTGCGAGAGCTGCTCGCGCCGCGAGCCGTCGAGCTCGCTCATGACGTCGTCGAGCAGCATCAGCGGCGTGCGTCCGCGCTGGCTGGCGAGCACGCTGCGCTCGGCCAGCAGGAGCGACAGCAGCGCCACCCGCTGCTCGCCCTGCGAGCCGTAGACGCGCAGCTCGCGGCGGTCGCGCAGCAGCGACAGCTCGTCGCGGTGCGGACCGTAGCCGGTGAAGCCGCGCTCCAGGTCTCGCTGCAGGCGCTCGCGCAGCTCGCGCGCGTACTCCTCCACGTCGGCCGCCTGCGCGCGGGGCCGGTACTCGAGCGCGGGGTCGCCGGCGAGCCCGAGCTGGTTGGCGCGCTCGGCGAACGGGGCGGCGAGCAGCTCGGCGGCGCGGGCGCGGTTGCCCCGCAGCTCGAGCGCCGCGTCTGC
Organism: Solirubrobacteraceae bacterium; assembly: GCA_035508735.1. Lineage (GTDB taxonomy): Bacteria > Actinomycetota > Thermoleophilia > Solirubrobacterales > Solirubrobacteraceae > Palsa-744. The sequence goes on along the minus strand of DATJMM010000051.1, from coordinate 49,963 downwards.
GAGCTCGCGGTCCCAGGCCTGGAGCGTGTCCGCGCCGGCCGCGCCCGCGCGCAGGCGGCCGAGCAGCGCGTTGCGCTGGGCGAGCGCGCGCGCGTAGCGTGTGCGCGCCGCGGCGCGGGCCGGCCACAGCGCCGCGAGCACCTGGTCGAGGTGCGCCCGGCGCAGGGCCGGCGGGCCCTTCACCAGCTCGAGGCGCTCGGGCATGAAGACGCTCACGAGCGGGCGGGCGTCGAGGTCGAGCAGGCGCTCGACGGGCGCGCCGTCGACGCTCATGCGCTTGACGTGCTGGGCGCCGGGCGCGCCGGCCCCGAAGCCCACTGCCAGCTCATGCGGCTCGCCGGCGGCGAGGTAGCGCACGAGCACGCGCGCCGCGGGCGCGCCGAAGCGGATCAGCTCGCGCTCGTTGCGCGTGCGCGGGCTGCGGCCGGTGCAGCCGAGATAGAGGGCCTCGAGCAGGTTGGACTTGCCGGCGCCGTTGGCGCCGTGCACGACGGTGAGGCGAGCGCCGATGGCCGCCTCGGCGCGGGCGTACGTGCGAAAGTCGCGCAGCTGCACGCCGAGCACCCGCGTGCTCTCCGCAGCCATGGCCTCACACGTTCAACCTGATGGGCATGATCAGGTAGACGAAGTCGCCGTCGTCGGGGGATTCGATCAGTCCGGGGCGCAGCGGGCTGATCAGCTTGAGCACGAGCTCATCTGCTTCGACGCTCTCCAGACCGTCCCTGAGGAACTCGGGGTTGAAGCCGATCTCGAACGGCTCGCCGTGGAAGGGCACGGGAATCGACTCGCTCGCCTCGCCGACGTCGGGGGTCTGCGCGGAGACGCTCAGCACGCCCTCTTCGAAGCGCAGCCGCAGAGGCGCGTTCTTCTGAGCCAGCAGGCTGATCCGGCGCACGACGTCGGTGAGCTCCGCGGACGAGAGGCGGAGCTCGTGCTCCACCGTCTCCGGCAGCAGCTGCCGGTAGTTGGGAAACTGGCCGTCGATCAGGCGGGACGAAAGCGCGGCCTCGCCCAGCTCGAACACCACCTGGTTCTGGCCTACGCTCACCGCGATCGAATCGGCCGGCGACTGCTGCGCGATGCGCACGAGCTCCTGCAGGGCGCGCGCGGGCACGTTGGCGTCGAGCTCGCCCTCGAGCGCGGTCTCGAGCCTGGTCTGCTTGACGCTGAGGCGGTAGGAGTCGGTGGCGACCATGCGCAGCTCCTGCGCCGAGGCGGTGATCAAGACGCCGGTGAGCACGGGGCGGGTCTCGTCGCGGGACGCTGAGCGCCCGACACGGGCGACGGTCTGCACGAAGGCGTCCGCCGGCAGCGACACGCGGCTGTCGGGAAACGGCTCGGGGAGGGTCGGGAAGTCCTCGGCGCGGAGCGTGCGCAGGTGGAAGGTGGCGGGCCCGCACAGCAACTCGACGTCCTGCTCCGCGGTCCGCAGCTCGAGCGTGAGCTTCTCGCCTGGCAGCGAACGGACCACGTCGAGCAGCAGCCTCGCGGGTAGCACCGCGGACCCTGGACGCTCGACCTCGGCGTCCAGGGGGACACGCAGGCCTATCTCCATGTCGGTGGCGAGCAGCTCGGGCCTGGAATCCGCGGCGGCGGCGAGCTTCACGCCGGATAGTGCCTGCACTGCGCTGCGGGTGGAAGCGACGCGCGCAGTTGTCTGCAGGTTCGCAAGGAGGTGCGCTGTCGAAGTGGAGATCTTCAAGGGATGATGTCTGCTCTGAGGTAATCGAGTTGTAGTAGGGGCTGTGAGATCTGTGGAAGGGACTGCCGGTGCATACGCTCGGGTGTGGATTGTGTGTGGGCGGCTGTGCGTGGAAGTGTCCCAGGCTGGGCGGTCGGCGGGGCGCAGCGCTCAGGTGTTGGCGCGGGAGTCGAGCAGCCGCCGGAGGCTGTCCACGGCGGCCTTGGTGTCCTCGTCGGTCTCAAGACGCGCGCGCGTCCGTCGCCATGCATGCAGGACGGTGGTGTGATCGCGCCCACCGAACTCACGGCCGATGGCTGGCAGGGACTCGGCGGTGAGCTCGCGGGCGAGGTACATGGCGAGCTGTCGTGGCCAGGCGATTTGGTGCGCCCGCGCGCTCGAGAGGAGCTGCGCGCTCGAGACGCCGAAGTGCTCGCAGGCGGCGGTCTGGATGTCGGCGATCGTGCGGTCTTGCGTTGGTGGCGGCGCAGGGTAGAGGCGGTCGAGCACCTCGCGCGCGAGCGTCGCGTCGAGCGCGCGGCCGGTGAGGGAGCTGTAGGCGACGACGCGTATCAGCGCTCCCTCGAGCGAGCGGACGTTGGTGCAGACGCGCTCGGCGATCGCCTGCAGCGGAGCATCGCCGGCGAGCTCGAGCTCGTCCTGCTGTGCGCGCTTGCGCAGGATCGCGAGCCGCGTGGCGAGGTCGGGTGGCTCGACCTCCGCCACGAGGCCCGCCTGGAAGCGCTCGCGCAGGCGGTCTTCGAGTCCCTGCAGGTCGCGCGGAGGACGGTCGGAGGTGAGCACGATCTGGCGCGCGCTGTCGTGGAGGGAGTTGAAGGTGTGGAAGAACTCCTCCTCGGTCTTGGCCTTGCGCTCGAGGAACTGCACGTCGTCGAGTAGGAGCACGTCGATGTGGCGGAAGCGGAGCTTGAAGGACTCGGCGTTGCCGCTCGACAGCGCCGCGAGGAACTCGTTGGTGAAGCTCTCGCCGGTGGTGCAGCGAACCTCGAGCTCGGGGTTGTGCGCCAGCAGGAGGTTCGCGATCGAGCTGAGCAGATGCGTCTTGCCGACGCCGGGCGGACCGTAGATGAAGAGCGGGTTGTAGGCGTGGCTGGGCATCTCCGCCACCGCCAGGGCCGCGCCGTGGGCGAGCCGGTTGCAGTCGCCGATCACGAACTGCTCGAAGGTGAGCTTGGGATTGCCGACCGGTCCCGCTGCGATCGCGCCGGTGCCGGCGCGATCGCGCCGGTGGCGATCGCGATCGTCCCCACCGCGCGCCCGTCGCCGGCCGTCGCCGTGGCGGGCGCTGCGGTCGACGACGTCGATCTCGGCGCCGTCCCCGAGCACGAGCTCGACGCTCGCCCGAAGCGCCCGCCCGAAGCGCTCGCGTATCCAGGGAGCGGCGTGCGCCGGCGCGGAGATCACGAGCGTGTGATCGCGCAGTTCGAGGGGCCGCAGGGGCTCGAGCCAGATGCGGAAGGTGGCGTCGTCGACCACGAGCGCGAGCTGCGCCTGGACCTGCGAGAAGATGTGGTCGAGCTCGCGGCTCACGGCAGCGGTGGTCGGCTCCTCTCGGGAAAGAAGGACGGCGGGACGTATTCGAGGGGGGCCGCGACGGCCCGGTCGGGCGACTATACCCAACGCCATATGCCCGGCTGCGGGGGTGATCGCATTTGGCGGGAAAAACCGCGCGGCGTGGGTACCGCCCTATACTGCGAGCGCGATGAAGCGCACCTACCAGCCCAAGAAGCGCAAGCGCGCGCGCACCCACGGGTTCCGCGCGCGGATGGCCACGCGCGCCGGCAGGCTCACGCTGAAGCGGCGGCGCAGCAAGGGCCGCAGGCGCCTGTCGGCCTGAGCATCGCGGTGTGGGTGTGGGCGAGCTGCGCTCCGGACCGATGAGGCGGGGCGGCCCTGCGCGCGGCCGGCTGTCGCGCAGCGCGGAGTTCGAGCGGGTGTACCGTCAGGGACGCTCGGTCTCCAACCGTCATCTGGTTCTGTACGCGTTCCCGAACCCGGCGGTGGAGGAGGCGCGGCTGGGCCTGGCGGTCTCGCGCAAGGTGGGGGGCGCGGTTCGCCGCAACAAGGTCAAGCGGCTGCTGCGCGAGTCCTTCGCGCGGGCTGCGGACGGACTGGCGGGCGGTCAGGACGTGGTGGTGGTTGCGAGGCCGCCCGCGGGGGAGCTCGCCGAGCGCGACGGGCTCGCCGGCGTGGATGCGGCCCTGAGCGAGCTGCTCGCCAAGAGCGGGCTGCGTGACGGGGGGTCCGAGAAGGTTCCCCTATGAGCACCCCGGCGTGGCAGGGGGCTCGGCGGCCGTGGGGCGAGCGGTTGCGAGGTCCGGCGCGCGTGGTGGCGGTCACGCCGATCGTGCTCTACCAGCGCTACGTCTCGCCTGCGCTGCCGCGCCGTTGCAAGTACGAGCCCACGTGCTCGCGCTATGCGCTCGAGGCGATCGGGCGGTACGGCATACTGAGGGGCCTGGTGCTCGCCGGCTGGCGCATCATGAGATGCAACCCGTGGAGCCACGGCGGCTACGATCCGGTGGAGGCCCAGCGAGTGTTCGGCACCGATCCCGCCACCGGTGGCTGAGCAGCCGTTGCGTCCGGCGGCGCCGGCCGCAGGGCTGACCGCGGCCGATCAGATCACGCACCTGTCCCTAACACGAACGCCCCCACAGAGCTAGACCATGCCCATCTTCGCCAACGTGATCGAGGACGCCTTCTCGCCGCTGATCACCGTGTTCGAAGAAATCATGGTGTTCATCCACAACGACGTCGTCGGCGGGAGCTGGGGGCTGGCGATCGTGGGGCTGACCGTGCTGATCAGGGCGATCCTGGTCCCCCTGACCTACAGGCAGCTGAAGTCGATGCAGGAACTGCAGCGCCATGCGCCGGAGCTGAGCGCGATCAAAGAGCGCTACAAGGAGGACAAGCAGCGCCAGCAGCAGGAGATGATGAAGTACTACCAGGAGCACAAAATCAACCCGCTGGCATCGTGCCTGCCGCTGCTCCTGCAGTTCCCGGTGTTCATCTCGCTGTTCTACATGCTGCGCACGGACCTGAAGAAGCACATCTGCGGCACGCAGCTCGTCCAGTACTTCAACGCCCATCCCCACCTCGCCGCGCAGTACAAAGCCGGCGCGAGCATCGCCGCGGTCTCGAAGCTGCCTTCGAAGTTCATCGAAGACACGACCTGCAACACGGTCGCCGAGCATTCGGCGAAGTTCCTGTTCCTCCCCGACATCACGGCCAAGGCCACCGGCCTCGCGCTGGTGGTTCTGATCGTGCTCTACGTGGGCTCGCAGCTGGCCTCCACGATGATCGCCACCGCCACCGCGGATCCGATGCAGAAACGGATGATGTTGGTGCTGCCGATCGTTTTCGTGATCATTCTGTACCGCTACCCGGCGGGCTTGCTCGTCTACTGGATCACCACCAACCTTTGGACGATCGGCCAGCAGTACCTGATCAAAAAGCGGTTGCCCCCGCCGGCCCCCGCCGCGGCCAACGGCAAACCGAGGGGCTCGCTGAAACAGGCCATCGCCGAGGCGGCGGGCACCACCGCGCGGGCTCCGGCGAAGGCGGAGGTTGCCTCCGCGAGCGGCGGCACGAGCGCGGGCACGCGCCCTGCGCCGCCGCCGCCTCCCCGCAAGAAGAAGAAACGGTCTGGCAGGAGACGATGAGCGAGCCCGAGGAGGACCGCGAGCTCGAGCCGATCGAGGCGCTCGAGGAGCTGCTCGAGGAGATCGCAGACGGGCTGCAACTGGACGTGGACGTGGAGGTCGAGGAGCGCGGGGGTCTGCTCACGGGTCGGCTCGAAGGCGAGGACGTCGGTCTCTTCATCGGCCGACACGGACAGACCATCGACGCCGTCCAGCACCTCGCGCAGCGGATCGTGTTCCCCGACGGCCCGTCGGCCGTGCGGGTGGTGATCGACGCGGGCGGCTATCGCGAGCGCCGGGCAGAGGTCCTGCGGGCCGAAGCCGACGAGGCCGCCGAACGGGCTTTGAGCACCGGCCGGGCGGTCGAGCTCGACCCGCTGCCGTCGTTCGAGCGACGGATCGTGCACGAGCACCTGCGCGAGCGGGGCGACGTCGAGACCCACAGCGAAGGCAACGAACCCGAGCGCTTCCTCGTGGTCGTTCCCAACGCGCTCGATGAGCGCGTCTAGCGTTTCACGTGAAAACGTCGCGCTGACCGACGCGCAGCGCCGCCAGCTCGGCGCGGTGCTCGACGTGCTCGCCAGCGACGAGCACGCACCGAGCGCGGTGCGCGAGCGTGGCGCCGCAGAGCGCGTCCACGTCGCCGACTCGCTGGCGGCGCTGGAGCTCGAGCGGGTGCGCACGGCCCGCCGCATCGCCGACCTCGGCAGTGGCGCGGGCTTTCCTGGGATCGCGTTGGCCGTGGCGCTGCCGCAAGCGTGCGTGCACCTGATCGAGAGCCAGCGGCGCAAGCGCGAGTTCCTCGTGCGCGTGTGCGCGCAGGCCGGCATCGGCAACGCGCGGCCCGTCTGCGCGCGCGCGGAGGAGTGGCGCGAGGGGATCGGGCGCTGCCAGCTGGTGCTCGCGCGCGCGTTGGCGTCTCAGCCGGTGGTGCTCGAGTACGCGGCCCCGCTGCTCGAGCTGGGGGGCGCGCTCGTGGACTGGCGCGGGCGCCGCGATCGCGAGGAGGAGCAGCGCGCCGAGCGCGCTGCGGCCCTGCTGGGCCTGGAGCGCTCCGAGGTGCGCAGGGTGGTGCCCTTCGCGGGCGCGACCGACCGCCATCTGCACGTGTTCGAGAAGCGTGCAGAGACCCCGCGGCGCTTTCCGCGGCGCGCCGGCGTCGCGCGCAAGCACCCGCTCGGCGGCTGAGCCCGCGCCCGCCGCCGCTGGCGCTGCGCCGGTGGCGGCCTCGTGACGCCGCGCGCCGATCGGCGCTAGCGTGCCGGCGATGGGCACGGTGTATGCGATCGCCAATCAGAAGGGGGGCGTGGGCAAGACGACGACCGCGGTGAACGTCTCCGCCTGCATCGCCGAGGCGGGCTACGAGACGCTGCTGGTGGACGTGGACCCGCAGGCCAACGCGACCGTCGGCCTCGGGATCGAGCGCTCTCGCTCGCCGGGGCTCTACGAGGTCCTGTCAGGCGCCGCTGCCGCCGCAGACGCGATCGTCGACACGCCGATCGAGCGCCTGAGGGCTCTGCCGGCCGGCGCCGACCTCGCGGCGGCGCAGGTCGAGCTGCCCCGCATCGACGGCTACGAGCAGCGCCTGCGGGAATGCCTCGAGCCCGTGCGGCAGGCGTTCCGCTACGTCCTGCTCGACTGCCCGCCCTCGCTGGGCCCGCTCACGGTCGCCGCGCTGGTGGCCGCCGACCGCGTGATCGTACCGGTGCAAACCGAGTACTTCGCGCTCGAGGGCCTCGCCGGCCTGCTCGAGACGCTCGCGCTGGTGCAGCGCGAGCTGAACCCGCGGCTGACCGTGGCGGGCATGCTGCTGACGATGCACGACGCGCGCACCCGCCTCGGCCAGGACGTCGAGCGCGAAGTGCGCGCGCACTTCCCCGATCTCGTGTTCGACACGGTGATACCGCGCAACGTGCGCGTGGGCGAGGCGCCCAGCTACGGTCTGCCGGTGACCCACCACGACCCGCACAGCGCCGGGGCAGAGGCCTATTTCGAGTTGGCAAAGGAGGTCGCAGCGCGTGGCTAGACCAAAGCCGGGCATGGGCAGGGGACTTGGGGCGATCCTGTCGGTGTCGTCCGAGGGGCTCGCGCCGGGCGAGGAGCAGCTGCGCGAGCTCGCGGTGGAGTCGATCGCGGCGAACCCCAATCAGCCCCGCCGCAGCTTCGACCAGCAGTCGCTGGAGGCGCTGGCGGGGTCGTTGAGCGAGCGCGGGGTCCTGCAGCCGGTGCTGGTGCGACCGCGTGCGGGCGGGGGCTTCGAGCTCGTCGCGGGCGAGCGGCGTTGGCGCGCGGCGAAGCTCGCCGGCCTGCGCACGCTGCCGGCGATCGTGCGCGAGCGGGAGGACGCCGACGCGCTCGAGGCGGCGCTGGTCGAGAACATGGCCAGGGAGGACCTGAACCCGATCGACGAGGCGCGCGCCTGCGCGGCGCTGGTCGAGGAGCTGGGGCTGACGCGGGAGGACGTGGGCCGGCGCGTGGGGCGCAGCCGCGTTGCGGTGAGCAACCTGGTGCGGCTGCTGGACCTGCCCGACGAGGTGATCGAGCTGCTGCGCATGGGGCAGTTGAGCGAGGGTCACGGGCGTGCGCTGCTGCTGGCGGAGGACCACGGGGAGCGCCGCCGGCTGGCGCAGCTGGCGCTGCAGGAGGGCTGGTCGGTGCGGGTCACCGAAGAGCGCGCCCGCGAGCGCAACGCGCGCGCGGCAGGCGTGCGCGGCACGCGCGCGCGGCGCGGTGCGCACCCCGACCAGGAGCACGCGGCCGGCGAGATCGCCCATACGCTCGCGGAGGCGTTCGGCGCGGAGGTGCGCGTGAAGCCCACGAGCGACGGCCGTTACCGTGCCGAGCTGTGCTTCGCGACGCCGCAGGAGGCGATCGAGCTCGCGCGGCGCGTCCACCCGCGCGCCGTTGCGTAGAATCGGGGGCCCGGGCGATTAGCTCAGTCGGTTAGAGCGCTTCTCTGATAAGGAAGAGGTCCCTGGTTCGAATCCAGGATCGCCCATTCGTATAGTTGGAATAATGGATGCGACCACAGGCGGACGGCGGGTGGGGCTCCCTCGTGAGCCGTCGGCTCGTAGTACGATCACCTCGACCTGCCGGCGCGCGACGAGGAGACCGAAGGTGGCTGAGACATCCGCTAACACGAGAGGCCCCGCCGGCGCCCTCGAGACCTACCCGCTGATCATCGGCGTCGTGGGCATCTCGATCCCGGTGGGCCTGGTCACCGCCGCGGCGGTGACCGAAAGCGTGGCGCTGCTGGTGCTGGCCGTGCTGGCCCTCTTCATGGTCGGCGCCGCCACCCTCGGCTTCGTCCTGCACTTGGCCTCCGATCCTCCCGAGCCGGCGGACGAGGGCGAAGCGCACGCCGGCTGAGCAAGCCGCCTCCCGCCGCCCCGCGCGGCGGGGGTGACGCAGCGCCGCCGCGGCGGCCTGGCGCAGCACGCGCGGCGCGCCGTCCCTGCAACGCAGTCTGAACCGCTTTAGGAGCCGCGCTCGCGGGCCGATTGATGACCGCAGATGGACGTGAACGGCACGAGCAGTCAAGTGCGCGGGCGGCCGCAGCCCGAGGCTGCAGGCAGCGGCCAGGGAGCGCCCGTCGGCGGCCCGGAGGGCATGCGCCTGCTCGGCGAGTCGCTGCTGGCGCAGAGCGAGGAGATCCTGCGCGAAACGGTCGCGCGCACCGTCGAGTCCGGCGAGATCGTGGACGCGCTCGTGCAGAGCAGCTTCGAGAAGATCTGCGTCGGCTCCACGCTGGCGGTGGCGCGCTGGATCGCGGGCGAGGACCTTGAGGTGACCAACGACGCCGCCCGCGAAGCCTCCAAGATCTTCGGCGAGCTGGCCGCGCACAGGGCCGCCTCGCTCAACGAGGTCACCCGCCGCAGCCTGTGGTGGCGCAACGTGATGAAGGACGCGCTGAAGGCCAGCGCGAGCGAGCTCGGCGTGGCCGACGACGCGCTCGCGGAGGCGCAGAGCATGGTGCAGCTGAGCATCGAGTTCAGCATCCTGCGCATGTGCGAGTCTTTCGAGCAGGAGCGACGGCGCGTCGACGAGGAGCTCTCGCGGCGCGAGGAGGAGCTCGCCTTCCTGGCCACGCACGACCCGCTCACGGGCCTGCCCAATCGCACGCTGATCCTCGACCGCGTCGAGCAGATGCTGGCGCGCGCCGCGCGCAACCAGACGCCAGTGGCGGCGCTGTTCATAGACGTTGACAACTTCAAGAACATCAACGACACGCTCGGTCACGCCGCCGGCGACGAGCTGCTGCGGGCGGTGGCGGCGCGGCTGGAAGGGGTTGTGCGCAACGCCGACGCCGTCGGGCGCCTCGGCGGCGACGAGTTCGTCGTGATCGCCGAGGAGCTCACCCTGTCGGCGGCGCCGGAGCTGGTGGCCGAGCGCCTGCTGGAGGCGCTGGGCCATTCCTTCGAGCTGCACGCCGAGACCACCGTGCGCGTGACCGTCACCGCCAGCATCGGCATCGCGGTGGGGCTGCGCACCTCCGCCGACGAGCTGCTGCGCGACGCGGACATCGCGATGTACCGCGCCAAGTGGGACGGCAAGAACCGCTACGCGGTGTTCGAGTCGGGCATGGAGGACACCGTCAGGGACCGCATGGAGCTCGACATGGACCTGCGCGACGCGCTCGAGCGCGAGCAGTTCTTCCTCGTCTACCAGCCCACCTTCGCGCTCTCAGACATGGCGCCCACGGGGGTCGAGGCGCTGATCCGCTGGCGCCACCCCGAGCGCGGCGTCGTGCCCCCCGACGCGTTCATCCCGCTGCTGGAGGAGACCGGGCTGATCGTGGAGGTCGGCCGCTGGGTGCTGCGCGAGGCCTGCCGGCAGACCGCGGCTTGGCGGCAGGCGGGGCATCCGATCGACGTCGCGGTCAACGTGTCCGCGCGCCAGCTCGACACCGACGAGCTGCTCGAGGACATCAAGGGCGCTCTGCGCGACGCCGCGCTCGGCGCGGAGGCGCTCACCATCGAGATCACCGAGACGACGCTGATGCGCGACGTGGAGCGCACCGTCGAGCGCCTCGAGCAGATCAAGCGACTGGGCGTGCGCATCGCGATCGACGACTTCGGCACGGGCTACTCCTCGCTCGCCCACCTCCAGCGCTTCCCCGTGGACGCGCTCAAGATCGACCGCTCCTTCATCTCCGGCCTGCGCCACAACCGCGAGGGCGAGACGCTGATCCGCACGCTGGTGCAGCTCGGCAAGGCGCTGTCGATCGAGACCTTCGCCGAGGGCATCGAGCGTGAGCACGAGCTGGCGCTGCTCAAGGACGAGGACTGCGACAACGGCCAGGGCTACCTGTTCGCGCGCCCGCTCGACCCCGCCGGCATCGAAGGCTTCTTCGCCGAGGCAGCGTCTCAGCCACGCAGGCGCTCGCCCGCCGGGTCCAACAGCGGCTCGCGCGCGAGCACGCCGGCGACCCACTCGCCGAACACGTCCACCTCGACCTCCGTTCCCACGTCGAGCTCGGCCGGCAGGTAGGCGTACGCGATCGAGCGCTCCACCGTGTAGCCGTAGCCGCCGCTGGTGACGCGTCCCACCACCTCCCCGCCCACGCGCACCGGCTCGTTGCCCAGCGCCACCGAGCGGGGGTCCTCGAGCAGCAGGCAGCGCAGGCGTCGCCGCGGGCCGCCCTCGCCCTCCGCCGCGCGCAGCGCCGATGCGCCCACGAATTCGCCGTCCCGCTTCACGCAGAAGCCGAGCCCGGCCTCATGCGGAGTGTCGTCCGGGGTGATGTCCGCGGCCCACACCCGGTAGCCCTTCTCCAGGCGCATCGAGTCGATCGCCCGGTAGCCCCCGGCCACCAGCCCATGCTCGCGACCAGCCCGCCACAGCGCGCGCCACAGCCCCGCGCCGTACTCGGTGGGGCAGTAGAGCTCCCAGCCGCGCTCGCCCACGAACGTGACCCGCAACGCCCGCACGGGCACGTCGCCCACGGTCAGCTCGCGCTGGCGCATGTAGGGGAAGTCGAGCTCCCCGTCAGCCAGCGGTGCGAGGATCTCGCCAGCGCGCGGCCCCCACAGCGCGAAGCAAGCCCAACGGGAGGTCACGTCGGTGCAGCGCACGCTGCCGTCCGGCGGCGCGTGGCGCACGATCCAGCTGAGGTCGTGATTGCCGAAGGCCGTGCCGGTGACGATCGAGAACAGCTCCTCGCGCACGCGCGTGACCGTGAAGTCGCACTCGATGCCGCCGCGCCGGTTGAGCATCTGCGTGTAGGTGATCGCGCCCACCTCGCGCGCCACGCGGTTGTCGCACAGCCGTTCCAGGAACTCCGCCGCGCCCGGCCCCTCCACCTCGAGCTTGGCGAAGGAGGACTCGTCGAACAGCCCCGCGCGCTCGCGCGTGCCGCGGTGCTCGGCGCCGATCGCGGGCGACCAGTGCATGCCCGCCCAGCCGCGCGGTCGCAGCGCCTCCTCGCCGGCGCCGGCGTTGGCCTCATACCAGTTCACGCGCTCCCACCCGGACTTCTCGCCGAAGGCCGCGCCGTGCTCGAGGTGCCAGGGGTAGGCGCTCGAGGTGCGCAGCGGCCGTCCGGCCTGGCGCTCGTGGCCCGGGTAGCGGATGTCGTAGTAGGTCTCGTAGACCTCTTTGGTGCGCGCCAGCGTGTAGCGGGGGGAGCGGTAGTGCGCAGCGAAGCGGCGGATGTCCATCTCCCACACGTCGATCGACGGCTCGCCCTCGAGGATCCACTCGGCCATCACCTGGCCGACGCCGCCCGCGCCGGCGAGACCGTGGGCGCAGAAGCCGGCCGCGACGAACAGGCCGCGCACGCCGCTCTCGCCCAGGCAGAACTCGTTGTCGGGCGTAAACGCCTCGGGGCCGTTGATCAGGCGCGTCACCTTGATCTCGTCCATCGCCGGCACGCGCCGGCGCGAGTTGGCCGCGATCTGCTCGAAGCGCGCCCAATCCTCCTCCAGCAGGCGCCCGTTGAAGTCGGGCGGGATCTCGTCGAGCAGGTCCTCGCGCAGCGACCATGGCGCCGAGCGCCGCTCGTAGCCGCCCATCACCAGGCCGCCGCCCTCCTCGCGGAAGTAAACCAGCAGGTCGGGGTCGCGCAGGGTCGGCAGGTGCTCCTGCTCCGCCGCGCCGGCCGCCTGCGCCCCCGTGGGCGTGCCCGAGCGGGTGCGAAACGGCTGCGTCACCAGGTACTCGTGCGCGAACGGCACCACCGGCACGCGCACGCCCGCCATGCGTCCCAGCTCGGCCGCGTACATGCCGCCGGCGTTGACCACGACCTCCGCCTCGATCGGGCCCCACTCGGTCTGCACGCCGCGCACACGCCGGTGCGTGGGAACCCGCTCGTCCACCTCGATGCCGGTCACGCGCGTGTGCGTGAAGATGCGGCAGCCGCCCGCGCGGGCGCCGGCGGCGAGCGCGCTCGTCAGGAGCGACGGGTCGAGGTAGCCGTCGCTCGGCAGGTAGGAGCCGCAGCGCACCCCGTCGGTGCTCATCAGCGGGAACAGCGCCTGCGCCTCGCTCGCAGAGATCAGCTCCAGCGGCAGCCCGAACGTCTTCGCCCAGGCCACCTGGCGCAGCACCTCCTGCTCGCGCTCGGGGCTGCACGCCAGGCGAATGCCGCCGCACTGCACCCAGCCGCAGTCCAAGGTGCGGTAGAGCTCGACCGAGTTCATCATCATGCGCGTCAGCGACACGCTCGCGCGCAGCTGGCCCACGAGGCCGGCGGAGTGGAAGGTGGAGCCGCTCGTCAGCTCGCTGCGCTCGAGCAGCACCACGTCGCGCTCGCCCATGGCGGCCAGGTGGTAGGCGATCGAGGCGCCGCCCACGCCGCCGCCGACGATCACCACGCGCGCCCGCGCCGGCAGCTCACGCGGTCGTGGCACCGCTTCCCTCCTCGCCCGCCAGCGCCAGCCAACGCGGGAAGTCGGCGTGCTCGACGGCTGCCTGGAGACGCTCGAAGTGCACGCGCGCGTAGCGGCCGAAGTCGAACTCCACGTCGGAGATGTAGGACTGCAACTCGCCCCACGCGCCCTCGCGCGCGTCCGAGAGCACGCGCATCAGCTTCAGCGTCGCTCGCCGCCGCTCGCTGGGCGGCTCGCCGTGATAGGCCGCCAGCAGCCGCTCCTCGTCGCCGTCCTCGAGCTCGTTGTTGACCGCCAGGTTGCCGAGGTCGAAGTAGGGATGGCCGATGCCGGCGTACTCCCAGTCGACGATCTGCACCCGCTCCTCACCTGCGCACAGCACGTTGCCGGCGAGCAGGTCGTTGTGGCAGGGCACCCGCGCCGCCGCCGCCAGCGCCGGTGCGATCTGCGCGCATGCGCGAGCGGCCGCGCCATATGCCGGCGAGGTCGAGCCGCCGCGCGCGCGCACCGCGGCGGCGTAGCGCTCCAGCAGGTCGGGCACCCAGAAGGCGCTCGGCAGCGTCGCGCCCGAGCTGTGGAAGTCGCGCAGCGCTGCCGCGATCGTCTCGATGCGCGCCCGGATCTCGCGCGCGGTGCACGGCTCGGCGGCGAGGAAGCGGGTCACCAGGCAGTCCTCGAGCGCGAGCGCCGGCGCCGGCGCGATCCCCAGCCGCGCGGCCACCTCGCTGGCCGCGCGCTCGGCCGCGCGGTCGATCCCGAGCAGCTCGGTGTCGTTGCCGTGCACGCGGACCACGTACTGCGAGCCGCCGAGCTGCACGCGGAAGTTATGGTTGGTGATGCCCCCCGAGAGCGGCCGCGGCGCGCCTTCCAGGGGCCCCAGCCGCACGGTCAGCGCGCGCAGGGCCTTCTCCAGTCGCTGCGCCCCAGCCTGCTCGGTCCCGGCCATAAGGCATGAAACCTATACCTTCAAGACCATGACCCATGGCGAGTCGCGGGCGGCCGGCGCGCAGCGACCGGGAGCCGGCGCCGAGCTGGTGGCGAGCGTCGACGTGCGCGCCGCGCGCCGCGCGCTCGAGGGCGCGGCGGTGCGCACGCCGCTGCTTGCCTGCGCCCTCGCGCCGCCCGCGCGCGGCGGCAGCGTCGCGCTCAAGGCCGAGTGCCTGCAGCGCACCGGCTCGTTCAAGCTGCGCGGGGCGCTCGCCAAGCTGTCCGCGCTCGGCGATCGCGCCGCGGCGGGCCTCGTGACCGCAAGCGCCGGCAACCACGCCCGCGCAGTCGCCTACGCGGCGCGCCTGCGCGGCGTCTCCTGCGAGGTGTTCATGCCGGGGGAGGTGCCCGCCTCGAAGCTGGCCGCCGTGCAGCAGCTCGGCGCCCGCGTGGAGCTTGGCGGCGGCTCCGTGGACGAGGCGCTGGAGCTGGCCGCGGCGCGCGCCGCGGCGACCGGCGCCACCCTCGTGCACCCGTTCGACGACCTCGACGTGATCGCCGGGCAGGGCACCGTCGCCCTCGAGCTGATCGAGGACGCGCCGCAGCTGCGCAGGGTGGTGCTGCCGCTCGGCGGCGGCGGCCTCGCCGGCGGCGTGGGAGCGGCCCTGCGCCAGGTGGGCGCCGAGGTGGAGATCGTCGGCGTGCAGGCCCGCAGCTGCGCCCCCTACGCCCGGCTCTGGGAGGGCGATGCGGCCGCGGATGCGCCCAATGCCGCCGCCGGCGCGACGATCGCTGACGGCATCGCCGTGAAGCGCCCCGGCGCGATCACGGGGCCGCTCGTGCGCGAGCTGCTGCACGAGGTCGTCACCGTCGGCGAGGAGGAGATCGCCGACGCGATGGTGTTCCTGGTCGAGCACGCCAAGCTCGTGGCCGAGGGCGCCGGCGCGGTCGCGGTGGCGGCGCTGCGCAGCGGCAGGCTGCCCGAGGCGGAGGGATTGACGGTGGCGGTCGTCTCCGGCGGCAACGTCGACAGCGGCCTGCTGGCCGGCCTGCTGCTCCGCCACGAAACGGCGGAGGGGCGGCGCGTGCGCCTGTTCACGCGCGTGCCCGACAGGCCGGGTGCGCTGGCGGAGCTGCTCGAGCTGGTGGCGCGCGCCGGCGCCAACCTCGTCAGCGTCGAGCACGTGCGCGAAGCGCTGCCGCTGCACGTGCGCGAGACCGGCGTGGAGCTGACGCTGCAAACACGCGGACCGGCCCACACCGGCGAGCTGCTGGCGTCGCTCGCCGAGGCCGGCTACGAGGTGAGCGAGCCGCGAATGAGCTAAGATCCAACTCTCGGAACCCTGTTGAGGAGGGGATCGACCTGCGGGAGGAGTTCGCCATGGTGCATTTGCAGTGCCGCGCCCTTTGCGCGGCGCTGGTGGTTTGCGCCGTCCTCACGGGCGCCGCGAGCGCGACTGCGTCGGCTGCGTCCGCTCCCACGATCGAACGCGAGGCCGTCACGGGCGTGACCGAAACCTCGGCGACGCTGGAAGCGACAGTCGACCCCAACGGGCTTGAAACCACCTACGAACTCAGGCTCCTCCACGCGGTCTGTCAGAACCCGCTGGAAGAATCGATAGGCGTGTGCCTCGCGATCAGCCTGCAGCAAGTAGGGCAAGGCCGCATCGAAGCCGGTGAAGCCGCGCAGTCGATCAGCGTCGTCGTGCCTGGCCTGCAACCGGGTTATGTGTATGGATTTCAGGTGGTTGTGACCAACTCGGACGGCGAATCGGTCGGCCGCGAACAGGGGTTCGTCACCCTCCTGGGACGGGCGCCGGAAACCCTTCCCGCAGCCGCGATCACGCCCAGCTCCGCGGTCGTTCGGGGACGCGTGATGCCCGAAGAGCTGCCACAGCTGAGCGGCGAAGCGCCCGCGTCCCCTCCGATCGCGTGGAGCTTCGAGCTCGCGCCGGGTCCCCGTTGCACGGGCGCAGGCCAGGTAAGCACTCCCGAAGCGGAAGAAGCGCTGGCGGGCGAAGCCACACGTGAAGTCGAAGTCACCGGCCTCGCGCCGGGCACCGAATACACCGTGTGCCTCGTCGAGACGAGAAACGGCTTCACGATGACTGCGCCGGGGGCATCCTTCACCACCGCGCCGGAAAGCGGACCGCCAGCGTCGCCTGTGGCCATCGCGCCCCTTCCGCTCGCGCCGACCACCACGGACACTCTCGCCCCGATCGCCGAAACGGGCGCGGCCGGCGCCCCCGCCCCGTCCGCGCCTGCCTCCTCGGAGTACACGCCGGCCACGCACGCCGGCGTGACGCGGCCGGCCTCGGCCTCGGCGAGGACCTCAAAGCTCGCGAGGGCCATGAGAATCTGCAAGCAGAGGAGGCCCGGCAGGTCGCGCGCGGCGTGCAAGCGACGGGCTCGCAGGCGATACGTCGTCAAGCCCAGATAGCGTCAGGCGAAGCAGCCGCTACAGCACCTTCGACAGGAACGCGCGCGTGCGCTCGTGGCGGGGGTTATCGAGCACCTGCGAGGGCGCCCCCTGCTCCACCACCAGGCCGCCGTCCATGAACACCACGCGGTCCGCGACCTCGCGTGCGAAGCCGATCTCGTGCGTGACCACGAGCATCGTCATGCCTTCCGCGGCGAGCCGCTTCATCGCCGCCAGCACGTCGCCCACCAGCTCCGGGTCGAGCGCCGAGGTGGGCTCGTCGAAGAGCATCAGCTTCGGCTCCATCGCCAGCGCGCGCGCGATCGCCACGCGCTGCTGCTGGCCGCCGGAAAGCTGCGCGGGGTAGCTGTCGAGCTTGTCCGCGAGGCCCACTCGCGCGAGCAGCTCGGCGCCCCGCCGCCGCGCCTGCTCGCGCGCCACGCGCTTGACGTGGATCGGCGCGCAGGTGACGTTCTCCAGCGCGGTCATGTGGCCGAACAGGTTGAAGTGCTGGAAGACCATGCCGATCTCCGCGCGCTTGCGTGCCACCTCCGATTCGCGCAGCTCGTGCAGCCGCTCGCCCTTGGCTCGGTAGCCCACCAGCTCGCCGTCGACGGACAGGCGTCCGGCGTTGATCTTCTCGAGGTGGTTGATGCAGCGCAGGAACGTGGACTTGCCGGAGCCGGACGGCCCGAGCAGGCACAGCACCTCTCCCGGAGCCACCTCCAGGTCGATGCCCTTCAGCACCTCGTTGCGGGCGAAGCGCTTGTGCAGGCCCTCCGCCTTCACCATCGCCGGCGCCATCAGCGGCCACGCTCGTGCGGCCGCACCGCTAGAAGCCGTGCCGCAGGTCGAACAGCCCCATGCGCGCGCGCTGGAGCGGCGTCGCCGCCGGTTCGCGCGAGGAGCCGCGCCCGTAGTGGCGCTCGAGGTAGAACTGACCGACGTAGAGCACGCTCGTGCACACGATGTACCACACGCTGGCCACGATCAGCAGCTGGATCGTCTTGAAGTTCACCGAGTAGATCAGCTGGGCGGCGTAGAGCAGCTCGGTGACCACGATCGTGCTCGCCAGCGAGGAGGTCTTCAGCATCGAGATCGTCTCGTTGCCGGTGGGCGGGATGATCACCCGCATCGCCTGCGGCAGCACGATCCTGCGCATCGTCTGCAGCCGGGTCATGCCGAGCGAGTGCGCCGCGTCGGACTGGCCGGCATCGACGGAGATGATGCCGGCGCGCACGATCTCGGCCATGTAGGCGCCCTCGTTCAGGCCCAGCCCGAGGATCGCCGCGGTGAACGGCGTGATCAGCGTGTTGGCGTTCGCGTGCACCACTGCCGGGCCGAACGGCACGCCGAGCGCGATCTTCGGGTACAGCGCGGCGATGTTGTACCAGAACAACAGCTGCACGAGCACGGGCGTGCCGCGGAAGAACCAGATGTACAGCCAGCTCGCGCCCGACACCAGCGGGTTGGGCGAGAGGCGCATCACCGCCAGCAGCACGCCCAGCGCGATCCCGATCGCCATCGCGATCACCGTCAGCTCGATCGTCAGGCGCAGCCCGGCGATGATGCGGTGGTCGAACAGGTAGTCGCCGACCACGTGCCATTCGAAGCGGGGGTTGGTGGCGACCGAGTGGACGATCGCCACCGCCACCACCAGCACGATCGCCGCGGCGATCCAGCGGCCGGGGCGGCGCACCGGGACGGCCCGGATGTCATCGGGCCGCCCCGGATCGTCGGTGACCCCGCTCGAGGGCACCGCTTGACGCTCAGCTGGTCGCGCCGTTGATCTTCGGTTCGCTGATCGCCCCCGCCTGGATCCCCCATCTTTCGAGGATCTGCACGTACTTGCCGTTGGCGATCAGGTGCTCGAGCGCCGCCAGCAGAGGCTGGGCGAGACCGCTGTGCTTGGGCACCGCGATGCCGTAGGGGGCGAACGCATAGCTCTTGCCGATCAGCTTGAACTGCCCGCCCGACTGCTTGATCTGGTAGGCGACTACGGGCGAGTCGGCCATTCCCAGTTCGGCGCGGCCGCTCGAGACGGCGAGGTTGACCGCGTTCTGGCCCGGGAAGCTCAGCACCTTGACAGCCTGCTTGCCTTCCTGGCTGCACTTCTTGCTCTGCGCTTCCGCTTCTTCCTGCTCGACCGTGCCCTTCTCCACCGCGGTGGCCTTGCCGCACAGGTCCTTCAGTTCCTCCACCCCCGGGTTCGCCGAGCTCTTCGCGTAGAAGGAGATGCCGGCGCTGAAGTAGTCGACGAAGTCCACGGTCTTCTCGCGTTCCTTGGTGTCGGTGAAGGAGGAGGCGCCGAGGTCGTAGCGGCCGGCCGCGAGGCCCGGGATGATCGTTTCGAAGTTGGCGTTGACCATGTTCACCTTCAACCCCATCACTTCGCCGAGCGCCTTCATCAGGTCCGGGTCCATGCCGATGATCGTGTGACCGTCGGAGGCGACGAACTCGTTGGGCGCGTACTGCGCTTCGGTGGCGATGCTCAAGGTGCCTTTGGCTTTGATCGCGGCGGGCACCTGGGCCGCGATCGAGGCGACTTCGCCGCTCGTCGCCGTGGTGCTCGCGGTAGTCGTAGACGGGCTCGAGCTGCTGCTGCCACAGCCGGCGAGCGCGAGGACGGTGAGTGCAGGCACCCACAGCCGGGTGACCAGCTTTCTCATCAAGAACCTCCTGCTTAGGGTTGGCCTCCAGCGCCCCGACTGGTCGAGGTCGCGCAAGTATCACCGATCGCGGGCGAAGGCGTCGGTCAGGTGCGCGAGCGCGGGCGCGCTCAGGAGAAGCGCCCGACGAACTCGAGCGCGCGCTCGGCCACCTCGCGCCAGCCGCTGTCGATCGTCAGCGCGTGCCCCCGCCCCTGCAGCTGCGCGATCTCCGTCGCGGCCGCGCGATTGCGCAGCTGGCGCCTGAAGGCGCCGTTGGCGATCGCCCAGGGCACCGTGTTGTCGCGCTCGCCGGAGAGGATCAGGAGCGGGCCGCGTGCGGGGTTGAGGGTGTCCACCTTCAACTGCGTCCACGGGTTCAGGTTGGCCATCGCCGCCTGGAACAGCGGCGCGCCCGCCCCCGGCACCGCGCAGCTGTCGTACAGCTCGTGCGCCTCCTGCTCGCCGACCGCGTTGGCGAAGGCGTAGCGGAACTGCTCGTAGGTGAGCATCACGGCGCGCGCGCGGTTGAGCGGATTGGCCAACACCGGGGCGGCGGCCCGCAGCGCGGACAGCGGCAGCGCGAGCACGCCGCGAAACGGCGCGGGGTCGATCGCCACCGTGACCTCGGCGAGACCCTGGCCCGCCAGCATCTGCACCAGCAGGCCGCCGAAGGAGTGCCCCACCAGCGCGGGCTTGCGCTCGAGCCGTCCCAGCACCTCGTCGAGGTGCTCCGCCACGCGCGCCACCGTCTTGCCCGCGAACGCGCCGGGCCGGGCGCGCGCCTGCTCTACGCTCGGTGGCTCATCCGGCCAGCCCGGCGCAACCGTGGCGTAGCCGGCCTGCTCGAACAGCTCGGTCCAGGGCTGCCAGCTGCCGGCCAGCAGCCACAGGCCGTGGACGAACACGACCGGCATGCGCCCGCCGGCGTTGGCGCGCCGCACCTGCTCCGCCTCGTGCTCGCTGATCGAAGCCACGTCCTGCCTTCCGCTCGGATTGCGCCGCGTGGATGGACCCGCCCAGAACCTGCTCGGCGGGGATCATCCCACGAGCGGCAGGCTGCGTGCGAGCAGCTGCTCGATCTCGTCGGCGGGGCCAGGGTGGCCGAGCAGGAAGCCCTGCGCCATCTCGCAGCCCATCTCTTCGAGCAGCGCTCGCTGGCTGTGCAGCTCGATGCCCTCGGCGACCACGCGCAGCGACAGCGACTGGCCCACGCCGAGGATCGCCGCCAGCAGCTCGCGGCTCTGCTCGCCGTCCTCGAGCGCGGCGATGAAGCTGCGGTCGATCTTGAGCACGTCCACCGGCATGCGCTGCAGGTGCGAGAGCGAGGCGTAGCCGGTGCCGAAGTCGTCGATCGCCACGCGCACGCCCAGCTGCTTGACCTCCTGCAGACGCTCCCGCGCGGCGGGCACGTCGCGCACGAGCGTGGTCTCGGTGATCTCGAGCGTGAGCGTCGAGGGTTCGAGCCCCGAGCGCGCGAGCGCGTGGCGCACGTCCTCGACGAAGTCGGCGCGGTTCAGCTGGTAGGCAGACACGTTGACGGAGATGCCGAGCGCCAGCCCGTCGGCGTGCCAGGCGGCGGCCTGCCTGCAGGCCTCCTCCAGCACCCAGCGGCCGATCGGCACGATCAGCCGGCTCTCCTCGGCGAGCGGGATGAAGCTGCCCGGCGGCA
Source organism: Solirubrobacteraceae bacterium (assembly GCA_035508735.1). Lineage (GTDB taxonomy): Bacteria > Actinomycetota > Thermoleophilia > Solirubrobacterales > Solirubrobacteraceae > Palsa-744. Next base: position 29,125 of record DATJMM010000051.1, on the reverse strand, counting down.
CCACGCCGCGCTGCGGATGGCGCCAGCGCACGAGCGCCTCGACGCCCATGACGCGCTTGCTGGCGAGGTCGAAGATCGGCTGGTAGAGCAGGAACAGCTGCCGCTCGGCGACGGCCGTGCCGAGGTCCGCCTGCAGCGCCAGGCGCCCCTCCGCCTCGGCGTAGAGGTCGGCGTCGAACAGCGCGTAGCGGTCCTTGCCGGCGGCCTTGGCGGCGTACAGAGCCAGATCGGCGTCGCGCAGCAGGTCGTCCGGGCGCGCGTAGCGGCCCGCGGCCACGCCGATGCTGGCGGTGACGGAGAACAGCTTGCCCGCCTCGCCGAGCTCCACCGGCTCGCGCAGCGACGCGGTGATGCGGTCGGCCAGCTCGCCGGGGGAGGGACCGTCGGGGCCGGTTTCGCTCAGCACGATGAACTCGTCGCCGCCCAGCCGCCCGACGGTGTCCTGCTCGCGCACGGCGAGCTTCAGCCTTTCGCCGGCCACCTTCAAGAGCTGGTCGCCGGCGGCGTGGCCGAGGTTGTCGTTGACGTGCTTGAAGCCGTCGATGTCGATGTACAGCGCCGCGGCGCCGCCGGCCGCGCTGCGCGCGGTGCGCGCCAGCAGCTGCTCGGCGCGGTCCAGCACCAGCGCCCTGTTGGGCAGCCCGGTGAGGGGGTCGTGCAGCGCCAGGTGCGAGAGCTCGCTGGTCTGCTCGCGCACCAGCGAGAGCGCGCGGCGGCGGCCGGTGGCCAGCACCAGCAGCAGCAGCGCGAGCAGCGCGCTCAGCGCGATGCCGCCGAGCAGCAGCGTCAGCGCTCGCGCGTTGCCGAACACGCCGGAGGAGGCGCCCGCGGCGAAGCTCTGCACGGTCCAGCCGTTGCCGAGCGCGATCTGGGTGCGCTGCGCCGGCGCCGGCGCAGCGCCGTGGCTGAACGTCACGTGCGTGTGGCCCGAGGAGTAGCTGAAGCGCACCGCCACGTGCGGGTGGCCTTCCAGCGCGCGGGCGAGCACCACGCCAGGCTCGACCAGCTCGCCGAGCCAGCCGATGAAGGCGCGCCGGCGAGCGGCCGCGGTGGCGGGCGTGCGGCCTCCGCGGTACACCGGCGTCTCGATCCCCAGGGCCGAGCCGCGGCTGCCGGCCACCGGCGCGTAGGTGGTGAGCCCCGTGTTGCGCGCCGCGTACAGCGTGGGCGCGAGCGCGCAGTAGTCGACGCCCGCCGGCAGGTAGCTGGCGGCGCTCCTCGCCAGGCCCGCAACCGCGAAGCAGTAGTACGGCCGCGCGCCCGCCGGCAGGATCTGAAGGGGTCCGCCGGGGGGCAGCGAGCTCGGCCCCAGGGGACGCACGGGATCGGCGGCCAGGCGCGCCGCGAACGCGCGCAGCTGCGACGCCGCCACCAGCTTCACCAGCCCGATGTTCTGCAGCTCGGGGTAGCGGCGCATCGCGCGCACCGATTCGGCCCACCGGTCGAAGCCCGCCGGCGAGGCGCCGGGGTCGCCGGCGACGAAGGCGCTGGCGCTGACGATCAGGTCTTCCTCGTGCTGGATCGCAAGCTTGAGCGTGGACGCGATCTCCGCCGAGGCGAGGTGGAAGGACAGGCGCGACTCCTTCGCGCCGGAGCGCGCGGTGGCGCGTGCGCCCAGCGCCGAGGCGGTCACGCCGGCGAGCGCGAGCGCCACGCTGATCGCGATCCACAGCGCCGTGTGGTTCGCGCGCGGTCCGGCGCTGGCTCGTTTGGTCGCTGAGAAGTGCATCGCCGCCCACGCTCCTTGCCGGGAGGATCGGAGGCTGCTCCGCGCTGCTGTCGCCGCGCGCGTGGGCGATGGACGGATTGGCCCGCGGCTGTGCGGCGCCGGCCGCGTGCACCCCCGGCGAGCGGTCCCGCCGAGCGTGCAATCGCCGGCCACCTTGCTAAGGGAAGCGCGCGGCGCTGCCGATGAGGGGGCCGTGAGCATCTTCGCCCGTCCGTCGCGGTCGCCGATCGCAACGCACCGCGCGCCGGCGCGTCGCGCGCTGCTGGCCGTCGGCGCGACCTTGGCGGCGGGCCTGTCGGGCCTGCTGGCGCAGGGCGTTCCGGTCGCGCAGGCGCTGGTCACGGAAGTCGCAGAAACGCAGGCCGGCGTGAGCCCGCGCAACGCCACCACGCTCCACGACGGCCTGGCGCAACTGTCCTCCACCGGCGTCTTCAGCGAAACGCTCGAGCCCGAAACCTTCGCCAACGCCGAAGGCAACCCGGTGCTGCACGAAGAGAACGTGCACCTCGTCTACTGGGTGCCGGACAACGACTACTACCACCCGGAATGGAAAAACCTCATCAACACCTTCATGGAACAGGTGAGCGCCGAAAGCTACTCCACCACGAACGTGTTCGCGGTCGACACCCAGTACACGGACAAGAGCGACGAGCCGGCGAGCTACGACGTGAACTTCGCCGGCGCCTACAACGACACCGCTCCCTACCCCACCTCCGGGTGCACCGACCCGGACCCTCTCACGGAAGCGAAAGCGCACAACGTCAAAGCGCTCGCCTGCCTCACCGACACGCAGATCAGAGCCCAGCTGCAGAGCTTCATCTCCACCCACGGCGCGTCCAGGGGCATGAACGACGTCTACTACGTGCTCACGCCTCCCGGCGTGACGGTGTGCCTGGACTCCGGCCACGCGAGCGGTCACTGCTCCGACTACTCGGTGACCGAAGAAGAAGCCACCAGCTACGCGCACAGCTTCTGCAGCTATCACTCAGACATCAACCCCGGCGACCTCGCCAGCGGCGACGGCGAAACCGTGATCTACGGTGTGGTGCCGTGGACGGCGGGGGGCGCCGGCGACGGCCAGCTCGCCGCCGTCGATCGCACGCAGGCATACGACTGCCAGGACGGGGGGTTCGATCCGGTGAGCAAACCGATCGAGCAGTACGAGGAAGCGGAAGGCGCTCGCGAGGAGGAGCCCAACCAGCCCACCTGTCCCGACGAAGACGGCTTCTGCGACGGCGGCCTCGCCGACCTGATCATCAACCAGATCGCGGTCGAGCAGCAGGACATCGTCACCGACCCGCTGCTGAACGCCTGGCAGGACGAAGACCACAACGAGGTGGCCGACGAGTGCCGTAACTTCTTCGCGCCGGCGGAAGGCGCCGTCAGCGAGGGCGAAGGATCCGAAGCCGGCACGCTCGCCAACCAGCGCATCGACGGCGGCGCCTACTACCTCAACGACGCCTTCAACGCGGCCGGCATGAGGCTCAACGCGCCGGGGGTCCAGTGCTTGAACCGCATCCTGCTGGAACCCAAGTTCTCGCCGCCGCAGCGCACCAAGTCCGGCGAACCGGTCGCCTTCGACGGCATGCAGTCGGACGTATCGCTCAACGCGTCTGCCGACTTCCCCGGCGGCGGCGGCGCCCAGAACGACTACGCGACCTACACCTGGAACTTCGGCGACGGCAGCGCGCCGGTGAGCGGGTTCGCGCCGGGCTCCTCGCCCTGCGAAGCGCCCTGGAACACCCCCTGCGCGGCGAGCGTGCTGCACACCTACGAGTACGGCGGCACCTATGAAGTGACGCTCACGATCAAGGACGTGGGCGGCAACGAAGCGAGCGTCTCGCACGACGTGATCGTCTCCGGGCCCTCGGCGCCGAGCGGCGGCTCCGGCTCCGGCTCCGGCTCCGGCGAAGGCGGCGCCAGCAGCTCGGGCGCCGGCGCGTCTGCCAGCCAGTCGCCCGCCGCGACGCCGTCCGCGGCCGCGGGCTCCGCCGCCGCCGTGCCTGCGCCGGTGGTCACCGCCGCGATCGTGCGCCAGGCGCTGGGCAGGGTCACCCGCAAGGGCCTGGCGGTGCGCTACTCGGTCAACGAGCAGGTCGCGGGCCACTTCGACGTGCTGCTGAGCAGCGCCGTGGCCAAGCGCCTGCGCATCAAGGGCGCGCCGGCCAGCGGCCTGCCCGCCGGCTCGGCGCCGCAGCTGGTGATCGCCAAAGCGATCCTGGTGACGACCAGGGGCGGTCGCAGCGCCGTGCGCATCCACTTCTCCAAGGCGACCGCGGCGCGGCTGCGGCGGGCACGCAAGGTCTCGCTGATGCTGCGCCTGGTGGTGCGCAACGCCGCCACCAGCAATCCAGCCACCGACACCGTGATCAGCAGCGTGACGCTGTCGCGCTGAGGCCGGCGCACGCCACCGCGCGGCGGCGGCCTCGGCCTACAGGCCCGGCCAGTGCCGCGCCACGTAGCCTTCGTTGTCGGTCGGCTGCACCTGCCAGCGCGAGGCGAACTCGCCGCTGCGCCCGGCGGTGTCGTAGAGCACGCCGTCCACGTACATATAGGTGTGGCCCGCGTTGGCGTACACGGTGATGTACCTGCCCGGCCCGGGCGCCCCCCAGCTCTCCAGTTCGCCGGAGGTCTCCGGCGAGCTCAGCAGGCCGCCGGCGGCCAGCGCGTAGCTGACCGAGCCCGAGCAGTCGTAGGCGTTGTCAACGAAGGACGCGTGGCCCCCCCCGTACACGTAGGGGAAGTCCGCGATCTCGTTGGCGCCGGCGATCACCTTCTGCACCGGTTCCGGCACGCCGGAGGGGATCGGGATCGTGCCGGCGCCGCCGATCGACTCGCCGCCGGCGACCGGCGTGAGGTCGAGCGTGCGCGCGTGCGCGGCGCCGCGCTCGACGGCGCGCATCTGCTCGAGCTCGCTGCGGATTTCCGCGTTGGACGGCGCGCCGGCCGCCACGATCGCCGCCCCCGCCTTGGCCGGCGCGTCGGCGCTGGCGTGCTTGACCGACGCGGGCGCGGGATAGCTCTCGGCTTCCAGCGGATCGGCCACCTCCCTGGCCGAGCCGCCGTCGGCGGGGTCGCGCGCGGGGTCGGCGTCGGCGGAGCGCCGCGCCTTGCGCGCGTGCTGTGGGCCCGCTGCGGCGGGGTCGCCGGAGCCCACCTTCGCTTCGCCGCAGGCGGCCAGCGCGACGACGGTGAGAGCGCAGCCAAGCATCCCGATGACCCTCCGCGGGAAACCCATCGCGCTCTAGGCTAGCGGTCGTGTCCGCGGCGGGTGCCGCTACCCTGATGCGATGCGCGAGGAAGCAACGGCCGTGGAGATGAGGCCGCACGTGCGCCTGCTCGAAGGCATGCGCCGCCCCGCCAACTGGCTGCAGCTGGTGCGCTTCGGGCTGGTCGGCGGCGCCGGCTTCGTGGTCAACGTGCTGGTCTACACGCTGATGGTGCACGCGGTCGGCCTCGACTACCGGGCCTCGAACGTGGTGGCGTGGCTGGTGGCCGTGATGAACAACTTCCTGCTCAACCGCCACTGGACGTTCGACGCGCGCGGCGGGCAGGCGCGGCGGCAGGCGATCCGCTTCCTGGTCGTGAGCCTGGTCGCCGAGGCCTTCAGCCTGGCGATGCTGACCGTCCTCGTGGAGGGCGTGGGCGTGGCCAAGGTGCCGGCCCAGGCGCTTGCGGTGGCCTCATCGATGCCGCTGAACTTCCTGGGAAACAAGCTGTGGAGCTTCCGCTGAGGCGCGTCAGCTTCGTCCGCGGTTGAACGCGTGCTGATCGCCATCGGCTCGAAGACCGGCGCAGCGCCGCACCTATACTCTGATCTTCCCCCGCTCGGAGGCCCCTCGTGCAGGAGATGGTGATCTACGGCGTCAGCTTCGACATGGTCGGCAAGCAGCCGATCGTGCTCCTGAAGACCGTCGACGGCAACAAGTTCCTGCCGATCTGGATCGGGCACCCGGAGGCGGCGTCGATCCTGATGAAGCTGCAGGGCGCCGGCACGCCGCGGCCGATGACCCACGACCTGCTGTGCGACATCCTCGGCGAGCTCGACGTGAAATGCACGCAGGTGTCGGTCACGGAGCTGCGCGAGAACACCTTCTTCGCCTCGATCACGCTCAGCGTCAACGGCCGGGAGCTCGAGATCGACTCGCGCCCGAGCGACGCGATCGCGCTGGCGGTGCGCTCGGGCGCCCCCATCTACGCGGCCGAGGAGGTCATCTCCGAGTCCGCGATCGAGTTCGAGCACGACATCGAGGAGTCAGAGGACGTGGTCGAGAAGTTCAAGGAGTTCCTCGACCAGGTCTCCCCCGAGGACTTCGCCGCAGGCGACTCCTGATCCGCGCCGCAGGTGTCCTCGTGGAGCGCTAGCCGGTGATGAGGCGCATGCCCGCAGCTCAGCCCGCGGCGCGCCCGCCGTCGCGGCGCTCGCCGTCGCCACCGCCGGCGAGCGCGAGATCGACGATCCGCTCGAGCATCTCGCGGGGCGAGATCGACGGCGTCTCGGCGATCCCCTGGTGGTAGAAGACGGTCGCCGGCGTCAGCGCCGGCAGCGTGTTCACCTCGATCACCGTGATGTCGCCGGTCTCGCGGTCCATGAACGCGTCGATGCGCGCGTAGCCCGCAAGCCCGAGCGCGCGTGCGACGCGCTCCACGTGCCCCCTCGCACGCTCCACCGCCACTCGCTCCACGCGCCCCGCCGGCGGCATGGGCGGGGGCGTGAGGTTGATGCCGGTGCCGCTCATGAACTTCTCCTGGACGCTCAGCACCTTGTTGGTGGCGATCGTGATGCTCGGGTTGAGCGCCCGCATGGCGCCACGTGGGCCGAGCACGCCGACCGTCACCTCCACCAGTCTCGTGTCGTGATGGGCGCCCCACACCAACGTCCCGTGACCGTTGCCGGCCGCGCCCCGCGCCTCGATGTCGTCGGTCTCTATGAACTCCTCGAACAGCAGCGTGTCCTGCCGCTCCATCGGCATCTCCACAGCCTGGTCGTCGGGCAGGTGCGTGAACCCGACGCCGCTGAGCTCCGTGCCCGCAGAGTCGTTCGCCTCGAGGTAGCGACTCAGCTCGTCAGGCCCTACCAGTCGCATGATGCCCGCCGAGCAGCCGTCGTCCGGCGGCTTGACGATCACGTCCTGTGCGCCGGTGCCCGCGACCACCGCCCGCCACATCCCGCTCACGGCGTCGTCGTCGGGGCATGCGGGCACGGGCAGCCGCACGCGCCGCGCCGTGGCGATGTGCGGGTCGCGCAGCGCCGCCACGGCCTCGCCCGTCGCCGCCTTGTCCATGCACAGACGGGATGCGGCGGGGCCGGAGCCGTTGTAGCGCGCGCCGTGCTCCTCCAGCATCGCCTGCAGCGTGCCGTCCTCGCCCATGCCGCCGTGCAGCGCGATGAACACGAGGTCGTTGCGCTCCATGAACTCCGTCAGCGTCATCCGCTCCGGCAGCTCCGCGGGAGCGCTCGTGTCGCCCTCTCGCAGCTGCAGGCGCTCGTGGATGCTCGCCGCCAGGCGCGCACGCAGCTGCTCGTGCTCGCGCGCGCCCTCGCACGCCGCCACGATCTCCTCCACGGAATGGTGAAGCGCCGCCGCGTATGGAAGCCGCCACACGGTGTCTGCGCCGTCGAGCAGGTACGGCACCGGCTCGTAGCGGTCGGAGGCCTGCAGCTTCAGCCACACGTTCAGCCCGCTCATCACCGACACCTGCCGCTCCGCCGTGCGCCCGCCGAACAGCACCGGCAGGCGCCGCCGCGCGCCGGGCGCGCGCTGCGCACGGCGCGCGTCCCGCGCCGGCCACTCCAGGCCCGTGCGGCGGGCCGCGGCCGCTACCACGAAGCGCAGCAGGTCCGCGTGGTCCATGCCGATCTGCGCCGCCTGCACGAACAGGAAGCTCGTCTGGTCCATGCCGCTGACCGGGTTGACGTCGGAGATCAGGAACGACCCGTCCTGCAGCCGCCAGCCGTCGATGCGCGCGAAGTCACGCAGGCCGAGGGCGGAGAACGCGCGCTCCACCGTGCGCCGGATGTCCTCGGTCGCCGCCTCCGGGAACCGCGGCGGGCAGTGGAAGTGGACCTTGTCGCTGGGCCTGTACTTGCGGTCGGCGTCCAGGTAGTCCTCCTCGCCCTTCGTCTTCAGCAGCTCCACCTCCGTGGGCATCAGCGCCACCGGCCCGGCGGGGCCCTCGAGCACCACGGTCGTGCACTCCGTGCCGCTCATCCGCGGCTGGATCAGCACGCGCGAGTGTCGCTGCAGCAGCTCCTCCAGCTGCCTGCGCGCCTGCTCGCGATCCATGCAGATGCACACGTCGATGCTCGAGCCCGACTGCGCCGGCTTCACCACCAGCGTCCCCTCCTGCGGGAACGCGCCCGCCGCCAGCGCCGCGCGCTCGCCCGGAGCCTGCTCGGCGGTGACGAGCACCGACGGGACGACCGCGAGGCCCGCCGCCGCCAGCGCCTCCTTCGCACGGTGCTTGTCGAAGGCGACCGCGCACTGCGCGGCGCCGGTGCCCACGTAGGGCACCTCCAGGCGCTCGAGCAGCAGCTGCAGCTCCCCGTCCTCGCCGAGCTGCCCGTGGATCGCCGGGATCACGAGGTCGACGGCGCGCAGCCGCGCGTGCAGCTCCGGCTCGCTCAAGCGCTGCCCGTACACGGGGTCGTCCGCGAGCAGCTTGTAGTCGAAGTCCGACGGCGTGTTGCAGTAGAGCAGCCCGCGGGTGATCGCGAACGGATCGCCGGCCGCGTCGAAGTAGATCAGCTCCCCCAGCTCCACGCCGACGCCGTCGATGTGATCGGCGATGGTGCGCGCCGAGTTCAAAGAGATCCCGCGCTCGCCCGACGGGCCCCCGAGCACGATCGCCACGCGTGGCCTGCGCTGCGCCATCGTCAGCCGCCCTCCACGGCCGGCGCGTCGCCCGTGGGCCAGTGGAAGAAGACGGACGTGCTCGCCGGCAGCGCCGAGCGGTCCCCGCCGAGCAGGCGGCGCAGGTGTCCCGGCGCGCCGCAGGGCCCGATCTCCGAGCACCCGCTGCGCGCATAGAACGGCCCGTTCCAGGGGATGTCGGCGTAGGTGATCAGCGTGAGGGACTGTTGGCCGCGGGCAATCGCTATCTCCAGCAGCCGCCCGAGTATCGCAGACCCCACTCCCCGGCCCGCTAGATCCGGATGAACGCTGAGCTGGTGCAGATGCGCTGCGTGGCCAAATCGCTACTGCTGGTAGTCGGCGAGGAAGCGCGCAAGCCGGGCGAACGCGTCCTCGAGGTCCTCCACGTGGGGGAGCGTCACCAGCCGGAAGTGATCGGTCGTCGGCAGGTTGAAGGCGCTGCCGTGGACCACGAGCATCTTCTCCTGCTTGAGCAGGTCCAGCACCAGCCGCTGGTCGTCCTTGATCTTGTAGATCTCAGGGTCGAGCCGGGGGAACGCGTAAACCGCGCCCATCGCCTTCACGCACGACACTCCGGGGATCGCGTTGAGCATCTCGAAGGCGCAGTCTCGCTGGGTGTGGAGCCGCCCGCCGGGCGCCACCAGCGCCTCGATGCTCTGGTAGCCGCCGAGCGCGGTCTGAATCGCATGTTGGGCCGGAACGTTCGGACACAGCCGCATGTTCGTCAGCAGGTCCAGGCCTTTGATGAGGTCCGTGGCGCGCGCCTTCGGCCCGGAGAGCGCGAGCCAGCCGGAGCGGAAGCCGGCCACGCGGTAGGTCTTGGACAGGCCGCTGAACGTCAGGCACAGCACGTCGCCGGCCAGCGAGGAGATCGCGATGTGGCTGGCCTCGTCGTAGACGATCTTGTCGTAGATCTCGTCGGCGCAGACGATCAGCGAATGCTCCCTGGCGATCTCGAGGATGCCGTCGAGTACCGAGGGGGGATAGACGGCGCCGGTGGGGTTATTGGGGTTGATCACGACGATCACCTTCGTGCGATCGGTGACGCGCGAGCGGATGTCCTCCAGATCGGGAAACCAGTCGGCGGTCTCGTCACATCTGTAGTGCGCCGGCTGCCCGCCGGCGACCTGCGTCGCGGCGGTCCACAGCGGGTAGTCGGGTGAGGGGATCAGGACCTCGTCGCCGGCCTCGAGTACCGCCTGCATCGCCACCTGGATCAGCTCCGACACACCGTTCCCGAGGTAGATGTCCTCGACGTTGATCCCCGGCGTGCCCTTCGCCTCGTAGTACTGAACGACGGCGCGCCGGGCGGTCAGCAGACCCTTTGAGTCGCTGTAGCCCTGCGAGGTCGGCAGCGCGCGAATGACGTCGAGCAGGATGTCGTTGGGCGCGTCGAAGCCAAACGGCGCGGGGTTGCCGACGTTGAGGTGAAGGATGCGATGTCCCTCTTCCTCGAGCCTGATCGCCTCCGTCAGGACGGGCCCGCGGATGTCGTAGGCGACACCGGTGAGCTTGCTGGAGTGCGTGTAGCGCGTCGGTCTCATCGCGTCGGTCAGGGTCTCTGCGGGCATGGGCGCGAGCGCGGGGATCAGTGGCGCGTGAGGATGCGCTGCACGCGCGGCCCCACCCGCACCATCAGCTCGTAGGGTATCGTCTCGATCAGGGCCGCCAGACGCTCGGGAGCGACGTCGCGATCTCCATGGCGCCCGAGGATCAGGACGTCGGAGCCGACGTGCGCGTCCGGGCAGCACGTGAGCTCGACGGTCATCGAGTCCATCGACACCCTGCCCAAGATCGGACACTCGACGCCGGCGACGATCACGTGACCGCGGTTGGAGAAGGCGCGCGGAACGCAATCGTGGTAGCCGGCGGGCACGACACCCACACGTGCGCCCCCGCTCGGCACGCGGTAGGTGCCCCCGTATCCGATCCGCGCCCCCTCCTCGAGCTCGAGGATCTCGACGATGCGGCTGACGAGGCCGAACGCGGGTATGAGATCGGCGCGCGTGCGCGTGGCCTCCGAGGGGTGCAGGCCGAACAGGCCGAGTCCGATGCGCACCATGTCGAGGTGTGTCTGCGGCAGGCGAACGGTCGACGCCGTGGAGGCGGCGTGGCGGATGAGGTCGTGGAGCCCGAGCTCCGCGGCCACGTCGAGCACCGCGTTGAACGCGCGCAGCTGGGCGGCGGTGAAGTCGTCCTCCGCCGGGTCGTCGGCGCAGGCGAAGTGGGTCATTATCCCCTCGAGCCGGATGTGCTCGCAGTCGCGAAGCCGGGTGAGCACCCGACGGGCTTGAGCGGGCGCGAGGCCGGTGCGGTGCATGCCGGTGTCGATCTTCACGTGCACCGGCAGGCGCGCGTTGGCGGGTGGGGCCACGGCGAGCACCGCCTCGAGCATCTCCTCGGAGTAGACCAGCGGGGTGAGTCGGTGGCGGAGCATCACCTCCAGATCGCGCCCGGTGCCGAGCATGACCAGGATCGGCACGGCGATTCCCGAGCGTCGCAGCGCGACGCCCTCGTCGGCGTTCGAGACGCCGAGGAAGTCGACCCCCGACGCCTCCAGGCAGGAGGCGACGTTGACGTCGTCGGTCCCGTAGGCGAGCGCCTTGACCATGCCCATCACGCGCACGGACGGCCCCACCATGCGCCGGAACGACGAGACGTTCTGTTCGAGCGCGGAGAGGTCGAGATACAGCCGCGTCGGGGCCATCGCCCCGATCAGCTCGGCCGTCAGGTCGCCGATCGGCGCGGTACGCGGCGACTGCACGAGCGCGACGTCGCCGACCTTCAGGTCCTCGAGCAGCGTCAGGCGCAGATCTTCGGTCCTCGTGAACAGGTTCACGGGCACGGGCTCCTCGACCGCCTCGCTGGCCTCGTGCAGCGCGTCCGGCAGCGGACCGTGCAGCGCGTACACGGCGTCCACGCGCTCGGCCCGCAGCGCGTGCGCGAGCTCGCCGACGCCCGCCGGATCGACGAGCTCCAGGCGCTCGCCGAGCACGACCACCGTGCGCCCGTTCGCGCCGGCCACGCGCTTCGCGGCACGGATCCCCGAGCCGACCGCGATCGGATCGGGCGTCGCCACGTCGCGGATCAGCGTCACGCCCGCGGGCGAGCGCCAGATCTCCATGCGCGTCGCGCTCGGCGCGTAGTCGTCGGTGCTCGTCAACAGGCTCGCGGACCCCACGCCGAGCAGCCACGCCGCGCTCATCGCCAGCTCGACGTCGGCCAGGATCTCCGCGGACGGGGTGCGCACGCTCACCACTCCCGAACGGCCATCGGGAAAGCTCACGTCGACGACCAGCCCGTCGCGGGCGTAGCGGGGCTCGGAGAACGAAGGCAGCTCGGCGGCCTCACCGCACACCAGTCGCCGGCACCGGCTGGCGTCCCCGGCCGCCGCGCCGATCTCCTCGTCGTGCTGGCCGAGCAGCAGCCAGCCGTCGCTGCCGAGGTTCGCGGCGCTCGCCAGGAGCTCGCGAGCCTGATCGCCGCGATCGCGGAAGTTGGGGCGCCAGCGCGCCCCGAGGTTGGTCATCATCACGTGGTCGGGACGAACGATCCGCTCGAGCGTCGCCATCTCGCCGGGGGCGCTGACCGCGAGCTCGAAGATCGCCACGTCGCACTCGCGCGGGCAGCCGAGCAGCGCGAGCGGTACGCCGAGCTTGCTGTTGTAGCTGCCCGGGCTGGCGTACGCCGTGAGCTCGTCCGCCAGCAGGTGCGCGAGCGCGTCCTTGGTGATCGTCTTGCCGTTGCCGCCGACGACCGCCACGACCTTGCCCTCGATCTGCGTGCGCCACCAGCCCGCCAGCCGCTGCAGCGCCTGCAACGGATCGTCGACCTCGATGATCCGCCCAGTCCGCACGAGCTCGTCGCTGCTCGCGCCGGCTCGCGCCACGACCACCGCGGCCCCGTTCTCCAGTGCCTCCGCGGCGAAGCTGTGTCCATCCGCGTGCTGACCGCCGATCGCGAAGAACGCGCTGCCGCTGTGGATGCGCCGCGAGTGGGTGCTGACCTGCCGAATGACCACGTCGGGGCCGTCGCCAGGGCCCGCGAAGGCGCCGGCGAGGATGTCCCTGAAGGTTGAGCCCGCGAGCGGTTCCATTCGTGTTCTCTGCTCTGGACGCCCGCGACTGGGCGCCTGCAGCCAACCGCCGGGTCCGGTGCGCCCGCACCGCCGGAGCGGTCGTCTATCGTCCTGCCCGGTCCCCGATCGGCCAACGCCCACGGTATCGCAGATCCGCACACGCACCGCATGAACGGCATCGTCTTCTACATCGGTCTCGGCGCGGGCCTGGCCGCGGCCTGCGGGCTGCGGCCGTTCCTGCCCGTGCTGCTCGCCGGCGCGCTCGCCTCCTCCGGCGCGCTCGGCGTCGGCTTCGGGGGGCACGCCTTCCACTTCCTCGGCTCCGGCTGGTGGCTGCTGGCGGCGACCGTGGCCCTGGTGGTCTCCTACGCCGCGCAGCTGCTGCTCGGCCTCTCGCCGATGATCGACCCCTCCGACCGCGCCAACACGCCCGATGCGCTCGGCGCCTCGCTCGCCGGCCTCGGCCTGGGCGCCGGCGCCGTGCTGTTCGCCGGCACGCTCGCCGCCCACGGCGACGCCTGGTGGCCGGGCCTCGCGGGCGGCTTCTTCGCCGCCGGCCTCTCGCAGCGAGCCGCCTGGCCGGTGGTAGTGCGCGCCCGCGCGCGCCTGCACGACAGCGCCGCGCGCGAAGGCCTGACCGTGTACCTGGACGCCGCCTCCGTGGCCTGCGCCGCGCTCGTAGCGCTGGCGCACGTGCTCGGCTACGTGCTGCTCGCGGCGCTCGCCTGGTTCGCCTGGCGCGGGCGCGCGCGCGGCGATCGCAAGTACGCCGGACTGCGCGTGCTGGGTCGCTAGGTGCCCGCGCCCACCGTCCCGGCGCGGTCGCGCCCAGGCCGGCGCCGCATCCCTCTGCGATGACGATGCGCCCGCGAGGGGATCTGCGGTGACGATGCGCTCCCGCAGGGGGAAGCTCGTGCTGTGCGTGATCGACGCGATGGCGCCGGCGATGCTCGAGCGCGCGATCGAGCAGGGGGTCGCGCCGGTGCTCGAGCGGCTCGTCGCCGAGGGGCTGTACGTGCGCGACTGCGTCGCCGCGTTCCCGTCGGTGACGCCCGTGTGCGCCGCCTCGATCGTCACCGGCGTGGGCCAGGACCAGCACGAGATCCCCGGCATGAACTGGTTCCACCGCGGCGAGCAGCGCTACGTGGAGTACGGCTCGAGCTTCCGCGCCGCGCAGCGATTCGGCATCGCCCGGCAGCTCACCGACACCGTCTACAACATGAACCGCGCGCATCTCAGCGCGGACACGCTCACCGTGTTCGAGTCGCTCGACGACGCCGACGTGCGCACCGCCGGCACCACCTACCTGATGTACCGCGGGCGCCACCGCCACGAGCCCCAGCGCGACACCGCGCTCACGCGCGTCGCCGCCGCGCTGATGCGCCACGCCGTGATGGGCCCGCGCGAGCTCTTCTACGCCGACGTGTTCGCCTCGCGCCGCACCGGCTGCCGCTCCAACCTCGGCATGCCGGGGGTGCGCGACCGCCACTCCGGCTGCGTGTCCGCCTACCTGGTCGAGCATGACCTGTTCGACTTCCTGCTGCTGTCGCTGCCCGACAACGACTGGTACTCGCACAAGCGCGGCCCCGAGGCCCAGATCCACTCGATCGCGCAGGCCGACCTGCAGCTCGCGCGCGTGATGAACGCTGCCGGCGGCGTCGAGGAGTTCCTCTCAGAGCACGCCATGATCGTCATGGCCGACCACTCGCAGGCGCCCGTCGGCGCCACCATCGCGCTGCAGGACGAGCTCGCCGATCTCGGCGTGCTCGGCCCCTCGCGCTCGCCCCAGCGCGCCGAGCGGGACGAGGGGCAGCGGCAGGCCGGTGACGCCGCCGCTGCCGGCGAGGTGGAGGCGCGCGTCGCCGTGTGCCCCTCTCAGCGCGCCGCCATGGTCTACGCGCTGCGGCCCTCCGAGCGCGACGCCATGCGCGCCTCGGTAGTGGGCAGGGCGCTCCAGATCGAAGGAGTGGAGCTGGTGATGTGGCTCGAGCGCGACGCCCACGACGCCCCCCGCGAGGGCGTGATCGCCAGCCGCGCCCACGGCGAGCTGCGCTTCGCGCCCGCAGGCGAGCTGCACGACGAGCGCGGGCGCAGCTGGAGCGTCGAAGGCGCGCTGGCAACGCTCGGCGCGAGCGTCCACGACGGCCTGCTGCGCTGCCCCCGCTACCCCGACGCGCTCGCCCGCGTGTGGGCGGCCCTGCTCTGTCCCAGCTCCGGCGAGGTGCTGCTGTCCGCCGCGCCCGGCCACGAGTTCCTCGACTGGGGCCGGCAGGCGCACATCGGCGGCGGCAGCCACGGCTCGCTGCACGCCAGCGACTCGCTCGGCGCGCTCGTGCTGCACGGCCTCGAGCTGGAGGGCCTCGAGCTGCCTGCGCAGTGGGCGATCCGCGACGTCGCGCCGCTGGCGCTGCGCCACTTCGGCCTGTGACCGTCTGAGCGCCCCAGCCCCGTTACCCTCGGGCGATGGCCAAGCTCGCGCACAGGGCCGCGCTCGCCGGCGGCGCCGTGCTCGCGCTTGCGCTGGCGCTGGCCGGCGGCGTCCCGGCACAGGCCGCCACCGCTGCCACCACCCGCTCGAGCGCCTCCACCAGCGCGGAAGCCCCGATCCCCGAGCCGGCCTCCACCACGCCGCCGCCGGCGCACCGGCTGTCCTCCGACCAGGCGCTCGCGATCGCCGGCCGCCTGGCGAAGATGCGCGAGGTCCGCCGCCAATATCCGGGCTCGTTCGGCGACGCCTACCTGAAGGGCGCCGCGCAGTGGCAGGTGAGCTATTTCGACAAGACCGGCAAGAAGGAGATCGGCCTGGTCGTCATCGACGATCTCGACGGGCGCGTCGTCGAAGCGTGGACCGGCTTTCAGATCGCCTGGACGATGGCGCGCGGCTATCCCGGCGCGTTCGGGCGCCACGTCAACGCGCTGTACGTGTGGCTGCCGCTGTGCGCGCTGTTCTTCGTGCCCTTCTTCAACTTCCGCCGCCCGTTCTCGCTGCTGCACCTCGACCTGCTCGCACTGCTCTCGTTCTCCGTCTCGCTCGCGTTCTTCAACCACGCCAACATCTACGCCTCGGTTCCGCTCGCCTACCCGCCGCTGCTGTACCTGCTGGCGCGCATGCTGTGGATCGCCCTGCGCCGCCCGGCGAGCGAGCTAGCGCCGGCGCCGCCGGCGGGCGAGCCCTTCGCCGCGTCCCGGTCCGCAGCCCCGCCCCGCCGCGCCCGTCGCGGCCCGCCGCAGCTGCGCCTGCTGGTGCCGGCGCGCTGGCTGGCGCTCGGCGTGGTCTTCCTGCTCGGCTTTCGCATCGCGCTCAACGTCACCGACTCGAACGTGATCGACGTCGGCTACGCCGGCGTGATCGGCGCCAGCAAGATCGTCCACGGCGAAGCGCTGTACGGGCACTGGCCGTCGGACAACGAACACGGCGACACCTACGGCCCCTTCAACTACGAGGCCTACGTGCCCTTCCAGCAGCTCTTCGGCTGGTCCGGCAAGTGGGACGACCTCCCCGCCGCGCACGCCGCCGCGATCTTCTTCGACCTGCTCGCCACCGCGCTGATGTTCCTGCTCGGACGGCGCCTACGCGGGCCCACGCTCGGGGTGGCGCTCGCCTACGCCTGGGTCGCCTGCCCGTTCACGCTGTTCGCGCTGGAGAGCAACGCCAACGACACGCTCGTGGCCGCGCTCGTGCTGCTCGCGCTGCTGTGCGCGAGCTACCGCTCGCAGCTCGCGAACGCCGGCCGCGGCGTGTCCGCAGCGCTCGCCGGCTTCACCAAGTTCGCGCCGCTGGCGCTCGCGCCGCTGCTGGCCACGCACGGGCTCGCGGCGTCCTCCCCGCAGGGCGAGCCGCCGCGGGCTCGCCGCGGCCGCACGCTCGCCGTCTTCGCGCTCGCCTTCGCCGCCGCCACCGCGCTGCTGTTCGTGCCCGCGCTCGGCCGCGACTCCATCCATCAGATCTACGAGCGCACGATCGTCTACCAGTCCAACCGCGGCTCGCCCTTCTCCGTGTGGGGCCTGTACGGCCTGCACGGCGCCGAGACCGCCGTCGAGATCGCCGCCGTGGCGCTCGCGGTGGCGCTCGCGCTCGTGCCGAGGAGGGCCGACCTGGTCGGGCTCGCCGCCGCCTGCGCGGCCGTGATCGTCGCCGAGCAGCTCGGCATCGAACACTGGTTCTACCTGTACATCCCCTGGTTCTTCGCGCCTGCCACGGTGGCGCTGCTGGGCGCCCTGCCGGCGTGGCCTACGCCGGCGCCGGTCGTGGCATCAGCACCTGCTCGATCGAGTCTGCCCGCAGTCGCCGCGAGCAGCTGACCAGCACGCCCATCAGCCAGGGGTCCTCCTCGGAGGTCTCGAAGCGCACCGGCATCTGCGTCAGCAGCGACTCGATCGCCTGCTCGCGCTTGACGCCGATCACCCCGCCGCGCGCGCCGGTCATGCCCACGTCGGTGATGTACGCCGTGCCGCCCGGCAGCACGCGCGCGTCCGCCGTGGGCACGTGCGTGTGCGTGCCCACCACCGCCGTCACGCGCCCGTCCAGGTGCCAGCCCAGCGCCACCTTCTCCGAGGTCGCCTCGGCGTGCATGTCCACCAGCGCGTGGTCGACCTCGCCCAGCTCGCGCAGCGCCACCTCGATCTCGGTGAAGGCCGAGCGCCCGGCGCGCAGGTACAGGTTGCCGCTCAGGTTCACCACCCCCAGGCGCACCCCGTCGCGCTCCACCACGCAGCTGCCGTGGCCGGGCTGGCTGCGCAGGAAGTTGGCGGGACGCAGGATGCGCGGCTCGCGCTCGAGGTACGGGTACACCTCCCTGTGGTGATAGGTGTGGTTGCCCAACGTGATCACGTCCACGCCCGCGCGGAACATCTGCTCGGCGAT
This sequence comes from Solirubrobacteraceae bacterium, assembly GCA_035508735.1. Classification (GTDB taxonomy): domain Bacteria; phylum Actinomycetota; class Thermoleophilia; order Solirubrobacterales; family Solirubrobacteraceae; genus Palsa-744. Next base: position 11,579 of record DATJMM010000051.1, on the reverse strand, counting down.
CTTGGCGGTGATGCCCAGGCCGCCCGCCGCGTTCTCGCCGTTGACCACCACGAACGTCGGCGCGTAGCGCTCGCGCAGCAGCGGCAGGCACTCCAGCAGCGTGCGGCGGCCAACGCCGCCCACCACGTCGCCCGCGAACAGGATGCGCGCGGGGGCCGCCTCGGCCTCAGCCATACTCTTGCGATGGTGGGAGGCAGATGAGCGGCGTCTCCGCGTCGTCCCCACAGGCGGAGCCGCCCGGCGAGCGCGAGCGCAAGCTGGCGACGCCGCCCGGCCGGGGAGCGGAACCGACCACCGCCGAGCCCGAGCCGCCGCGCGTGGTGGTGCCGCGCTGGGTGCAGCTGGTCGCGCTGCCGCTCGCGGCGCTCGCCCTGTGGGCGCTCGCCAAAGCCGCCGGCAAAGTGCTGGTGATCTTCATCGTCGCCTCCGTGATCGCGCTGATCCTCAACCCCGCCGTCTCCTTCGTGCAGCGCGGCAGGCTGCCGCGCGGGCTGGCGGTGCTGGTCGTGTACCTCGCATTCTTCCTCGCGCTCACCGGCGTCGGCGTGCTGCTGGCCAACCCTATCTCCAACCAGGTGCGCACGTTCACCGACAACCTGCCCCACCTGGTCGACGAAGCCAACCAGCAGCTCGGCAGCCTGCAGCACACGCTCGACAAACACGGCATCCACCTCAACCTCGTCAAACCCGGCAAGACCGCGCTGCAGAGCATCGAGGGCAAAGTCGCCAAGAGCGCCGGCAAGCTCGCCTCCTCGTTCGGCAGCCTGCTGACCGAAGCCGCCGGCGCGATCTTCGACCTCGTGCTGGTGTTCGTGCTGTCCGTCTACATGCTCGTCTACGGCGAGCACATCGGCAAGCTCGCGCGCCGGCTGATGCCCGACGGCGACGGCACGCGCGCCGACGACTACCCCACGCTGGTGCAGCGCGCCGTCTCCCGCTACGTCGGCGGGCAGCTGCTGTTCAGCCTCGTCATGGGCGCCTCCGCCGGGCTCGCGCTGTACGTGTTCGGCGCGATCGGCATCTTCCCCGACGGGCGCCGCTACGCGCTCGCCTTCGCGCTCTTCTACAGCGCGATGGAGCTCGTGCCCTACATCGGCCCGATCCTCGGCGCTGCGCCGCCGGTGGCCGTAGCGCTGCTCACCGAACCGGTCGTCGCGATCTGGGTGGTGCTGCTGTTCGTCGCCCTGCAGCAGCTCGAGGGCCACGTGGTCGCGCCGCAGATCTTCGGTCACACGCTGCGCATCAACCCGCTGCTGGTGATCTTCGCGCTGCTGCTCGGCCTGCAGCTCGACGGCATCGTCGGCGCGCTGCTCGCGCTGCCGATCCTCTCGATCCTGCGCGAGACCGCCGTCTACCTCACCCGTCACCTCGAGCTCGAACCCTGGCAGCGCGGCGGCAACGGCCTGCTGTGAGCGCCGTGCTCAGCGCCCGCGCGCTCGCAAAGCGCTACGGCGAGCGCGGCAACGTCCAGCAGGCGCTCGGCGACGTCAGCTTCGAGCTCGCCGCCGGCGAGCTCGTCGGCGTGATCGGCCCCAACGGCGCCGGCAAGACCACGCTGCTGTCGATCCTCGCCGGCGCGCTCGCACCCAGCGCCGGCGAGGTCGCGCTCGCGCCCGCCGCCGCGCCGCGCCACGCCGCCGCCCGCCGCATCGGCTGGGTGCCGCAGCAGCCCGCGCTCTATCGCAAGCTCACCGTGGCCGAGAACCTCGAGCTGTTCGCGCGCTTGGAGCGCGTCGCCGACGTCCACGCCACGGTGGCCGCGATGCTCGAGCAGGCGGACCTCCTCGCCCGCGCCCACCAGCTCGTCGGCAAGCTCTCGGGCGGCTCGCGCCAGCGCGTCAACGTCGCCATCGGCCTGATCGGCTCGCCGCCGGCGCTCGCGCTCGACGAGCCCTCGGCGGCGCTCGACCCCGACCAGCGCGAGCGCCTGTGGCGCCTGCTGGCGCAACGCACCGCGGCCGGCACCGCCGTGCTGTTCTCCACCCACAACGTCAGCGAGGTGCAGCGCCACGCCAGCCGCGTGCTGGTGCTCGACCGCGGCAGGCTGCTCTTCGACGGCGCGCCCGCAGCGCTGCTCGCGGCCGGCGCCGAGCCCGAGGACGGCGACCTCGAGCGCGCGCTCGTGCGCTTCGTGCGCGAGCGCCAGCGGGGTGAGGCGGGCGCGTGAGCTGGCTGCTGCGCAAGGACCTGCTGATCCTCCGCCGCTCGCGGCTGCTGCTCGCGCTGCTCGTGCTCTACCCCGTGGTGGTCGCGCTGCTGATCGGCTTCGCCATCTCGCGCGCGCCCGCGCGCCCGCGCGTGGCGATCGTCGACGAGGTGCCCGCCGGCGAAACCGTCAGGGTCGGCACGCGCCGCGTCGAGGTCGCGCAGTACGCGCGCCGCGTGTTCGCGCAGGTGCACGCGCTGCAGGCCAGCTCGCGCGCGCAGGCGGTCGCGCAGGTCGACGCCGGCGAAGCGCTCGCCGCCGTCGTCATCCCCGCCGACCTCGCCGCGCGCGTCAGCTCCGCCACCAGCCCCGCACAGCTCGAAGTCCTCTACAACGGCAACGCGCTGCAGCAGTCGCTCGCGCGCTCGGCGATCGAATCGGCGCTCGCACACGCCAACCTCGGCTTCTCCGCGCAGATCCAGCGCGCCGCCGCCGCCGTCATCGACACGCTGCTGCGCGGCGGCGAGCTGCCCGCCGCCGGCGCGCCGCAGGGCCTGATCGGGCTGCAGCGGATCCCCGCCGTGCTCGCCGCGCTGATCGCCCGCCAGCCGCCCGGACGCGAGCGCACGCAGCTCCAACAGCTCAGGGCCTTCGCCTCCTTCGCCGCGCAGAACCTGCTCCTCGCCAAGCGCGTGCTCGCCACCATCGGCCAGCCCATACGCATCCACAGCGTCACCCTGCACGGGCGCCGCACCCCGCTCGACACGTTCGCCGTGGTCGTCGCCGTCACCGTCTCGCTGATGTTCCTGTGCGTGCTGCTCGCAGCCGGCGGCGTCGCGCTCGAGCGCGAAGAGCACGCGCTCGCGCGGCTCGTGCGCGGCCTCGTCAGCCACCGCTCGCTGCTCGTCGAGAAGACACTGCTGGCCGCCGGCTGCGCGCTCCCCGTCGCCGTCGCCATGCTCGCCGCCATCGGCGCCTTCGTCGCGCTCGACTTCTCGCGCGCGGGGCTGTGGCTCGCCGCGCTCGCGCTCGCCGCGCTCGCCTTCGCCGCGCTCGGCGTCGCCATCGGCGCGCTCACCCGCGACGTGCGCGCCGCCTCGCTGCTGGCCATCATGCTCGCGCTGCCGCTCGCGCTGCTCGCGCTCGTGCCCGCCGGCTCCGTCTCGGGCGGCTTCTACGCGCTCGTCGAGGCTGTCTCCTTCGCGTTTCCCTTCAAGGCCGCGCTGCAGGCGCTCGACACCGCCGTCAATGGCGCCGCCCCCGCCATCTGGGCCTCGCTCCTGCACCTCGCCGCGCTCGGCGGCGCGTTCGCCGCGCTCGCGCTGCTCGGCCTGCGCCGCGCCGACTGAGCACAACGCCAACGCCGCCCGCCGCCGCAGGCGGCCCCTCATCAAAAGATCTCCCTGGAGGTATCCTCGCAGGGATGCCCTATCCACAGACGCGCATGCGCAGGCTCCGCGCAAGCGCCCGTTTGCGAGGCCTGGTGCGCGAGACCGAGCTGCGCTGCGGGCAGCTCGTGCTGCCGCTGTTCGTCAGCGAGACGCAGCAGGCGCACGCGCGCGAGCCGATCGCCACCATGCCCGGCGTGGAGCGCCTGTCGCTCGCCGCCGCCGTCGAGGAGGCCGGCGAGGCCGCCGCGCTCGGGCTCGCCGCGGTGATGCTGTTCGGGCTGCCCGCCGAGAAGGACGCCCGCGGCTCCGGCGCCTGGGACGAGCACGGCGTCGTGCAGCTCGCCGTGCGCGCCATCAAGCAGGCCGTGCCGGAGCTGCTCGTCATCACCGACGTGTGCCTGTGCGAGTACACCGAGCACGGGCACTGCGGCGTCCTCGCCGGCGACGGCGCAACTCCCACGGTCGACAACGACGCCTCCGTCGAGCTGCTCGCCCGCACCGCCGTCTCGCACGCCCGCGCCGGCGCCGACGTGGTCGCGCCGTCCGACATGATGGACGGGCGCGTCGGCGCCATCCGCGAGGAGCTCGACGGCGAGGGCTTCGCCGACACCCCCATCCTCGCCTACTCCGCCAAGTTCGCCTCCGCCTTCTACGGGCCCTTCCGCGAAGCCGCCGACTCCACTCCCGCCTTCGGCGACCGCCGCAGCTATCAGATGGACCCCGCCAACGGCCGCGAGGCGGTGCGCGAGGCGCTGCTCGACGTGCAGGAGGGGGCCGACATGGTGATGGTCAAGCCCGCGCTCGCATACGGCGATCTGATCGCCGCCGTCAAGCGCGCCACCGATCTCCCCGTCGCCGCCTACAACGTCAGCGGCGAGTACGCCATGGTCAAGGCCGCCGCCGCCGCCGGCTGCCTCGACGAGCGCTCCACCGTGCTCGAGATCCTCACCTCGCTGCGCCGCGCCGGCGCCGACACCGTCATCACCTACCACGCCAAGGACGCCGCCCGATGGCTGGCGCAGGAGCGGGGATGAGCGCCGAGCCCACCGCGGCCGACCCGGCCCCGCTCGCCGACGTCGCCGACCCGAGCAGGCCCACCACCGCCACGCCGAAGCTGCGCGCGCGCAAGGACGGCGCCGCGATCGCGCTCGACGACGTCGACCGCCGGCTGCTCAACCTCATGCAGGGCAGCTTCCCGATCGCGCCGCGCCCCTTCGAGCACGTCGCCGCGCTCGCCGGGATCGCCCCCGAGGATGCGATGGGGCGCGTCCGGCGGCTGCTGCACAAGCGCATCATCCGCCAGGTCACCCCGATCTTCGACACCCGCGCGCTCGGCTACTCCTCCATGCTCGTCGCCGCCAAGGTCGACCCCGAGCACCCCCACCGGGCCGCCCAGGTCATCAACGCCCATCCCGGCGTCTCGCACAACTACCTGCGCAACCACGAGTTCAACCTGTGGTTCACGATCGCCACCGAGCCCGACTCCGCGCTCGGGCTCGAAGGCACGCTAGCGGCGCTCGCGCGCGAGGCCGGCGCCGAGTCCGTGCGCCAGCTGCCCACGCTCAAGCTCTTCAAGATCCGCATGGACCTCGAGATGGAGGGCGACACCGGCGCGCTCGCCAGCGCCGCCGCCGAGGTCGCCGAGCCGGTCGAGCTCGACCCGCAGCCCTACGACGAGCTCGACGTCGCCGTGATCCGCGCGCTGCAGGGCGACATGGCCGTGGTCGAGCAGCCCTACGCCGCCGCCGCCGAGGAGGTCGGCCTCAGCCAGCAGCGCTTCCTCGAGCACCTCGCCGGCATGCAGCAGCGCGGCCTGCTGCGGCGCGTCGCAGCCATCCTCTACCACCGCCGCGCCGGCTTCTCCGCCAACGGCATGGGCGTCTGGAAGGTCCCCGACGAGCGCATCGCCGAGGTCGGCTGCCGCATGGCCGCCGTGCGCGGCGTCTCGCACTGCTACCAGCGCCCCACCTACGCGGACTGGCCCTACTCGGTGTTCACGATGGCGCACGGGCGCTCCAAGCAGGAGTGCGACGCCGTGCTCGACGCGATCGCCGCCATGACCGGCATCGAGGAGCGCGCCACGCTCTACTCCTCCACCGAGTTCAAGAAGGTCCGCCTGCTCTACTTCACGGACGAGTTCAAGGCGTGGGAGCGCGAGCACGCCGGCGTCTGAGTTGACCGCCTCCATCGCCGACACGCGCTCCGCCGAGCTCTACCGGCGGGCGCTGGCGCTGCTCCCCGGCGGCGTCAACTCGCCCGTGCGCGCCATGCGCGCGATCGGACGCCAGCCGCTGTTCATCGCCCGCGGCGAGGGCGCCGAGCTGGTCGACGTCGACGGCAACCGCTACGTCGACTACGTGTGCTCGTGGGGGCCGCTGATCCACGGCCACGCGCACCCGCGCGTCGTCGGTGCGATCGCCGACGCCGCCGCCCGCGGCACCAGCTTCGGTGCGCCCACCGCTGGCGAGGTAGAGCTCGCCGCCGAGGTCGCCGCCCGCGTCGACGGCGTGGAGATGCTGCGCATGACCTCCTCCGGCACCGAGGCCGCCATGACCGCCGTGCGCCTCGCGCGCGCCGCCACCGGGCGCGCGCGCGTCCTCAAGTTCGCCGGCGCCTACCACGGCCACTGCGACGCGCTGCTCGCGCAGGCCGGCTCCGGTCTCGCCACCCAGGGCCTGCCCGCCAGCCCCGGCGTGCCCGCCGGCGCCACCGCCGACACGGTCGTCGTGCCCTGGAACGACCGCGAGGCGCTGCTCGCCGCCACCGCCACCGCCGGCGGTGGCGAGGGCGCGCTGGCCGCCATCCTCGCCGAGCCGCTGCCCGCCAACATGGGGCTCGTGCCCGCCCAGGATGGGTTCCTCGAGCTGCTGCGCGAGCGCGCCGACGCGTGCGGCGCGCTGCTCGTCCTCGACGAGGTCATCAGCGGCTTTCGCGTCGCGCGCGGCGGCGCCCAGGAGCTGCTCGGGGTGCGGGCCGACCTGGTGGTGCTCGGCAAGGTCATCGGCGGCGGGCTGCCCGCCGCCGCGCTCGGCGGGCGCGCCGAGCTGATGCGCATGCTCGCCCCCGCCGGCGAGGTCTACCAGGCCGGCACGCTGTCCGGCAACCCGCTCGCCGTCGCCGCCGGCCTCGCCACGCTCCAGCTGCTCGACGAGCACGCCTACGCGCGCCTCGCCGCCGCCACCGCCCGCCTCGCGCGCGGGCTCGAGCGCGCCGCCGCCACCGCGCTCGGCGGGCGCGTGCAGGTCGTCAGCGCGCCCGGACTGCTCACCGTGTTCTTCAGCGACCGCCCCGTGCGCTGCTTCGCCGACGCCCAGGCCTGCCGGCTCGACCTGCACGCCGCCTGGTGCCGCGAGCTGCTCGCCCGCGGCGTCTACCCGCCGCCGTCCCAGTTCGAGGCGTGGTTCCCCTCGCTCGCGCACACAGACGAGCAGCTGGAGCGCACCGTCGAGGCCGCCGCCGCCGCCTTCGCCGCCGTCGCCGAGCGCGAGCGCCGCGCATGAGCTCCGCCTCCGCGCAGGCCGGCAACGCGCACGGCGGCGCCGACGTGCTCGAGCGCCTGCGCGCGCTGCTGCGCGACGGGGGCGGGCTGATGGCCACGCTGCTCGCGCCCGCCGCCGCCGCCACGCCCAGCTCGCCCGCGCGCGTCGCCGCCGCCGGGCCCCGCGCCGCCGGGCGCCGCGGGGAGTACGAGCTGCTCGTCGAGGCGATCTACGAGGGCTACCTGCTGCACTACGCCACCCCGCGCGTCGTCAGCGCCGCCGAGGAGGACCTGCGCCTGCTCGCCGGCGACCGCCTCTACGCGATCGGGCTCGCGCGGCTGGTCGCGCTGGGCGACACGCCCGCCGTCGCCGAGCTCGCCGACACGATCACGCTCAGCGCGCTCGCCCAGGGCGCCGGACGCGGCGAGCTGGCCGACGCCGTGTGGGCCGCCGGCGCCCGCGCGGTCGGCTGGGGCGCCAGCGAGCAGCACGCCCGCGCCAAGCAGCTCGTGATCGACGGGCACCCCGAGGCGATCGCTGCAATGCGCACTAGCGTCTGCGAGGGCGCAGCGCCTTCGTGAATCGAGCATCGTTATCCTTCTGGCCCCGGTGGCAGACAGGCGCGACAAGCACAAGTCCAAGTACACGCTCGACCGCGGCATGCCCGGCGCCTTCGAGGGCGAGACCGTCACCCGCCGGCGCTTCATGACCGCCACCGCCCACGGCGCCGGAGCGGCCGCCGCCGGCGCCTTCGCGCTGCCCGCGCTGGGCTTCGCGATCGGCCCCATCTTCAAGAGCACGCCGCACCGCTGGGAAGTGGTCGGCACCGTCAACCAGTTCCCCGACAACAACTACGTGCCCGTCACCATCACGCTCGTCCCCGACATCGGCGAGGCCGGCAAGTCCACCGCCTACATCCGCAAGTTCAACCCCGAAATCGACACCGACCCGTACGACAAGGGCACCCCCTACATCGCCATCTCCAGCCGCTGCGCGCACGTCGGCTGCCCCGTGCGCTGGGTCGACGCCTCCGAGCGCTTCATCTGCCCCTGCCACGGCGGCGTCTACGACCTGCTCGGCCGCCGCGTCGGCGGGCCGCCGGTCCGCCCGCTCGACCGCTTCTACACGCGCGTGCGGGGCGAAGACGTCGAACTCGGGCCGCGCTTCTCGGTCAACAGCCAGCTGCGCCGCTTCTCGCCGCGCCTGCCCGGCGAGACCGTCGACGGCATCGGCCAGTACCTCTACCCCTCCACGCCGGGCGCCAAAAAACTGTAGGCCCGGACCGACGCGAGCCCTTGCCCAAGCTGCCAGCCCCACCGATCCCCGCCCCGCTGAAGACGCCGCCGCCGCGGCCCGGCCACGGCGGGCCCGACGGGCCGCTGGAGGAAGCCAAGAACGCCGGCATCAGCGTCGTCGGCTGGGTCGACGAGCGCACCTCCCTCAGCGGCGCCGCCCGCTGGATGATGTTCCGCAAGGTGCCCAAGGGCACCAACTGGTTCTACACGCTCGGCTCCGCCACCATGTTCGCCTTCCTCAACCAGGCCGTCACCGGCGTGTTCCTCGCCATGTACTACCGGCCCGACCCCTCCGGCGGCGCCTACGAATCGATCCGCCACGTAACCAACGAAGTGTTCCTCGGGCAGTTCGTGCGCGGCATGCACAAATGGGGCTCCACGGTGATGGTGGTGCTCGTGTTCCTGCACATGGGCCGCACCTTCTTCTTCGGCGCCTACAAGTACCCGCGCGAGCTCAACTGGGTGATCGGCGTTGTGCTGCTGATCCTCACCATGGCGATGTCGTTCACCGGCTACCTGCTGCCGTTCGACCAGCGCGCCTACTGGGCCACGCAGGTCGGCGTCAACATCAACGGCACCGGGCCGCTGCTCGGCCCCTACCTCAGCGACTTCCTCTACGGCGGCGCCGAATTCAACGCCACCACGCTGTCGCGCTTCTACGCCATCCACATGCTGCTGCTGCCGGGGCTGATCGCCGCGCTGATCGGCGCGCACCTGTACCTGGTCGCCAAGCTCGGCACCACCGCTCCGCCCTGGCGCAAAGCGCACAAGCGCCCGGAGCTGCGCGAGACCGAGGTGTGACGGCGATGGCGAGGGCCATATCCGGCGGGCGCCGCCGCAGCCAGCGGGGCGCGCCATGAACCAGCGCCAGAAGGAGGAGTACCTCCGCGAGTACGCCGCCCTGAAGTCCGAAGGCAAACCGTTCTTCCCCTACGCCGTCGCCAAGGACGCCGTGATGGCCTGCATCGTGATGGCGGTCATCATCACCATGTCGCTCGTGCTCGGCGCCGAGCTCGGCTCCAAGGCAAACCCCACCAGCACCACCTACGTGCCCCGGCCCGAGTGGTACTTCTTCTTCCTGTTCGAGCTGCTGCGCATCATCAGGACGCCCAGCATCGTGCCGCTGGCCACCATCGGCATACCCACGCTGTGCATGATCCTGCTGTTCCTGCTGCCCTTCTACGACCGCGGGCCCGAGCGCCGTCCCGAGCGCCGTCCGATCGCCACCTTCACCGGCATCGCCGTGATCTGCGTGATGGCCTACCTCACCTACTCCGGCGCTCACACCGGGGCGCCCACCGCGATCGAAATGCCCACCCCCACCGCCGTCAAGGAAGCCGGCGGCAAGCTGCTCAGCGAGTACGAAGAAGGCCGCCTGGTGGTGGCCCAGTCCGGCTGCCTCGCCTGCCACAAGCTCGGCGAAAACGGCAACGCCGGCCCCGGCCCCGAGCTCACGCACATCGCCTCGCGCATCCCGCGCCAGGCGATCGCGCGCACGCTCGTGAACCCCACCGCGCCGATGCCGTCCTTCAAGAACCTGCCCGCGAAGAAGTTCGAAGCGATCGTCAACTTCCTCTCGCAGCTGAAGTAGGCGGCGTGGCGGCTCGCGCGCCAGACCGCGCAGCCAGAGTGCGGCCGCGCCCCTCGCGGGCGCGATGAACGACGAGGCCAAACAGCCCGGCACGCTCGCGGCGGGCGAGGTGCGCGCCATGTTCGACCGCATCGCCGGCGTCTACGACCTGATGAACAGCGCCATGACCGCCGGCCTGCACCACCGCTGGCGCGCGCGCGCCGCAGACCTCGCCGGGCTCGCTCCCGGCGGCGTCGTGCTGGACGTCGCCAGCGGCACCGGCGATCTCGCGCTGGAGCTCGCCCGCCGCGTCTCCCCTGGCGGAGCGGTGGTGGGCTGCGACTTCGCCGAGGCGATGCTGGAGCGCGCGCGCGCCAAGGCCGCCGCCCGCGCCCGCGCCGGCGCGCACCCCGGCCACACCGTCTCGCCGCGGTTCGAGTGGGCCGACGCGATGGCGCTCCCCTACGCCGACGGCAGCTTCGACGCCGCCACCGTCGGCTTCGGCGCCCGCAACTTCGCCGACCTCGCACGCGGCCTCGCGGAGATGGCGCGCGTGGTGCGCCCCGGCGGGCGCGTGGTGGTGCTCGAGATCACCACCCCCACCAAGCCGCCGCTGTCGCTGTTCTACCGGCTGTGGTTCGACCGCGTCGTGCCGGCGCTGGGGGTGCTCGCCGGCGCGCTCGCTGCGCGCTCGCGCCCCCGCTCGCGCGCCGGCGCGGGCGCCGCGGCCGGGGCGAACGGCGCCCGCGCCGGCGCCATCGCCCAGGCGTACGACTACCTGCCGAGCTCCGTCAAGCGCTTCCCCGGCCCAGAGGAGCTCGCCGCCGAGCTGGAGCGCGCCGGGCTCGCGCACGTGCGCTACCTGCTCACCGCCGGCGGCATCGTCGCGATCCACGCCGGCACCGTGCCGCGGCGCACCGCCGCCGCAGCGGGTGGTCGGGCATCATGAGCGCGGTGAGCAGCATGGCGGGGGGCGCCCGCGCCGGAGAGGTGGACGGACTCGACGCGATCATGAGCCGCGGCGGCGCGCAGCTGCAGCAGATCATGCAGCGCACCGAGCGCCACCTCGAGCGCGTCACCGCGCACGCCGGCGCGCCGCTGGCCGCCTACGCCGGCGCCACCGTCTTTCCCGGCGGCAAGCGCCTGCGCCCGCTGCTGGTGGTGCTCGCCGCGCAGTCCGCCGGGGGGCCCGCCGGCGGCCCCCACGGGCTCGAGCGGCTCGTGCGCGCCGCCGTCGCGGTGGAGCTCGTGCACTCCGCCACGCTCGTGCACGACGACGTCATCGACGGCGCCGCGTTGCGCCGGGGGCAGCCCACCGTCGCCGCCGCCGCGGGACGCAAGACGGCCGTCGCCACCGGTGACCTGCTGTTCTCGCGCGCCTTCGCCGAGCTCGCGCGCAACGACGACGCCGCGCAGCTGCGCGCGCTCTCGCAGGCCAGCTCCGCGCTCGCCGAAGGCGAGCTGCTCCAGCGCGAGGACTCCTACGCGACCCACGTGCCGGTCGAGCGCTACCTGCATCGCTGCGAGCTGAAGACGGCCGCCCTCTTCGAAGCCGCGTGTCGCCTCGGCGCTTTGAGCGCCGGCGGGCCGGCGGAGCTCGCCGACGCCCTGGGCGGCTTCGCCCGCCACATCGGCCTCGCCTTCCAGATGCTCGACGACGTCCTCGACGTCTCCGGGCCGGTCGAGCGGACGGGCAAG
>DATJMM010000050.1:0-12377 GCA_035508735.1 Solirubrobacteraceae bacterium | reverse complement strand
CATAGCAGGCTAGCTACGTGTGGATCGGATAACCGCTGAAAGCATCTAAGCGGGAAGCCGGCCTCAAGATGAACTCTCCCATCCCCTCGAGGGAGTAAGACCCCTGGTAGACCACCAGGTTGATAGGCCGGATCTGGAAGCGCGGCGACGCGTGAAGGAGACCGGTACTAATGGGTCGAGGGCTTGACGGATGTTTTTGATACCCGCAGTGGCTGCTGTGCAGTTTTGAGGGACCGCGGAGGGCGTGGTCTTTCGCCCTTTTCCGGTGGCCTTGGCGAGGGGGAAACACCTCTTCCCATTCCGAACAGAGCAGTTAAGCCCCTCAGCGCCGATGGTACTTGGCCCGCAAGGGCCTGGGAGAGTAGGACGCCGCCGGTTTAGTCTCGCGCGAGCCGCCCCAGGGCGGCTCGCTGCCGTTCCCGCGCCGCCGCGCTCCGGACGCGCACGCCGCGCGCCCTATCGTAGGGGCCGAGCAAGCAACCAAGAGAAAGGGGTCAAGATGAGCGTGAAGATCGAAGGCCGGGCCGAGGAGCTGCTGAAGGCGAGGAACTTCTGCAACGTGGCCACGCTGAGAGCCGACGGCTCGGTGCACTCCGCGCCCGTGTGGGTGGACGTCGAAGACGGCAAGCCCGTCGTCAACACCGCAGAGGGGCGCGCCTGGCCGCGCAACCTCGAACGCGACCCCCGCGTCACGCTCACCGTGCAGAACATGGAGAACCCCTACGAGTACCTGGAGGTCCGCGGCCGCGTCGCCGAGCGCACCCACGACGGCGCGGACGCACACATCGACGCCCTCGCCAAGAAGTACCTGGACAAGGACACCTACCCCTTCCGCCAGCCCGGCGAACGGCGCGTCATCATCCGCGTCGATCCCGAGGTGGCGCGCGTCTGGGGCGGCTAGCGCGGCCCACGACCGACGCCCGCCGGCAGCCGGGCAGCCGGCAGCCCCGCGACCGTCAGGCGGGCTGCGCGCGGCTCACCGTGGCCCCGCCACCGGACCTGGCCGCGCACACGCCGGCCCGCCATCCGCCTGCCCCCGCCGCGTGCGTGCACGCGCTGGCAGCGTCCCTCGGCGCTGCACCGGGGTCAGGCAGACGTGGCAGGCCGGCGGCGGGGCGCCGGGGCGGCGTTCGCCGCTCCCTCTGCGCAACGCGGCTCGATGCGGGTGCATCGGCGCTCGCGGCCCGTCCTGCTGGCCGACCTCCCAGTCGACCTCGACGCCGTCCTCGAGCAACAGGAACGAACGGGCGAGACGCGCCGCTTCGAGCGCGCGCTGCGCAAGCCTTGTTTTTGCGGTGGAGGGGAACATCTGTTCGCAAGATACGGATGGGCGCGGACGGACCTCGGGCGAACACGTGTGCGTACGGGCTCTTCCCCCCAAAAGTGGCTTTGCGATGCGGTTTTCGGCCCTGATATCCTGCAATCGAAGTTGCACGAAGGCGCCCCCAGGAACCCGCTTGCGCGCACCCGCGGCACCGATGAAGGGGGCGGCGGAGAGACCGCGAACTTGAGTGCCGAGATGGGTGTTACGCTAGCCAGGCGCTTGTCCGGCGGGCCGTTCTCGAGCCGCGTCCGGCGCCCCAAGCTCATGGAGAAGTTCGTCATCGAAGGCGGCGTGCCGCTGTCGGGCACGATGGTGCCCGCGGGAAACAAGAACGGCGCGCTGCCGATCCTCGCCGCCAGCGTCCTCACCGAGCAAGAGGTGGTGGTGCACAACGTGCCGCGGATCCGCGACGTGGACGCGATGCTCGAGATCCTCGTCGCGCTCGGCGTGCGCGTCGGCTGGCGCGGCCCCAACGAGCTCGCGCTGTGCGCCGCCGACGTGGGGCAGGTCGCGATCGACGCGGGCCTGGCCGAGTCGATCCGCGCGTCCTTCCTGCTCGCCGGGCCGCTGCTGGCGCGCTTCGGGCGCGCCGTGATGCCCCCGCCCGGCGGGGACGTGATCGGCCGCCGGCGGCTGGACCCGCACCTCGACGCCTTTCGCGCGATGGGCGCGCTCACCGACTGCCAGCGCGAGATCGTGCTGAGCGCGCCCAGCGGCCTGCGCCCCAGCGACGTGTTCATGGACGAGCCCTCCGTGATGGCCACCGAGAACGCGCTGATGGCAGCCGCGCTCACGCCCGGCACCACCGTCATCGGCAACGCCGCCTGCGAGCCGCACGTGCAGGACCTCGCGCGCATGCTCGTGAAGATGGGCGCCGACATCCAGGGCATCGGCTCCAACCTGATCACCGTCAACGGCGCCGAGCGCCTGCGCGGCTGCGAGCACCGCGTCGCTCCCGACCACATCGAGATCGGCAGCTTCATGGCGCTCGCCGGCGTCACCGGCGGCGAGCTGCGCATCAAGGACACCGTGCCGGGCGACCTGCGCATGATCAGGCTGGTGTTCGAACGCCTCGGCTTGCGCTCCGAGCTGCACGGCGAGGACATCGTGGTGCCGGGCGCGCAGACGCTCGTGGCCCGTGCCGACGTGGGCGATTACAAGGGCAAGATCCAGGACGGCCCGTGGCCGGCGTTTCCCGCCGACCTCACCTCGATCGCCGTCGCCCTGGCAACCCAGGCCGAGGGATCGATCCTGGTGCACGAGTGGATGTTCGAGAACCGCCTGGTGTTCACCGACAAACTGATCCTGATGGGCGCCGACATCGTCGTGTGCGACCCGCACCGCGTGATCGTCAACGGCCCGCGGCGGCTGCGCGGCAGCGGCGGCGAACGCGTGGAGTCGCCCGACATCCGCGCCGGCATGGCGATGCTGCTGGCTGCGCTGTGCGCCGAGGGCCGCAGCGAGATCGGCAACATCCGCCAGATCGACCGTGGCTACGAGCGCATCGACGAGCGCCTGCGCGAGCTGGGCGCACGCATCGAGCGCGTGGCCACGGAGCCCGTGCACGCATAATTCCCCGGATCCCATGATCCACCCCATCCCGAGCGGCACGCGCGACGTGCTTCCCGAAGAGACGCGCGAGGTGCGCGCCATCACCGACGCGCTGCGCGCCGTGTTCGAGCGCCGCGGCTATGGCGAGGTCTACACGCCCGCGCTCGAGTACGAGTCGGTGCTCGCCCGCGCCGACATGGCCGAGGCGAGACCCGCCTATCGCGTGTTCGACGAGACCGGCGCGGTGCTGGCGCTGCGCTCCGACATGACCGTGCCGATCGCGCGCGTGGTCGCCACGCGCTACGCCGCGAGCGCGCCGCCGCTGCGCTTCAGCTACTTCGCGCACTGCTACCGCGGCGTGCGCCCCCAGCGGGGACAGCCGCGCGAGCTGCTGCAGGCCGGCATCGAGCTGATCGGCGCGCCCGCGCCGGAGGGCACCGCGGAGGCGCTCACCGTGCTCTGCCAGGCGCTCGACGCCACCGGCCTGAAGGGCTATCGCGTCGGTCTCGGCGACGCCTCCCTGTTCCCCGCGCTGATGGCCAGCCTGGCGGTGCCCGACGGCCGGCGCGCCCAGCTGCTCGAGGCGCTGGTGCTGCGCGACTTCGTCGCGCTCGCCGAGGCGCTCGAGCAGTCAGGCCTGCCCGCGCCCGACATACGGCTGCTGCTCGACGTGCCCCAGCGCCGCGGCGGCCCCGAGGTGCTGGCCGACATGCCCGCGCCCGCCGGGGAGGCGCTGACCGGCCTGCGCCAGGTGCACCAGCTGCTCGACCCGGAGGTGGCCTCGCGCGTGATCTTCGACCTCGGGCTCGTGCGCAACATCGGCTACTACACGGGCGCCGTGTTCGACGTCTACGACCCCGCGCTCGGCACCCCGATCGGCGGCGGCGGCCGCTACGACGAGCTGCTCGCGCGCTTCGGGCGCAGCCTGCCGGCGGTCGGCTTCGCCCTGGGCGTCGACCGCCTGCACATCGCGCTCGCCGGCGAGGAGCGCGGCACCGGCGCCCTGCTCGCCCACGGCGCAGGCGCCGGCGCGGGCGCCCCGGACCTGGCGGGCGCCGGCGAGACGCCGCGATGAGCGCCACCGGCGGGCTCACCATCGCGGTGCCCCGCGGCGCGCTGTTCGACGGCACCGTCGACCTGCTCGCCGCGCTGGGCGTCGACACCGCCGAGCTGCGCGCCAACGACCGCAAGCTGCTGTTCGAGGACATCGGCGTGATCACCATGCGCCCCTCCGACGTGCCCACCTACGTCGAGTCCGGCGCCGCCGACCTCGGCGTCACCGGCAAGGACGTGCTGCTCGAGCAGGCCGCGCAGCGCCCCGGCGAAGGCGGACGCGAGGTGTACGAGCTGCTCGACCTCGGCTACGGGCGCTGCACGATGGTGCTCGCCACCCAGGCCGGCCCCGACCCCGCGCTGGAGGCGCTGAGGCGGCTCGGCGTGATGCGCGTCGCCACCAAGTACCCGCGCATCGCCGCGCGCTACCTCGAGGAGACCGGCAGGCAGGCCGAGATCGTGGAGGTCAAGGGCTCGGTCGAGCTGGCGCCGCTGACCGGCATGGTCGAGGCGATCGTCGACCTCACCGCCACCGGCACCACGCTGCGCGAGAACAACCTGGTGATCCGCGAGGAGATCGTGGCGTGCACCGCCCGCTTGGTCGCCAACCGCGTCGCCCACAAGCTCAAGGCCGCGCAGATCGACGCGCTGCTCGCGCGCCTGCGCGAGCTGCCGGCCGCCGCCCGCGGCCGCGGTGCCGGCGAGCCCGTGTGAGCATGCAGCTCGAGCGCCTCACCGAGCAGGACGTGCAGCGGCTCGGCGGCCCCTCGGCCACCGCCGCCCACCTGCGCGCGCTCGTTGCCGACGGCGCCTCGGTCGCGCAGGACGTGCGCGAGATCGTCGCCGCCGTGCGCCGGCGCGGCGACGAGGCGGTGCTCGAGTACACGCGCAGGCTCGACACCGCCGGCGCCGAGCCCCGCCCCCTGCTGGTGGGCGACGAGGAGCTCGACGAGGCCATCAAACGCCTCCCGCTGGAGCTGATCGCCGGCCTGCAGGTCGCGATCATGAACGTGGCGCTGCTGGCCGACGCCGCCGTCGGCCGCGACGCCGCCGTCGAGCTGCCGCAGGGGCAGCGCATCACGCTGCGCGAGCTGCCGGTGGGCTCGGCCGCGGTGTACGTGCCGGGCGGGCGGGCGCCCTACCCCAGCACCGTGGTGATGGGCGTGGTCACCGCGCGCTCCGCCGGCGTGGGCGAGGTCGCGGTGTGCGCGCCGCCGGGCCCCGACGGCCAGATCGACCCCGCGATCCTCGGCACCTGCAGGCTGTGCGGGGTGGAGCGCGTCTACCGCATGGGCGGCGCGCAGGCGATCGCCGCGCTCGCGCTCGGCACCGAGACGGTGGCGCGCGTGGACGTGATCGTGGGCCCCGGCAACCTGTACGTGCAGGAGGCCAAGCACCAGCTGTCCGCGCACGTCGGCATCGACGGCTTCGCCGGCCCCAGCGACCTGCTGATCGCGCTCGCGCAAGGGGTCGGCGAGCACGAGCTGCGGCTCGCCGCGCTGGACATGCTCGCGCAGGGCGAGCACGGCGAGGGCAGCCTGGTGGTCGCCGTCTCCGCCTCCGCGCGGGTCTGCGACGCGCTCGCGCACGCGCTCGAGCGGATGGTGCTCGAGCGGCCAACCGTCGGCGACGCCGCCTTCGCGGTCGCGCAGGTCGCCGGCGCGGGCGAGGCGATCGCGCTCGCCAACGCCTTCGCGCCCGAGCACATGCAGCTGATCGGCGCGGAAGTCGAGGCGCTGGCCGCACAGGTCCGCTGCGCCGGCTGCCTGTTCGTGGGGCTCGACAGCGCCACCGCCTTCGGCGACTACGTGGCCGGCTCCAACCACGTGCTGCCCACCGCCGGCGCCGCGCGCTTCGCCTCCACGCTCTCGCCGCGGCACTTCCGCCGCACCATGTCGGAGGTGCGCGTCGGCGCCGGCGCCGGCAAGCTCGCCGCCGCCGGCGCGCCGATCGCCCACGCCGAGGGCTTCGAGGTGCACGCCGAGTCGATGCTCGCCCGCGTGCGCCACAATCACGAGCAGTGACACGCTCCGCCGAGATCGAACGCGCGACCGCCGAGACCGAGGTGAAGCTCGCGCTCGCGCTCGAAGGCTCCGGCGCCGGCGCGCGCGCCACCGGCGTGGGCTTCCTCGACCACATGCTCGACCTGCTGGCCCGCCACGGCCGGCTCGACCTGGACGTGAGCGTCAGCGGCGACCTGCAGACCGGCGCGCACCACACCGCAGAGGACACCGCGATCGTGCTCGGGCAGGCGCTCGACGAGGCGCTCGGCGAGCGCGCCGGCATCAGCCGCTACGGCTCCGCCTGCGTGCCCATGGACGAGGCCCGCGCCAGCTGCGCGATCGACGTCTCCGGGCGGCCCTTCACGCTGTTCGAGGCCGAGCTGCCGCCGGGCGCCACCGGCGGCTTCGAGCACGAGCTCACAGAGGAGTTCTTCCGCGCGCTCGCCAACGCCGCCAAGCTCACCCTGCACCTGCGCGTGGAAGCCGGCAGCAACGCGCACCACATGATCGAGGCCGCCTTCAAGGCGTTCGCGCGCGCGCTGCGCCAAGCTGTCGCGATCGACCCCGACGAGCGCGGCGTGCCCAGCACCAAGGGCACGCTCACCGCATGAGCGGCGCGACTCCCCAGATCGCCGTCGTCGACTACGGCATGGGCAACCGCCGCTCGGTCGAGAAGGCGCTCGAGCACGCCGGTGCCGGCGCCACCGTCGGCAGCGATCACGAGCTGCTGCGCGCGGCCGACGGCCTCGTCGTGCCGGGCGTGGGCGCCTTCCCGCGCGCCATGCGCCGCCTGCGCGAGCTCGGCCTCGACGAGCTGCTGCGCGAGCGCGTGCACGCCGGAACGCCCGTGCTGGGCATCTGCCTCGGCATGCAGCTCGCCTTCGAGCGCTCCAGCGAGCTCGACGGCGCCGAGGGTCTCGGGCTGGTAGCCGGCGAGGTGCTGCCGCTGCGCGCCGGCGCGCTGAAGCTGCCGCACATCGGCTGGAACGAGGTGGGCTTTGCGAGCGAGCCAGGCTCGCCGCTGCTGGACGGGCTGCCCTCGCGCTGCGCCTTCTACCACGTGCACTCGTTCGCGCCCGTGCCCGCGGACGAGGCCGATGTGCTCGGGCGCGCCGAGTACGGCGAGCCATTCGTCACCGCCGTGCAGCGCGGCTCCTTCTACGGCGTGCAGTTCCACCCCGAGAAGTCCTCCGCCGCCGGGCTGCGCCTGCTCGCCAACTTCGCCCGCATCTGCGTCGACGCCGCCGCCATCACCACGGCGGCCGCTGCCGGCGCCGGCGGGGCGCGCGAGCCGCGCTCGCTGGCGCGGTGAGGCTCTACCCGGCGATCGACGTGCTCGGCGGCAACGCCGTGCGGCTCGTCCGCGGCGACTTCGACGCCAAGAAGGTCTATGACGAGGACCCCTTGTCGGCCGCCCGCGGCTGGGTCGCCGCCGGCGCCGACTATCTGCACGTGGTCGACCTCGACGGCGCACGCACGGGCGAGCCCGTGAACCTCGATCAGCTCGCTCGCGTCGCCCGCGAGGCCGGGGTGCCGGTGCAGTACGGCGGCGGCCTGCGCAGCGCGGGCGCCGTCGCCGATGCGCTCGACGCGGGTGCCGAGCGCGTGATCCTCGGCACGGTCGCGTTCAGCGACCCGGACGTGTTCGGCGAGTGCCTCGCGGCGCACGGTCCTGAGCGGATCCTCGTGGGGGTCGACGTGCGCGGCGGCCGCGTCGCCACCCACGGCTGGCTCCAGAGCACCGGTGTGCCCGCCCGCGACGCCTTCGCGGCGCTGCGCGAGCGCGGCGCTCGCCACTTCGTGTTCACCAACATCGACCACGACGGCATGCTCGACGGCGCCAACCGCGACGAGGTCGCATGGGTCGCGCGCGCCGTGGGGGAGGGCAGCGTGATCTTCTCCGGCGGCATCGGCGCGCTCGCGGATCTCCACGCGCTCGCTCGCCTGCGCAGGGAGCACGCGCTCGACGGCCTCACAGGCGTGATCGTCGGCACCGCGCTGTACGAGGGCCGCTTCACGGTTGCGGAAGCCAAGGGCGCCCTGGCCGCGTAGATACGCTGGGCGCGTGCACTTCAAGCGCGTGATCCCCTGCCTGGACGTCGACCGCGGTCGCGTCGTCAAGGGCGTGCAGTTCCTCGACATCCGCGACGCCGGCGACCCGGTCGAGCTGGCCGCCCACTACGACCGCGAAGGCGCCGACGAGCTCGTCTTCCTCGACATCACCGCCACCCACGAGAAGCGCGACACGATCGCCAAGCTCGCGCGGGCCACCGCCGACGACGTGTTCGTGCCGTTCACCGTCGGCGGCGGCATTCGCTCGGCGGCCGACGCGCAGGCGGCGCTCGACGCCGGCGCCGACAAGGTGTCGGTCAACTCCGCCGCGCTGGAGCGGCCCGAGCTGCTCGGCGAGCTGGCCGGGGTGTTCGGCGCGCAGTGCGTGGTGCTCGCGATCGACGCCAAACGCGCCACACCGTCATCGAAGATGGACGGCGGCTGGGAGGCCTATCTCGCGGGCGGGCGCACGCCCACCGGACGGGACGCGGTGGAGTGGGCGAGCGAGGCCGTGGCGCGCGGGGCGGGGGAGATCCTGCTCACCAGCATGGACCGCGACGGCACCAGCGAGGGCTATGACCTCGAGCTCACGCGCGCGGTCAGCGACGCCGTGGCGGTGCCCGTGATCGCCTCCGGCGGCGCCGGCGAGCTCGACCACCTCGCGCAGGCGCTCGAGGCCGGCGCCGACGCGGTGCTGTGCGCCTCCATCTTTCACTACGGCCGCCACACCGTGGCCGAGGCCAAGCGACACCTGGCCGCCGCCGGCATCCCCGTGCGGGTGGCGTGAAGGACGCACCGCGCGTGCTCGAGGCGCTCGCCGCGCTGCCCGGCGGGCCCGAGCTGCTGGCCGCCGGCGAGCGCCACGACGATGCAGCGCTGATCGGCGGCGCCGTGCGCGACCTGCTGCTGGAGCGCCCGCCGCGCGAGCTCGACGTGGTCCTGAGCGACGAGGTCGAGCCGCTCGCGCGGGAGCTGGCCGCCGAGCTCGGCGCCGAGGTCGCTCTGCACGAGCGCTTCGGCACCGCGCTGGTCGAATGGGACGGCGGGCGCATCGACCTCGCGCGCCGGCGCGCGGAGCGCTACCCGGCGCCCGGCGCGCTGCCCGAGGTCCGTCCCGGCGCCGCCGCCGAGGACCTCGCGCGCAGGGACTTCACCGTCAACGCCATCGCGCTCGCGCTCGGCGGCGAGCGCCGCGGCTCGCTGGAAGGCGCCGAGCACGCCCGCGAGGACCTGGCCGCAAGGCGGCTGCGGGTGCTGCACGAGCGCAGCTTCCTCGACGACCCCACGCGGCTGCTGCGCCTCGCCCGCTACCGCGCCCGCCTCGGATTCGAGATCGAGCCGGGCACCGCGCGGCTCGCCTCCGAGGCCCTGCGGTCCGGCGCGCTCGGCACCGTCACGCCCGCGCGCGCCGGCGCCGAGCTGCGGCTCGCGCTGGGCGAAGACGACGCAGCGGCCGCGCTCGAGGCCGCCGAGCAGCTGGGGCTGCTGGCCGCGCTGCACCCGCGGCTCCGCTTCGACGCCGCGCTCGCCCGCCGCGCGCTGGCGCTGCTGGCGCCGGCCACCTCCGCGCGTCCCATCCGCCCCGACGTGCTCGCGCTGGCGGTGCTCGCGCACGCGCTCGTGGCGGGACGCGCGCGAGCCGCCGCGGCGGAGGCCCGCGCACTGCTCGACGAGCTCGAGATCCCCGCCGCCCAGCGCGACCGCGCGCTCGCCGACGCGTGCTCCGCCGCCACGCTCGCCGCCGGGCTCGCCGGTGCCGCGACACCCTCGCAGCTGCAGCAGGCCGCACGCCTCGCCACGCTCGAGGGCGTCGCGCTGGCCGGCGCGCTGGCCGAGCGCGACCCGCGGCTCGCACGCGCCGGCGAGGCCGCCGCAGCCTGGCTCGGCGGGCTGCACGCCGTGCGCCTGCAGATCGGCGGCGAGGACCTGCTCGCCGCCGGCGTACCCGAGGGCCCGGAGATCGGCCGCCGGCTGCAGGCCGCGCTCGCGCGCAAGCTCGACGGCGAGCTGGACGGCGGCGGACGCGAGGCGGAGCTGCGCGCCGCGCTGGAGGCCGAGCGGTGAGCGAGGCCGCCCGTCGCGCGCGCCTGGCGCCCCGTGCCCGGCAGGCACTCCGGCCGCCGCGTGCACGCCACGCGCGCGAGCTCGCCTTCGAGCTCCCCGGCGGCGGGCGCGCGCTGTTCACCACGCGCGCCGCCGGCAACCTCTCGACCGCCGCCGGCGAGGGCCACGAGTTGGGCGCCGCGCGCCGCGACGAGCTCTGCGAGCGGCTCGACCTGGGCTGGCTGTGCGCCGGCGCCCAGCTGCACGGCGATCGCGTGCACGTGATCGATCGCGTCGAGGGCGCGCGCGGGGCGCCGTCCGCCGTCCAGGCCGACGCGCGCGCAACCGCGCTGCCAGGCGTGGGGGCGATGGTGCTCGCCGCCGACTGCCTGCCCGTCGCACTCGGCGGGCGCGGCGGCGTCGCCATGGTGCACGCCGGCTGGCGCGGGCTCGCCGCCGGCGCGCTCGAGCGCGGCGTGGAGGCGCTGCGAGAGCTGATCGGCGCGGAGGAGCCGCTCGCCGCCGTGGTGGGACCCGCCGCCGGCCTGTGCTGCTACGAGGTCGGCCCCGAGGTGCACGCCGCCCTCGCCGGCGGCCGGCCCCGCCGCCACGGCCGGCGCATCGACCTGCGCGCGATCGCGCAGCAGCGGCTGCAGGCCGCCGGCGTGGCGCGCGTGCAGCACCTCGACGCCTGCACGATCTGCGACGGGCGCTTCTTCTCGCACCGCCGCGAAGGCGAGCGCGCCGGGCGCCACGCGGGGATCGCATGGTTGAGCTGATCCACGACCTGCGCGCCGAGCTGGTGCGCGCCAACCTGCAGCGGCTGCGCGAGGAGATCGCCGAGGCCGCGCAGCGCGCCGGCGGATCGCGCGGCGCCGGCGCCGGCGGCGGAGCGCGCGCGCGCGAGTCGAGCGCCGTCGGCGAGCCCGGCCCCGGCGAGATCCCAGGCGCGCCCGGCGAGATCCCAGGCGCGCCCGTCGAGATCCTGGCTGCGACCAAGTACGTGCCGGTGGAGGAGCTGCCCGCGCTGGCCGCCGCCGGCGTGCGCCTGGTGGGCGAGAACCGCGCGCAGGACCTCGAGCGCAAGGTCGCCGCCCACGGCGAGCTGTTCGAGTGGGACTTCATCGGCGCGCTGCAGAGCAGGCGCGTGCGCGCGATCGTGCCGCACGTGCGGCTGATCCACTCGCTGGCCTCGGAGTCCGCGCTCGCCGAGCTCGAGCGCCACCGCGCGCAGGCGCGACCGGGGCTGCGCGTGCTGCTGCAGGTGAACGTCGCCGGCGAGCCCGGCAAGGCCGGGATCCCCCCCGCGCAGATCGGCCGCTACCTCGAGCGCTGCGCGCTGCCGGTGGCGGGCTTGATGACGATGCCGCCGCTGGCCGCCCGCGCCGAGCGCAGCCGGCGCTGGTTCGCCGCGCTGCGCGAGCTCGCCGGTCGTCACGGGCTCGAGCAGCTCTCGATGGGCACCTCGCAGGACTACCTGGTGGCGGTCGAGGAGGGCGCCACAATCGTGCGGATAGGCACGAGTCTCTATCATTGACCCGCGCGCCGGCGTGTCGGCCGGCCCTCGCGAAGCACTAGCATCAGCAGGGAATCCGGCTCGCCGGGCGAACACGCACCTAACAGATGGCATTCCGCGACTCCTGGCACAGCGCGCTCGTCTACTTCGGCCTCGCCGAGGAGTACCACGACGACTACGACGAGGACGTCGGCGCCCGCGCGGGCGCCGAGGACGAGATCGAAGACCGCTACCGGGACCGCCCCAACGTGCGCCGCCTGCGCCGCCGGCGCGACGAGTTCGACGACATCTTCTCCGACGAGGACGCCGCCGAAGCGCGGGGCGGGCGCGGGCGCGGCGCCACCACCGTGCTCAAACCGGTGGGCGCCCGCGGCAACGGCGACGTGCGCGTGCACCTGGTGGTGCCGAAGTCCTTCAACGACGCCCAGCAGATCGCCGACAAGTTCAAGGACTCGATCCCGGTGATCCTCAACCTGCAGAGCTCCGACACCGATCTGTCCAAGCGCCTGATCGACTTCGCCTCCGGGCTCACCTACGCGCTCGACGGCGGCATGCAGCGGATCGCCGACAAGGTCTTCATGCTCACCCCGCGCAACGTCGAGATCTCCGCTGAGGAGCGCGCGCGGCTGATCGAGAAGGGCTTCTTCAACCAGAGCTGATCGGCGGCCTCGCTGTCGGTAGCCTAGTTCGCCCATGAATATCGGCATCATCGGCGCCGGCAACATGGCGTCCGCGCTCGCCCGCGGCTGGGGCAAACCGGTGCTCTGCTTCGACCCGGTCGCCGAGCGCGCCGAAGCGCTCGTGTCCGAGCTGGGCGGCGAGGCGCTGACGAACA
>DATJMM010000049.1:0-9625 GCA_035508735.1 Solirubrobacteraceae bacterium | reverse complement strand
AGCGGGCGTGCTGGCGGCTGGCCTCAGCGACCTACTGTCTGCGCGAGTGGCGCGAGCCCGACGACGCCCAGCCCGACATCGACCATCACCGCGGCCCGTGCGATGAGGCGTTCGGCGCGAAGGACCGCCAAAGACGGGAAGCGCGGCGGCGGGGGCGGCGCACGACGATGCTGTGGGACCGCGACCCGAGGCTCGTGTTCTTCGGGAAGGCGCTGCGGCAGGCGCGCGAGCAGCGCAACCTCAGCGCCGACGAGCTCGCCTCGATCGCCGGCATCAGCGTTCGCCGCCTGCAGCGGATCGAAGCCGGCAAGGTCGACATCGACTTCCACACGCTGCTCAGCCTCGCCCGCTCGATGGAACTGAAGGCCGCCGCGCTGATGGGACGCGCAGCCAAGCTCGAAGCCCACGAGAAACCCGCATGACGGCTTTGGGGGGCGTGACATCCTCGCGCCTGCTGTGGGCGTGGTCGCAGGATGGCCCCATGAGGCTGTACCTACGCCGTGCCGGCCCATCAAACCCCTGTTGGGGGCCGCGGCCCTTACGGGCCGTTTGACTGGCCGGCGCGGCTCCGGCATGCAAGCAATCTGGTCGACAAAGGCCGACCATGCCTCGCAGGGAGGCGCCCTCGCTCAGGTGTTCGCCTGTCGGGCCGGGGATCGTCTAGACTGGTAGGCGGCGACCGTTCGTGAGCCGCTTTCGGGCGACTCCATCGGCCGCCCCTTTTTTTAGCGGGGGAAGGTCTTCAGGCCGCTGCCGCGGTGGTGGGGGTAGCGGTCTAGGCGCCGCTCGATGCGGGGCCAGTAGCTCTCGTCGCCGGACTTCAGGTGCTTGGCGGTCCAGTAGGTGGCGACATCGATGAGCTGGAGCATCCGTGACCAGTGCGAGGGCGTGAAGAAGGGCGTCTCGATCACGTGGTCGATGCGCTGCCAGCCCGTGCCCTGGCGGCGGTAGTAGGCGTGCGCCTGGCGGGTTGCGCCTTCGCGCTCCTTCTGCTCGTCGCAGACGACGGCGCCGAGCGGGTCGTGCTGGCGGTCTAGGTAGGAGTTGAAGCGCTCGAGCATGAGCATGTAGGCGATGCTCTCCACCGGGTCGGGTGTGGCGTAGCGCTCGGCGTGGGCGCGCTTGTCGATCGCGACCATGATCAGCGTGGCCGCGTGCGCGTCGAGCACGTCGAAGGCGGCGTCGACGAGGGCGTAGCGCGTCTCGCGCGGCATCTCGCGGAAGTGGCGCTTGCCGTGGAATATGTGCGCCATGTGCAGCTCCCACGTCTCCGGGCGCGGCGGGGGCACCAGCGTGTCGATCCGCGCGTTCAGGTCGGCCTCGATCGCATGCCACGCGCGGTCGTGGATGATCAGCCCGCCTAGCACATACCAGGGCTGGTCGAAATCTCGGGGGCCTGACTTCCCCGACTCATCGAGATACAGCAGATACACGACGCGGCGCACGCTAGCGACCCGCCGCGCGCGCCGCCGCACCCCGCTCCGGGCGGCCTGTGCCCGGCTGCGGATCAGGCCGCGGACTGCATCGCGGACGCAGAGTCCGCGATCGGCCCCGGCCCTGCGGGCCGGGGCGCCTGGTTTGGTTGTTGACCTCGCCCCCCCAACTTCAGGTGGCCGAGGTCAACAACCAAACCAGGCGTGAAGAGGGACCGATGTGGCAGGCGGGGAGCATGCAAGAAGCAGGACAGTAGTTGTTGATGACGAGGAGTCAGAGGAGAGACGAGAAGAACCAGGGCTATGTGGCCAAAGATGGGACGCCAATGGCGAGCAGGCGGTGCCGGCGTGTCGTTGGACAGTAGACGAAGCAGCGAGAAGAAAGGTGCCGTGGATTTACCAGGAAGAGCGCCGAGCAGCGGCAATGATCCGTTCCATGACTTCCACTTTCTAGCTCGCAGATCTGGCGTCTAGTAGCCCGGCCAGGCGTCCCAATTTGCCAATGTCTCGATCTCAGCGCCCTCGGAGATCACCCGTGCGAGCTGCTCGAGCCACTGAATGTCGGCCGCATTTTCGTTGCGCGTGAGGGCGAGGAGCTTCTCGAAGCTCCAGCCGGGCGAACGAACGTCGGCACGCAAGAGTTTGGCTATCTCTGCTATTGCCTCGCTGTGCCAGCGTCCGCCAGCACGCAGCAAGCGATACATCCAGACCTCTACCAGAACTGGCGGGGGCTGAGAACTAGTCTGAGCGAAACTGAGTGCGCGTTCTGCGAGGCTTTCTGCTCTGGCATCAGCGCCAGCGGCAAACAGGAGCCGACTGTAGTTGCCGAGGTTGTTGGCGTTGGTGGGGTCGGCGGTGATGGCACGCTCGTAGAGCGCTTCGGCGCGGTCTGGGTCCTCACGCTTCTCATCTACGAAGAGCGCGTAGCTGCCGAGGTTGTTGGCGTGGGTGGGGTCGGCGGTGATGGCGCGCTCGTAGAGCGCTTCGGCGCGGTCTGGATCCTCGCGCTTCTGATCTACGAAGACCGCGTAGCTATCGAGGACGACGGCGTTGGTGGGGTCGGCGGTGATGGCGCGCTCGAACAGCGCTTCGGCGCGGTCTGGGTCCTCACGCTCCTGATCTACGAAGTTCGCGAACAGCGTGATCAAGCGTGGGTCGGGATCGGTCTCGAGGCCCGATTCGTATATGTGTTCGGCTTCTGCCGGGTCTGTGTCTTCGACACGGCGCGCCTCCAAGAACGTTCGCCACCAGCCCGCGGCTTCGGTGCTCGCCCTGGCGGCGGCTTCCTTGAGTGGACGCGAGTCAGCGACCGAGTCTGACAGTGCTTCCACACTGGCGCTCAGCTGCTCGTACGTCTGCCGGTAGGTGGAGAACATGCGGTCGAACTTCTGAGCCGTGGGATGCTCGATCGCGAACTCGTTGCGCACCAGTAGCATCAGCTCGTCGAAGTCATCAGCCTTTACCCATACCGCTCCTCGGGAATCGAGCCAGGGACGAATCAAGCCGGTGGGCTCTCTCCGCGATACCCACCACACGCCGAGAGGGAGGGCGTTGTGTGGAAGATCCGTGAGCGCGTCAACCACACCCTGGTCGTTCCCCGAGTATCCGATGAAGATGGCTCCGCGGTCGTGTAGAAGCCCTCGTATTCCGCTGGCGACCTCCTTCTTGAGGGGTGCGGTCTCCTCGATCGTGTGCATTGGGTTGAGTCGATGGTCACCGTGGATCTTGACCACGAGCGGACGCTGCACACGTCCTGGGCGTGCGTAGCTCGCGAGCGCCTCGTGTTGAATGACGAGTGGTCTCTTCGTGCCGAACACATACATCGCATCGGCAACCAGGTCATCAAAGTTCGTTGTGATCGTTGCGCTAAAGATGCCGTCCGGTCGAGACATGAGAGCCGCGAGCACCCCGTAGCCGAACCCTGGAGACTGTGCGTCGCATAGCCGCTCGGTCTCTCGCTGGCGATCGTCTGCAGTCCGAAAGAGCGCTTCCATCACAGTGCCATAGAAAGCTGCGGCGTCACGCGCGCTGTAGCCCGGAAACTCCTTCTCGGCCCACGTCTCGACATCGGTCAGAGCGATTCCTCTTCGGTGGTGGAGTCGCGGCAGCCACTGGTCGCGTACTAGCGGGCCGGCGGCGGGGATACCAGAGGTAACCGAACAACCAGCGCCAAGCCAAAGCACGTAATGGACATCTGGTTCACCCTGCGATTCCCGCAGTCTGCGAACGAACTCAAAGGCCTGCATCTGTCGCAGCGCCGAGGTATTAGCCATAGTGGCTGCGCTTCCGTCGTGATCGGTTCTGAGTCCAGCTCAAAGTTCGCTGCGTGGCTGCTTCGCGCACGGCCGCGAAGTCTAGCCACAGGAATCCGTCTCAAGTCACGCCTTCGTTGTCGTGGTCCCCTAGCTCATCGCACGCATCGGCCCAGGCTCGGTGGTGCGCTAGCACCAACAGCAGCACCGAGGAGTGCGTCTAGTCGTGGCGGGGCCGGGTCGCTTGTGGGGTCGCTGTTGAGGCGGCCCCGGCCTGGCGGCCGGGCGAGTTCCGGCGCTCCCGACCGGCCTGGGCTGGGGTGCTCGTGGATTGAGAGGGGGGTCTTCGTGGTGGTTGGCGCGACATGCATGCAGAAGGGTCGTTTTCGAGCGAGTCAAGGGAGCATGCGATGTATACGGACAGGGACGCGGAGATCGTTGGCTGGATCGGGGGTTTGGGGGCGGCGGGCGCCGAGCACGTGATGGCCCGGTTCGGGATGGGTCGTAGCTGGGCGTATGCGCGGTTGAGCCGGCTGGTGGTGGGTGGGCTGTTGGAGCAGCGGGCGCTGCTGTACCGCCAGCCGGGGTTGTATCTGGCGACGGGGGAGGGGCTGCGCTGGCACGGGTTGGAGCGGCTTGGGGTCTACCGCGTCGGTCCGGGTGGGTTCCAACACGCGTGGGTGCTCGCTGGCGTCGCTGCTGCGCTGTACCGCGGGCTGCCTGGGTGGGGGTTGTTGAGCGAGCGTGAGTTGCGTGTGGTCGAGGTGGAGCGCCGGGAGCTGGTGGGGTCGGTGCGGGTGGGGGAGCTGCCGGGCGGTCGCCCGGCTTTGCATCGCCCGGACCTGGTGGCGGTGGGGCTGGATGGCCGCAGGGTGGCGGTGGAGGTTGAGCTGTCGGTGAAGGCGCCGCGGCGGCTGGCGGCGGTCTGCCAGGGATACGCACGCGCGAGGCACATCGAGCACGCCTACTACCTGGCGACGGCGCCGGTGGCGCGGGCGGTGGAGCGGGCCGTCGCTGAGGTTCGTGCCGGGGACCGGGTTACGGTGCTGGGGCTGTCTGATGTCGCGTTGCTTTCGCGGCTGGCGTGGGGGGAGGCGAGCCATGCGCGAGTTTGAGGACATCATCGCGGTGTTGGCGATCAGCCTCGTCATCTCGGTCGTGGGTGGCGTGCTGTTGGCGTGGGTGCTGCGTCGTCGGGGGTTGCGGTGGACGTGGGCGCTGCTCGGGCTGCCCGCCGCGGTCGTGCTCTCGGGTTCGGGGCCGGTCGTGTTCTGGACGCTGGTGTGGAGTTCGCTGCTTGCTTGTGGTTTGGGGGCGCACTGGCACCGGATGGACCTGCACGAGGGCGTCGATCACGCCGAAGCCGCCCACCGCCGCATCGGTATCACCACCGTGATCCGCCGCGTCTGGGAGCGCCAGCGGATCTCACGGTGGGGCTGGCTGCACGAGGGGCGGCTGATCGTCGGGCGCGACCCGAGGGGGCTGGCGGTGTCGATCCCGGTGGGGTTTGAGTCGGGGTCGCACATGCTCGTGCTGGGCGCCACCGGCTCGGGGAAGACCGTCACCGAGGCATGGATCACAGGAAGGCTGATCGAAGCCGGGCACGGCGCGGTCGTGATCGACCCCAAGGGCGACCCGCTGCTCGCAGACGAGCTAGAAGCGACGGCCGCGAGGGCAGGCAAGGCGTTCCTCGCGTGGACCCCGCAAGGCAGGCTTGCGTACAACCCCTACGCGAACGGGAGCGACAGCGAGATCGCGGACAAGGCTCTCTCCGGGGAGCGCTACAGCGAGCCGCACTACCTACGCCAGGCCCAGCGATACCTCGGGCACGCCGTGCGCAGCATGCACGCTGCCGGCGTGGCGGTGACGCCGGTCTCGTTGATGGCGCACATGAACCCCCGCGAGCTCGAGGTCACAGCCCGCCAGCTCCCCGAGGCGGATGCCGCCCAGGTGCAGGCGTATCTGGACTCCCTCGGGGAGCGCCAGCGCCGCGAGCTGGCTGGTATCCGTGATCGCCTGTCGATCCTCGCCGAGTCAGAGCTACGCGACCAGCTCAACCCGACCGAGGGCAACCGGCTCGATGTCCACCAGGCCGTTGCCGAGCGGGCGGTCGTGTACTTCCGGCTCGACGCCGACCGCTGGCCGCTACTCGCACAGATGCTCGCCGCCGCGATCGTCGGGGACCTCATAAGCCTCGTCGCGCGCATGCAGGCCCGGCCGACCCCGACGCTCGTCGTGATCGACGAGTTCTCCGCCACCGCCGCCGAACAGGTGTCACGGCTGTTCGGCCGCGCCCGCTCCGCGGGGGTAAGCCTGCTGCTCGCCACCCAAGAGCTAGCCGACCTTCAGACAGTAGGCGACGGGGCGCTGCGCGAGCAGACGCTCGGCAACGTCGAGACCGTCATCGCGCACCGACAGAACGTCCCCGAGTCCGCCGAGCTGATCGCCGCCATGGCCGGCACCCGCCCTGCCTGGGTCACCACCCAGCAAACCGAAGAAGCCCTCATCGGCATCGCCCCCAGCGGCCGCGGCACCCGCAGACGCGGCTACGAGTTCCATACCCACCCCAGCCACATCAAGCAACTCCCAACCGGCCACGCCACCATCATCACCCCCGGCACCCGTCGCCCCACGAGCGCGCTCATCCACCACCCCCGTGAGACACGCCTATGACATCGATACATCACAACGGAACAACAACAGCCGGGCCCCTCCACGCCCGCTGGACGCTGCACGCCCGAGCATACGCATGCGCCCTAGCCCGCCGGGAGATGCTGGGCTGCTTGAGCGAACGGCCACGCCATGGCGATCCGCCTTGCCGTATCTGAGCACCGGCACTCTGTCCCGGTACAGCCCCTTGCGTAAGGATCACGTTCGCGGACGTCCCGGAGACCGGTCGGCAAGCATCGGACCACATATCGGAAGGACCCCAAACAGTAGTTGGCGGCTCCCACGCCAGGGGTCTCCAGCCTTTGCGAACAGGAGCATGAGGCCAGATGGCGTGCGTCATCTTGGCCTGGGCCCCCATGGAGACGAACGGCTGTGAGTGTGTGAAGATCCTGTAAACACAGGCGGGAAAGCTTGACACCCGTAAAGCCGTACGCCATAAGAAGCGCAGCGCCCCTCCAGGAGCGACACCTTTGTCATCAATGGCGAGGTGTGTGTTCAAGATGGGCAGCAGCCTTCTTCAAGATCCAGGCGACCAGACTCACGAAGATCGTCGAGGTCCCTCTCGGGCGTTGATAGACTGGCGCCGGTTCATCATCGAGACGCTCGTATGTTTCGAGCTTCTTGCCGTAATCGCCCGGGTCGGCTTCGGCGCTTCCCATGACCTCTTCGTTGATGCCGCGATCGGCGGCCTCGTGGCGTGCGTCTTGCGGATCATCTGGCACCACTCTTGACTCGCGCGCCTCGGCTGCTTGGGCCCACAGCACCTTGTTGAGCTTCCCCTTGGGCGAGCAACGGTGCCTTCCTCGAGACGATCCCGTTCCCTCGGACGCGGCTTCTGGGACCAGCGAGTACGAGCGCCCGATGGAGCTGGTCGACATGGAATTGGTATCGAAGCTCACAATGTCCAGGACCAGGCCCCGGCCTCGCGCAACGCATCGTGCAGCGGCTGCTCGCTCACCCTCGGCATCTACCCCAACCTCCATATCCTTCGCCAAGCAGCGTTCAGGGGCACACCGAACCGCTATAGCGTTCCGTCCGACGCCGACATCCGGGCCTCGTCGGACCGCTACCTGCGCAACGCGATCATCGCGGTGCTCGCGTACGACCGTCGCTCCACGCTGTGGGACGCGGCGCGGCTGCTGTCGGTTGGCGAGGAGGGATACGCGTACCGCAGCCGTGTGGGCGCGCGCGTGCGCGCGCTGCCCGAGCTGAAGGAGATCTCCGAGTTCTTCACGGCCGAGCTGTCCGCCCAGCTCGCCGATGCGCGCAGCACCACGACCGCCAAGCTCGACGCGCCCGTCAACAAGCTCGCGCGCCTGCTCAACTCGCCCTCGATCAAGCGCGTGCTGCTGAACAACTCCCTGCGGGTGGACTTCGACCGGGTGATCGGGCAGGCGCAGGTGCTGGTGGTGAAGGGGGCGTTGGGCGCGATGGGCGCCGGCAACACCGCGGTGCTGATGCAACTGCTGGTGGGGATGCTCGACGCAGCGCTGGCGCGCCAGCAGGATCGGCTCGCGGCGGGCAGCCGCGTTCCGGTCGCGCTGAAGGTCGACGAGGCGCCGCTGGTGATCAACCGGGGCTTCGCGGAGACGATGGCGCTGAAGCGCTCCGCCGGGCTGGAGACGGTCGCCTGCTGGCAGACCGACGCGCAGTGGACCGAGCGCGAGATCCGCGACCAGCTCGATGCGCTGTTCGCTCACCGCGTGTACTTCGCGACCGCCTCCGCGCGCGACGCGCGCGCGGCTGCGAACCTGACGATGGCGGAGTTCTCGGACATGGTGCGCCCCGGCGTGGAGCGCCTCTCGAGCCTCGGCCACCCGGACGTGCGGCTGCACCTGCCCAGCCACCATGCGCTGGTGAGCTGGGTCACGCCGCAGGGGCGCCAGGCGCCCTTCATCGCGCAGACCATCCCGATGCGCGTCGACGGTGAGCGGCTGGCGCACCACGCGGCGCGCCAGCGAGCCCGTGGGGCACGTCACCTGCACGACCTCCGCCAGCCGCACTGGGACGACCCGGCGCCCGCACCGCGTTCCCGCCCGGCGCCGCGCTCGGGCCCGGCGCCGCGCTCCGGCCCGGCGCCCCTGGAGCATGACGCTGACGGGGCCGCGGCCGAGGCGGGGGCGGTGACCGGGGCCGGCCGGCAGGGCGTTCCCGCCGAGAGCTACAGCGAGCTGGTGCAGCTGGACGGTGCGCACAGCGCGCGCTGGGCGCGGGCGCCGGCGCAGCCGGGCGCCGCTCGGCTCGACCCGCTCGACCTCGAGATGCTCGAGCTGATCGCGCGCATGCGCTACGTGCTGAGCAGCCAGCTGCACCGCCGCTTCAACCCAGGCAAGGCGCCGACGGCCACGCAGCGGCGGCTCAAGCGCTTCGCCGACGCCGGGCTCGTGGCGCGACTGCAGTTTCACCGCCGCGACGGCGGCGGCATCGCGATGTGCTACGCGATCGCCGAGCGGGGACTGCGGGTGCTCGCGGAGCGGGCTGCGAGCGATGCCTGGTCCAAGCCGGTCGAGGCGAGCGCGCACCGCACCGTCGCCGATGACGTGCTGAGACGGGTGCGCCACCACGTGCACGTGACCGCCTGGACGCTGGCGCTCGCAGCCGCGCTCGACTCTGCGCGGTGCACGCCGCTTGGACCCGAGGGGGCGGTGCTGCCGGTGCCGGCGCGCATGCTCGGCGATTCGCGCGCGCCGCTTGCGCTGCGCGACCTGAAGCTGCCCGGCGGGCGCACCCCGCACGAGTTCCTGCGCAGCGACGCCGTCGGCAGGCGCGCGGAGGTGGAGCGCTTCGAGACGCTGCGTCCCGACGCGATGCTGCGCGTGCGCGCCCCCGCTCGCGCGCCGGCGCTCGACGTGCTGATCGAGCGCGAGGACCGCCTCGGCGGTGCGGAGGTGGCGCGCAAGCTCGAGCGCTACGACCACTTCCTCGCGGGCTGGGCGGTGCATACCGCCCGCTACGGCACCCGCGCGGAGGCGCAGCCGCTGGTGGTGTTCGTCTGCCGCGACCGCGCGCGTGCGCGCGCCTGCGCGCGCAACGCCGATCAGCTGCTCGGGGCCTGCAGGGCCTACGCGGGCGAGTACCCGCCCGGCAGTTGTGGGCGTAAAGCCCCCCGAACCGCGCGCACCCGCATGCTGCCACGCGGGGCGGCCCCATCCGGTAGCGGCGCCCCGCGCAGGGCCGTAGATCGCCCGGAACGGGCCGCTACGACGACGATCGCGCCCGACGCCACACGACCGTTGCGCCGCGCCGGACCCGCACCGTCACGATGCCCGC
>DATJMM010000048.1:0-45955 GCA_035508735.1 Solirubrobacteraceae bacterium | reverse complement strand
CGCATGCGCGGCCGGAGCGGACGGTGCATGCACCGTCCGCCGGGGGCCGCATGCGGCCCCCGCACCACACGATCACACCAGCGGCGCGGACTGGCGGTCGAGGATCGCGCTGCGCACGCGCTGGGCGATGTGCGCGCCGGTGAAGCCGACCTCCTCGTGCAGCAGCGCAGGCTTGCCGTGGGTGACGTAGCGGTCGGGCAGGCCCACGCGGATGATGCGGCCCGCGCCCGGCCCGGCCGCGCCGGCGTCGTTGAGCGTCTCCCACACCGCCGAGCCGAAGCCGCCCGCCAGCGCGCCCTCCTCGACCGTCACCAGCAGGTCGTGCTCGGCCGCCAGCTGCGCCATCAGCCCCGCGTCGATCGGCTTGGCGAAGCGCGCGTCGGCCACCGTCACCGCGATCTCCTGCGCCTGCAGCTCGGCGGCCGCCTCGAGCGCCTTGCCCACGCCGCTGCCGTAGCCGATCAGCGCCACCCTGCGCGCCGCCGCCGCCGCCGCGGGGGCGTCTGCCTCCAGCAGGATCTCGCCGGTGCCGATCGCGATCGCCTGCGGCTGCGCCGGCAGCGCCACGCCGGCGCCCTCGCCGCGCGGGTAGCGCAGCGCGATCGGGCCGCCGTCGTAGTCGATCGCGGTGCGCAGCATGTGCACCAGCATCGCCTCGTCGCGCGGCGCCATCAGCACGATGTTGGGCAGGCAGCGCAGGTAGGAGATGTCGAACGCGCCGTGGTGGGTGGGGCCGTCGTCGCCCACCAGGCCCGCGCGGTCCATCGCGAACACCACGTTCAGCTTCTGCAGGCACACGTCGTGCACGATCTGGTCGTAGGCGCGCTGCAGGAACGTGGAGTAGATCGCCGCCACCGGCTTCACGCCCTCCAGCGCGAGGCCCGCGGCGAACAGGATCGCCTGCTGCTCGGCGATGCCCACGTCGAAGTAGCGCTCCGGCATCGCCTTCTGCAGGATGTTCAGCCCGGTGCCGGAGTTCATCGCCGCGGTGATCCCCACCACGCGCTCGTCGCGCTCGCATTCGCGCAGCAGCGCCTCGCCGAACACCTGCGTGTACTGCGGCGCCGGCGCCGCCACGATCTTCGCGCGCGCGCCGTTGGCGCCGGCCGCCGGCTTGGTGGGCATGCCGTTGCTGATCGACTTGGGCTTGGCTGCGTGCCACTTCTCCATGCCCTCCAGGCCGCCCTCCTCGGCCGGCGCGAAGCCCTTGCCCTTGACGGTGGCGATGTGCACCACCACCGGGCGCTGCGCCGCCAGCGCCTCGCGCAGCGCCTCCCGCAGCGCGCGCACGTCGTGGCCGTCGATCACGCCCATGTAGGCCCAGTCGAGCTCCTCCCACCACAGCCCCGGCGCCCAGAACGCCTTGATCGACTCCTTCAGCTGCGGGCCCAGGCGCTCGAACGCGGCGCCGATGCCGATCGGCAGGCGCGTGAGGCCGCCCTCGATGTCCGAGCGCGCGTGCCACAGCTTGGGGTTCAGCCGCACGCGGTTGAAGTAGCGCGACAGCGCGCCCACGTTGGGCGCGATCGACATGCCGTTGTCGTTCAGCACCACCACGATCGGCGTGCCCAGGCCGCCCGCCTGGCCGATCGCCTCGAACGCCACGCCGCCGGTCATCGCGCCGTCGCCGATCACTGCCACCACCTTGCCGTCCGCGGCCGCCGCCGCGGCGCCCGCCTGGCCCGCGGCGGCCGTGCGCGCGATGTGGCGCATGCCCTCCTTGATGCCCACCGCGTAGCCGATCGAGGTGGACGCGTGGCCGGCGCCCATCACGTCGTGCTCGGACTCGTGGATCGCGCAGAACGGCGCGAGGCCGCCGTACTGGC
Source organism: Solirubrobacteraceae bacterium (assembly GCA_035508735.1). Taxonomy (GTDB): domain Bacteria; phylum Actinomycetota; class Thermoleophilia; order Solirubrobacterales; family Solirubrobacteraceae; genus Palsa-744. Next base: position 44,129 of record DATJMM010000048.1, on the reverse strand, counting down.
GGATCGTGCTCAGCCGGTCGCGCCGGCCGGTGAGCACCTTGTGCGGATAGGCCTGGTGGCCCACGTCCCACAGGATCTTGTCGGTGGGCGAGCTCAGCAGCGAGTGCAGCGCCACCGCCAGCTCGCACGTGCCGAGGTTCGCGCCGAAGTGCCCGCCGATCTCGCCCACCGTGTCGATGATGTGCTCGCGCACCTCCTGCGCGAGCTGCGCGAGCTCCTGCTCGGACAGGCCGTGCAGGTCGGCGGGGCCGTCGATGCGCTCCAGCAGCCTGCGCCGCGCCAGCGCCTTGCCGGCGCCCGCGCCGGCTTGCTGGTGCTGGTGCCTGCTCTGCTTGGCTTGCTTGCGGCTCATGAGGTGCGCGTGTAGATGAAGTCGGTGATGCCCTCGAGCTCGACCGTGGCGTCCGCGGCGCGCGCGCGCGCCGCCACCTCCGCCAGCGCCGCCAGCGCCGCGCCGTGCGACTCCGCCGCCAGCTCGCGCGCCCGTGCCACGCCGAACTCGCTCACGTAGGTGCGCTTGCCGTGGCGCTCGTCGCTGCCCCTGGGCTTGCCCAGCGCGTCGTCGGTGCCGGTCACGTCAAGAATGTCGTCCACGATCTGAAACAGCACGCCCACCTCCGCCGCGAACGTGCGAAACGGCGCCGTCTCCGCTGCGCTGTGCACTCCGCTCAACAGTAGTACGCACAGCACCGAGGCGCCGATCAGACGTCCGGTCTTCAGCTCGTGCAACCGCCGCAGCGCCGCCGGCGTCGACGCCGCGCCCGCGCTCACGTCCGCGTACTGGCCGCCCACCATGCCGTTCACGCCCGTCGCCGCCGCCAGCTCCGCGGCGGCCGCCAGCACCCGCTCGGGCGCCGAGCGCTGCGCCGTCAGCAGGTGCCGGAAGGCCTCCGCGTAGAGGCCGTCGCCGGCCAGGATCGCCACGTCCTCGCCGAACTTCACGTGGCAGGTGGGCTGGCCGCGGCGCAGCTCGTCGTCGTCCATCGCCGGCAGGTCGTCGTGGATCAGCGAGTAGGTGTGGATCAGCTCGATCGCGCCCGCCAGCGGCAGCACCTCGCGCTGCTCCATGCCCAGGCTGCGCGCCGTCGCCAGCGCCAGCACCGGGCGGATGCGCTTGCCGCCTGCCAGCAGCGAGTAGCGCATCGCCTCCTCCAGGCCGTGCGTGAGCTGCTCCCGCGAGAAGCGCAGCGTGGCCAGGTAGCGCTCCACCTCCTCGCGCAGGTGCTCCGGGTAGCCGCGGTGGCCCGGCTCGGAGCCGGCGACGCCCGCCGGCGCCTCGGCCGCGCGCGAGCCCGACCCCGCGCTCGCGGCGCTCGTCGACGGCTCCGCTGGGCGCGAGCTGGCCGGCACCTACAGCAGCGTGTCCTGTCCGGGCAGCGGCGCCGGCGCCTCCGCGCGCGTGAGCTGCTCTAGCTCCGCCGAGGCCTGCGTGGCCAGCGCCGCGCAGTCCTCCACCATCGTCGCCGCCGCGTCCGCCGAGAGCTCGCCCGAGCGCAGCTGCTCGCCCGCTCGCTCGAGGCGCGCGATCAGCTCGTCGAGGCGCTCGAGCGTGGCGCTGGGGTTGGGGCTCGCGTTCATCGGACGCGCGCATTCTCGCGCACCTCGCGCAGCGCTGCCGCCAGCACGCCGTTGACGAAGCCCGGCGCGTCCGCGCCGCAGAAGGTCTTGGCGCTCTCCACCGCCTCCTCGATCGCGCCCTCCGGCGGGATCGGCTCGTCCGCCGGCGCCGCGTCCGGGTGCAGGATCTCCACCAGCGCCACGCGCATGATGCTGCGCTCCAGCGGCTGGATGCGCTGCACCGACCAGCCGTGCGCGTGCCTGTCGATCAGCTCGTCGAGCTCCGGCGCGCGATCCGCCGCCGCGTGCGCCAGCGCGCGCGAGAACAGCGACGCGCCCGCGCCCAGCGTCTGCGCCAGCGGGCGGCCGGTGAGGTCGTGCTGGTAGAGCGCGATCACCGCAGCGCGACGCTGCTCGGAGCGGCGCGCCATTCAGGCCCGCGCCACGTACTCGCCCGAGCGCGTGTCCACGCGGATGCGCTGCCCCGGCTCCACGAACAGCGGCACCTGGATCACCGCGCCGGTCTCCAGCGTCGCCGGCTTGGTGCCGCCGCCCGACACCGAGTCGCCGCGCAGCCCCGGGTCGGTCTGCGCCACCTCCAGGTCCACCGCGCTCGGCAGCTGCACGTCCGCCGGGAACTCGTCGATGAACAGCACGTCCACCTCGCTGCTCGGCACGATCCAGCGCAGCGCGTCCGCCACCGCGTTCTCCGGCACCGCGATCTGCTCGAAGGACTCCGTGTCCATGAAGTGCGCGTCGCTGCCGTCCGCGTACAGGAACTGCATCGAGCGCACCTCCGTGCGCACCGCGCGGAACTTCTCGCCCGCCCTGAAGGTCTTGTCGATCACGTTGCCGTCGGCCGCGCGGCGCAGCTTCGTGCGCACGAACGCGCCGCCCTTGCCCGGCTTCACGTGCTGGAACTCCACGATCTTGTAGACCGTGCCGTCCACGTCGATGTGGTTGCCGTTTTTGAACTGGTTGGTTGAGACCAAGACTTCCCCTGCAAATGAGCGGTTTCAGTAGCGTCTGTATCCTCGAGCGGAGGGCGCAGCTATCCGGCTCAGCTATCCGGCTCAGCTATCCAGAGCATGCGTACGCCAAGCAGCTTGCCGAGACGTTCGAAGTGATGATCGTAGTGCAGGACGTCAAGACCAGAAGACTGTGCCGCCACGGCAACCGTCAGGTCGGCGAGGGGCAGACGGTGGGCTCCATGAGAGCCGCCATCCGCCAGCTCGCGCATCGTCGAGAGTACACCGCGCTGAACGGCATGATTGACCGCGATCTCACGTAGACCCGCGAGCGTGCGATCAACCGCGGCGATTCTCTCCGGGCTCGGCGCATCGAAGGTCAACTCATAGCGCACCGGCCAGCACCAGGCTACGTCGCCGCGTTCAGCAGCGGCGAACAGCAAATCCCGCGCCTGCGGAATCCGGCGCGCGAACATCCACGCAGACGTATCGACGAGCACGGCGCCCTCGCCGTCCCACAGCTCGATGCTCACACGCTGCTCGGGGGCAAATTGAGCCGATCGATCTCGTCCAGGTCCAAGTCGAACCCGTCCTTGTCCATGGCCGCGAACAACGCCTCAATCGCCTCTCGGCGCCTGCGCCCAGTCTGCATCTCGATCTCGGCTCCCTCGATCGCGAGCCGGCGAACCAGTGTCGCGTCAGCCTCCCGTGTGCCGGTGGCCGCACGCACGCGCTGAAGCGCGTCGCCCAACTCCGGGTCGGCTGTCACGGCGATTCTCGAATGCTTGCTTGGCATGACGCTCAAAGTGTAGCTCCTAGGGGTTGCTCTTAGCGGGCGAACTCTGGCATGAGGCCGGGATCGCTGGGGAGTCATGACCTGTAACAGCGTGGACGTCGCAGGTTTGATGTCCAAACTGCGCAGCAAATTGGAGCTACATGAATGATGGACGCCAAACCCGACAACGAAGCTCGCCGGCGATCCTGACGTGCCCGACGACCTGATCGGCTTCCACGCTCAGCAGGCACTGGAGAAGCTGTTCAAGGCCGCTCTCGCTCACGCCGGCGTGGCACCGCCCCGCATTCACGACCTTGGCGAGCTGCTTGCGTTGCTCGGTGACGCGCGCTTGTCCCCGCCGGTTTCGGCGACCGAAGCTCGCGCATTGGTCCCTTGGGAAGTCGAGTTCCGCTACGACGACATCCTCGACGAACGGCGAATCACGGCGGCGGAGGGCACGGGCCACCTGCCCGGAGGCCCGATCGAGGCGCCTGGCTCCTGCGGGCTCGCGGGGACCGTCGCCGGCGCGGGGCTCAAGCTGCGTTGCGCGGCGGACGATGAGAACACATGCGCAGGCTCGTGCGCGAGAACGCCCTGTGGGCGGCGCTTGCCGCCGCGGGCTGCGCCGCGTGCGCTTGGCTGAGCCTGGACGGCTTCGCCTGGAGCGACTACGAAGTCGAGGCCAAGCCGGCCTTCGACGCGCTCGCACACGGGCACCTGCTGGCCTTCCTGCGACTCGCGCCGGCCTACGGCGGCTCCCTGGTCGAGCGTGCGCCGTTCGCGCTCGCGCCCGACCTGTGGGGCGGCGGAGCGCTGTCGCTCTACCGCAGCGTCGCGGTCCCCGGGCTGCTCGCCACGGGCGCGCTCGCGATCCACATCGCCGGGCGCATGCGCGGCGCCGGAGCCTCCCCGCTGGCGGGGGCGGTGGCGATCGCCGTCTGCACCGCCAGCCCGCTCGCCCAGGCCGCGCTCGAAGAAGGGCATGCCGAGGAACTGCTCGCCGGCGGCCTGTGCGTGGCGGCGGTCGTGGTCGCTGCGCGCGCGCGCAGCGCGAGAGCGGCGCTCGCGGCGGGCGCGCTGCTGGGGCTGGCGATCGCCTGCAAGCAGTGGGCCGTCGTGGCGGCAGGACCGGCGCTGCTCGCGCTGGGCCCGCCCGCCACGCCGATGCGCCTGCGCCGCGTTGGTCTCTGCGCGTCGGGCGCGGCGCTCGCGGCCGGCGTCGTGCTCGCCCCGCTGCTAGCCGCCGGCGGCGGCTTCGCCGCGAGCACCGGCGCGGTGGCGCTGCACGCAGGCGAGCTGTTCCAGCCCTGGCAGGTGTGGTGGTTCTTCGGCTGGCACGGCGCGCTGCGCCACGGCGCCTTCGGCGTCCCGCTGCCGGGCTACCGCACCGCGCCGGCGTGGGCCGGGGCGATCAGCCACCCGGCGGTCGTGCTGGCGGCGCTCGCGCTGGCCGGCGCGCTGTGGCTCAACCGTCGCAAGCGGCCGCTGGCCGAGCGCGAGGCGCTGCTGGCGCTGACGCTCGTGCTGCTGGCGCGCTGCATGCTCGACACCTGGGACATCGGCTACTACATGCTGCCGTGCCTGCTCGCGCTGCTCGCCTGGGAGGCCGTGAGCGCGCCGCGCACCGCGCCGCTGTGGACGCTCGTGCTGCTCGTGCTGCCGTGGTTCTGCCTGCAGCAGCTCTCAGAACACGCCGCCAGCCCGGACGCGCAGGCCGCGGCCTTCCTCGCGTGGACCGTGCCGCTGTCGTGCTGGCTCGGCGTGCGCCTGTTCTCGGCGCGTCCGGCGCCGCCGCTGAGCTCCGAGCTGGCGGCGGCGGACTCGCGCGCGAGACGCGCCGGCGATCAACTGCTGAGCGTGTCCTGAGCGCGCGGCGGGATGACCGGCGTGCTGGCACAGGTCGATCCCCGCTCCGCGCTGAGCCTCGGCCGGGCCGCCCTGCTCAGGCGGATCGGCTATGTGGCGCTGCTCGCGGCGGCCCCGCTGCTGCCGAGCTTCGGCAACTCCTACTGGCACTACCCCGAAGTGTCCAACTTCTGGGTGTTCGCGCCGCTGGCCGCGCTGTTCCTGGTGGCGCTGGCGGACCTGCGCCATCCCCTCAGCCTCCTCAACCTCGACCTGCTGGCGCTCCTGTGCCCCGCGCTCGCGCTGTGCTGCTGGCGGCGCTCGCCGGCGCTGGCGCTGGTCTTCCTGTATCCGGCGCTCCTCTACCTCGGCGTGCGCATGACGCTCGCCGCCAGGGCAGGGCACGCCGCCGCCGGCGCGCCGGCCGAGGACGCCGACCGCCTGCCCCGATCGTGGCTCGCGGTGGGCGTCGCCGTGCTCGTGCTGGTGCAGGCGAGCTGGACGCTCGGCGGGCAGGCGCGCACCGACGTGGGCGTCGCCGGCGTGTTCGGCGCGCACCGGCTGCTGCACGGCGAACCCGTCTATGGCATCGATCACGCGCAGGTCGCGGCGCTCGGCTCTGACCCCCACTACGACACCTACGGACCGGTGGTGTACGAGGCCTATGCGCCGTTCGTTGCCGTGTTCGGCGGCGACGCCGCCCGCTGGGCGGCGTTCTGCTTCACGCTGGCGACGGCGGCGCTGCTGTTCGCGCTCGGGCACAGGCTGCGCGGCCCCACCGCGGGTGTGACGCTCGCCTACGCCTGGCTGGCGTTCCCGCTCACGCTGTACACCGGCCAGCTCGCCGACAACGACGCGCTCGTCGCCGCCTCGCTGGTCGCGGTCCTGCTGTTCGCGCGCTCGCCGGCGCGCCGCGGCCTCGCAGCCGCCCTGGCGGCATGGACCAAGCTGAGCCCGCTCGCGCTCGTGCCGCTGCTGCTCGCCCACGCGCCGGAGCCGTGCGCCCGCCGGCGCGGGGCGGCCGTCTTCACGGCCGCGTTCGCGCTCGCGAGCTTCCTCGCGCTGGCCCCCGCGATGCTGCACAGCAGCCCAGGCACGTTCCTCGCCCGCACCTTCGGCTTTCAGCTGGGCCGCCCCCCGGCGTTCTCGGTGTGGGAAGAGCTGGACTACCTCGCCGCCGGCGGCGCACGCTGGCTGAAGCCGCTGTCGGCCGTCGTCCACGGCCTCTTGATCGCGTCGGTCGCGACGCTGGCGCTGGCGCTCGCCCGGACGCGCGCCGGCCGCGATCTCGCCGGGCTGGCGGCGGCGTGCGCAGCGGTCCTGATCGGGCTCGCGATCTGCGACGGCTACTTCTCGCTCACCTACGTGCTGTGGTTCGCACCGCTCGCGCTGGCGGCGACGGTGCTCGGCCGCGAGCGGGCAGCGCCCGCCGGGACGGAGGCGGCCTCGAGCGCCGCGGCGCAAGCGGCCCCGGCCGCTCCTCAGTCGATCACGGTGAGCTCGCGCGGCAGGCCCGTGAGCGTCTCCTGACCGTCCTCGCGCACCACCGCCAGCTCCTCGATCCGCACCCCCAGCACCCCCGGCAGGTACACGCCGGGCTCCACCGTGACCACATTGCCGGCCTGCAGCGGCTCATCGCCGGCGGTGCGCGAGAGGCGCGGCGCCTCGTGGATCTCCAGGCCGACGCCGTGGCCGAGGCCGTGGCCGAAGTGCTCGCCCTCGCCGGCCTGCTCGATCACCTCGCGCGCCTGCGCGTCCACCTCGCGACCGCTCGGCCCGGCGCGCAGCGCGTCGAGCCCGCGCTGCTGCGCGCGCAGCACCAGCTCGTGGACCTCCCGCGCCTGCGCCGAGACGCCCTCCCCGGTGGCGTAGGTGCGGGTGCAGTCCGAGCAGTAGCCCTCGAGCAGCGCGCCCCAGTCGATCGTCACCAGCGTGTCGCGGGCGATCTCGACCTCGCGCGGGCTGGCGTGCGGCAGCGCCCCGTGCGCGCCCGAGGCGACGATCGTGGGGAAGCTCGGCCCCTCCGCGCCCAGCTCGCGCATGCGCAGCTCGAGCGCGACCGCAACCGCGCGCTCCGAGCGCCCCGCCAGCCCCGCCTCGAGCACGCCGCGCAGCGCCTCGTCGGCCAGCTCGCTGGCGGCGCGCATGCGCGCGATCTCGCCGGCGTCCTTGACGGCGCGCAGGCGCGCCACCGGGTTGACCACCGGCACGAGCTGCCAGCGCTCGCCGAGCAGCTCGCCGAGCCGGCGGTGGGTCTTGACCGACACGCTCGCCTCGTCGAAGCCGAGCCTGCCCGAGCTCGTCTCGAGCTCGCCGGCGAGCGCGTCCAGCAGCTCGCCGCTGACGATCTCCCGCGCGAACGCCTCCGCCACCTGCTCGCGCGACTGCGTCTCGTAGCGGAAGTCCGTGAGCAAGCGGTGGGCGCCGAGGCTCGCGCCGGCGCCCGGCGCGAGCGCCAGCACGAGCGCGTGGCTGCCGGTGAAGCCGCTCAGGTAGCGCACGTCCACCAGCGAGTCGACCAGCAGCGCGTCCAGCTCGAGGCGCTCGAGCTCGCCGGCCAGGCGCCGCACGCGCGCGCCCTCCGCCGCGCCGGCGCCGCTCACCGGCGCCCCCGCTCGCTTCGTCCCCGCAGCGTGAGCTCGCCCTGCAGCAGCGCGAGCGCGTCCCGGTAGCCGTCGGCGCCGCGCCCCGACACGCTCGCCACGCACAGGTCCGCTATCACCGACACGCGCCGCCAGCGCTCGCGCTCCTGCACGGCGGAGAGATGGACCTCCACGGCCGGCAGCGCGGCGATCTCGAGCGCGTCACGGATCGACCAGGCGTAGTGCGTCCACGCCCCTGGGTTCAACAGCAGCCCATCGGCTCCTGCGTCGCGCAGCGCGTGCAGCCGCTCGACGAACTCGCCCTCGTGGTTGGTGTGGAAGAAGCTCGTCGCCAGCCCCAGCTCCTCCGCGTCAGCGGCCACGCGGCGCTCCAGCTGCGCGAGCGTGAGCGAGCCGTAGAGGGCCGGGTCGCGGCGCCCGAGCTGGTCGAGGTTGACCCCGTGCATCACCTCCACCAGCGCTCGCCCGCCGCCGGTCATGCGGCCAGCTCGCCGACGGCCGCGCGCAGCTCCTCGCCATCCACCTCGCAGCCGAAGTCGACCTCGCCGGGGGCGCGCACGAGCACGAACGGCACCCGCGCGCCGAGGCGCTTCTTGTCCTTGCCGAGCGCCGCCAGCACCGCCTCGACGCTCGCTCCCTGGAAGCTCACCGGCAGCCCGTGCGCTTGCAGCAGCGAGCGCACATGCTCGCGCAGCGCCGCCTGGCCGGACAGCTCGAGCGCAGCCAGGAGCCCCACGCCCACCGCTTCGCCGTGGCGGTAGCGCTCGTAGCCGGTCGCCGTCTCGATCGCGTGACCCACGGTGTGGCCGAGGTTGAGAACCTGGCGGCGGCCGCCGTCGCGCTCGTCCGCCGCCACCACCGCGAGCTTCGTGCGCGCGCATGCGAGGATCATCTCGCCGTCCACCCGCTCGCCGGCGGCCACGCGCTGCCACAGGCGCCCGCCGGCGATCAGCGCGGTCTTGAGCACCTCGACCCAGCCCGCCGCGAGCTCCGCCGCCGGCAGCGTGGCGAGCGTGTCGGCGTCGACCAGCACCGCCGCGGGCTGGTGGTAGGCGCCGATGTAGTTCTTCGCCTCGGGCATGTCCACGCCGGTCTTGCCGCCGTAGGCGGAGTCCACCTGCGCGACCAGCGTCGTCGGCACGTGCACCACCGGCACGCCCCGCTGGTAGGTGGCGGCGCAGAAGCCGGCGAGGTCGCCCACCACCCCGCCCCCGAGCGCCACCAGGTGATCGGCGCGGGTGGCGCCGGCGGCGATCAGCTCCCGCCACACCCGCTCGGCCTGCGCGAGCGTCTTGTGGCGCTCGCCGGGGGGGATCGAGACGGTGCTCGCGAGCTCGCCCAGGCGGCTCGCGTACAGCCCGCCGACGGTCTCGTCGGTCACGCAGTGCGCGCGCGAGCGGCTGCGCGCGAGCGGCCACGTCGACCACAGCCCGCGGCGCTGCGCGTGCTCGAGCAGGCCGGCGCCGATCAGCACCGGGTACTCGCCCGAGGCGGCCGCCGCCCACAGCAGGCGCGTGCCCTGCGGCGCGAGCGCGAGCGCGCGCAGCGAGGAGAGCAGGCGCGGCATCGAGCCCGGCGCCAGCGCCGGCACGAACGCGTCGGCGAGCTGCTCGTACAGCGGCCGGCGCCGCTCGCCCAGCGCCACGAACGAGTCGCGCTCGCGCGCCAGCGGCCGCTCCTGCACGCCGTGCGGCGAGCCCTGCAGGCGCGCCCACGCCAGCTCGGGGTCGACGTCCAACAGCACCGTCACGTGGCCCTGCAGCGCGGCGCGCACGCGCTCGGAGAGCACGCTGCCGCCTCCCAGGGAGACCACGCCCTCCTCGCCGGCGCGCGCCAGCAGCTCGCACACGAGCTCCTCCTCGGCGGCGCGGAAGGCGGCCTCGCCGCGCAGCTCGAACTCGCGCGCCACCGGCTGGCCGAAGCGCTCCGCCAGCAGCGCGTCGCTGTCGAGGGCGCTCGTGCCGATCGCGCCGGCCAGCTCGGCGGCGGCGCTCGACTTGCCGGCGCCCATGAAGCCGATCAGGACGAACGCCATCCGATCCGCTCGGCGTAGGCGTCGAGCGCCTGCGCCACGTCGTCGATGTGGTCGCCGCCGAACTTGCGGCGGTAGGCCTGCGCGAGCACCAGCGCGACCATCGCCTCGCCGACCACGCCGGCCGCCGGCACGGTGCAGGAGTCGGTGCGCTCCCGCAGCGCCTGCGCCGGCGCGTGCGTCTGCGTGTCCACCGAGCGCAGCGGCTTGGTGAGCGTCGGCAGCGGCTTCATCGCGCCGCGCACGATCAGCGGCAGGCCGGTGCTCATGCCGCCCTCCAGGCCGCCGGCGTGGTTGGTCTCGCGGAAGTAGCCCCGCTGCTCGGAGTAGAAGATCTCGTCGTGCGCCTGCGACCCCGGCAGCCCGGCGACCGTGAAGGCGTCGCCCACCGCGGCGCCCTTGATCGCCTGGATCGAGCAGATCGCCATCGCCAGGCGGCCGTCGAGGCGCTCCTCCCAGGAGACGTGCGAGCCGAGGCCGGGCACGAGCCCGAAGGCCTGCACCTCGAACACGCCGCCGAGCGACTCGTTGGCCTTGCGCTGCGCGTCGATCTCGCGCACCATCGCCTTCGCGGCCTCGTCGTCCAGGCAGCGCACGGGCGAGCTGTCCACGTCGGCGAAGTCCTCCGCCGTGAGCGCGCGCTCGGCTGGCGGCGCGTGCACTGCGCCGATCTGGATCACGTGCGAGTGCACGCTCACGCCGAGCGCCCGCAGGAACGCCCGGCACACGCCGCCGCCGGCGACGCGCGCGGCGGTCTCGCGCGCGGAGGCGCGCTCGAGGATGTTGCGCACGTCGCTCTGCTTGTACTTCATGGTGCCCACCAGGTCGGCGTGACCGGGGCGTGGCAGGTGCACCTCGGCGATCGGGAGGGCGGGATCCGACACCGGCCACGGGCTCATGCGCTCCTGCCAGTTGGCGTAGTCGCGGTTGGCCACCTGCAGGGCGATCGGCCCTCCGAGCGTGCGCCCGTGACGCACCCCGGCCGTCACCTCCGCGCTGTCGCGCTCGATCTTCATGCGCCCGCCGCGGCCGTGGCCCAGCTGGCGGCGCGCCATGTCGCGGTCGAGGTCCTCGGCGCTCAGCTCGAGCCCCGCGGGCATGCCCTCGAGTATGCAGGTGAGGCCGGGGCCGTGCGACTCGCCGGCCGTGATCAGGCGGAGCTCCACGGAGCCAAGCTTATTTGCTGCCAGCTCAGCGGCCGTGGCGGCGGCGTGCCGCGGCGCGGGCGCGCGCCGTGCGCGCCGAGAACGCCGCGTGCTCGACGAACACGAGCACGCCGGGCTGCGAGGAGTTGCGCAGGCCCGGCAGCGCGAGCAGCCCCGCCCTGTCGAGCAGCTCGCGTCCCGCCTCCGAGCGGCCGCGCAGCAGGCTCTCGACGGCGGCGCCGGTCGCCTTGGCGGAGGTGATGTCGGTGATGCGCAGTTCGTAGGTGACGACCTGGCCCGAGGCTTCGAGGTATTCGAGCTGCTCGCTCTGGCCCTTCTGCAGGTCGATCGCCTGGCACTGTTCGGGGCTCGGCACGCAGGTCGCGCTGCCGTGCAGGATCGCTTCGCCGACGAGCGAGAAGGTCGCGCTCTTGCCGCCCGCGGTGACGCCCCTGAAGACGATCAGCGGCTGCTTCGAGGACGGCAGCGGCGTCAGCAGCTTGAGGTCCTCGTAGGCGGTGAGCGTGGGCGCTTCGCCGGAGGAGCCGCTCGGCAGCGCGCCGAACTGCACCGCCACGTGGTAGACGCTGCCGCTCTGCTTCGGCGTAGAGGAGTGTTCTTCGGTCTTCTTCGAGCCCGCTTCGCTCGAGCCCGAGCTCCCGGAGCCGGAGGATCCCGACGAGCCAGGGGAGCCGCCGCTCGAGCCGCCGCTGCCGGAGCTTGCGGAGGAGCCCGACCCGGTGGAGGACGAGCCGGTCGTGGAGGAGCCGCTCGCGGAGGCGCCGCTCGCGGAGCTGGCGCCGGCGGCGTTCGCTCCCGCGAGCGCCTTGAAGGGGTTGCGCGCGGAGCCGCGATGCTGCGTGGACGCGCCCTGCGGGGTCTCCGCCACGGCGTGTTCGGAGCTCGCCTGGCTGACCGCGATCCCCGCCGGCACGGCGGCGGGCGCCGCCGCGGACGAGCCGGCAGGCGCGCTCGGCTTGGAGCCGCCGCCGAGCACCGCGTAGGCGACGGCGGCCAGCAGCGCGGCCACGACGAGCGCCACCAGCGGCGTCAGGCGCCGGTCGAGCAGGTCGGCCTTGACGGAGTTGAGGAACGCGTTCATGGGTTCACCCTCACCACCGCGGGAGGGGTGGAGCTGGCGCTCGCGGCGGAGGTCGTGGCGGCGCCGGCCGCGGGCGTCGCGGCGGCGGCGCCTGTGCCCGTCGCGGTCTGCTCCGCAGGCAGCACGTAGGCGGTGGCCGTGATCGACCCCTGGAGCTTGCTGCTGGCCCCGCTCGAGCTGCTCGCCGGCGAGAGCTTGACGCTCTGGATCGTCAGCAGCCGGCCGCTCACGTCGATGTTGCCCTTGCCGTCGAGCGTGGCGAAGTCGGTGAGCGTGCGGAACAGGCGTTCGAGTTCGAAGTAGCCGCCTTCGAAGGTGAACGTGAACGGCAGCTGCGTGAAGCCGCCGGTCGTCGTGCTCGCGGCGCTCGCCGCCGCGGCGCTCGAGCCGCTCGCGGCGCTCGCGGAGATCGCCGAGAAGTCGACGCGCCGCTCGTCGGAGGCCGTCGCGAGCTGGTCGATCAGGGCCGGCACTTCCTGGCTGGTGGGCACGGCTTTGCCGAGGCTCACCATCGATGCGTACGCGGAGGCGTACTGCGACTGCGCGGCGCGCGCGTGCGCCACCTGCGCTTCCGCGTTTTCGAGCTGGGACCTGGCGGCGGCCACCTGGGCGGTCAGCTTGCTCGCCTGCTGGCGCTTGGGCGAGACCACCTCGATCCAGGCGCCGGCGAGCACCACGAGCACCACCACCGCCATGATCACGATGCGGTCGCGGCCGGTCATCGTGCCGACCCCTGCTTCGCGCCCGTCGCGCCGCCGCCGGCGACGCTGCTGTCGGCGACCGTCTTGGCGTGGGCCTGCGTCGCGCTCGCTATCGCGGCGGCGGACGGCAGCGCTTCGAACACCACGGTGGCGGAGAACACCGGGTCCTGGGGCGTGCAGCCGCCGGCGGCGCCCGAGCCGGCGCTGCCGGCCGTGGAGCTCTGCAAGGTCACTTCCTTGACGCCGTCGATCAACCGCAGCCGCTCGAGCGTGAGCGCCACCGTCCGCTGGCCGGTCGCGCAGCCCGAGATCGTGAAGGTGGGCACGCTCCCCGAGGGGGTGGCGGATTCCGCGGAGCTGCCGGAGGCGGCGCCGGCGGCGGCGCTCGTGCCGGCGGCGGAGGCGGCCGCCGGCGCGGTCACGGTCGCGCCCGGCGCGCCCGCGCCGATCGTGCCCGTGAGCGAGCTCACCGACACGCCGCCGGGCAGCACGCGACCGAACTCGTGGAAGGCGTGCGCCCAGTCGAAGCGGGAGTCGATCAGGTTCTCCACGGCCTGCGTGCGCGCTTCGCGGGCCTGCATGAAGCTGGTGTAGGGCGCCAGCCGTTCTGCGGACTGCTGGGTCTGCTGCGCCTGCGCGTCGAGCGAGTCGACCTGCGCCTGGCGGCTTTCGACCTGGTGCGCGGCGTGCCCGTAGGCGTAGGCGATCGCTGCGAGCCCGGCGATCAGCGCCAGCACCGCGTAGGCGCCCCCCTGGGAGCGGCCCGCGCCGACCGATTGACCGCCGCGCTGCTCGGCCGGGATGAGGTTGACGGCTCTCATTGCGGAGCCTCCGCGGCGGCCAGCCCGGTGGCGACCGCGAGCCGGTGCGGCGAGAGGTCCTGCTCGCGCAGCGCCCCGTCGGCCACGCCGATCTCCTGGCAGCGGATCTCGACGCCGAGCGAGCCCTGGAGCGCCTCGGCGAAGCCGGGTATGTCCTGCGCCGCGCCGCTCATCACGATGTGCGAGACCTCGCCGCCGCCGTCCTGGGAGCGGTGGAAGTCGAGCGAGTTGCGGACCTCCCCGGAGATGTCGCGTATGCCGCTCTCGAGCACCGCGACCACGTCCGCCTGCGAGGGCGTCTCGGGGGGCCCCGGCACGCCCTCCACGTCCGCCAGCTCCTCGTAGCTCATCGCGCGTTCGCTCTCGGCGAGCTCCTCGGGGCTGAGGGCGCCGGGCTCCTGCTCGGCGTCCGCGTCCTCCTCCTCGGCGGGCGGCGTGCCCGACGCCCGCTCGTCCTCCGCCGGAGCCTGGGCGACGGGCTCGGCCGGCGCCGGCGCGTTCAGGTCGGCCTCCGCCAGCAGCACGCGCGCCTCGCTCAGCGCGATGCTGCGCCGCTCGGCGAGCTGGCTGGCCATCGCCTCGAGGCCGCCGCCCACGACGCGGGTGAAGCGGCACATGGTGCCGTCGGCGATCGCGAGGTTGGTGAGACCGTCCACGTTCAGGTACATCACGCGCTTGCTCTGCTCCGGTTCGGCGCGGTAGAGGGAGCGGATCAGCGCGAAGGCGGAGAGGTCGACGCCGCTGGCCGTGAGGCCGGCGCGGCGGATCGCCGCCAGCAGCCGTTCGATCATGTCGCGCTGGGCCGCCACCAGCACCACGCGCTGGCGCGGGCCCGACGGCGTGTCGACGATGCCGAGCGGATGGAAGTCCATGACCGCGTTGTTGAGCGGCATCGGCACCTGGTCCTGGGCCTGGAAGTTGACGGCCGCCGCGAGCTCCTTCTCCTCGGTCACCGGCGGCAGCTCGAGCGTGCGCAGCACCGTCCGCTGGTTGGCCACGCCCACGCGCACCCGCTTGCCCAGCCCGCTGCCGGCGAACAGCTCGCGCAGCGCCTGGCTGAGCGCGTCCTCGTCGAGGACTTCGCCGTCGCGCACGGAGTCGGCCGGCAGCGCCGCGGCGGCCGCGCGCTGGGCCACGATCGAGCCGTTGACCTTGGCCTGCACCGCAGCCACGAAGCCGGGCTGGATGTCGAGACCGACCAGATCCTCGTCGGAGCGCCGCCCCCGGAGAGCGGGAAGCTTGATGTTGAAGGAGGGGGTTCGGGTGGGGAGTCGCATCTGCAGTGCGGGCGTTTGGACGTCGGGGCGAGGTCCGCCCGCCAGGTGGGGTATCGGCGCCAGTAACGCGGCGCTTTAGTGAAGGAAGTGATTGACGTAGACAGACACCAGCTGGGGTCCCACGAACACCGCAGCGAGCGCGCCGAGCGCGAGGAACGGGCCGAACGGAACCGCGGTCTTGCGCGCCGAGCGCGCGCCCCTGCGCGCGGCCAGTGCAACCCCGAAGGCCACGCCGGCGAGCAGCGCGACCAGCAGCGCCGGCGCCACCGCCGAGCCCAGGAAGAGGCCCATCATGGCCGCCAGCTTGACGTCACCCATGCCCATCCCGCCGGGGTAGGCGAGCGCGGCCGCCAACAGGAAGCCGCCGGCGCCGGCCCCGGCGATCAGCCGTGTGGGCTCGCCGGCGGGGTCGAGCGCCGTGCCCAGCGCCAGCGCGAGCAGGGCGCCGGGCAGGGTGATGCGGTTCGGGATGATCCTGTGTTCGAGGTCGATCGCGGCCGCCGGCACCACCAGCAGGATCAGCGCGATGCTGAGCGCGATCGCGGCGGCGGTGTGATGGGCGAGCACCGCTCCCACGCACAGCGCCGCGGTCAGCGCCTCCACCAGCGGGTAGCGCGCCGAGATGCGCGCGCCGCACACGCGGCAGTGGCCGCGCAGCAAGAGCCACGACAGGATCGGGATGTTGTCGTAGGGCTTGACGGGCGCGCCGCAGGAAGTGCAGTGCGAGGCCGGCCTGACCAGCGACTCGTGGCGCGGCAGGCGGTGCACCACCACGTTCAGGAACGACCCGAAGACCGCCCCCAGCACCCCGGCGAACGTTGCGGCCTCCATCGATGATCACATCCGCCCGTGACGGGCGCTACCACGAGCCGGTGGCGGAGCCCGAGCAGTCCTTTTTCGTGCCGGCGCTCGTGCAGGTGCGGGTGACTTCGCCGTTGGAGTTGCGCGCCACCGTGAATTTGTCGCCGGTGCTGGCTGCCACCGCGGTGATTTCGTAGGTGTTCGTCGCGACCGTCGGTTCACCTTCCAGGTAGGCGCCACCGTGCGCCGCTTCTTTGCTCGTCGGGATCGACGGTTCGTACTTGTGCAGTTCGGCCAGGCTCAGGTTGGCGTAGCTGCCTTCGTGATCGCTGGCGTACGCCTCGGCGCTGACCTCGGCGGTGCGTGCGAGTTCCTTCGCGCCCGCGTCGTAAGCCTTGCTCTTCTGGCTCAGCAGCGCCGGGATCGCGATCGCGGCGAGGATGCCGATGATGAGGATGACGACCAGAAGTTCGATCAGGGTGAAACCCTCCTGACCGGCGCTCACCGCTGAACGCGTTCGGACCTTCATCACGAGGGACTCATCGGCGCGCGCTAGGGCATCCTTGAGCGTTCTTGAGAGAATCCGACGCGCGTCGCATCGCATTCGCGGCCTGCAACCTAGTCCCCAACGAGTGGAGGCGGCCAATGGCCGCCTCCACCTTCCCGTCGTCGTCCGTGGCGTGACGCCCGGACGACGCGACTACCAGGTGCCCGTAGCCGAGCCCGAGCAGTCCGCCTTGCCGCTCGCGCTGGTGCACGTGCGGATGATTTCGCCGTTGCTGTTGCGTTCCACGGTGAATTTGGTGCCGGTGTTCTGCGCGACCGCCGTGATTTTGTACGTTTCCGTGGCCACGGTCGGCTGACCTTCGAGGTAGGCGCTGCCGTTGGCCGTCGCCGCCGTCGTCCCAGTGGGGATCGTCGGCTCGTACTTGTGCAGTTCGGCGATGGTCAGGCCCGTGTAGGCACCTTCGTGATCGGTGGCGTAGGTCTCCGCCGTGGTCTCCGCCGAGCGCGCGAGTTCCTTTGCGCCCGCGTCGTATGCCTTGCTCTTCTGGCTCAGCAGCGACGGGATGGCGATCGCGGCGAGGATGCCGATGATGAGGATAACGACCAGAAGTTCGATGAGGGTGAAACCACCCTCTTCGGTCGAACGCTGGCGCAGTCGGTACAGCATTGCTTGATCCTCCTAGGATCCGGGTTGGGCGCCAGCCCCTTGGTAATCGCCCCAACTCGGCGATGCGTCCCCCACGGTGAGGGCCGCCGGCTTTGCTACGCACCTGCTTCGGATGCTTGCCATGGCACCTCGGCACTGGCTCTGTCAGCGCCTGCATCGACCCTCGTGCGAAGCACCTTTACAGCTGCAGCGGGCGTTGGACGCATTTGCGGACGCCTGCGCGCGGGACGCAGCGGGCGTTCGAGCCTGCGGACCGGGCGGGGCCGGCCAGCCGGCTGAGCGCGGGGCGCGCAGCGGCAGTTCGAGCCTGCGGACCGGACCGGGCCGGCCAGCCGGCTGAGCGCGGGGCGCGCAGCGGGCGTTCGAGCCTGCGGAGGGGGCCGGCGGGCCGCTGCCGCGGCGAGCGCTCAGGCCTCCCGCGCGTCCTCGCCCGGCGAGCGCGCGGCCTGCGCCAGCCAGCGCTCCTGGGCGTCGATGCCGGGCACGCGCTCGCCGCTGCCCGCGCACCACGGGCACTCGAGCGTGCTGGCGGCGCCGCCGAGGTTGGAGATCACCCGTCCGCTGCCGCGGCAGGCCATACACTCCCGCGGCTCATGGGAACCGGGCTCCTCGCTTGCGCCCTCGGCGCGCCCGCCGCTGTCGTTGCCTTCGCCTGCCACGAGCGGACCAGACTAGCGTTCCGCGCGTGAGCGCACGGACACGCACAGCCGAGTGGGTGGCGGTCGCGCTCGTCACGCTCGGCGCGGGCGCGCTGCGGCTGGTGCACATCGGGCAGGTGCCGCCCGACCCCTTCTACGACGCCGCGGTGCGCAGCATGGAGCTGTCGTGGCACAACCTCTTCTTCGGCGTGTACGACCCCGGCGGCAGCCTCTCGATCGACAAGCCGCCGGTCGACCTGTGGCTGCAGGTGGCGAGCGTGGAGCTGCTCGGCTTCAGCTCCACCACCCTGAAGCTGCCCGAGGCGCTCGCCGGCGTCCTCTCGGTGCCGCTGCTGTACGTGGTGGTGCGGCGCATCTGGAGCGGCCCGGCCGGGGTGGCGGCGGCGGTCGCCATGGCGGTGCTGCCGATCTCGGTGATCACCTCGCGCAGCGACACGATGGACGGGGTGATGATGCTCGTGCTCGTGCTCGCGCTGTGGGCGATCGTGCAGGCGGTGCAGAGCGGCCGGCGCGGGTGGCTGCTGCTCGGCGCGGGCGCGCTCGGCGTGGCCTTCGACGTGAAGCTGCTGGAGTCGCTCGTGGCGCTGCCCGGCCTCGCCGTGTTCGCCTACCTCGGCATGCGCGGATCGCGTCCGCGCAGGGCGCTGAGGCTGGCCGCGGCGGGGGTCGTGTACGTGGCGGTGGCGCTGTCGTGGCTGACCGCCACGCTGCTGTTCCCCGCGCACGACCGCCCCTACGCGATCGGCTCCACCGACGGCAGCGCCTGGAACGCCGCGTTCGTGTTCAACGGCACCGACCGCCTCGGCGGCAAAACCGCCGAACCGGGGCAGACCGTCTACGAAGCCGGGCACCGCTATCCCGTGGCCACGCAGGAGCAGCGCGACCACATCCCGATCGTGCCGCCCTCCCCCACGCGCCTGCTGGCCACCGTCGGCCCCCTGTCGGGCGAGCGCCTCGGCTTGGAGATCGTCGTGGGCCTGCTGCTGGGCGTGCCGGCGCTGCTGTGGGGGCTGCGCGGCGAGCCGCTCGCGCCCGATCCGCGCCGCGGCCGCGGGCGCGCGGCGGGCGCGTCCGGAGATCCGGGCGGGACTCCCGCCCGGCCGTCCGCCGCAGGCGATGACGCGCTCGAGCAGCGGCTGCGCATGCGCCGCGCCGCGGCCGGCGGGTTGATCGTGTGGATGCTCGCCGGCATAGTGCTCTACAGCCACATGATCCGCCTGCACCCGCGCTACGTGGAAGCGTTCACGCCGGCCGTCGCGATGATGCTAGGCATCGGCGTCGCGTGGGCGGCCACGCCGCTGGCCGATCTGGCCGACCTGGCCGCCCGGACGCTCGCGGCGGCGCACGGCGGCGCGCCCGCCGGAGTCGGCGCCCGCGGCCGCTCCGGCGGCGCGCGCGTGCCCGCCCGCGCCTGGGAGCGAGCGCGCCTGGCGCTGCTGCTCGTCACGCTCGCGGTCGTGGTGTGCTTCGGCGAGCGGCTGATGTATGGGACGCCCGCGGCGTGGTGGATCTCGCTGCTGGCCGCGCTGGGCGCGGCGGCGTGCGCGCTGGGCGCGCGCCGCCCCGGCGCCGGCGGGCGCGCTCGGCGGCTGCTCGCGCCCGCGGGCGTGATCGCGCTTACGCTGGTGGCGACGCTGGCGATCCCGCTGCAGGCCGACAGGACCGCGATCGCCGACCGCGTCAGCGACGCGGGGCTGGTGGGCCAGCTCCCCGGCGCCCAGCAGCACCCGCTGAGCGCCTTCCTGCGCACACACCAGCACGGCGCCTACTACGAGGTGGCGGCGGAGTCCGCGACCGCGGTGGGCTCGCTGATCGTGCAGGACGCGCGCCCCATCCTGGTGCTCACCAGCTACGACGCGCGCGTGTTCACGAGCGTGGCGCAGCTCGAGCGCCTGATCGCCGCGGGCAAGGTCCGCTATGCCTTCCTCAACACGTTCTGCGCCGGTCGGGCGCGCTCGGTCAACCCCGCCTGCTCGGGGCCGGTGCGCTGGGTGCGCGCGCACGGCAGCGACGTCTCGCGGCAGGCCGGCCTGGGCCAGGGCGGGCTGCTGTACCTGCTGCCGGGGGCCAAGCGATGAGCATGCTGCCGGGGGCGAAGCGATGAGCGCCGCCGCGAGCGCGCGGGCGCTGGCGGCGCTCGCCGACGGCGCCTTCGCCGCAGGCAGGCTCGCGCTCGACACCGAGTTCGTGGGCGAGGGCCGCTATCGCACGCTGCTGTGCCTGGTGCAGCTGGCGATCCCCGAGGGCGTCGGCGAGGGCGGGCGCATCCTGCTGGTCGACCCGCTGGAGGCCGAGCTCGACGGCGCGCCGCTCGCGCGGGCGCTGGCCGACCCGCAGGTGCAGGTGGTGGTGCACGCCGGGCGCCAGGACGTGGCGCTGGTGCGCAGGCGCTTCGCCACCGAGGTCACCAACGTGCTGGACACGCAGGTCGCCGCCGGCTTCGCGGGCCTCGGCGCGCAGAGCTCCTACGACACGCTGTTGGCCGAGATCCTGGGCCTGCGGGTGGCCAAGACCGCCAGCTTCACGCGCTGGGAGAAGCGTCCGCTCTCGCGCGAGCAGCTCGCCTACGCGCGCGAGGACGTGGTGCACCTGCTCGAGCTCGCCGGCGAGCTGGAACGGCGCCTGGGCGAGCTCGGACGGCTGGAGTGGGCGCGCGAGGAGTGCGAGCCGGTGGCGCGCTCGAGCGACGAGCGCGATCCCGACGCGATCTTCGCGCGCCTGCCGCGGATCGGCTCGCTCAACGCCAGGGCGCGCCCGCTGGCGCGCGAGCTGGTGTGGTGGCGCGAGCGCACCGCCGAGCGCGAGAACCGGCCCGTGCAGGGGGTGCTCGGCGACGCCAGCCTGGTGGAGATCGCCAAGCGCCGCCCGCGCTCGCGCGCCGAGCTCGCGCGCATCCGCGGCGTCGGCGCGGCCGCCGGCGGCAAGCGCGCAGACGATCTGCTCGAGGCCGTGCGGCGCGGCGCCGCGCGGCCGCCCGAGCCGGCGCCGCCGCTCGCTCGCGGGCCGTTGCCGAAGCCCGACGACGCGCCGCTGGTGGCGCTGGGGGAGGCGCTGCTGCGCGCCCGCGCGCGCGAAGCCGGCCTGGCCTACGAGCTGCTCGCCGCGCGCGCCGACCTGCAGGCGATCGTCGCCGCCGCGCGCGCCGGCGGCGAGCAGGCCGACGTGCGCACGCTGCGCGGGTGGCGGCGCGAGCTCGCCGGCGACGAGCTGCTGGAGCTGCTCGCCGGCCACGTCTCGCTGTCGGTCTCGCACGCCTCGCGCGCCCCGCGCGTGGCGATTCGCCGCCCGCCGCAGCCTGAGTGACGCGGGGGACCCGCTCGCCCGCCCCGCGCGTGGCGATCCGCCGCCCGCCGCCGCCCGACCCACGCGCACCCGCGCGCCTCGCCCGCCCCGCGCGTGGCGATCCGCCGCCCGCCGCGGCCCGACCTACGCGATCCGTCTATTCGATGTGGTTGTAGACTTCGAACAGCGGCAGGTACATCGAGATCACGATGAAGCCGACGATGCCGCCGATCACCATGATCATGATCGGCTCGAGGATCGAGGTGAGCGCCTTCACCGACGCCTCCACCTGTTCCTCGTAGAACTCCGCCACGCGGTCCAGCATCGCGTCCAGCGCACCGGTTTCCTCGCCGACGCCGACCATGTGCGAGACCATCGAGGGGAAGATCGGCGCCTGCGCGAGCGGCGCCGCGATCGTGCCGCCGCGCTTGACCGACGCGATCACGCCCTCCATCGACTCTTCCACCGCGGAGTTGCCGCCGGTGCGCCCGGTGATCTCGAGCGCCTGCAGCAGCGGCACGCCGGCGGCCGTCAGCGAGGCCAGCGTGCGCGACCAGCGCGCCACCGCCACCTGCTGCACGATCGTGCCGATCTTCATCGGCACGTGCAGGCGGAAGTGGTCCCACTGGCGCCTGCCCCAGCTGGTTTTCTTCCAGCGGATGAAGGCCACCACGACCGCGACCGCCACCAGGAAGATCAGCCACCAGTCATGCGTGACGACCTTCGAGGCCGCCACCGAGACCTGCGTCATCGCCGGCAGCTGGCCCCCGAATTCCTTGAACACGTTCTCGAACACCGGCACCAGGAACGCCACCAGCGCCATCATCACGCCGACCGCGAACACGATCACCAGGATCGGGTAGACCATCGCCGATTTGATCTGTTTGCGCAGCGCGGCGTCCTTCTGCAGCTGGTCCGCCACGCGCACCAGCGAGCCCTCGAGCACACCCCCCATCTCCCCCGCCTGCGTCATCGCCACGAACAGCGGGTTGAAGACCTTCGGGTGGCGCGCCATCGCGTCGCTCAGCGAGAGGCCCGCCTCGACGTCCTTGCGCACCGCCACGATCGTCTCTTTGAGGAATTTGTTGTCGGTCTGCTCCTCGAGCACGTACAAGGCGCGCAGGATGCTCATGCCGGAGTTGATCATCGTCGAGAGCTGGCGCGCGAAGATCGACAGTTCGTTGGCGTTGACGCGCTGGCTGAACGGAAGCGTGATCTCCGTCGAGGAGTGCTTGTCGGAGATGTCCAGGACGATCAGGCCACGCTGCTTGAGCTGGTCGGAGACCGCCTGCTTGGAGTCCGCCTCGACCTCGCCCTTGGCCTTGCCGCCGGTGAGGTCGATCGCCTTGAAGACGTAGGTGCTCATCGCCTAGGCCGCCGCCAGCGTGCTTGCGCCGAGCAGGCGTCGCAGCTCCTCGGGCGTGGAGGAGCGCGCTTCGGCGAGCTTCTGGCTGATCTTGCCCTGGCGCACCAGCGTCGCCAGCGAGGCGTCCATCGTCTGCATGCCCTGCGCCGAGCCGGTCTGCATCACCGAGTAGATCTGGTGGGTCTTGCCCTCGCGGATCAGGTTGCGCACCGCCGGCGTCGGCACCAGCACCTCGGTGGCCACCACGCGCCCCGAGCCGTCCGCGTTGGGCAGCAGCTGCTGGGTCATCACGCCCTGTAGCGCCACCGACAGCTGCACCCGCACCTGGCCCTGCTGGTGGGAGGGGAACACGTCGATGATGCGGTCGATCGTCTGCGCGGCGTCCTGCGTGTGCAGCGTGGCGAACACCAGGTGGCCGGTCTCGGCCGCGGTCAGCGCCGTGGAGATCGTCTCCAGGTCGCGCATCTCGCCGACGAGGATCACGTCGGGGTCCTGGCGCAGCGCCGCGGTCAGCGCCATCGAGAAGCTCTGCGCGTCCGAGCCGAGCTCGCGCTGGTTGACGAGGCAGCGCTTGTGGCCGTGCAGGAACTCGATCGGGTCCTCGATCGTCATGATGTGCTCCTCGCGCGAGGAGTTGATGGCGTCGATCATCGCCGCCAGCGAGGTGGACTTGCCCGAGCCGGTGGGGCCGGTCACGAGCACGAAGCCGCGCGGCTTGCGCGTGAACTCGTGCACCGCCGCCGGCAGCCCGAGCTCGTCGATGCTCGACAGGTTGAACGGGATCAGGCGGAAGGCCGCGCCGATCGCGCCGCGCTGGTAGTAGGCGTTGACGCGGAAGCGCGCGTGGCCGGGGATCGAGTAGGCGAAGTCCAGCTGCCAGTCCGTCTCCAGGCGCTGGCGCTGGTCGCCGGTGAGGATCGAGTACACGATCTCGCGCGTGTCGGTGGACGACAGCTCGGGGTATTGCTCCAGCGGCGTCAGGTGCCCGCGCACGCGCACCGTGGGGTGCGCGCCCGAGCTGAGGTGCAGGTCGGACGCCCGGCGGTGTACGACCTCCATCAGCAGGTCTGCGAAATCGATGTCCATGTCCCGCCCATCGACATATGTCGGGCACGCCATTAGCGGCGAGGGGGCCGGCTAGACTCAGTTCGTGCCGATCACGCGCGCGATCTCGGCCATCGAGGTGCGTCCCATGCGCACCTTGCCGAGGCCGTCGTCGCGCAGGCGCGTCATCCCCTGGCTCACCGCCACGTCGCGGATCGCCTCGGCGGGGCTGCGTTCGAGCGCCAGCGCCTGGACCTCCGGCGTCACCTTCATCACCTCGTACAAGCCCACGCGGCCGCGGTAGCCGCTACCGCCGCAGCGCCGGCAGCCCACCGGCTCGTAGGCCTCGAGCTCCATGCGCGCGCGGTAGCCGTTCTCCTGCAGCGCCTTGGCGGGGATGATCGTGCGCTTCTTGCAGTGCGGGCACAGCATGCGCGCGAGCCGCTGGGCGACCACGCAGTCGAGCGCCGAGGCCACCAGGAACGGCTCCACCCCCATCTCGATCAGCCGCGTGATCGCCGAGGGCGCGTCGTTGGTGTGCAGCGTCGAGAGCACCAGGTGGCCGGTCAGCGCCGACTCCACCGCGATCTGCGCGGTCTCGCGGTCGCGGATCTCGCCGACCATGATGATGTCGGGGTCCGCCCTCACCATCGCGCGCAGCCCCGCGGCGAAGCTCAGCCCCACCTTGGGCGCGACCTGCACCTGCGTGAGACCGGCCATTTCGTACTCCACCGGGTCCTCCACCGTGATGATGTTCTTCTCCGGCGTGTTCAGCAGCTGCAACGCCGCGTACAGCGTGGTGGACTTGCCCGAGCCGGTGGGCCCGGTCACCAGCACCGCGCCGTGCGTCTCGCGGCAGGCGCGTTCGAAGCGCTCGCGCTCGGCCTCGGCCATGCCGAGCTTGTCGAGCTCCACCACCACGCTCTCCTTGTCGAGCACGCGCATCACCACGCCCTCGCCGTGCACGCTGGGCAGCGTGACCACGCGCAGGTCCACGTGGCGGCCGTCCACCACCAGGCCCACGCGGCCGTCCTGCGGCAGGCGCTTCTCGGCGATGTTGAGCTCGGCCATGATCTTGATGCGCGAGATCACGCCGGCGGACATGCGCCGCTGCACGTTGGTGACGTCCTGCAGCACGCCGTCCACACGGAAGCGCACGCGCAGTTCGCGCCCGTCCGGCACCAGGTGGACGTCGGAGGCGCCGCGCTCGATCGCCTGCGCCACGATCTGGTTGACCAGCTTGATGACCGGCGCGTCTTCGGAGGTCTCGTGCAGCGCGACGACCTCCGCGCCCTCCTCCTCCGCCTCCTCGATGATGCCGGCCTCGCCGACCACGTCTTCGAGGCGGTCCAGGCGCGAGATCAGGTTGGCGACGTCGTCCGGCGGCGCCACCGCCACGCGGATCTCGTAGCCGGTCATGATCGCGATGTCGTCCACCGCGAGCACGTTGGAGGGGTCGGCCATCGCCACCAGCAGCGTGCGCTTGTCGGCGAACGCCACCGGCACCGTCTGGTAGCGCTTGGCCACAGTGGTGCTGATCAGGTTGGCGGCGCTCATGTCGACCTGGAACACGCCGAGGTCGAGGTGCTCCAGGCCGTAGCGCTCGGCCAGCGCGCGCGCGAGCGCGTCCTGGGTGAGCGCACCGGCGTCCAGCAGCACCCGCTCGGGCGTGGTGCCGGAGTTGCGCGAGCTGTCGATCGCGTCCTCCACCTGCTTGCGCGTCGCGAGCCCCATCTCGACGATCACGTCGGTCAGGAAGCGCTGCGAGGAGCCCTGCTGGGAGGGCTTGGTGATGCCGGTGAAGGACGGCGGGGCCTCCTCGGCTTCGCCCGCCTGCTGGGGCTCGTAGTACTCGCCCTGCTCGAGCGTCGCCTCCTCGCCGAGCGAGGCCACTTCATCGAAGTCGGACTCGAGCCCGAAGTGCTCCCCGTCGACGCCCGGCAGGCCCGCGTCGTGGTGGGCCTCCGCGAGGCCCCCGCGCTCGACCGAGATGACCGGCTCGCCGCCGTCGCCGGGCTCGCCGTCGATGCCGAAGATCGCGTGCAGGTCCGGACCGGCCTGCTGGGGCAGCTCGCTCATCGCCCGCCTGCCCCCCGTCCGGGGGGATGCGCCGCCACGGGGCGCGCACCCGCGCAGGCGCGCCCGGCCCGCCGCGCGCCGCTCCTAGGCGCGGGCGGCGCTGCGCATGAGCTCCAGCGGCGGGCGCATGCCGGTCCACAGCTCGAAGCTGAGCGCCCCCTGGGCGACCAGCACTTCGAGCCCGTCGACGGTGCGCGCGCCACGCTCCCGTGCGGCAGCGAGCAGCTGCGTGGTTCCCGAGCTATAGACCAAGTCGACGACATTTGCGTACTCCCCGACTTGATCGAGTGTCATTCCCAGTTGGTTGAGCGGGAGATCGTGACTGGCCGAGCGTTCTACGCGATCGGGCGCGTGCAGCCCCACCGAGGTGCAGTTGACGAGCAGCTCGGCGGGCTCGGGCGCGTCCACCGCGCGCACCCCGAGCTCGTCGGCGAGCGCCCGCGAGCGCTCGCGCGTGCGGTTCCAGATCGCCACCTCGGCGCCGCTCTCGCGCAGCGCCCACACCGCCGCGCGCGCGCTGCCGCCGGCGCCCAGCACGAGCGCGCGCGGGCGGGCCGGCAGCTCGCCCAGGCCGCCGAGCGCGGCCAGCAGGCCGGGGGCGTCGGTGTTCTCGGCCGCGATCGTGCCGTCGCGCGCGAACGTGAGCGTGTTGGCCGCGCCGATCTCGCTGGCCGCGCGCGAGCTGGAGTCGGCCAGCGCCAGCGCGGCCCGCTTGTGCGGGATCGTCACGTTGGCGCCCGCGAAGCCCACCAGATGCAGCGCGCGCACGGTCTCCTCGAACAGGGCCGGCGGCACCGGCAGCCGCTGGTAGTGCCAGTCGTGCAGACCCACCGCGGCGAGCGCCGCGTTGTGCATCGCGGGCGAGCGGCTGTGCGCGACCGGCCAGCCGAGCACGCCGACCCTGACGCGCACGCCCCCTCCGGGGGTGCAGGCGGGCTGGCGTCGCGTCATCTGCGCTTCTTGCACTTCGGCGGGTGCCCGCCGTTGCGCGCCTGCGCTTCGCGATAGGCGGCGGCGTCCGCTTCGAACTGCTCCTGCGTGTCCGAGAACGCCATCTCGCCGCAGCCGTCGGCTCCGGCCACGTAGTAGAGGTAGGCCACGTGCGCGGGGTGCGCCGCCGCTTCGATCGAGGCCTGTCCGGGGTTGGAGATCGGCGTGGGCGGCAGCCCAAGGTGCGTGCGCGTGTTGTAGGGCGAGTCGATGTGCAGCTGCGCTTCGTCGAGTTCCCTGGTGTAGGTGGGGACGTTGCGCTCGAGCTCCACCGCGTAGTAGATGGTGGCGTCGATCCCCAGCGGCATGCCTGCGCTCAGGCGGTTGTAGATCACCGCCGCGATCTTCGCGCGGTCGCCCGGGATCACGGCCTCGCGCTCGACCATCGAGGCCACCGTCAGCAGCTGGTAGGGGGTCACGTGCAGCCTGCGCGCGGCCGCGATCTGCGCCGTGCCGAAGTGTTCGTGGAAGGCGATCAGCTGCTCTTCCACGAGCTTGTCCACCGGCGCGTCGCGGTCCATGTCGTAGGTGTCCGGGAACAGGAAGCCTTCGAGGTCGGGGGTGCGCGCCGGCGCCCCGTAGGCCGAGGGCTTCAGCAGCGGCGAGCTGCGCGCGGCGCGCCGGTAGTCGCCCTTGAGGCCGGCCGCCGCGGCGATCTGGGCGATCTGCAGCCGCGTCTTGCCCTCGGGGATCAGCACCTTCACGACGGGCGCAGCGGGTGGCGCTTCCGCGCGCTTGCCGTCGTGGGCGCGCAGCACCACGATCACCGCCACCGCCACCGCCGCCAGCGCCACCACCGCCGCCAGCCGCGCCAGCCAGGGGTGGCGCCGCCGCGGCGCGGGCGGCGGCGGGTCCTCAGCAGGAGCGGGCGGCTCCTCGGCGGGCGCCGGCGCTTCCGCCGCAGGGGCGGGCGGCTCGGCCACATGCGCGGGCGCTTCCTCCGCGGGCGCCGGCGGCTCGGCCACATGCGCGGGCGCTTCCTCCGCGGGAGCGGGCGCTTCGACGAAGGTCGGCTGGTCGAGCTCGGCGCGGGGCTGGGGCGGGGCCTGCGTGCGAGGCGTGGCGGCGGGGGGCACCTCGGGCGCGCCGCCGACGCGCTTGCGTTCGCGCTCGAGCCGGTCGCGCTCGCGTTCGGCCGGGGTGCGTTCTCGCCCTGGTCGTGATCTGTTGGCGCGCGGCAAGGCCGGTAACCCTAACGCTCGCCGTGCGCGGCGAGCCAGCTCTGGAGCAGGTGGGCGGCGGCGCGGGCGTCCTCGCCGGCGCCGGCGCTGCGGGCACCGGGCGTGCGCTGGGCGAGGCGGGTGGTGAAGCGCTCGTCGTGGAGCTCGAGCGGGATGCCGTGGAGCCGGCGCTGGAGCTCCTGCGCGAAGCGTCTGGTCTCGCGCGTCTGCTCGGTGTCGCGGCCCTGCAGCGAGAGCGGCAGCCCGACGACGACGCGCTCGACGTGGTGCTCGCGCACGAGCTCACCGAGCCGGGCGAAGCCCCTCTTGGTGGACGGCCTGAGCACGGTCTCGATGGGCGTGGCGATGGTGCCGGTGGGGTCGCTGAGGGCGCAGCCGCAGCGGGCGCTGCCGTAGTCGAGCGCGAGCACGCGCATCCGCCTCAGGCCTCCGCGGCGAGCAGCGCCTCCTCGACGGCGGCGCGCCCGGCGTCGAGCGCGTCGCCGAGGCGCTCGGGATCGCGCCCGCCGGCCTGGGCGACGGTGTCGCGCCCGCCGCCGCCGCCGCCGACGACGGCTGCGGCGGCCTTGACGACGGCTCCGGCCTTGACGCCGCGCCGGACGAGCTCGGGGGCGACGCCGGCGGCGAGGTGCACGCGCCCGTCGGCGACGGCGCCGAGCAGGACGGCGGCGCCGGGGAGGCGACCCCTGACGCGGTCGAGCACGTCCATCAGCGCCTTGGCGTCGGGCGCGGGCACGCTGGCGGTGAGCACGCTGGCGCCGTCGAGCTGGGTGGCGGTGGCGATGAGCGCGTCGAGGTCGAGCTGAGCGGCCGGGCCGCCCGCGCCGCCGCCCTGCTTGAGCTGCTTCTCGAGCTGCTTTCGCTCCCGCAGCAGCGCGGACAGCGCCTGCGGCGCGCCCTCGGGGCCGGTGCGCAGCTGCGCGGTGAGCTCGCCGAGCAGGCGGTCGTGGGCGAGCAGCAGCTCGGCGGCGGCGGCGCCGGTGACGGCCTCGATGCGGCGCACGTTGGCGGAGCTGGAGGTCTCGTGCAGGATGCGAAAGACGCCGATCTCGGCGGTGGAGCGCACGTGCGTGCCGCCGCATAGCTCGCGCGAGTACTCGCCTTCGCCGATCTCGACCATGCGCACCACCTCGCCGTACTTCTCGCCGAACAGGGCCATGGCGCCGAGCCGCTTGGCCTCGTCGAGCGTGGTGGTGAGGGCGCGCACGGGCTCGGCGCGGGCGATCCAGTGGTTGACGCGCTCCTCGACGTCGCGCAGCTCCTCGGCGCTGAGCGCGTGGCCGTGGCTGAAGTCGAAGCGCAGCTTGTCGGGGCCGACGTAGGAGCCGGCCTGGCGCACGTGGCTGCCGAGGCGCTCGCGCAGCGCGGCCTGCAGCAGGTGGGTGGCGGTGTGGTTGCACTCGGTGCGGTGGCGGGTGAGGTGGTCGACGCGCGCAAGCACCTGCTCGCCGACCTCGAGCTCGCCGGCCTCGACGACCACCTCGGGCACGCGGTCCTGACCGATCGTGAGCACGTCCTCGACGCGGGCGCGGCAGTCGCCGTGACCGCATTCGATCGTGCCTACGTCCGAGACCTGCCCGCCGCCGGCGGCGTAGAAGGGCGACTCGGCGAGCTTGACGAGCAGCCGGCGGGGGCGGCCGCCATCGTGCTCGGCGCCGCCGCCGTTGGCCCCGCCGCCGTTGGCCCTGCCGCCGGCGTGGCCCCCGCCGCCGTTGGCCCCGTCGCCGCGATTGTCGAGCTCGCGCACGGCGAGCACGGTGGTGGGCTGCACCTCGGTCTCATAGCCGGTGAAGCGGGTGGGGGCGCCGCCGTCGAGGGCGTGCTGGCCGCCGAGGGCGCGCGCGGCGCCGGCGGCGGCGCCGGCGCGCCCGCGCTGGCGCTGCTGGCCCATCAGCTGCTCGAAGTCGCCCTCGATCTCGATGCCCTCCTCGGCGAGCAGCTCCCTGGTCATCTCGTAGGGGAAGCCGTGCGTGTCGTGCAGCGCGAAGACGTCGGCGGCGGCGACGGCGGAGCTGCCGTCGGCGCGCGCGCGTTCGACGTGCTGGCGCAGCATGGCCATGCCCTGGGCGAGCGTGCGCGAGAAGCCCTCCTCCTCGGAGGCGAGCCACATATCGGTGATCTCGGCGTGCTCGGCGAGCTCGGGGTAGGCGCGGGCCATCAGCTGGCGCACGCGCGCGGCGTAGCGGACGAGGAAGCCGGGGGCGAGCTCGAGCGCGAGCCCCTGCTGGATGGCGCGGCGCATGACGCGGCGCAGCACGTAGCCACGGTCCTCGTTGGAGGGCACGACGCCGTCGGCGGTGAGGAAGGCGGCGGCGCGGGCGTGGTCGGCGAGGATGCGCAGCGCGCGGTCGGTGTCGAAGCCTTCGCCGTAGGAGCGCCCGGAGAGCTCCTCGCCGAGCTCGATCAGCGGCTTGAACTGGTCGGTGTCGAACACGGAGTCCTTGCGCTGGAGGATGGCGGCCAGGCGGTTGAGGCCGAGGCCGGTGTCGATGTTGCGGGCGGGCAGCGGCTTGAGCACGGTGCCCGGCTCGTCCGCCGCGGCCTCCTGGTGGTACTGCATGAACACGAGGTTCCAGTACTCGAGGAAACGCTCGTTCTCGCCGCCGGGGAGGTCCTCGGGCGTGCCGTGCTCGAGGCCGCGATCGACGTAGAGCTCCGAGCACGGCCCGCAGGGGCCGGTGGGCCCGGCCTGCCAGAAGTTCTCGGCGCGGGGACAGCGCACGATCCGCTCGGGCGGCAGCCCGAGCTCGCGCCACAGCTCGATGGCCTCCTCGTCGGGACCGAGCGCGAGCCCGTCGTCGCCTGCGAACACCGTGACCCAGATGTGCTCGGCGGCGAAGCCGAAGACCTGCGTGGAGAGCTCCCAGGCGAAGGCGATGGCGTCGCGCTTGAAGTAGTCGCCGAAGCTGAAGTTGCCGAGCATCTCGAAGAAGGTGAGGTGCCGCGCGGTGTTGCCGACGTTGTCGATGTCGACGGTCCTGAACACCTTCTGGCAGTCGGTGAGACGCGGCGCGGGCGGGGTCTCCAGGCCGAGGAAGTAGGGCTTGAGCGGGTGCATGCCGGCGACGGTGAACAGCGCGGAGGGGTCGTGCGCGGAGGGCACGAGCGAGGCGGAGGGAACGCGCGTGTGCCCGCGCTGCTCGAAGAAGCGCAGGTAGCGCTCGCGGATCTCGTCGGTGGTCATTCTTGTTTAAATATTAAGGGGGGCGAGCGAGCGGGCGGCACCGGCGGCGCACCCTAGGCCGATACGGGGCGGGTGTGTGCGAGCAGGGCGCCGCCCGGCACCGGGAGTGGCGCTTTCAGGCGATGGTGCCGTAGCCCACGATGAGCTCGCCGGCGTACAGGCAGGCGCCCTGCCCTGGGGCTGTGCGCTCGGCGGGCCGCAGCAGCTCGACGGCGAGGCGCTGGTGGCGCCCGGCGGGCGGGGCGTCGGGGAGCCGGCAGGGGTGCAGCGTGCCGTGGGCGCGCAGGCGCACGCCGTCGACGCGCGAGCCGTGGCGGTGCAGCGTGGCGGCGCGCACGCTGACCTGGTGGGCGAGCAGCTGCGAGCGGGGGCCGGCGGTGACGGTGTTGGCGCGCGCGTCGGTGGCGAGCACGTACAGCGGCGCGGGGCCGGCGACGCGCAGGCCGCGGCGCTGCCCGACGGTGTAGGCGTGCGCGCCGGCGTGCTGGCCGATGACGGCGCCGGCGGGGTCGAGCACCGCTCCGGGCTGCTCGTGCAGGCCGGCGTGGCGGCGCAGGAAGTCGCGCTGGCGGGTGCCGGCGAGGAAGCACAGGTCCTGGGAGTCGCGCTTGCGGGCGACGGCGAGCCCGGCCTGCTCGGCGAGCGCGCGCACCTGCTGCTTGCGCATCGCGCCGAGCGGGAAGCGCAGGCGGGCGAGCGAGGAGGGCGCGAGCGCGCACAGCACGTAGCTCTGGTCCTTGCGCTCGTCGAGCGCGGTCCTGAGCAGCGGCTCGGCGGCCGGCGGCTCGGCGCCCGGCGCAGGCGCTTCGCCCGGCGGGCTGTCGCTGCGCAGGTCCCCGCGCTCGCCGTCGCGGGCGCGGCTGACGCGCGCGTAGTGGCCGGTGGCGAGCGTGCGCGCGCCGAGCCGGTCGGCGAGCTCGAGCATGGCGTCGAGGCGCACGCTGCCGTTGCAGCGGATGCAGGGGTTGGGGGTGAGGCCGGCGGCGTGCTCGGCGAGCCAGTGCTCGACGACGCCGGCGCGGAACTCGGCGCGCAGGTCGATGGAGAAGTGGGGGATGCCGAGCCCGTGGGCGAGCGTGCGGGCGCTGCGGACGGCCTGGGCGGAGCAGCAGCTGAGCTCGCCGTCGTTCTCCGCGTCGGACCACAGCTCGAGCGTGACGCCGACGACCGCGCGCCCCTCGCGCGCGAGCAGCAGCGCGGCGACGGCGCTGTCGACGCCGCCGCTCATCGCGACGAGCGTGCGCTGTGGCGCGAGCGGCAGCGGCGCGACGGCCCGCGCGGCGGCTCCGAGCGCGCGGTGCAGCGCGTCGGCGGCGAGCTCGCCGGCGTGCTGCTTGGCGGCGGAGAGGCCGCCGAGCTCGGCGGCGATCTCCTGCGCTCCGACGCGCGCGGCCTCGAGCAGCGGGGCTCCGCGCACGAGCGCGACGGCGGCGCTGCCGGCGGCGGCTGCGGCGCCGCAGCCGCTGGCGTCGAAGCCGGCGTCGTGGATGCGCCCGTCGGCGCTGCCTGGCTCGAGCGCGATCGAGATGCGCACGAGGTCGCCGCAGGCGGCGCCGCCGGCGGCGCCGGTGAAGGCGCCGGGGGGCGTGTGGCCGCGGCCGAGCGGCGAGTGCAGGTGGCTTTGGAAGCGCTCGGGGTCGCGGCTCACCCGAGCGAGTGTAGGGCGGCGCCGGTGAGCAGGGTCAGGAGCCGGGCGTGGCCTGGCGCGCTTCGGCGATCGCCTGGTCGATGGCGAAGGCGTCCTGCACGCCGGTCAGCACGATCACCTGTCCGCGCTTGTTGATGACGAACAGGGTGGGCGTGGCGTAGACCTGCACGCCGCGGGTGATCGAGCCGAACCGCGCGACCTGCGCGGAGCTGGCTTCGTGCACGGCGACGCCGCCGTGCGCGGCCTGGCGCACCTGCTGCACGGCCTGGTGCAGGATCGCGTCGTCGGTGCCGTGCGGGTTCCAGAACAGCAGCAGCACGATCTGCCCCTTGGCGAGCTCGGCTTCGACGGCGTGCTGGCCGGCGGTGAGCGCGCCGGCGGCGGAGCCGGCGTGCGCGCCGGAGGCGGCGCCGTGGTGGGGGGCGGCCTTGGCGCTCGCGCCGCTGTGGGAGCCGGCGCTGGCGCTGCGGGAGCCGGCGGCGGGCTTGGCGGCGCGCGTGCTGGGCTGCGCGGCGGCGCCGGCGTGGGCGGCGTGCGTGGGGGCGTGCGCCGGCTTGGCCTTGGCGGCGCGCGGGCTGTGGCGTGTGGAGTGTCGAGCGTGGACGCCCGCGGGGGCGCTGCGCGCGGCGCTCGTGTGGGAGGCGCTCTTGTGCGCGGCGCCGGAGGAGCGCGCGTGCGCGGCTGCGGCGGAGCCGCTGGCGTGGTGCGCGGGCGCGCTGGTGGTGGGCTGCGTGGTGACGGTTACGGTGGGCGTTGGAGGCGCGGCGGTGGTGGAGGCGCTGGGCGAGCTGGAGTGGCCCTGGAGCGCGAACAGCCACACGCCGGCGAGCAGCACCACGGCCACGAGCGCGATCTGAAATGGACGTGAGAGCTGCGCCATCGCCCATGTTTCGGCATCTGCGAGCGAGAAGTTGAACGGCGGTTTTGGCCTTGGACGCTTCTGGGCGGGCGCCCGCGGGGCGGGCGCGCCGCCGGGGAGGCTAGAGCGCGTGCTGGCCGCGCAGCACGGCGTGCACGACGGCGTCGGCGGCGAGCGACTGCTGGGAGCCGGCCTGCATGTCCTTGAGCACGGTCTCGCCGGCGCCGACGATCGCGACGTAGCGCGCGCGCAGCGCGTCGGCGTGGCCGAGCTGGCCTTTGAGCGAGCGCCCGCCCATGTCCATCTGCGCCGACAGGCCGGCCGAGCGCGCCTCGTTGAGGAGCGCGAAGGCGCCGGCGCGCACGGCTGGGTCCTCGTGTGCGCAGGCGACGAACAGCTCGACGGGCGCGGGGACGAGGGCGTGTGCGTCGTCGTGGGCGGTGCCGGCCTCGGCGAGCATCATCCGCTCGACGCCGGCGGCCCAGCCGATTCCGGGCGTGGCGGGGCCGCCGAGCTCGCGCACGAGGCCGTCGTAGCGTCCGCCTCCGCCAACGCCGCTCTGGGCGCCGAGCGCGTCGGAGGTGAACTCGAAGACGGTGCGGGTGTAGTAGTCGAGGCCGCGCACGAGCGTGGGGTCGAGCTCGTAGGCGACGCCGGCGGCGTCGAGCAGCGCGCGCACCTGCGCGAAGTGCTCGGCGTCGTCCGCTTCGAGCTGGTCGAGCAGCAGCGGCGCGCTGCGCATGACGGCCTGGGTGCCGGGATGGTCGCTGTCGAAGGCGCGCAGCGGGTTGAGCTCGATGCGCTGGCGCACGTCCTCGGAGAGCTCGTCTTGGTGCGCGCGCAGATGCGCCTGCAGGCGTTCGCGGTACTCGAGCCTGCTGTGCGGGCTGCCGAGGCTTGCCAGGCGCAGGCGCAGACCGCGCACGCCGCTCTGCGCGAGCAGCGCGGCGAGGAGCGCGATCAGCTCGGCGTCGAGCGCGGGGTCCTCGGAGCCGATCGCCTCCGCCCCCACCTGCCAGAACTGCCGGTAGCGGCCGGCCTGGGCGCGCTCGTGGCGGTAGAAGCTGGAGAGGTACCAGAGCTTCACGGGCTGGCGGCGCTTGTGCATGCCGTGCTCGACGTAGGCGCGGCAGACGGGCGCGGTGCCCTCGGGGCGCAGCGTGAGCGAGCGCCCGCCCTGGTCCTCGAAGGTGAACATCTCCTTGCGCACGATGTCGGTGGAGGCGCCGACGCCGCGCGCGAACAGCTCGGTGGCCTCGAAGGTGGGGGTCTCGATGCGTTCGTAGCCGGCGGCCTCGAGCATCGAGCGCGCGCGCGCCTCGAGCGCGCTGCGGCGCGCGGCCTGCTCGCCGAGCACGTCGAAGGTGCCGCGCGGCGCTTTGAGCTTGGCGGCGCTCAACGCGGGGCGGCGGAGGAGCGCTCGGCGGCGGGCGCGAGCCGCTGGCGAACGTCGCTGAGGAACGGGTTGGTGTCGCGCTCGCGGGCGAGCGTGGTGAGGCCCATGTGCCCCGGATAGACGACGGTGTCGCCGGGGTAGTGGCGCAGCAGCGTCTCGATCGAGCGCTCGAGCGTGGGCCAGTCGCCGCCGGGCAGGTCGACGCGGCCGACGGACCCCTGGAAGAGCACGTCGCCGGAGAGCAGCGCGCCGGGCAGCGCGTAGGTGAGGTGCCCGGGGCTGTGGCCGGGGGTGAAGAGCACCTCGATCTCCAGGCCGGCGAGGCTGAGACGCTCGCCGCCGGCGAGCGTGTGCTCGGCCTCGTAGCTGTCGAACGGGCCGAAGCCGGGCGGCACCCATTTCATGACGTCGGACAGCAGCGGACGCTCGATCTGCGGCACGTAGACCTCGGCGCCGGTGGCGCGCGCGAGCGGCGCGACGGCGCCGATGTGGTCGAAGTGGCAGTGCGTGATGAGGATCGCCTCGACCTGCACGCCGAGCTGCTCGATCGCGCGCTGCAGGCGCTCGGGCTCGTCGCCGGGGTCGACCAGCAACGCGCTGGCGGCGTCGCCGGCGGCGCGCACGACGTACGCGTTCTCCTGGACCGGCCCGACGGTGAAGGAGCGTACGTCGGGGGCGTTCACGGCGTGCTGGCCCCGCGCCCGGCCTGCTTGCGCATCCGCCGCTCGTAGACGAACTTGTCGGTGTAGTAGCTGACGGGCGTGTACAGCGCGACGGCGAACGGGAAGAACTTGATGCCGGCTTCGGCGCGGTGCAGCGCGAGCGCGAAGATCGCGAGGAAGGCGATGGCGGCGACCATCGCCTTGAGGAAGGCGCTGCCCCAGGTGGGCTTGCGGTCGCGTCGGTCGAGCTTGCGTTCGCGTTCGCGTGCGATCTTGCGCTGGTCGCCGCTCTTCTCGGCGTCGGTGGGCTTGCGCCCGGTGCGCCCGCGCGCCTCGACCACGCCGGCGGCGTTGCCGCGGTGCTTGGTCTGCCGTTTGCGCCTGGTCTGTGCCATCTCGCCTCAGCAGCGTAGTGCGTTCTCGATCACGTGGCGAGCGGGATCGAAGCCGGGCATCGGCAGGTCGGCGGGGAAGCCGGCGAGCGCGGCGGCGGGTGCGAGCCCGACGAGCTCTGCGCCGGCGAGGGGAGCGCGCGCGCGCACGGCCTCGGCGACGCGCGCGAGCGGCAGCTCGAGCGGGCGCTCGACGTTCATGGACACCTGCGCGACGCCGCCGGCGAGCTCGACGGCGATGGCGCGCAGCCCCGGCAGGCCGTCGGCTCCTCCCTCGCGGATCTCTGCGGCGATCTGGGTCGCCTGCGCGATGCCGGCGGGCGGCGCGAGCTGCAGGTTGAAGGCGACGAGCGGCTCGCGCGCAGCCACCAGCGTGGCGCCGGCGCTGGCGTGCGCGCGCGGCGGCCCGAAGTCGGGTGCGAGCGGCTGCTCGCGGTCGGCCATGCGCGCGGCCAGCCCGGCTGCGCCGCCGCGGCGCAGCTCGGCGCGCGAGCGGACGCGCCCGTCCTCGCCGGCGGTCAGCTCGCCGTAGAGGAAGACCGGCACTGCGAGCTCCTCTCCGATGCGCTCGCCGAGCACGAGCGCGCAGGCGCAGGCGAGACCGCGGTCCTGCGGGCGCAGGTAGACCAGCGGCGCGACGTCGAGCGCGCCGACGTGGGGGTGCTGCCCGCTCTCCCCCGCCGCGCCGGCGGCCCTGCCGGTCACGTCGATCCGCTCGACGGCGACGCGCGCCCCGGCGAGCAGCGCATCGACGAGCGCATCGCCCGGCCCGGCGAGCGTGTAGACGGTGCGGTGGTGGTCGCGGTCGCTGTGGACGTCCAGCAGCCGCACGCCGGCCTCGCCGCTCGCCCCCCCGCGGCCGGCCTCGCCGCCGCCCGCCCCGCCGTCGCCCGTGCCGGCGCCGCTCGCGCGGGCGCCGCCGTGCGCACCTGCGAAGCCCTCGGCGATCGCCGCGATCGTGCGCTCGTCGCGCCCCTCGGAGACGTTGGGCACCGCCAGCAGCGTGGAGGCCATCGCGCCAGCAGGCTAACGACGCAGCGCAGCAAACGACCGCGGGGCATGCGACGAGCCGCCGCGATCGCGCCCGGCCGCCGACCACCGCTCCCGCCGGCGTGGTGCGGCTAGACTCCAGCGCGATCCGGGCCGGAGTAGCTCAGCTGGTTAGAGCAGCGGAATCATAATCCGCGTGTCGGGGGTTCGAGTCCCTCCTCCGGCATCGCACTATTTGTCCCGAATCCCGCATGGATAGTGGAGATTAGGGCCGTTCGGGGATGATCGTTGGAACGTCAACGAACGTCAACGAACGTCCACTATCCCGGCAAATGTGTCCAACGGCGTGTCCAACGTGTGATACCTTGGCACGCGGAATGGCCGACTACACGCGCACCAAAACCCCCGGCGTCTACGTCCGTCACGAGCTCGCGTGTCCCGCGTCGAATCGCCAGGATGCCCGGTGCCGTTGCAAGCCGTCCTACCGGGCGCGCAGGCGCGATCTAGGCTGGTCCGAAACCTTCAAGTCCAAAGACCAAGCGATCGAGTGGAAGTCGTCCGCAGCCGCCCGTGCGGCCGTGGTCAAGGAGGCGAAGGACGCTCCGACGTTTGGCGTCGTCGCTCGTGAATGGTGGGATGGCGTCGAGTCAGGCGCCGTCAGTAAGCGCAAGGGCCGCAAGGGGCAGGGCTATTCAGACACGACGCTCGCCGGCTACAGGCGATCCCTGTTCAACACGCTGTTGCCCGAGTTCGAGGACGAGCCAGCGGCCGGGCTGGACGAATCGCGTTGGCAAACGTGGATCGACCGGGAATCCCGCAACGGGCTTTCACGATCGCGGCTCGCCAACCATCTAGCCGTCGTGTCGGCCATCTACGGGTGGGCGTCGCGCCCTACCCGGCGTATCGTGCCGCGCAACCCAACGGTGGCCGTCGAGTTGCCACCGAACGACGAGACGCCGCGCGAACGGGTTGCGAATCGCCATG
This sequence comes from Solirubrobacteraceae bacterium, assembly GCA_035508735.1. Taxonomy (GTDB): domain Bacteria; phylum Actinomycetota; class Thermoleophilia; order Solirubrobacterales; family Solirubrobacteraceae; genus Palsa-744. Next base: position 6,612 of record DATJMM010000048.1, on the reverse strand, counting down.
AAGCAGCGCAACTACTCGATGCGCTGGCGCCCGATGATCGGGTGCCTTACGCGCTGGCGTTCTACGCCGGCCTGCGACGTTCGGAGATACACCGTTTGACGTGGGATGACGTAGACCTTGATTCGCTGTCGTTGGTGGTTCGCCGCGCCAAGAGCGAGGCCGGCACCGAACGACGCATCCCCATCGCCGAGCCGTTGAAGCCGATCCTCGAGTCCGCCCGCGAACGGCAACCCGCGTCACGCAAGCGCGTGTGTTCACGGTCGGTAATGGCCGGCAAGCTGTCCGAAGCCGCACACAAGGCGTGGGGATGGAAGCGCCAGCCACCCGAGAAGGGCAAGGCGCGCAAGAAGGGCGAACCGGGCGAATGGATACCGGCCGTCAAGCAGCCGCTTGAGCCGATCGGCCTGCATGAGTGCCGGCACACCTACGCATCGCTGTTGGTGGCTGCGCACTACACGCTCAAGGAGGTCATGGACTACATGGGCCACGCCGACCTCACGACCACCAGCCGCTACGTGAAGCGCCTGCCGCAGCCGAGCGAAGATAACCCAGCCGATCGGCTGAACGCCTACCTCGCGGCTGCCTAGCCGATCGGGGCGCGGGAGTGCTCCTTGGCCCAACGTTCAAGCTCGGACGGCGCCACTAGCCGAAGCTGACCAACCGCGACGATCCGAACGTTGGGTTGGACGTGGCGCTCGAACGTGCGGAGGCTCATGCCGAGGCTGTCGGCTGCCTCCTGTCGCGTCAGTAGCGTGCGGTGGACGGGGCGACGGCCGGATGCTTCCTCATGGCCGCGTTGTCCGCGGCCTGCTGACGTACTACGTGCGCTAGGCATACCTCCGTTTGGTCGTGGGTGTTGGCGGCGCGCTGTTGAAAGTTGTGGCCGGTTGGGTAGGTGAAAGCCGGGAGCCTGGACCCGAGTGGAAACCTCCCAACCGACCTGCCGGCGTTAGGCGCGGGACAATGAGACCAACGTTCCAGGCGTTTCCCGCACCAGGGCACTATCCGGCTTACCCCTCACGTCACGGACCTTGCCGTGACGAAAGTCCTTTCGCTCAACGGCGCCCGGCTGGTGGGCCGGCGCCTAGTGGTCTACATCGGGGATCGACATAGCGACGGAAGAACGGCTGCTGCACTGTCGTCCGTGAACGGGGATCGTCGGTGCCACCGGGACGCCCCGATCGCTAGTCACATGCAGCAAACTCCGTACGGCGATCGTCGTCTAGGCGGGTAGCCCGGCCGCACTAAACGGCCGGGCGTGTTCGAGTGGCCCAGGTCGTCTAAAACGACCCTTAGAACGGGGATCGGTCGGCTAGATCGACCTTTCCCCTTTTGTAGTTAGTGACACGTCACGACATCGCCCGGAAAACGGGGCTGCTCTAGACGACGTGACACGTCACGACATCGGACCCCAATCGGTGTCCCGCTTGCGTTCCCGATACTGCCGTTTCCGTCGCGCCGAGGATGAGTCTTTCGGCTCCCAAGCGTCCCATTTGAGGAAACGCACACCGAAGCGATCACCCTTGTATCTGCCACCGAGCCGTTTCAGCAACCCCTTGGCAGCCGCCGAGTCCACCACTTCGTTGACCTGCTCGCCCGTCGCCCCGGAAAGCTCCGCGATCGACCGGAGGGATACCGTGACCGTTCCTTGCTTCGTGGGCCGGCGACCTCCCGATAGCGCCGCGCGCTTGGCTTCCCACAGGATCACGAGGAAAACCGCGACCCCGGCAGAGCCAAACTCACTGACCAAAGCGCGGATGCTGTCCTGTAGGAAAAAAGCGATGTCGAGGTCCGACGTGACGCGCGGCGTCCTTTTGGCCGGCATCGTTCACCGCGTTGGTTCTGCCCGCGCCGTGGCGATCTCCGCTTCACACAACGCCACACGATCGTCCCTGCCGGCCGCTCGCTGTTCGTCGCGCTCGACTTCCAGAGCGTCGATGTATTCACGTTGCTGTTGGGCCGTTCGCGGCTGCGGAAGGTCGGGAGGGTCGAACAACCCGCCCGACCGGGCGACGCCCGTGCCGATGACGCCGTTGACGCTTTCACCTGCGCCAGTACGTCCAAGATGACCGACTGCTAGTCGTGGTTGAGATCTCATCGCTGATTCCTTGGGTTGTGGGCTGAATGGGTTGCCGTCGCTCTGGCGATCTCGACATCACATTCCTGGGCCTTGCCGAGCTTGCCTTCTTTCACATAGACATCGCGCTCACGTTCAAGAGATGCCACGTATTCCTCCACCTGTTTGTCGGTTCGCTGGCGTGGTGGTGGCGGTGGTGATCCCGCAGTCAGATAGCCACCCGCGACCGCCGTTCTGGTCGGCGACGGCTCCGCGACCGGCTCCGCCTCCAGGCGTTGAAGCTCGGCGTCGCATGCTTGGACGCCGCCAGCGTTGCCGTCGCGCTCGTATTCGGCCTTCTCCGCTTCGATGCTTGCCCGTTGTTCGGCAAGCTGTTTCGGGGTCCGTGGTCCGTACAACGAACCGGGCCGGGCGCCCGCGTCATCTGCACGAACGCGGGTAGCGTCAGCATCGAAGCCGGCGATGTCCTCGCGTGCGGCGGCGATCAGGTCAGTGTCAGCGCTTGTCAGTGCCATTATTCATCCTCGCTCGTGTCGCGGCGATCTCCTCATCGCACGCGGCAACGCCCGCAGCGTTGCCGACACGTTTGTACTGCTCGCGCTCCGCTTGAACGGATGCGAGATAGTCGTTGAACTCGGCGGCCGGTTGGGTCGCCGCCATTCGCGCCCGCGTCGGGTAGCCGGACGCCACGTCAGCATCAGCCAGCGGGCGTCCGTCCGGTCCTTCGACCATCGGCACCACGTCGCCGTTGTCGATCATGCGATGTTCGTCCACGTCGGTCCTTTCGTCGTCGTGAGTCGTCGGGATTCGGTCCTACGGCGCGACCGGCACGAACCCAGGCCGCGAACTTCACGATTAGCGCCCCACAAACGCCGCGTGCGGCCATCCGATGCCCGACCCTTCACCATCGGCGTCCTGGGGCATCCTTCGGCGCAAATCGGCCCTATTCGGGAGGCGAAGCGCGTGTATTCGATCACGTACACGTGTATGCGGGAGCGATCTGGGAGCGATTTCAAGCCCTCAACGACGTGACATCGTGGTTCGGGTCACGTTGACAACCGCATGGTTGTCGCGTTCGGTGGAGTTCCACTCGCGTAGTGAGTGCCTCAAAAACACGCGAAAAACGGGAGATTTTTCGTGTTGACCTAGCCGGGTGATTGGCACTGTTTTTCTCGTTGTAACCCTCCCCCCCCTGTCAAAAATGACACACTCACAACGACACTCGCAACACGCATCATCGACTGACACACGCGTCGCTGCCATCCGTTGTGTGACGGATGGCTGTTTGTGGGATGGTGAACTCCATCCGTCCGACCGACGGCGAGACGGTGAGGAATGGTCAGCCCGGTGACACCGCTCCGCGACATCGCTCCACATGAACATCGTCGGCGTGTGGTGTTGTCGTGCCATCGTGGTGGCCTTGCAGCACGTGTGTTGCTTGCGCAAGCTACCGTGACGGTGGACGTTGGTCATGCTGGCACGTGTCGATCGTCAACCAACATCAAGGCGCCAGCACGCACCGGACGCTTCGCGGAGCGAACGGTGAATCAGTCTGTGACCATGACCATCATCGTGTGTTCGACGCGATCCGTGCTCAACGCGACGGCGGGCACCATCCCGGTCCCTACGCGACGTATGGTCCGCGCGAAATCTCGCCATCACCGATCCCGTCGTGCAGTTTGGCGCGAACCTCTGGACGCGACAACGCGCGGAATCGCTCAACCGACAGCCCGAAGCGGTTTTGGATCACCCTGGCGATTCCGTCCAACGTCAGACCGCCAGGCGCAGGTTTCCCTTCACCGTGGAACCACCACAGTTCACGATCCACCAGTATGCGCGCGCCGGTGCACTCGTAGGCAACCGTCGAACCATCCTTGCAACCGCCAGCCTCGCAGGGTGCGCCTTGGTGGCAAACCATCGTCGTCCCGTGGCGAACCCCGGTGCCGGCGCGTCGATCGGGGTGCGAATCCCACATTTGGAAACGCCGTTGTGGAGTGTAGAACTCGTCGTTGTCGGTGCCGGTCTTGCCCCAGTTGCCGACGCGCCACGGACACTCAGAACATGGTGTCGGCTTCGGCTCGTTCAACGTGACCGCTTTTCCGTCGCTTGCCGCGAACTGCATCCTATTTCTCCTTTCAGTTGCGGCCTACGCCGACAACGCCTCGATCTGCGCCTTGATTTCCGACACGGCTCCAGTGTCGCCGCGCGCTTCGGCGCCGGGCAACTCGGCTTGCAGAGCTTCGATCGTTCCACGGTTTTTGGCGCGGACGTGGACGATCTCGTCCATGCGCACAAATAGCTGCTTCGCGGCAAACTGAAGGTCTACGCGGCCGTCGAGCGAAGCCACAAACTCGTCGCACGCTCGCACCGCTGCGCTCGCCGCATCGTCCAGCAGCTTCGTTTGCTCGTCGGTTAGGTTGATCGTGTTCATTTCATCTTCCTGCCTTTCGTGGTTGTGGGTATGACCGTGAAGCCGATCGTGTGACGGCCGTAGCCGATGCACGCGGTTTCGCTTGGGTTGTAGATGTCGAGTTCGCTACCGCTGCCTATCCGATCCTCGACGGTGAACACATGCCGGCCGAATACCGGATGATCGAGCCGGATGCGCGTCCCGAACGGCAAGAAGTTGTTGGCAACGTCACCGAACCGGACGGGTTGCCCGCTGGCTGTGGTCGAGCCTTGCGAGTAGCACGTGCTCGTTACCGTGTAATGCGATGCCGGCGCGGTGTGGTCAACGAACGTCGCCACGACCGACAATAGGAGTGTGAATAGCAGACGAATACATCGAACCTCCATTTACGGATCGCCAAGGCGCTACGGCCGAGGCCGGAAACGCGGAACGCCGGCTGTGGGCCGGCGCTCGCTTGCTGCTGGTATGTCGGCGGTGTTCAAGCGACGATCTGTAGGCACTCCGGCACGCTGTTGTAGTTGGGCGACCCTTCTTCGATCGTCGGGTATTCGATCGACGCGGGGTTGGTCTGCCCTTCGTCTAGGTGCCCGAGGAAATGCCCGAGCTCGTGGACCCACACGTCGCAGAACAGGTGGTAGTAGTTGGCGTCGATCCCCGATTCGTGTTCTTCGAGAACCTGTTGGTCCCAATCGACGGTGGGCAGGTGGACGGTGCAGGTCGGGTCGCCGTACGCGGCCCACGCTTGCACTTCCATCGTGCCGGCGCGTAGCGCAGCTTGGTCGGGTCCGGCGTTGACTTCGTTCGGGGTCGGCAGCGTGGCGGGGTAGACGGCGTGAGCGCCTGTGGGGCACGGGAGCGTGGTGTGCCAGTATGCGCGCGCCGCAGCTTCGGCGGATTCCATCGCGGACGGTGGGATCACGTGTCGGTGGTGGTGCGATGCCTTACGGGCGCTGCGATGGTGGGTGGCGCCCTGTGCCGGCGCCGCGAACACCAACGCGACGACGGCAGCCAGAGCGGACATAGAACGCAACGGATTCATGGTCGATCACCGACGCCCTTTCCTTCGCGGCCACAACCCGAACACAGCGCGGGTCACGACCACGTTCCGAGCACGTTTGACCGCGCGGTGCCGGATCACAGCCCGCGTCGCCATCGCCACGCGGTAGGTCGGGGAATAGCGCACGTAGCGCATCACTTGCCACCTTTGCCCTTGCCGTTCGGCAGGTGGTAGAGCGCTTTACCCCTGTCGCTGAACTTCACAGCGTCACCACGCGCCACGGCCGTCTCGAGGTAGCGTTTCGTGGGGATGGGCCACACGGTCTTGCCGGCCTTCTCCGACAGCTTGGCCGCGACGGCGTTCGCGTTCACCGCTTCCGCCGGCAGCTTCGGCAACACTTTGAGGACCGCCGTGTAGTTAGCGAGCGATGCGCCTTTGAGGTCGCCCTTGATCGGTTCGTCTTTGCGCTTGGATGGCACGCCCGCCGTGGCCGCCTTCGGCGTTTTGCGCGGCTTGGCTGGCTTCGCGGGTTTGACCCCTTTCTTCGTAGCCGGTTTGGTGCCGGCCGCTTTGGCTTTGGTTCCCTTGGTCGCCGGCTTCGCTTTCGTGCGTGACGCAGGTTTGCGTGATCCTTTGCCGGGGGTCGATGGCGTGGGCTTTCCGAGTAGCGCCTCGTCCAACGCGGCTTTGTTGGCCGCGTGGTCTGCCGCGTCGGCGGCGAGCTTGGCGCGATCGTACGGGGTAGATGCAGCACTCGTGTCCGTTGTCGGTTGCGTAGTCGCCATCGTTATCGCCTCCCCTGTCCCGTCGCCTCGTCCAGTCGGTCAACAACGGGAGCGGTTGTGGTCGGGACACCAACGCGATCCATCACGACACCGGGATCGACCGACTCCAACGCATCGTCCAACATGCGTTCGTAGTGCCGGCTCGCGGAGTCGAGTTCGCGGGGTTTATCGCTACGCTGTTCGAGCATCGGGACATCCTTTCGGTGTAGGCGGGTCGGGTCGTTTTCAAGGGCGCCCGGCCCGCCGTTTGCGTTGTCCCGACACTTCTTGCAAGACCCAACGCGGTTGTCAACTGCATTTCGGAGAATCGTTCGGGCACTAGCTCAAACGTCCACAGGCGCCC
>DATJMM010000047.1:0-50398 GCA_035508735.1 Solirubrobacteraceae bacterium | reverse complement strand
TCCGGCGAGCAGGCCGTACGCGAGCTGATCGCCAAGGCGAAGGACGCGTACGCGCTGCGAGTGTGAAGCCGGCGCATACGCGTCACTGGTTCTGGGCCAAGATGCTCCCCCATGCCGCGCACAGCAGCTCGCACAGCAGCGTGTCGCGCTGCTCCTCGCTGCTGGCGTCGAGATCGTCGACCACGCGGACGACGAGCGCCGCGTTGGCCACGGGGTCGCACGGCCAGTCTCTTGATTCCATAGCGCAGCCCTCACGCACTGAATTGGCCGAGATGCACAACGTGAACATCGTCACGATAAACCCGCTCCCAGTGGGCGCAGTTGCGGCCGCCTGCGAGGTCCAAAGTCCAAAACTTGGGAGCGCGTTGCTCCGTTTCGTCCCACGAGCGCGGCGTGCGCGTTGAGCGCGGCGGCGCTGCAACTCGACGGGCTCGTCCGCCGCTTCGGCGAGCGCGAGGCGCTGAGCGAGGTCTCGCTGTCGCTCCCGGCCGGAGCGACGCTGGTGGTGTTCGGCCCCAACGGCGCCGGCAAGAGCACGCTGCTGCGCGTGCTCGCCACGCTGCTGCGCCCGCACGGCGGCGAGGTGCGTGTGCTCGGCATGAGGCTGCCCGACGAGTCGTGGGCGGTGCGCGGGCGCCTCGGCGTGCTGGCCCACGAGCCGCTGCTCTACCGCGAGCTCAGCGCGCGCGAGAACCTGCGCTTCCACGCCCGCCTGCACGCCGTCGGCGAGCCGCGCATCGCGCAGCTGCTCGACCAGCTCGGGCTGAGCGCGCGCGCGGACGAGCCGCTGCGCACGCTCTCCAGGGGCACCGTGCAGCGCGTCGCGATCGCCCGCGCGGTGCTGCACGAGCCCGAGCTGCTGCTGCTCGACGAGCCCTACGCGAACCTCGACCCGGCCGCCGTCGAGCTGGTCGCACCGCTGATCGGGCCGGGGCGAGACGGGCCGGTGACGGACGGGCCGGGGGCGGACGGGCCGGGGATGGACGGGCCGGTGACGGACGGGCCGGTGACGGACGGGCCGGGGGTGGGCGCCGCCGGCCCGCGCACGCGCGTGATCTGCAGCCACGACCCCAGCGGCGGGCTGGCCGAGGCCGACCTCGTGCTGGGGCTGCGCGGCGGGCGCCCGGCGCTGCTGCGCGACGCCGCCGAGGTCGACGCGGCCGAGGTCGCGGAGCTGTACAGGTGAGCGAGCTGCGGCAACTCGCGCCGGCGGCGGGCGCGGACGCCCCGACCCCCGACCCGCCCGCGGCGGCGCGGCGCGAGACCGGCTTCTGGACCGCGGTGGGCGCGCTGCTGCGCAAGGAGCTGCTGGTGGAGCTGCGCACGCTCGAGTCCGTGCCCGGCATGTCGCTGTTCGCGCTCAGCACCTTCGCCGTGTTTCACTTCGCGCTTCAGCGCTCGAGCGTTGAAGGCGACCTCGCCGCCGGCATCCTGTGGGTGACGCTGCTGTTCGCCGCCATCCTCGGCGTCAACCGCCTGTTCGTGGCCGACGCCGACCAGGGCGGCTTCGACGCCTTCCTGCTCGCGCCGGTGGACCGCAGCGCGCTGTTCGTCGCCAAGGCGCTGGCGCTGCTGGCCTACCTGGCGGCGCTCGAGCTGATCGCCGTGCCCGCCTTCGCGCTGCTGCTGCTCGGCGCCCCGCTGGGGCCGGCGCTGGGCGGGCTGGCGGGCACGCTCGCGCTCGCCGACGTGGGCGTCGCCGCGATCGGCACCCTGATCGCGGCGATCGCGGTGCGCACGCGCGCGCGCGACCTGCTCGGCCCGCTGCTCGCGCTGCCGCTGTTCGTGCCGATCGTGATCGGCGGCTCGCGCGCGGTCGCGCCGCTGCTCGTGCAGGCGCACCGGGGCGGGCCCGCGATCCGCTGGCTGGTGACGCTCGGGCTCTATGATCTGTTGTTCGGGCTGATCGCCTACGCCGTATTCGACTTCCTCCTGGAGGACTAGAGCCCATGGACACACCGAGCCGGCCGGCCGCCGGCTCCCGCACCGCGTCACGGACGCCCGCCCGCGGCGGCAGCCTGGGCGCTCTCGCCGCGGCCACGGTGGCGGCGATGGCGGTGGCGCTCGGCCTGGTGTTCTTCTGGGCGCCGCTGGAAGCCGAACAGGGCTTCCTGCAGAAGATCTTCTACGTGCACGTGCCGCTCGCGATCGTGGCGCTGTGCGGCTTCGTGCTCGGAGGCCTCTTCGCGATCCAGCACCTGCGCACGCGCGACCCGCGCTGGGACGTGCGCTCCTACGTGGTGATCCACACCAGCCTGATCTTCGCCGTCGGCACGCTCCTCACGGGCTCCATCTGGGCCAAGGGCTCGTGGGGGCACTGGTGGGTCTGGAGCGAGCCCACGCTGGTGTCGTTCCTGATCATCTTCCTGCTGTACGCCACCTACCAGCCGCTGCGCTTCGCGATCGAGGACCCCGAGCGCCAGGCCCGCTACGCGTCGGTGTTCGCGATCACCGCCGGGGCGTTCGTGCCGCTCAACTACGTGGCCGTCAACGAGGCCACCGCCTACGTGCACCCGCGCGTGTTCTCCAGCACCGGCAACCTGCCCGGCTCGATGGCGCTGACGCTGGCGGTCTCGCTGGTGGCGACGGCGCTGCTGTTCGCCACGCTGTGCCGGTACGAGCTCACCGCCAAGCGCACGCGCGCGCAGCTGCGCGCCCTGCGACGGCGCCTGGCGGGCGAGGGCGAAGCGGTCGGCTCGCGCCCGCGCAGCCCGGCCCCGGCGCGGGGCTACGCGCCCGCCGCCGGCGCCCACGTGAGCGCCGCCAGCGCGCACCCGCCGGCGCAGCGCCCGCCGCTCGGCGCCGCCGGCGCGCGGAGGCCGCCGTTGTGAGCGCGGCCGCGCTGCTGGCCGCGTCGGCCCCCTTGGGGGAGGCGCCTGCGCTGCCGCTGCACACGGCCGGCAAGTACGTCGCCGGCGCGTATGTGGTGCTGTTCGCGATCGTGCTGATCTACGTGGCGATCATGGCGATCCGCCTCGGGCGCATGGAGAGCGAGCTGGGCGAGCTGCTGGCGCTCGCCGAGCGGCGCGACGAGCTCGACGACGCTGCCGCGGGCGCGGCGGCGGGCCGGGCCCGGCAGGCGCCGGCGCAGCCTGGCCCCGTGCCGGCATACCCCACCGAAGGGCGCCCCTCAGGGAGGGCGGACAGGTGAGCGGCGAGCTGCTGGCGCTCGGCATCTCGCACAAGACCGCGGCCGTGGCCCTGCGCGAGCGCCTGGCCTTCGGCGAGCAGGAGGCGAGCGAGTTCGCCGCGCAGGCGAGCGACACCGCCGAGGTGCGCGAGGCGGTGGTGATCTCCACCTGCAACCGCACGGAGGTCTATCTGGTGGTCGGCGACGCCGTGCGCGCCGAGTCAGACGTGCTGGGGCTGCTCGCGCGGCGGGCCGAGATCCGGCCCACCGAGCTCGCCGAGGCGATCTACTCGCCGCGCAACTGCGACGCCGCCCGCCAGCTGTACCGCGTCACCGCGGGCCTCGAGTCGATGATCGTGGGCGAGGCCGAGATCCAGGGCCAGGTGCGCCGCGCGCACGAATCCGCCCGCCGCGCGGGCACCACCGGCCCGCTGTCGAACCGGCTGTTCGCGGCGGCGCTGACGACCGGCAAGCGCGTGCGCTCGGAGACCGAGATCGGCGCCAGGCGCGTGAGCGTGCCGTCGGTGGCGGTCGACCTCGCGCTCAGCGTGCTCGGCGGGCTCGAGCGGCGCCACGTGGTGATCCTCGGCGCAGGCGAGACCAGCGAGCTGACCGCGCGAGCGCTGTCCGAGCAGGGCGCCGGCACGATCTTCGTGGCCAACCGGCACGCCGATCGCGCGCTCAGCCTGGCGCAGCGCTTCGGCGGCTCGGTCGTCGGCCTGGACAAACTGCCCGACCAGCTGGTGCGGGCCGACATCGTGGTGTCCTCCACCGCCTCGCCGCACCCGATCCTCGGCCGTGACGAGCTCGAGCTGGTGATGGCCGAGCGCGCCGGACGCTCGCTGCTGCTGATCGACATCGCCGTGCCGCGCGACGTCGAGGCGGCCTGCGGCGAGCTCGACGGGGTCACCCTGTACGACATCGACGACCTGCAGACGCTGATCGCGCGCAACCTCTCCACGCGCGCGGAGGAGATCCCGCGCGCGGAGGAGATCGTCGAGGAGGAGATCCACCGCTTCGCCCGCTGGCTCGGCCAGCTCGACGCGCTGCCGACCGTGAGCGCGCTGCGCGCGCACGGCGACGAGATCGTGGAGCAGGTCCTGCGCGAGAACGGCGCGCGCTGGGAGTCCGCCTCGCCGCGCGATCTCGCCCGCGTGGAGGCGATCGCGCGCACCGTCATGAGCCGCCTGCTGCACGAGCCCACGATCCGCCTGCGCGCCCTCGGCGGCGCGTCGTCCCCGGCGGGGGAGCGCACCCTCGCGGGGGGCCACGCCAGCCTGCAGCTTGTGCGCGAGCTGTTCGCGCTGCGCGAGGAGGAGCCCGCGGCCGAGCGCTCCCCGCAGGAGCTCGCCCAGGTGCACGAGCTGCACAGCCGCTCGGGCCGCTCCGGCCGCCTGCCGGGCGGCTGATGCGCATCGGCACGCGCCGCAGCGCGCTGGCGCTGGCGCAAGCGCAGCAGGTGGCGCAGCTGCTGCGCGCGCGCGCCGGGATCGAGCGCTGCGAGCTGGTGGGCGCCGTCACCGGCGGCGACCGCGGCGCCGGCGCCGCGGAGAAGTCGCGCTGGGTGGACGAGCTCGAGCGCGCGCTGAGCGCCGGCGAGATCGACCTCGCGGTGCACTCCGCCAAGGACGTCCCCGGCGAGCTCGGCGACGGCCTCGAGCTGCTCGGCGCGCCCGCGCGCGCCGCCGCCGAGGACGTGCTGTGCGGCGCCGGCAGCCTCGAGGAGCTGCGCGCGGGGGCGCGCGTGGGCACGAGCAGCGTGCGCCGGGTCGCGCAGCTGCGCGCCGTGCGCGAGGACCTGGAGGTGACGCCGTTGCGGGGCAACGTGGACACGCGCCTGCGCAAGCTCGCCGCCTCCTCAGCGCAGGGCGACGGGGACCCCGCGGAGCGCCTGGACGCGATCGTGCTCGCGCGCGCCGGCCTGCAGCGGCTCGGGCTCGAAGCCGAGGTCGGCGGCACGCTCGAGCCGGAGCGCTTCGTGCCCGCTCCGGGCCAGGGCCTGCTCGCGCTGGAGGGCCGCGCCGGCGACGAGCGCGCCCGTGAGGCCGTGGCCGCGATCACCGACGCCGACGCGTTCGCCTGCCTGCGCGCCGAGCGGGCGCTCGCGCGGGCGCTGGGGGCGAGCTGCCACACGCCCCTCGGCGCCCATGCTGTCCCGGCCGGCGGCGGCTGCCTGCTGCTGCGGGCCTGGGTGGGGCTGCCGGACGGCTCGCAGTGGATCGGCGACGAGCTGGCCGAAGCGGGGACCCGCGCCGACGGCGCGCGTCCTCCGGCTGCGGTCGGCGGCTGCTGCGACCCGCGCGAGCTGGGACGGCGCGTGGCCGAGCGGCTGCTCGCCGTCGGCGCCGCGGATCTGCTCGCGCGCGCGGAGGCGATGGCGGGGTGAGCGGCACGGTCTACCTCGTGGGCGCCGGCCCCGGCGACCCCGGCCTGCTGACCGCGCGCGCGCTCGAGCTGATCGCGCGCGCCGACGTGATCCTGTACGACCGGCTGATCCCCACGGCCGCGCTCGACGGCGCCCGCGCCGACGCCGAGCTCTTGTTCGTGGGCAAGGAGGGCGGCGGACCGTCGGTGCCGCAGGAGCGCACCCAGCAGCTGATGCTCGAGCGCGCCCGCGCCGGCGCCGCGGTCGTGCGCCTGAAGGGCGGCGACCCGTTCGTGTTCGGGCGCGGCGGCGAGGAGGCGCTCGCGCTGCGCGCCGCCGGCATCCCCTTCGAGGTCGTGCCCGGCGTCACCGCGGGGGTCGCCGCGAGCGCCTACGCCGGCATCCCCGTCACCCACCGCGGGCTCGCCGGGGCGGTCGCGCTCGTCACCGGCCACGCCCGCGCATCGTCCCCGGAGGAGGAGGACGCCGCCGCCGCCGGCCCTGGCGGCTTCGCGCGCGGGCGCGACGCGGAGGCGGCTCTGGACACGATCGACTGGCCGGCGCTGGCCGCCTTTCCCGGCACGCTCGTGCTGTACATGGCGGTCTCCGGCCTGCCCGAGATCGCCGCTGCGCTGCTCGCCGCGGGCCGGCCGGGATCGCAGCCCGCCGCCGTGGTGGAAGCGGGCACGCTGCCCCGACAGCGCACGATCTGCGGCACGCTCGAGACGATCGCCCGGCTGGCCGGCGAGCAGGGTGTGCGCGCGCCCGCGATCACCGTGGTGGGAGCGGTCGCCGCCCTCGCCGGCGAGCTCGCCTGGCTGCCCCCGCGCCCGCTCGCCGGGCTGACCGTGGCGATCACGCGCGCCCGCGCCCAGGCCAGCGGCCTCGCGCGGCGGCTGGAAGCGCTCGGGGCCGAGGTGGTGCAGGCGCCGGCGATCCGCATCCGCGCGCTGCCGGCGTCCTCCCCGCACGGGGACGGCGGGGCCGCCGCGATCGACCCCTCCCCCTACGACCTCGTGTGCCTCGCCAGCGCCAACGCCGTGGAGCTGCTGTTCGAGCGCCTCGACGACCGCGTGCACCCACCTGGGGACGCCCGCGCGCTGGCGCACGCGCGCGTGGCCGCGATCGGGCCCGCCACCGCCCGCGCGCTGGCCGCGCGCGGCGTCGTCGCCGACGTCGTGCCCGAGCGCGCCGTGGCGGAGTCGCTGGTGCAGGCGCTCGCGGGCACGCCCGTCCGCCGCGCGCTGGTGGCGCGCGCGCTACAGGCGCGCGACGTGCTCCCCGAGGCGCTGCGCGAGCGCGGCGCCGAGGTCGACGTGCTCGGGCTGTACGAGACCGTCGCCGAGCCGCTCGACGCCGGCACGCTCGCGCGCCTGCGCGCAGCCGACTACGTCACCTTCACCTCCTCCTCGACCGTGCGCTTCCTGCTCGAGGCGATCGCCGCGTCGCGCTCCGCGCCGCAGGCCGCCGGCGCGCCGCACGGCGAGGACGGGGCGAGCGCCGGCCGCGAGGAGCCGCTGTCCGCGCGCACGCGTATCGTGTCGATCGGCCCGGTCACGAGCGAGGCGCTGCGCGAGCACGGGCTTCAGCCCCACGTGGAGGCCGAGCGCCACGACGTCGGCGGCCTGATCGACGCGCTGGTGGCGGACGCGGAGCGCACTGCAAAGAGATGACCACAGACAGCGAGCTTCCACCGGTCATCACCTTCCTCTCCGACTACGGCCTGATCGACGAGTTCGTCGGCGTGTGCCACGGGGTGATCGCGCGCCGCTGCCCCGACGCGCGCGTGATCGACCTGACCCACTCGATCCCCCGCCACGACGTGCGCGCCGGGGCGATCGTGCTGCGCTCGGCGCTGCCCTACCTGCCCACCGGCGTGCACCTGGCGGTCGTCGACCCCGGCGTGAGCGCCGTCGGGCGGCACGCCCGCCGCGCGGTCGCGCTGCGGACGGTCGAGCAGGACCGGCTGCTGGTGGGGCCCGACAACGGCCTGCTGCTGCCGGCCGCGGAGCGCCTCGCGGGCGTGGCCGAGGCGGTCGACATCGGCGCCTCGCCGGAGCGCCTGGAGCCGGTCTCGCGCACCTTCCACGGGCGCGACATCTTCGCCCCCGTGGCCGCCGCGCTGGCCGCCGGCGAGCCGCTGCAGGCCGTCGGCGAGCCGCTCGCGGTCGAGCAGCTGCGGCGCTTCGGGCTGCCCACCGCGCAGGTGCAGGGCGACACGCTGACGGTGCACGTGCTGCGCAGCGACACCTTCGGCAACCTCATCCTCGACGCCGCGCACGAGCAGCTCACCGCCCTCGGCGCCCAGCTCGGCGACTCGCTCACGGTCACCCACGACGGCGCCGTGCGCGTCGCCCGCTACGCCTCCACGTTCGCCGAAGTGACGCCCGGCGAGCTGTTGATCTACGAGGACGCCACGCGTATGGTCGCGCTCGCCGTCAACCGCGGCTCGGCCGCCAAGCTGCTCGGCGCCGACGCCGACGACGAGCTCACCGTACGCCCGACGTGAGCGCCGCCCCGCCGGCCGGGCGGGAACCCTGCGCCGAGCGGCAGGCCGAAGGCCGCATCGGACGTCCGCGCCTGCACCTGCGGCGCACCGACTCCACCAACGAGCGCGCGCGGGCGCTCGCACTCGCCGGCGCGCCGCACGGCACGCTCGTCACCGCCGCCGAGCAGACCGCCGGGCGCGGACGCCAGGGACGCAGCTGGATCGCCCCGGCGGGCAGCTCGCTGCTGATCTCGCTGCTGCTGCGCTCGCCGCCGCGGCTGCTGCCGCTCGCCGCCGCGGTGGCGGTCTGCGACGTGGCCGGCGAGCGCGCCCTGATCAAGTGGCCCAACGACGTGGTGGTCGCCTCCGGCGACGGGCTGGCGAAGCTCGCCGGCATCCTCGTGGAGGGCCGCCCGCAGCAGGACTGGGCGGTGCTGGGGATCGGCCTGAACGTGGCGGTGGGGCCCGAGGAGCTCCCCGCCGAGCTGCGCGCGGCGAGCATGGGGCTCGCGCGCGGCGAGCTCGAGCCCACGCTCGCGCGCCTGCTGGCGGCGCTCGCGCGGCGGCTGTCCGAGGCGCCCGCGGCCACGCTCGCCGCCTGGCGTGCCCGCGACGCGCTGCGCGGGAAGGAGATCAGCTGGGCCGGCGGGCGCGGGCGCGCCGCGGGCGTCGACGGCGGCGGGCGCCTGATCGTGGAGCTGGCGCCCGGCGGGCGCACCACGCTCGGCGCCGGCGAGGTCCACCTGGGCGCGATCGCCTGAGGCTCAGCCCGACTGCTGGCCGGCCTCGGCGACCGCCAGCGCCTGCTCGGCGGCTGCGTCGAGGCCGCCGTCGCCGCGGCGCTCGCGCGGGCGCTCCTCGCCGCCTTCGCCGTTGCGCTCGACGCCCCCGAGCGTCTGCGGCTGCTCCTCGGGCCCGGCGCCGTTGGCCGCCGCCGCCGCGCCCTTGGCGCCCTTGCGACGCCGGCGCGCGCCGCGCGCGCGGCGCTTGGGGAAGTTGCGCAGCAGCTCGCGCGCCAGCGCCGGCGGCTTGCGCGCCATGCGCGTGCGCGCGCCGCGCAGCGCCTCCTCCGCCTCCGGCGTGTGCGCCAGCGCCGCCGCCAGCAGCGCCGCCGCCAGGCGCCGGTCCTGCTTGCGCGCCGCGTGGATCAGCCGCCGCGCGTTGCGCGCGTGCGCGCCGCCGGCCGAGTTCACGAGCAGCCCCAAAAGGCGCTTGGTCTCCGGCCAGCGCTGCACCGCGTACTCCTCGTGCACGTCGCGCGTGTACTCCGCCAGGCTCCAGATCCAGGCGTTGGCCTGGTCGCGCCGGCCGATGCGGCGCTCCACCAGCGCGCGCAGCATGATCTTCGTCGCCTCCTTGCGCTCCTCGCGCGGCCAGCCGCCGATGATGTCGATCGCCTCGTCGAAGGAGTCCGGGTCGCGCAGCGCGGCGATGTCGGCCAGCGCGCGCAGCCGCAGCTGGGCGTTCTTGTTGCGCTTCACCGCGGTGATCAGGAAGCGGCTCTTGAGCTCCCCCGAGCGGTCGAAGTGCAGCATCGCCCGCGCCCGGCGCCAGCCGTTGGGCGCCACGCGCGCGCCCGCCAGCGCCGCCCACAGGTGCTGCTCGCCGTAGTCGAGGTGCTCCACCGCGATGCGCCACAGCTCGCGCTCGAAGACCTGGAAGCGCCGCTCCTCCTCCGCGCACACCGGCAGCACGCGGCGCTCCACGCGCATCCGCCGGCCGCGCCCGCGGCGCACGGGGCCCACCACGATCGCCCCCCCTCGATAGACGTCCCTGTCCAGCAGCGAGTGCAGCGTCACCACCGGGTCGTCGTTCTTGGTGGCGGGGTGCACGAAGTCCACCACCAGCCCCGCCTCCTTGCCGGGGTGCCGGCGCGTCACGCGCCCCACCCGCTGCTGGTAGATGCGCTTGGACGCCGTCGGCGCCAGGTGCACGCACACCGTCGCGCGCGGGCTGTTCCAGCCCTCGGCCAGCAGCTGGGCGTTGATCAGCACGTCGACCTCGCCGCGCTCATAGCGCGCGAGGATCTCCACCAGCTCGCGCTTGGGCGTCTCGCCGGAGACCGCCTGCGCCTTGATGTTCTCCGCGCGGAACGCTTCGGCGAGGTTGTAGGCGTGGCGCACGCCGGCCGCGTAGACCACGCCGGGCACGCCGTTGAAGCGCGTCTTGTAGAGGTTCGCCACGGCGATGTTGAAGGGCTGCTGGTCGAGCAGCTTGGCCAGCTCGTCCTGGTCGAACTCGGTGTCCACCTCTCCGCGGCGCAGCGGCACCTTGGCGATCGTGCGCACGCCCACGCCGGGGGAGATGCGCACGCAGCGAAGCGGCGCGATCACGCCGCGGCGGGCCGCCTGCGCGAGGTCGAAGCGCGAGGTCTGCGTCGGGAACAGGTCGGTCACGTGACGCGCGATCAGGGCGCCGGTGGCGGTCATGCCGATGAAGATCGGCCCCGTCCACTCGCGGATCGCCGCGCTCGTCTTCTCTCCCAGCGCGGTGTGCGCCTCGTCGCAGATCACGATCGTGTACGCGCTCGAGATCTTGCCGGCGTTGCGCACGAACCACTGGTAGGTCTCCACCGTCACCGGCCCCTTGGTGGAGTCCTCGCCTTTCAGCAGCGGGCGGCTGATGCGAGTGGAGTAGCCGCGCTCGCGCAGCTCGCCCAGGAACTGGTCCACGAGGTTGCGCCGGTGCGTCAGGATCAGCACGCCGCCGGTGTGCGAGGCCTCCACGAAGCCGAGCGCCGCCACCGTCTTGCCGGCGCCGGTGGCGTGCTCGAACCAGAAGCGCTTGGCCGCGTTGGGGTCCTCGGGCTGCTCGGCGAGCGTCTCCTCCCCGTCGTCCTCGTCGATCCAGTCGCGCGGCTCCTCCTCGGACTCGCCCTCGGGCTCGAGCTCCTCCTCCGGGCCCTCCTCGTCCTCCTCGTCCTCCTCGCCGTCCTCGAGCTCCTCGTCCTCCTCGTCCTCCTCCTCGGGCGCCGCGCGCGCCACCGGGCCGAGGTCCTCGTCGTCGTCCTCGAGCTCCTCGTCCTCCTCGTCCTCGTCCTCCTCCTCGTCCTCCTCCGCCGGCGCGCCGGCCTGCGCGGCGCCCACGCCCTCCGGCGCGCCGCCGTTGACCGTCGCCGCGCCGTCCGGGCCGAGGATGTCGGCGGAGGCCAGCAGCTCCGGCGAGGCCGACGCCGCCGCGCGGGCGTCGCCGTCGGCGCTGCGCTGCGCCTCGGCCAGCAGCGCCGTGAGCGTGCCCGACAGCGCGTCCACCTGGTGCGCGGAGAGCACGGTGCCGTCGGCCAGCCGCGGCTCCTCCTCGGAGAGCAGGCGCTCGAGGCCGAGCAGCAGCGAGAACTGGCGGCGCCAGGCCGTCGAGGGGTTCTTCGCCTTCGGGTCCTCCCCCAGCTCCGCCAGCGCCATGTCCAGCGCGCGCCTGCGCGGCGTGCCCGGCGCGAGCGCCTCGGCGGGATCCTCGCCCTCGTGCACGAAGCGCTCGCGCACGAACCTCTCCGCGCGAGAGATCTCGGCGGTGCTCGGAATGGTCGCGGCCGCGAGGGCCACTGGAGTGGACTCGGCCATTGAGGCTGTGGACTTCGAGAAGGGGGTCGAGCCAGCGCTTCGCCCGCATCCCACGAGGCGGCGCCCCACGGCGCCGCTTCCGCCCGCCCGCAAAGGCAGGCCAGCTCTGACGTGCCTGCAAGGATACAGCACCGGCAGGCGCGATTGAAGTACGCGCCATCTGCCACCCTTACGCCGATGAGCGCCAAGAGCCTGACGATCGCGGCGCTGGCCGCCGCCGTGGTCGCCGTGCTGGTGGCCGGCCTCGTGCAGCTGTCCGGCTCCTCCGCGCCGCCGGCGCGCTCGCGCATCACGCTCGCGCAAGCGCGCGCGCGGCTCGCCGGCTCGCCCCCGCAGCTGGCGGCGCTGCACGCCCAGGCCGGCGAGCTGCTCGAAGGGGGGCTGCGGGCGCTGCGCGCGCGGCTCGCGTCGCTGCGCGGCACGCCGGTGGTGATCAACAAGTGGGCGTCGTGGTGCGAACCGTGCCGGCAGGAGTTCGGCGTGTTCCAGCGTGTCTCCGTCTCGCGCGGGCGCGAAGTGGCGTTCCTGGGGATCGACTCGGGCGAGCGCTCGCGCGCCGACGCGCTCGCCTTCCTGCGCTCCTTCCCGGTGAGCTACCCGAGCTACTACGATCCCGGCGGCCGCGCCGGGCTGGCCGTCACCGACTCCTCCTTCACGCCGGTGACGGTGTTCCTCAACCGCCGCGGCGGCGAGTTCATCCACCAGGGGCCGTTCCCGAGCGCCGCCAAGCTCGAAGCCGCGGTGCGGCGATACGCGCTGGAGCGGTGAGCGTGCAGGAGCTGCGCATCGACCCGCTCAGCGGGCACCGCACGATCGTGGCCGGCGAGCGCTCGCGCCGCCCCGGCGGCGAGCCGCGCTGCGAGCCGCCGGAGCCGATCGACGCCGCGGAGGACCCCTTCGCCGCCGGGCACGAGGACCGCACCCCCGCCGAGCTCTACGCGCTGCGCCCCGGCGGCGGGCCGCCGAACTCGCCGGGCTGGACGGTGCGCGTGGTGCCCAACCTGTACCCCGCCCTGATCCCCGCCGAGGACGGCGGGGACGGGAAGACGGGTGCGCCCGCGCCGATCGCGCAACCGCGCGAGGTGCGCGGCCAGGTGGAGCTGTTCGAGTCGCTCCCCGCCAGCGGCGCGCACGAGGTGATCGTCAACGGCCCGCAGTCGGTGCTCTCGCTCGCCGAGCTGCCGCTCGAGCAGGTGCTGGCCGCCGTCGAGGCCTGGCGCGAGCGCATGCGCGCGCATGCGCACAGCGCCTACGTGCAGCTGATCGTCAACGAGCGCCGCGAGGCGGGCGCGTCGCTGCCGCATACGCACGCACAGCTGTACGCGCTCGAGTTCGTGCCCGCCGCGGTGGCGCGGGAGCGCGAGCGCGCCGGCGCCTATGCGACGCGCACGATGGGCCAGAACCTGCTCGGCGACCTGGTGGCCGAGGAGGTGCGCCGGCGCGAGCGCATCGTGGCGATCGACGAGGAGGCGGTGCTGCTGGCCCCCTACGCCTCGCGGCTGCCGTTCCAGCTGATGCTGGCGCCGCGCGTGCCGCGCGCGCGCTTCGAGGACGACGGCCCCACCGGCGCGGCGCTGCTGCACGACGGCCTGCGGCGCCTGGCCCGCCACCTCGGCTCGAGCCCGCCGCTGAACCTGTGGGTGCGCACCGCCCCGCGCGGCGCCGAGGACTTCTGCTGGCGCATCGACGTGATGCCGCGCCTCACGCACCTCGCCGGCCTCGAGCTGTCCACCGAGCTCAACCTCAACATCGTGGCGCCGGAGGACGCGGCCGCGAAGCTGCGGGAGGCCTGAGCGATGGCGGGCGAGCAACGCGTCGTGCCCCGCTTCGCCGCCGAGCCGCCGCAGGAGGAGCTCCCCTACGGCCGCTGGGAGCAGCGCCTGCGCGAGGAGCTGCTGGCGGCCGCCCTGCGCCTCGACGGCGAGCGCGAGGACCTCGGCGAGCCCGGGCCGATCTCGTGGCACCCGGACCGCAGCTGGCACGGCTACACCTACGTGCCGGCCTCCACCCTCACCTCCGGCGGCTACGAGCTGTTCGGCTACGTGCGCTTCCTGCCGGGCGACGCCGAGCGCGAGCCGCGGGAGTTCTCCGCGCACGTCGACTTCACCGACGAGACCGCCGAGCGCAACCCCGACTGGACGCTCGACCTGTGCGACGAGGCGATCGGCAGCTGGCGCGGAGAGGCCGGCGCGGTGGCCACGATCACGCTCGTGTGGGGCCGCCCGCTGGTGGCCGGCGGCGCGCTGGCGAGCGCCGAGCTGGCCGGCTTGGTGGTCGACCAGTGCGCGCTGAAGGACGAGCGCTTCACGCTGATCGCCCCGGACGACTACCGCCACGACCTGCTCGAGGTTGCGCTCTACGACGCCAAGGGCAGGGAGCTGGCGCGCGAGTCGCTGTATGAGGAGGACGAGGGGTACGAGGAGGAGGCAGAGGCAGTCGAGGAGGAGGAGGAGGAGGAGGAGGAGGAGGACGACGACGACGAGGACGAGGACGAGGACGAGGCTGCCGCGGGCGCGACGGGCCCGCCCGAGGATCACTCGTAGGCGCGCACGGCGCGGCGCGAGCCGCCGCGGCTGCGCGCCGCGCGAGCGCCGCGGCGCCTGGAGGGCTTGGCGGGGGCCGCGGCCGCGAAGCGGCGGCGCAGGAACTCGCCGATCTCGAGCGCGGGCAGGGGCCTGCACACGAAGTAGCCCTGGGCGTAGTCGCAGCCGAGCTCGCGCACGCGGGCCAGCTGCTCTTCGGACTCGACCCCCTCGGCGACGGTGCGCAGCTCGAGCGCGCTGCACATCTCGACGATCGCCTTGACGATCGCGGAGTCCTCGCTGCTGGCGCAGAGGCCGTCGATGAAGGAGCGGTCGATCTTGACGCCGTCCAGCGGGAAGCTGCGCAGGTAGCTGAGCGCGGAGTAGCCGGTGCCGAAGTCGTCGAGCACGAGGCGCAGGCGCCGCTCGCGCAGCGTCGCCAGCACCGCGGCCGCGGAGCCCCGCTCGTCGATCAACACGCTCTCGGTGACCTCGAGCCCGAGCGTGCCGGCCCGCAGGCCGCTGCGCTCGGCGGCGGTCTGCACCCGCTCGGCGAAGGCGGCGTCGTCGATCTGCACGCCGGAGACGTTGACCAGCATCACCAGCGGCGCGCCGAGCTCGCGCTGCCAGAGCGTGCCCTGCGCGCAGGCGCGCTCGAGCACGTAGGAGCCGAGCTCGCCGATCAGGCCTGTCTCCTCGGCGACCGGGATGAAGTCCAGCGGCGGGATCAGCCCGTGCTCGGGGTGCTGCCAGCGCACCAGCGCCTCCACCGCGATCGGACGTCCGCTGGCGATCTCGACGATCGGCTGGTAGTGCACGCACAACTGCTCCTCGCGGATCGCCCGGCGCAGCTCGGTCTCCGCGCGCAGCGCCGAGACCACCTGCATGCGCATCGCCTCGTCGAACAGCTCGTGCGAGCCCGGCCCGCGCTGCTTGGCGCGGTGCAGCGCGGCGTCCGCGTCGCGCAACATCGAAGCGGCGCTGTCCTCGTGCGACTCGGCCACGGCGATGCCGACGCTGGCGCTGAAGGCGTGCTCTTTGCCGGCGGCCCGGAGCGTCAGCGGCCGGGCCAGCTCGGCCTCGAGCCGCCGCACCAGCTCCACGTAGTCCTGCAGGGCGTGCTCGCCCTCGCACACCACGGCGAACTCGTCGGCGCTCATGCGCGCCACCGTGTCGCTCGCGCGCAGCGTCTGCCGCAGCCGCCCGGCCAGCACGCGCAGCGCCTCGTCGCCGGCGGCGTGACCGAGCGAGTCGTTGATCAACGTGAAGCGGTCGAGGTCGACCAGCAGCAGCGCCACGCCCTCGCCGCTGCGACGCCGGCGCGCCAGTGCGAGGTCGAGGCGGTCGAGCGCGAGCGTGCGGTTGGGCAGCCCCGTGAGCGGGTCGTGCAGCGCCGCGTGCAGCGCCGCCTCCTCACGGCGGTTGCGCTCCACCGCGGCCGACAGCACGTTGGCCACCGCCACCAGGAAGTGCACGTCGTCGCAGCCGAAGTGGCGCGGCACGGTGGTGTGGGCGCTGAGGATGCCGAACGGCCGCTCGCGGCCCTCGATGATCGTGCTGACGCCGCTCAGCATGCCCATGCTGCGCAGCCCGCGGGTGTCGAAGCGCTCCTCGGTGCGCAGGTCCTCGGATATCACCGGCTGGCGGGTGAGCAGCGCGTAGCCGGCCTGGGTGCCCCGGCCCGCGGGCAGCAGCCGCGGGTGGTTGGGCTGGCCCACCGACACGATCACGTCCAGCGCCTGCTCGTCGGCTCGCAGCGCGGACACGCCGCACAGCTTCAGCTCGAGCGTGTCGATCACAACCGCCACGATCTCGTCGATCAGCGTGCGCAGGTCGTAGTCGCGCAGGGCCATCTCGCTCAGGCGCGCCAGCGCTTGGTGCTCACGCGCGTGCCGCGCCAGCCTGTGCTCGATTTCCTGCGGCGTCTGCATAGGGATGACCGGAGTGGCCTGCGTGTTTATCGGAAGCCAGGCGATCCGGCTCAAACCGCGGGAGATCGCCGCTAGACGCGGCCCGCGCGGGCGGCGCGCCGTCGACGGGCGGGCGCGGCCCGCCCCGGCGCGGGGTCTAGGATCCCCTTCGGGAGGCGATCATGGCGCGCTTCGTAGGAGCACTCGACCAGGGCACCACGAGCACACGCTTCATCCTGTTCGACCGCGACTGCGGGATCGCGGCGATGGACCAGCGTGAGCACGAGCAGATCAACCCGCGCGCGGGCTGGGTCGAGCACGACGCGAGCGAGATCTGGCGCCGTGCGCGCGAGGTGATCGACGGCGCCCTGGCGGACGCCGGCGCCGGCGCCGGCGACGTGGCGGCGATCGGCATCACCAACCAGCGCGAGACCGCGGTGGTCTGGGACCGCGCGAGCGGCGAGCCGATCCACAACGCGATCGTCTGGCAGGACACCCGCACGGACCGTCTCGTGCGCGAGCTCGCCGGCGAGCAGGGGATCGACAGGCTGCGCGAGCGCACCGGCCTGCCGCTGTCGACGTACTTCTCCGGTCCCAAGGTGAGCTGGCTGCTCGACCACGTCGAGGGCGCGCGCGGGCGCGCGGAGAACGGCGAGCTGGCGTTCGGGACGATGGACACCTGGCTGCTGTGGAACCTGACCGGGGGACGCGACGGCGGCATTCACGCCACCGACGTCACCAACGCCTCGCGCACGCTGCTGATGGACCTCGAGCGGCTCGCCTGGCACGAGCCGAGCCTCGACTTGATCGGCGTGCCGCGCGCGCTGCTGCCCGAGATCCGCTCCTCGAGCGAGGTCTACGGCGAGCTCGCCGGCACCGCCGCCGGCGCGCGGCCGGTGGCGGGGATCCTCGGCGACCAGCAGGCCGCCCTCTTCGGCCAGGCCTGCTTTGCGCCCGGCGAGGGGAAGAACACCTACGGCACCGGTTCGTTCCTGCTCGTCAACACCGGCGAGCGGATCGTGCGCGCGGACGGCCTGCTCACGAGCGTCGCCTACCGGATCGGCGCGCAGCCCCCCAGGTACGCGCTCGAGGGCTCGATCGCGGTGACCGGGGCGGCGGTGCAGTGGCTGCGCGACCGGCTCGGCGTGATTCGCTCGGCCGCGGAGGTCGAGGAGCTCGCCCGCAGCGTGGAGGACAACGGCGGCGTCTACTTCGTGCCGGCCTTCTCCGGCCTGTTCGCGCCGCACTGGCGCGACGACGCGCGCGGGGTGATCGTGGGCCTCACCGCCTACGCGGGCGCCGGCCACATCGCGCGCGCGGCGCTGGAGGCCACCGCGTGGCAGAGCCGCGAGGTGCTCGACGCCGTCAACGCCGTCGCGCAGGCGCCGTTCGTCGAGCTGCGCGTGGACGGCGGCATGACCGGCGACGAGCTGCTGATGCAGTTCCAGGCCGACGTGCTCGGCGTGCCCGTGATCCGGCCCGTGGTCAGCGAGACCACCGCCCTCGGCGCCGCCTTCGCGGCCGGGCTCGCGGTGGGGTTCTGGGCCTCCGAGGAGGACCTGCGCGAGCGCTGGCGGGAGGATCGGCGCTGGGAGCCCAACATGGACGGCGCCCGGCGCGAGCGCGAGTACGCCCGCTGGAAGCAGGCCGTCGAGCGCTCGCTCGGCTGGGTCGAGCGCGAGCGCGAGGACCCGGCGCCGGGTCCGGCCTGAGCGGAGGGGCTTTCCTCCCATGCCCCCGCCAGGAGTCGAACCTGGATCTACCGCTTAGGAGGCGGTCGTCTTGTCCATTGGACTACGAGGGCTCGCGCCCGCGCCGCGCGGTGCGCGGCGGGGCCGTCCGAGCGAAGGCTACTCGCGCCCGGCGCCGGCGCCGGGCGCGGCCTCGCGCGCGAGCGCCTGCAGCGGCTCGCCGGCCAGCCTGTGGGTGATCCACTCCCGCATCGGCTGCGCGCCGATGCCGCGGTAGAAGCCCAGCGCGAGCTCGTTCCAGTCGAGCGCGGCCCATTCCAGGCGCCCTCCGCCTCGCTCGTGCACGCGCGCGGCGACCGCGGCCAGCAGCGCGCGCCCGACCCCGGCGCGGCGGTGCGCCGGACGCACGAACAGGTCCTCGAGCCACACGCCGCTGCGGGCGAGGAAGCTGGAGAAGGTGGGGAAGAACAGCGCGTAGCCGGCGACCTGCGAGCGGTGCTCGGCGATCAGCGCCTCGGCGACGGGGCGCTGCGAGAACAGGGCCTGCGCGATCAGCTCCGCGGTGGCGCGAAGCTCGTGCTGCAGGCGCTCGTACTCGGCCAGCTCCGCGAACAGCTCGAGCAGCAGCGGCACGTCCGCGGGCGCGGCCGCACGCACGCGCACCGGCCGGGAGCCGGCGGTCAGATCCCCGGCGGCGGCGCTCACCCCTCGCCGCCCGTCCGGTCGGGGCGCTCGGGATAGACCTCGTCGATCGTGGTGAGCGCGCGGTAGGGGGCGCCCGCTGCGCGTTCGATCGCGCCCGCGCCGCCGGCGAGCCGGTCGAGCACGCCGACCACGCCGCAGACCTCGTGGCCGGCCTGCGCGAGCGCCTCGATCGCGGCCACCGTGGAGCCGCCGGTGGTGACCACGTCCTCGACCACCACGCAGCGCTCGCCGGCGTCCAGCGGCGGCCCCTCGATGCGGCGCTGCAGCCCGTGCGCCTTCGCGTCCTTGCGCACGAAGAAGGCCTTCGCGCGCGCGCCGCCGGCGAGCGCCGCGCAGGCCGGCGCGTCGGCGCCCATCGTCATCCCCCCGACCGCCGTGCCCTGCCACTCGGCCACCTGCGCGGCCAGCAGCGCCGCCAGCGCCGCGAAGCCCTCGGGGCGGAGGATCGCGCGCTTGGCATCCACGTAGTACTGCGCGCGCGCGCCGCTGGTGAGCGTCACCTCGCCGATCACCAGCGCGTGCTCGCGCAGCGCGGCGAGCAGCCGCACGCGTGCGAGCTCCAGATCGCTCGTATATTCGTCCAATGGACCCACGCTCGGCCGTAATCTAGCGCCGGCGCTCCGTAATCAAGCGTGATGACCGGGCCGATCGTGAAACTGATGCGCGTCTGCTCGCTGGTGCTGTGCGCGATCGTGCTGCTCTCGTTCGGCGCGTTCGTGCTCGAACGCACCAGCGGCGCCTCGCAGCACCAGCAGGAAGAGGTCTCGCAGGGCGCCGCCGCGCACAGCCACGAAGGGTCATCGCGTCACAGCGCCGTGCGCAACGCGCTCGACGAAGCCTCGGCGAGCGTGACCTCGCCCTTCGCCGGCCTGCTGTCAGGCACCAGCAGCGAATGGGCGAGCCGCGGCGGCAAGGTCGTGCTGGCGCTGCTCCTCTACGGCTTCGGGCTCGGCTACCTGGCGCGCGTGCTGCGCGTGCGCGTGTAGCGCGCGGCCCGAGCTACTCGTAGTACACGTCCACGGGCGTGCCGAGGCGCACCCACGAGTAGATCGCGGGCGCGTCCGGGATCGGCACCCGCAGGCAGCCGTGGCTGGCCGCGTAGGTGGGCACTTCGGCATAGCCGTGGATCGCGTAGCCGCGGATGAAGTAGTTGGAGTCGACCATCCCCTCGCTGTTCACCCCCGGCGTCTTCAGGTACACCTGGAAGCGCCCGAGCACGGTCGGCGTGGACGGCTTGCCGGAGCTGATCGTGTAGATGCGGCGCACGCGCCCGCCGGGTTCGATCTCGGCGAGCACCTGCCTGGTCAAGTCGGCCTCCACGTGACGCCCGTCGGCGCGGTGGCGCACGCGAAAGCGTCCGGCCCGGCGCGCGAGCAGCTCGAAGACCCTCTCGCCGGCGTAGGGGACGCGCTCGAGCCCCGTCATCTTGCGGTAGGCGATCAGCGCCTGGCCGGTGCCTTCGTCGAAGCTGCCGGTCAGCGGCACCGCGTAGTGCAGGGCGTTCAGCTCGGACTGCAAGAGCCGCACCGACTGCCCGTGCGCGCCCGGGCCGAGGTCCGCCTCGACCACGCGAAAGCGCGGCGAGCGCGCCTGGAAGGCGGCCTGCTGCGGGCTCGCGGCGTGCACGGCGCGGACCTGCGCGAGCCCGCCATGACGGCTCACGAGCACGAGCCGAAAACGGCCGGCGCCGCCCGCGCCGGGCAGCACGCTGACGGCGCGCGAGGCGACGCTGCGCCCGTCCACGAACAGGCTCACCGCCACCGTCTGTCCGGCGACGTAGGGCGTGACCGCGCCGCTCACCACGATGCGCCTGCGCTCGAGCGCGAACAGCGGCTTGCCGCCCACGCCCGCCAGGGTGACCAGCACGCGCCCGCTCACCGGGGCGCCGGCGGGCGTGCTCGCTTCGCCCGGAGCCGACGCGCCCGGCGCGAGGCCTTCGGCGCCGGCGCCGGCGGGCAGGACGAGCGAGCACAGCAGCGCCGCGGCGGCGAGCGCCACTGCAAGCGCCCCGCGCGCGGCCCCCACCCGGCTCCCTGCCGACCTGCGCCTCACGCGGAGGATCCTATGCGCCGGCCCGGGCGGAGCCCCGGCTCGGGGACGATCAGCCCGAGGCGCTTGAACGCCAGCACGATCGCGGCGATCCCGAGCAACGCGCACAGCAGCAGCACCGGCGCCTGCCAGCTCCAGTTCTCGAGGCTCGAGAAGGCCAGCGAGTTGTTGAGCGAATGCGCCACGATGCACGGGTACAGCGAGCCCGAGTAGCGGTACAGCAGGCACAGCCCGAAGCCGAGCGCCGCCAGCGGCACGAGGTCGAGCGCGGGCGCGGAGCCCACGTGCACGCCGCCGAAGATGACCGCCGTGATCAGCGCCGCCGGCATCGTGCCGCGCCAGTTTCGCAGCGCGGTGAAGATGAAGCCGCGGAACAGGAACTCCTCGCAGATCGGCGCGACCACGCAGGTGAGCGCGGCGCTCAGCACCAGCAGCCCGGTGCCTTCGTTGGAGCCGAGCGCTTTCAGCAGTTCCTCTTCTTCGGGGTGGACGATCGCCGACCACACCGCGCTGAGCGCGACGAAGGCGACGATCAGCGCCGCCACCATCGCGGCCGCCGCGCGCCAGCCGCGCGGCGGCCGGCGCAGGCCGAACTGCCACGCGCTGACGGCGCGGCCGCCGAGCTGCGCGAAGAACACGGCCGCCGCGACGAAGCCCACGTCCTGCACCACGGTGTCGGCGATCGACAGGCCGGGGGGGGTGTGCGAGCTGGTGATCCGCGCGCCGAGCAGCGCCGCGGGGACGTCGATCACGAGCGCGCCGAGCGCCGCCAGCACGAGCCCGGCGACGAGCGCCGCCGGAGCGCTCCACGGCGGCCACGCGGTCGCCGGCGAGCGCTCGCCGGCGTCCGGCCGGTCGCCCCGCGTGGCCCACGCCGGCTGGCGTTCGGGCTGCGGCGGCGAGAGCCCATACGGGTTCGGGGGCGGTTCGCTCATGCGCTCACGCGACCCAGTGCCAGGTGGCGAACTGCGCGAGGAAGAACGCCATCGAGGCGCCGCAGGCGAGCAGCGCGGGGCGCCGCAGGCGCGGACGCTCGGCCAGCCAGGCCGCCAGCCACATGCTCAGCGGGAACAGCACCAGCAGGAAGCGCGGCAGCGACATCAGGGGCTGCGACGCCACCGGGTAGGAGAGCGGCAGCGCCAGCGCGGCGAGCACGTAGCCGCCGTAGGCGAGCGGCAGCCGCCGCAGCGTCCCCACGATCGCCGGCACCGCGAGGGCGAGGAACGCGAACAGCATCAGGTTGTGCGAGGCGGCGATCGTGGGATCGCCGCCGCCGCTCGGGAAGTAGACGTGGGCGCGCTGGAAGGACAGCAGCTGGCGGGCGCCCTCGAAGGCCGCGCGCAGCCCGTCCCACACGCCCACGAACGGTCCCGCGAAATGCCTGCTCCAGTCTTCCTGCGCCTTGAACGGCGCCAGCGGCTCGCCGCCGGCGAGCCCCAGATAGGCGCAGTACGCGATCACCCCGGCGGGCAGCAGCGCGAGCCAGGCGAGGTCGCTGCGGATCGAGTAGCGCGGCCGCAGGCCGCGCAGCGCCGCGCGCACGCGCGCTGCCGCGCGCGCGGCCGGCGCGCGCGCTCGCCCCTCGGCGGCTTCGGGCCGCTCGCCCGCATCGGCCGCGCGGTCGGGGGCGCGGTCCTCGCGCGGGCCGTACAGGTAGATCGCCAGCGCCGGCAGCGCCAGCACCAGCCCCGCGCTGCGGGTCGCGGCGGCGAGCGCGCCGAGCACGCCCACCCACCGCCAGCGGCCGTGACGCGCGCTCCAGAACACGCCCACCGACAGCGCCAGGTACAGCGACTCGGAGTACACCGCCGAGAGGAAGAAGGCCATCGGCGCGAAGGCGGTGAGCATCACCGCCAGGCGCGCGGTCTCGGCCGCGCGGGCCTCCCCGGCACGGCGGGCCTCCCCGGCGCCGCGCGCGCCCCGCGGCGCGCGGCCGCCGCCGGCCAGCTCGAGCGTGGTCAGCCGGTGGATGCCGTAGAGGGCGGCGGCGAGCGCCGCCGTCGACAGCGCCACGCCGGCCACCAGCGGCGGCGCGCCGAGCCAGGAGACGGCGCGAACGCCGAGCGGGTAGACGGGGAAGAAGGCCGCGCGCGGCTCCGTGTAGGAGCCGAGGTCCGGGCGATAGCCGTAGCGCGCTATGACCAGGTACCAGGCCGCGTCCCAGCGCGCCGCGGGCGCTGCGAGCAGGTCGCCGAGCCAGCCGAATCCCCGCGTCACGCCGGGCGGGTCGAAGGCTTTGCGTTGCGGCCCGTAGCCCAGCGCCAGCACCGTGCCGACGCCGGCGATCCACACCAGCGCGCGCGAGCTCCACAGGGCGCGCCAGCTCTCGCGCGCAGCCGCCATGCGCGCGCTGTCAGAGCGCAGGCGCGCGAGCCACGCGGCGGCGGGCGCGACCGGCGGCGGCGCGGGCGCGGCGAGGTCGCTGATGCCCTCTGCGTTGGCGAGCTCGGCGGTGTTGGGGTTCATCGTGTGGGCGTCGAGCGTAGAGGCAGCCGCGCTCGCAAGCGCCAGGAAAGCACAACGGCGCGCGGTAATCTCGAGCTCCGGCATGTCCCGCCAAGCACGAAAGCGCCGCCGCAGCCGCAGTGCGGGTGCCCGCATCCTGCTGGTGTCCGGCACCACCGTCGCGGGCGCCGTGGTGATCGCCGTGATCGCCGCGGTGGCATACGTCGCGCACGTGGCCCAGTCGGCGCCGTCGCCGCGCACGCTCAAGCCCCGCATCGCCGGCGGCAGCTCCCAGGTGTTCGCGGCCGACGGCACCCGCCTCGGCTTCATCGAGTCCGACCAGCTGCGCACGCCGGTCGGCTGGAGCGAGATCCCGGCCAGCGTGAAGAACGCGACGGTCGCGATCGAGGACCAGCGCTTCTACAAAAACGACGGCATCGACCTGACCGGCATCTTCCGCGCGGCGGTGAAGGACGCGCTGCACGGCGCGGCCGTGCAGGGAGCCTCGACGATCACGATGCAGCTGATGCGCAACCTCTACCTGGGCAACGACCAGCACACGCTCAAGCAGAAGATCACCGAGGCGGCGATGGCGGTCGAATACTCCAAGGAACACAGCAAGCACGAAATCCTCACGAGCTATCTCAACAGCGTCCCCTACGGGACCGTCGGCGGGCAGACGGCGGTGGGCGTGCAGGCCGCCTCGCGCATCTTCTTCGACAAGCCGGTGTCGCAGCTCGACCTCCAGCAGGCGGCGCTGCTGGCGGGCCTGCCGCAGGCGCCCTCGCAGTACAACCCCTTCCTCGACGCGACCGCGGCGCGCGAACGGCGCAACGAGGTGCTGGCGAAGATGGCGGAACTGCACTACATCTCCCGCGGGCAGGCCGCCGCGGCCAAGGCGGCGCCGCTGGAGGTCCACCACGGGGACTTCTACTCGCGCCGCAGCGAACCGTTCTTCTTCGAATACGTACGCCAGCAGCTGGTCGAACGCTATGGCGCGAAGACCGTCGAGCAGGGCGGGCTGAAGGTGTACACCACGATCGACCTGAACAAGCAGCGGTTGGCGCGCAAGGCGATCGCGGAAGTGCTCGACGAGCCCGAAGACCCCGCCGCGGCAATCGTCACGCTAGACCCCCACGACGGCGACATCGAAGCGATGGCGGAGTCCGAGAGCTACGAACAGTCGCAGTACAACCTCGCAGCCGACGGCCACCGCCAGCCCGGCTCCACGTTCAAGGCGATCGACCTCGCCGACGCGCTCAGCCGCGGCATCGACCCCAACAGCACCTACTACCTCTCGCACACGCTGCCCGCAGGCTGGCTGCCGGGCTATCCCACCTACGAAGTGCACACCTTCGAGGGGACCTCGCTGGACCGCTCGATCAACCTGGTGCAGGCCACGCTGGCCTCCGACAACACCGTGTACGCGCAGCTCGCCGCCGACCTCGGCGAGCAGACGATCACGCACACGGCCTACCAGATGGGCGTGAAAACCCACCTGTCGAGCTATCCCGCGGAAGCGCTCGGCGGCCTCACGCTCGGCGTCACGCCGCTGGAAATGGCGGTGGTCTACTCGACGCTGGCCGACGGCGGCTGGCGCAACGCGCCGATCGCGATCACCAAGGTGGTCTTCCCCGACGGCCACGTGGACGACAACTGGGGCAGGCCGCATCGCACGCGCGTGCTGAGCGAAGCGGTCACCGCGGAGGAGACCAGCATCCTGCACCAGAACGTGCTGTCGGGCACCGCCGTGCGCTCTGTGATCGATTGCCCGACGGCCGCCAAGACGGGCACCACCACCGAACTGGTGGACGCCTGGCTGGACGGCTACACCCCCGACTACGCGACGGTGGTGTGGATGGGCTATCCCAACAAGCGCGTGCCGATGACCGACGTGCAGGGCGAACCGCAGCAGGGCGGGGCGCTGCCTGCGGAGATCTGGAAAACGTACATGAGCGCGGTCACCGAAGGCCAGCCCTGCGCCGAATTCCCGCCCTCCAAGGAACAGATCGAATACAAGCCGTTCTACGGCAAGTACGCCACCACGGGGCTGGCCGCGCCCACGCAGTCGCTGGAAGGGACCGAACCCGAGTCGCCGCTGCTGAAGCGCCCGGGCCAGCGGCGGGGGGCGCGCAGGCGCGAACGCGCCACGATCGAAATCCAGGAATCGGCGCCGCCGGCGCAGACGGAAGCGCCCCAGCAGCCGGCGCCGCGGCCCACACCCCAGCAGCCGCCCTCGCACGGCGAACCGTCCACGCCGGCCAGCCCCGGCGCGACGGGCGGCACGCCGTAGCGGCCGCCGCAGCCCCGCCGGACGGTGGCGCTGGTAGTTTGAGCGCTCATAGGTGTGAGCGAACGGGCCGTCCGCGCGTCGCGGGGAGGGCCAGATGGAGCGTGCAGTGGCGAAGGAGGACAAGGTCGAATTCGAGGGCGAGGTGATCGAGGCCCTGCCGAACGCGATGTTCCGCGTGAAGCTGGACAACGACCACGTCGTGCTCGGCCACGTGGCCGGCAAGATGCGGCGCTTTCGCATCCGCATCCTGCCAGGCGATCGCGTGCGCTGCGAGCTCTCCCCCTACGACCTCGATCGCGCCCGCATCGTCTACCGCCACCGCTGAGCGCGCCATCGCCGAGCGCGCCCTGATCGAAGCGATCGCGGCCGAGATAAGGGCCTCGGCGCCGCCGCCGCGCCTGCTGCGGGGGATCGGCGACGACGCCGCGGTGGTACGCGCGCAGCCGCTGTGCGTGACCTCGGTCGACGCGATGGTGCAGGGCACGCACTTCCTGCTCGAGCCCGGCTGGGCGACGCCGGCTGAGGTTGGGCACCGCGCGCTGGCAGCCGCGCTGTCGGACCTGGCCGCGATGGGGGCGGAGGCCGGCGAGGCGTACCTGGCGCTGGGCCTGCCGCCATCCTTCGGCGAGGCGCGGGCGCTCGAGCTGGTGCGCGCCGCCTCGGCGCTGGCGGCGCGCACCGGCACCGCGCTGGCCGGCGGCGACGTGGTGGGCGCGCCGGCGCTGATGGTGGCGGTCACCGCGGTGGGCTGGGCGCAGAGCGAGCAGCAGCTGGTGGGCCGCGACGGCGCCCGCGCGGGCGACCTGATCGGCGTCACCGGCACCCTGGGCGCCGCAGCCGCCGCGCTCGCGCTGGGCCGGGCTCGCGCCGGCGGCGAGCACCGAAGGCTCGACGAGCGCTCGGCCGGCGCTTTGGCGCGCGGGCGCTGGCCGCAGCCGCGGCTGCGCGAGGGCCGCGCCCTGGCGGGCGCGGGCGTGCACGCGATGATCGACCTGTCGGACGGGCTGGCCGCGGACGCGGCCCATGTGGGCCGCGCCAGCGGCGTGGAGCTGCGCGTGAGCCTGCCGGCGCTGCCGCTGCACGAGGGCGTGGCGGCGGCGGCGCGGGCGCTGGGCGTGCCCTCCTGGCAGCTGGCGGCTGGCGGCGGCGAAGACTACGAGCTGTGCTTCTGCGCGGCGCGCGAGGACCGCCAGCGTGTGGAGCGCGCGGTCGCCGATCTGGGCCAGACGCGCGTGGGCTGGGTGGGCGAGGTGCGCGCCGGCGCAGGCGGCGCGGTGTTCTCAGACGAGCGGGGCGACGCGGTCCGGATCGAGGGATTCGAGCACCTGCGCTAGCGACCTGCGCGAGGCCGCGTGCGCAGCCCGCGCGCGAGCCGCAGCCCGCGCGCGCGCCGCCGCCGCCGGGCCCGCCTCGATCGGGCGCGGCAGGGCGCCGCCGGGCAGCCTGCGTGCGGCGCCCACCGGGATCGTGCGTGTCAGGCGCGCGTACACCAGCAAGCGCTTTTCGGCGGTGAACACGGGCGTGCAGGCGGACAGCACGAGCCGGCTGTGGCCGACCTCGGAGACAGCCGCGGCGACGTCGCTGGGCCACACCACGCGCTGGCGTGTGACGGTGTAGACGAAGTGCGCGTAGGGCATGTACAGCAGGATGTGGTTGCCGGGCGCCAACAGGTTGATCTCCCTGAAGGGCGCCAGGTAGGTGGTGCGGTGTCCGGCGATCGCGGTGGTGCCGCCACGCCCGGGGAAGCGCGTTTCCGGGTAGATGCCGGGTCCGCTGATCAGGTCCTGGGTGTCGGTGCCGTTGACCACCACGTAGTTGGCCCCCACGCGCGGGATCAGGATGCGCCCGACCGCGGCGCCGCCCGCGCTGTGGCGTTCCAGCTGGCCGGCGAGGTACGCGATGCGCGCGCGCTCGTCGGCGATGCTGGCGAGCGCGCGACGCTCCACCGGCGAGGGCGGGGCGCGTTCGACGCGGCGCAGGCTGCCGCTCAGGTCGCTCTGGCGGATCGTCGCGTACAGCGCCGATATCGGCTCCTGCCAGACCAGCGTCACGAGCGCGTCCGCCAGCGCCAGCGCGCCGAGCGCCATCATCAGCGTGCCCAGCGCCCGCGCCGCCCGGCCGCCCCGCCTGCGCGGCGCATCGGTGATCGCCACACCGCCGGCCGAGGTGGAGAGCGAGTCGCTCACGCGTCTATCGTCGCAGAGCCGACTCGGTGCCACCGAGCGAGCCGGGGCCGGCGTAGGTGAGCGGGCCGCGGATCGTGACCTCGCGCTCCTCGCCGAAGTCGAAGTCGAGCGGCACGCGGCCTTCGCGCAGCGCCAGCATCGCGGCGGCGGCGGCGCAGCCGAAGGCCACGCTCCACAGCAGCGCCGCGCCGAAGTCGACGAAGCCGCCGGCGAGCATCAGCACGCCGCCCCAGGCGACGCCGCCGGGCCCCAGGCCGAGGTGCACGGCGTAGTAGGCGATCAGCAGCGCCAGCGGCAGCAGGCCGAGCGCGACCAGCGCCAGGGCGGCGCCGCGGCGGGGGCGCACGCCGGGATCCGCGAGCACCAGCCACAGGTGCAGCGCGGGCAGGGCGAGCAGCGCGAGGAACGGGTTGGCCACCCACACGATCGCGCACAGCGCGAGCGCCACCAGCGCCAGCGACAGGCCCGCGACCTCGGCGTCCGGCACCACGCCCCAGCCCAGCCGGCGCACCAGCCTGCCCCACAGCGACCAGCTCAGCGCGAAGGCGAGCGCCACGGCGACGATCGCGGTGAGCGCGCGCGCGCCCAACGGCACCGCGCCGGCGGGCGCCGGCGCTGCCGGCGTGGCGCCGAGCACGCCGAGCGCTCCCAGCAGATATGCGAACACCGCGCACGCCAGGAAGGGAAGCGCGCAGCTGAGCGTCCACAGCGCCCAACGGCCGGGGGACAGGCGCCGGCGCCGCGCGCGCGCCAGCCCGTCGACGGCGGCCAGCGCGGGTGGCAGCATGAGCATCGCGACGAGCAGCCGCACGGCCCACTCCGGCAGCGTCTTGTGCCGCAGCGTGACGCTCGTCTGCATCGACGTCGGCACGTCGGGGCCGGCGTCGAGCGCGTCCACCGCGCTCAGCACCGCGCGGCCCAGGCCTTCCATGCGTTGCGCGCTGAGGCGCTGCCCGCCTCCTCCGCCGCCGGCGGCGGATTCGCCGCTGCTCTGCACCAGCACCGCCGGCACCCCGCCGGCGTCGAGCAGCCCCTGTTCCCCCACCGTCAGCGGGAAGGCGAGGTGCAACAGCTGGGCGAGCGTGCTCGGCGAGCCGGCCTGCACGCCCGCCTGCTTGGCGATCGCAGCGTCCAGCGTGCGCTGCAGCTGCAGCGGCGCGGAGCCAAGGCCGTCGGAGTACGGCACCACCAGCGGCGCGCTCAGCCGCTCGCCGGCGAGGTCGCCGAGCACGATCGCGGCGTCGAACGAGCCCGATCCGCTCCCGCCGGGGCCGCTCAGGCGCGGCAGCTGGGCGAGCAGCTGCGCGGCGCCGGCGGCGCCGCCGCTGCCGCCGCTGGTGGAGGCGAGCACGATCGTGCGCTTGGTGGCGCGGGTCGAGAGCACCTGGGCGAGCTCGAGCAGCGCGGCCGTCCCCGACAGTTCCGCCTCGGCGCCGGCGGCGGCCGCGTCGCGATGGGCGAGGATCAGGATCGGGGCGGCCCCGCTCGAGCCGGGGCGCTCGGCGAGCACCGTGGTGAGCGTGCGCTCGCCGGCGATCGTCTGGGCCGCGAAGGAGTAGCTGTGGACGGAGAAGCCGCCGCCGGCGGTGCCGCCGAGCGCCCGCAGGCGCCGCGCCACGTAGCGGGCCAGCGCCTCGTCGCCGGGCCCGCCCGGGCGGCGGTGGGGAAAGCGCGCGGCCAGCTGCTGCAGTTCCGCGAACGCCTGCTGCCCTTCGAAGGCGTCGGGCGCGAGCGTGGAGGTGAGCGGCGCGGGACTCGACCCCAGCGAGAACGCGACGACGACCAGCGCGATCAGGAACGGTGCGAACGCGGCACGGTAGAGGCGCCCGTTGAGCATGCCCCTAGACCATAGTCCGCCCGCCGGCCGCGCGCAGCGGCGCTGGCCGCCGTTTCGCGCGTGCGGTCAGATATCGTGCCGCCGCGTGCTGCAGCCTGTCGCCGTCGCCAACAAGACGCTCGCGGACTACACGCACATCTGCGGACGCGAGCTGATCGCGGAGATACGCGAGCTGGCCGAGCCGCTGCAGGGCAAGCGCGTGGTGCACGTCTCCGCCACCGCCTTCGGCGGCGGCGTCTCGGAGATCCTGTACACGCTGGTGCCGTTGATGCGCGACGTGGGCCTCGACTGCGAGTGGCAGGTGATCTACGGCCGCGAAGAGTTCTTCAACGCCACCAAGCTGATGCACAACGCGCTCCAGGGCGCGCCGCAGGACCTCGACGAGGAGCAGTGGGCGACGTGGCTGCGCTACAACGAGCACAACGCGCGCGAGCTGACCGGCGGCTGGGACGTGTGCCTGGTGCACGACCCGCAGCCGGCGGCGCTGTGCAAGCTCGTGCCGGAGAAGGCCGCCGGTTGGGTGTGGCGCTGCCATATCGACCTCTCGACGCCCAACCCGGACACGATCGCGCAGCTGCTGCCCTACCTCGAGCGCTACCCGCAGTCGCTTTTCCACATGGCCGAGTACGTGCCGGAGGGGATGCAGGGGAAAGTGAACGTGGTGCCGCCGGCGATCGACCCGCTGACGCCGAAGAACATGGCGCTCTCCCCGGAAGACGCGGCCTTCGTGTGCGGCCAGTTCGGGATCGACGTGGACCGTCCGCTGATCTGCCAGGTCTCGCGCTTCGACCCGTGGAAGGACCCGCTGGGCGTGATCGACGCATACCGCCAGGTCAAGGAGGAGCTCCCCGAGGTGCAGCTCGCGCTGGTCGGCTCGATGGCCTCTGACGACCCCGAGGGCTGGGACTTCTTCAACTCCACGATCGCGCATGCCGACGGCGACCCCGACATACACATCCTCAACAACTTCAACAACGTGGGAGCGATCGAGGTCAACGCCTTCCAGTCGCACTCGGACGTGATCATCCAGAAGTCCACGCGCGAGGGCTTCGGCCTGACCGTGTCGGAGGCGATCTGGAAGGCGCGCCCGTTCGTGGGCGGCGACGTGGGCGGCATCCCGCTGCAGATCGAGGACGGGGTGACCGGCTACCTCGTCTCGAGCGTGGACGCATGCGCCGAGCGCACGATGGCGTTCCTGCGCGATCCGGAGCTGGGCCGGACGCTCGGGCGCCGCGGCAAGGAACACGTGCGCAGGCACTTCCTCACCCCCCGCTACCTGCGCGACTACCTGCGCATCTTCAACGAGCTGAACGAGTGATGGGCGCGAAGGGCGGGCATCGGCGCGGTATCCGGCGATGAGCCAGCAGCCGGCGCAGCGGACCCCGCCGCTGGTGCTGGTGAGCAACCGCGGGCCGGTGACCTTCCAGGCGCACGGAGACATACAGCGGGGCTCGGGCGGCCTGGTGACGGCGCTGACCGGCCTCGCCTCCCACCGCGAAGCGATCTGGATCGCCTCCGCCATGAGCGAGCACGACGTGGCGGTCTCGCGCGAGCACGACGGGCGCGCCTTCCCGGTGCGCGCCCCCGGCGGCGGCGAGTACCAGGTGCGCCTGGTGGTGAGCGACCCGGACGCCTACGACCGCTTCTACAACGTGTTCGCCAACCCGATGCTGTGGTTCATCCAGCACTACCTTTGGGACCTGTCCAACGCGCCGGACATTCGCCGCGAGGAGATCGAGGCCTTCGAGTTCGGCTACAACGTGGTCAACGAGGATCTCGCGCGGGCGGTGGTGGAGCAGCTCGAGGGGCAGGCCGAACCGGTGGTGATGGTGCACGACTACCACCTCTACACGCTGCCGGACCTCGTGCGCAGGGCGCGCCCGGACGTGTTCCTGCACCACTTCGTGCACATCCCCTGGACGCAGCCGGACGCCTGGCGGGTGCTGCCGACGCGCATCCGCGAGGAGATCTACAGCGGCCTCTTGGCCAACGACATCATCGGCTTTCATACGCGCTCCTACCGCCTGAACTTCCTGCAGTGCTGTCGCGACCTGATGGACCTCGAGGTGGACTTCGAGCGCGGCGTGGTGCTCGTGCCGGAGGGCGGCGCCGCCGGGGGCGGCGGTCGCGAGGTGTGGGTGCGCGCCTACCCGCTGCCGATCGACCACCGCGCCACCCGCCAGATCGCCCAGGGCACGCGCGTGCGCGAGTTCGAGGAGCAGCTCCTGCGCCGCCGCCGCGACCACCTGATCCTGAGGGTCGACCGCGCGGACCTGAGCAAGAACGTGCTGCGCGGCTTCTCCGCCTTCGACCTGTTCCTCGAGCAGCACCCGGAGTTCACCGAGCGCGTGACGTTCCTGGCGCAGCTGATGCCCTCGCGCACCGACGTGCCGCAGTACGCGGAGTACCTCGAGCGCATCGAGGCGCTGGTGGCGGTCGTCAACCACCGCCACGGCACGCCCGACTGGATGCCTATCCAGCTGAAGCTGCGCGACGACCTCGAGGAGGCGATGGCCGCCTACAAGCACTACGACGTGCTGCTGGTCAACGCGATGTTCGACGGCATGAACCTGGTCGCCAAGGAGGGCCCGATCGTCAACGAGCGCGAGGGCGTGTCGATCCTCTCGGAGAACACCGGCGCGCACGAGGAGCTGGGCGAGTACGCGCTGTCGGTCAACCCCTTCGACATCCAGGAGCTGGCCAACTCGATCTACGCGGCGCTGACGATGGAGGCGCACGAGCGCCGCCGCCGCGCCGAGGGGCTGGTGAGGATCGTCACCCAACGCGACCCCGGCGACTGGATCGACGAGCAGCTGGCGGACATCCGCGCGAAGGCGCGCGCGAGCGGGTAGGGCGCGGCTCGGCGCTCCGTGCGGCGCATGCGCCGCACGGCAAGCGACCCGAGACCCGCTACCCTTTGGCGCCACCGTATGAGCAGGCCCGCACCCACATACGACCTCACGCTGCTGCTGGACGCGCAGGCCGACGGCGCCGTGCGCGAGAAGATCGTGGCCGATACGCGTGCGGCGATCGAGGCGCGCGGCGAGCTGCTGCGCCACGATCCGTGGGGCGAGCGCCAGCTCGCCTACCCGATCGAGCGCAAGACCAGCGCGGTGTACCACCTGCTGCAGTTCCACGCCGCCGACGCGGCCCTGCTGGAGGAGCTCGAGCGCACGCTGCGGATCACCGACGGGGTGCTGCGCTTCCGCCTGATCAAGCTCGCGCCCGGCGTGCCCGACGCGCCGGACATGCGCTCGGCTTCCGCCCCCGCCCCGGCGCAGCGCGGCGAGGGCGATGCGCCCGCCGGCGAGCAGCAGCAGGCGCCCGCGCCGGCCGCCGTCTGAGCGCCTGCGCCGGCGCGCTGAGCTCGCCGGCATGGTAATAAGATCGGCGCATGGGTTGGGCCGAGGCCGAGGACATGGCGGACCGTTCGGCGGCGAGCCGCACGGACGTGCTGCGAGCCTCGCCGCCGATGTTCGAATCGAGGCTGCTCGACGCCTTCTCGCGCGTGCACCCGGCGGTGCCGGTGGCGATCTTCGCACCCGCGATCGCGGTGCTCGCGGTGTGGGCGCTCGAGGACGTGAGCGCCTGGGCGCTGCTCGGCCTGGCGGCCGCCGGCTATGCGATGTGGACCCTGTTCGAGTACTGGCTGCACCGGCTGGTGTTCCACTTCGAGCCCGACCGCGGCGTGGGAGCGCGCATGCACTGGATCATCCACGGCGTGCACCACGACCACCCCAACGACCCCATGCGCCTGGTGATGCCGCCGGCCGTCAGCATGCCGCTCGGCGCGCTCGTGTTCGGGGCGCTGTACCTGGTGTTCGGCCGCGGCGACGCGCCGGCGGTGGCGGCGGGCTTCTTCGCCGGCTACCTGGCCTACGACATGACGCACTACTACCTGCACCACTTCCGCCCGCGCGGCCCGCTCGGGCGGATGCTGCGCGAACGCCACATGCGCCACCACTTCCAGGACGACACGCGCGGCTTCGGCATCAGCGCGCCCTACTGGGACGAGGTATTCCGCACCTCCGCGCGCGCCCGGCGTTCCTCGCAATGAGCGGCATCTGCGTGCCGGCGCGGGAGCGCGCGCCGCGGCTCGCTCTAGACTCGCTGGCAGCCCCGCAGCAACGCGGGCCGAGGACTTAGGAAAGGACTGAGAGCCGTGGCCGCCACCAACATCAACAGGGTCGTGCTGACCGGAAACCTGACCGCGGACCCGGAGCTGCGCTCGCTGCCGAGCGGCAACTCGGTGTGCAGCCTGCGCGTGGCCTGCAACACCCGCCGCAAGAACGCGCAGACGGGCGAATGGGAGGACAAGCCCAACTACTTCAACGTCACCGTGTGGGGCGCGCAGGGCGAGAACGCGGCGCGCTTCCTCTCCAAGGGCCGCCCGGTGGCGATCGACGGTCGCCTCGAGTGGCGCGAGTGGGAGGCCCAGGACGGCGCCAAACGCCAGGCAGTCGATATCATTGCCGACTCGGTGCAGTTCCTGGGTTCGCGCGACGAAGCCCCGGCTGGCGGCTCGTTCTCCGGAAACGGCGCCAGGGGCGGAGACGTTCCGGTCGACGAAGGGGACTTCCAGCCCGCGCCGGTCGCCGGCTCGGCCGGCGACGACGACATCCCGTTCTAGGCAAGACAGCGAGGTTCAAGTGGTTTCAAGCACAACCGTGCCCAAGTGTGACCGCAGCCGCGGAGGGGCGAGCTGATGGCCAACGGAGGGGCGAGCTGATGGCCAAGTCACGCGGTCGCGGCAAGCCGGTGCGCCGCCGCGACAAGAAGGGCGGGCCCGGCAGCGGCCGGCGCAAGCCCTGCCAGCACTGCCGCGACAAGGTCGAGCAGGTCGACTACAAGGACGTGGCCTCGCTGCGCAAGTTCATCTCGGAGAAGGGCAAGATCCGCTCGCGGCGCATCACCGGCTCCTGCCGGCGCCACCAGGTGCAGATCGCGCGCGCAGTGAAGCGCGCGCGCGAGCTGGCGCTGCTGCCCTACGTCAACGAGGGCGGTCGCGACGACAGCCCGCGCGGGCGCGATCGCGGCGAACGCGAACGCTGAGCGGCCGATGCCCGAGGCGATACTCCTGAAGGACGTCGAGCAGCTCGGCGAGCGCGGCAACGTCGTGGACGTGTCCAAGGGCTACCTGCGCAACTACCTGATACCGCGCAAGCTGGCGCAGCCGGCTACCAGGGGCGCGGTGGAGACCGTGCGCCAGCGCCAGGCCGCCGAAGAGCGCGCCGCGCGCGAGGCTGTGGAGCGCGCGCAGGAGAACGTCAACCTGCTCAACCGCACGGTGCTCACGATCCCCCAGCAGGCCGGCGCCGACGGCCGCCTGTTCGGCTCGGTCACGGCGCAGGACATCGCCACCGCGATCCGCGAAGCGCGCGGGCTGCGCATCGACAAACGCAACGTGCACATGCCGGAGCCGATCAAGAACGTCGGCACCTACATGGTCGTGGTCGAGGTGGTCGAGGGCACGACCGCCACGATCAAGACGATGATCGTGGCCAAGAAATAGCCGCCGGCGACGCCGCCCGCAGCCGCTGACGTCTGCCGCGGCTGCGAACATGCGTTCGTGAGGGCAATTTCGTCCGTGATAGCGACATGGCCGGCCCGGCGCGGGCGAGTGGCGACCTAGACTCGACACCCGCATGGCCGCCAGCACCGCCACCAACGGCAGCGGCGCCGCCCGCGCCCCTGCGGGCGTGATCACGCCGCCGCACAACCTCGACGCCGAGCAGTCGGTGCTGGGCGCGATCCTGCTGTCGGACCGCTCGCTGTACGCGCTGGTGATCGAGGAGGGCCTGCGCCCGGAGGACTTCTACCGCGACCGCCACGGCATCGTCTACGAGGCGATGCTCTCGCTCTACAACGAGAGCGAGCCGGTCGACGTGCTGACCGTGACCGACCGGCTGCGCCAGATGGGCAAGCTCGAGCAGGTCGGCGGCCAGGCCACCGTCGACGAGCTCACCGGCGTGGTGCCGGCGGCGGGCCATGCGCGCCGCTACGCGCAGATCGTGCGCGAGAACGCGCTGCTGCGCAGGCTGCTGAAGAGCACCTACGAGATCCAGGAGAGCGTGCTGGGCCACGAGGCGGCTCCGCGCGAGCTGGTGGAGCAGGCGGAGAAGGCGATGCTGGAGGTCGCGCGCGACGACCGCCAGCAGGACTTCCGGGCGATCGAGGAGGTGCTGCACGAGGAGCTCGACAAGCTGCACCGCCTGTCGATCGAAGGCACGGCGCTGACCGGCACGCCGTCGGGCTACAAGGACCTGGACGAGATCACCGGCGGCTTCCAGCGGGGGAACCTGATCATCATCGCGGCACGCCCGGCGATGGGCAAGAGCGCGCTGGTGTGCAACATCGCCGAGAACGCGGCGGTCGAGCACGGCCGTCCGGTGGCGCTGTTCTCGCTGGAGATGGCGGAGGCCGAGCTGGCGCAGCGCTTCGTGGCCTCGCAGGCGCGCATCAAGGGAGAGGAGCTGCGCAAGGGGCGCGTGGCCGAGCAGCGCTGGCCGAAGATCCTCAGCGCCAGCGAGCGGCTGGCGCGGGCGCCGCTGTGGGTGGACGACTCCAGCGACGTGGGCATGCTCGAGGTACGCGCGAAGGCGCGGCGCCTGCACAGCCAGTGCGAGGGCGGCCTGGGGCTGATCATCATCGACTACCTGCAGCTGATGCGCACCGACAGCCGCTACGACAGCCGCGTGACGGCGGTGGGCGAGCTGAGCCGCGGCCTGAAGATCCTCGCGCGCGAGCTGGGCGTGCCGGTGATCGCGCTCTCGCAGCTCAGCCGCGCGGTGGAGCAGCGCCCGGACAAGCGCCCGCAGCTGTCGGACCTGCGCGAGTCGGGGAACCTCGAGCAGGACTCCGACCTGGTGATGTTCATCTACCGCGACGAGTACTACAACGAGGAGTCCGAGCGTCCCGGCGAGGCCGACCTGATCATCGCCAAGCACCGCAACGGCGCCGTCGGCAAAGTCACGCTGACCTTCCAGAAGGAGTACCCGAAGTTCATGAACTACGCAGGGGAGCGCTACGCGGCATGAGCGAGGCGGAGCCGCTCGACCCGGTCGGCCAGCTGGAGCCGCTCGACCCGCTGGAGGCGCTGGCGCGGCGTGGGCGCACCGGCGGCGCGTGCCCGCTGGGCCTGTGCGACGGCAGCGGCTTCGTGGTGGACGAGGCCACCAACACCGCCCGCGACTGCGCCTGCCGGCCCGGACGCATCGCGGTGCGTCGCACGCGCAGGCTGGCGGCCAACATCCCCAAGCGCTACCGCAGCGTGTCCTTCGAGCAGCTGAGCGGCACCGAGCTGGTGAGCTTCCCAGAGCAGATCCGCGTGGCGCGCCGCTTCGCGGCCAACATCGGCGGCGAGCTCGACCAGGGCCGCGGCATGTGGATCATGGGCGACGTCGGCACGGGCAAGACGATGCTCGCGATGCTGATCTCCAAGGCCGCGCTGGACGCCGGACGGACGGTGGCGATCTACTCGCTGCCGCGGCTGCTGAACCTGATCCGCGAGGCGATCGAGGACGAGGAGGGCGTGCTGGGCTTCCTCGACCGCCTCGCCGGCGTGGACCTGCTGCACCTCGACGACGTGGGCGCCGAGAACCGCACCGACTGGGCGCTCGAGCAGCTGTACTCGATCGTCAACACGCGCTACGAGGAAGAGCGCTCGATCGTGGTCACGACCAACCTGCAGCCGGACGCGCTCGCCGAGCAGATCGGGGCGCGCACGGTCTCGCGCCTGATCGAGATGTGCGGCGATCCGCTGCCGCTGTTCGGCGAGGACCGCCGCCAGGTGGCCGAGGACCGCCGCCGCGAGCAGCTGCTGCGCCGCGGCGCGGCGGAGCGCGCCGGCTGAGCCCAGCGGCGCCCCTACACTCCAGCAGGCATGCCGGGAATAGTGATAGTGGGCGCCCAGTGGGGCGACGAGGGCAAGGGCAAGATCACCGACCTGCTGGCCGAGCACGGCGACGCGGTGGTGCGCTTCCAGGGCGGCAACAACGCCGGCCACACGATCGTGCGCGGGGCGGAGGAGTGGAAGCTGCACCTGATCCCCTCCGGCATCCTGTACGCGGGCAAGCGCTGCCTGATCGGCAACGGGGTGGTGATCGACCCGAAGGTGCTGATCGAGGAGCTCGACGGCCTGCGCGCGCGGCGGGTTGACACGAGCGGCCTGCGCATCTCCGCCAACGCGCACATGATCATGCCCTACCACCTGCTGCTCGACCACGCCGGCGAGGCCAAGCTTGGCAGCCTGCAGATCGGCACCACCCGCCGCGGCATCGGACCGTGCTACGCCGACAAGGCGGCGCGCCTGGGGATCCGCGTGCAGGACCTGCTCGACGAGAAGATCCTCAAGAAGAAGATCGTGGCGGCGATGGAGCCCAAGCGGCTGTCGCTGCGGCCGTTCGAGAAGGAGCCGGCGCTCGACCTTCACACGATGACCGAGGAATACCTGGTCTTCGGCCACCGCCTCGAGCAGCACATCGCGGACACCTCGAAGATGATGTGGGAGATGCTGGACTCCGGGCAGACGGTGATCCTCGAGGGCGCGCAGGGGGCGATGCTCGACATCGACCATGGCACCTATCCGTTCGTGACCTCGTCGAACCCGCTGGCCGGGGCTGCCTGCGTCGGCAGCGGCATCGGCCCGAAGGCGATCGACGAGGTGTGGGGGGTCTCCAAGGCGTACACCACCCGCGTCGGCGCGGGGCCGTTTCCGAGCGAGCTGCACGACGACATGGGCGAGCGCATCCGCAGCCGCGGCGGCGAGTTCGGCACGACCACCGGGCGCTCGCGGCGAACCGGCTGGCTGGACCTGGTGGCGCTGCGCTACGCGGCCCGCCTGAACACGCTCACGGCGCTGGTGGTCACCAAGCTCGACGTGCTGTCGGGGTTCGAGCGCATCCAGGTTTGCACGGGCTACCGCACCGCCGACGGTGCGGAGTTCGAGGACTTCCCC
Source organism: Solirubrobacteraceae bacterium (assembly GCA_035508735.1). Taxonomy (GTDB): domain Bacteria; phylum Actinomycetota; class Thermoleophilia; order Solirubrobacterales; family Solirubrobacteraceae; genus Palsa-744. Next base: position 12,261 of record DATJMM010000047.1, on the reverse strand, counting down.
TACCACCAGACGGTGCTGCACCACACCTTCGCCGAGCTCACCGAGCTGCGCGGCTGGAGCGAGGACCTGGGCGAGTGCCGCACGCTCTCGGACCTGCCCGATGGCGCGCGCGAGTACCTCGACTTCGTCGCCGAGCACGTGGGCGCGCCAATCGCGCTGGTGGGCGTGGGGCCGGGGCGCGAGCAGGTGATCTGGACCGACGCGGGGCGGCAGACGATCGTCGGCGCCAACGGCGCCGGCGCGCATTCCTAGACCGCTCTTAGCGAGCGCCCAGCTGGTTTTAAGCTCGACCGAGCAGGCTGGCGCGATGATCTCCACACAATCAATCCATCGCTGCGCGCGCGTGCTGGCGCGCGGCGCGCTGGCGAGCGGCGCGCTGGCGGCGGCGCCCGCACTCGGCGCACCCGCCTCGGCGCTCGCCTCCGGCGCGGCGCAGGCGGCCAGCGTGAGCACCAACTGGGCCGGCTACGTGGCGGTCCCCTCCACCGCCGCCGGCGCGCGCTTTCGGCGCGTGCTCGGCACCTGGGTCGAGCCGAGCGCCAGCTGCACGGCCGCCCACCCCACCTACTCGGCGGTGTGGGTGGGCCTCGGCGGCTACAGCTCGGGCTCGAAGGCGCTCGAGCAGGTCGGCACGGACGCGGACTGCACCCGCTCCGGCGGCGCCGTCTACGACAGCTGGTACGAGCTGCTGCCGGCAGCGCCGGTGCAGCTGAAGCTGCGCGTGCACGCCGGCGACTCGATGGCGGCGTCGGTGACGATCGAAGGCCGCGCGGTCAGGCTCACGATCCGCGATCTCACCACCGGCGCCGACGTCTCCACGCTGAAGCGCCCGGCGACGCTCGACGGCTCCTCGGCGGAGTGGATCGTGGAGGCGCCGTCGGACTGCGCCAGCGCCGAGGCCTGCGAGGTGCTGGCGCTCACCGACTTCGGGCAGACGCAGTTCTCGAGCGCGCTGGCGAGCGCCGGCTCGCGCACCGCAGCGGTGGGCGACTGGCGCGCCACCGCGCTCGAGCTGCAGCAGCGCGCGTTCGCGCACGCGCGCGTTCGCGGCGGCGGCGCCAGCGCGCTGCCGACGGCCGCGCTCACCGTGGCCGCGCCGAGCGAAGCTACGGCCCCCTACGGCGCCTTCTCGGTGAGCTGGAGCGAACAGTCGCTGGCGCTCGAACGCCCCAGCGCGCCCACGCTGCCGGGCTTCGAAGGCGGGCCGCCGGTCGGATAGCCTCGCCGCATCGGGCGATCGAGCGGGCACAGCGCAGTCGAGGTGGCGGGCAGTTGCGACGCGCGCTTCACGCCCGTGCGCGAGGCGCTGGCGGAGAACCTGGCGCTGCGCGGCGAGCTCGGCGCGGCGGTGGCGGTGGCGCTCGATGGGCGCATGGTGGTGGACCTGTGGTGCGGCTGGGCGGACGCGGCGCGGACCACGCCCTGGCGAAGCGACACGCTGGTGAACGTGTTCTCGGTGGGCAAGGCGTTCGCCGGGCTGTGCGTGCTGATGCTGGTCTCGCGCGGGCAGCTCGAGCTGGACGAGCCGGTGGCGCGGCGCTGGCCGCGGTTCGCGGCCGCCGGCAAGGAGCGGGTGACGGTACGCGAGCTGCTCGGCCACCGCGCCGGTCTTGCGGCGATCGAGCCGCAGCTGCCGCCGGAGGCGCTGTACGACTGGCTCGAGGTGACCGAGGCGCTGGCTGCGCAGCGCCCGTGGTGGCCGCCGGGCGCCGGCCACGGCTACCACGTGCACACGTTCGGCTTCCTCGCCGGCGAGCTGGTGCGGCGCGTGAGCGGGAGCTCGATCGGCGCGTTCCTGCAGCAGGAGATCGCGCGGCCGCTGGAGGCGCAGCTGAGCTTCGGGCTGGCGCCGGCGTTGCGGGCGCGGCGCGCGCAGTACGTGTTCGACGGCGCGCTGCGCGCGCGCCACGCGGGTGAGCGCAGCCGAGCGGGCACGGCAGCGAGCGTCCCCCGCACGCCGCGCGACCAGCACCTCTACGAGCGCGCCTACATGAACCCGCCGGGCGCCACCGGCGTCGGCACCGTCAACACACCCGCCTGGATGGACGCGGAACTGCCGTCGGCCAACCTGCATGCCGACGCGCGCAGCGTGGCGCGCGTGTATGCGGCGCTGCTGGGCACGGAGCACCCCCTGCTCGACCCCGCGATCCTCGCGCAGGCGCGCTCGCAGGAGAGCGCCGGCGAGGACCTGGTGCTCGGACGGCCCTCGCGCTTCGGCCTCGGCTTCCAGCTGACGCAGCCCGAGCGTCCGCTCGGCCCCAACCCGCGCAGCTTCGGCCACTTCGGAGCAGGCGGCTCGCTCGGCTTCGCCGACCCCGACGCGGGCGTGGCGTTCGCCTACGTGATGAACCGCGGCGGGCCGCAGTGGCGCGACCCGCGCAACGGCGCGCTGGTCGAGGCGGTGTACGCAGCGCTGGGCTAGGCGCAGCGATCCCCGAGCGCCGCAAGCACCTGTTTGTCGTGCTCGGTCAGCTCGAGCTTTGCGGCCGCCTCGGTACGGTACAGGGCTCCGGGCGATCCGGCGTGTCGTCGCCAGGCCTCGAAGCCCCGAGCGGCGATCCCGGCGACGCCTCGTTCGGCGTCCGGCTCACGGATCTCGCCACGGAGCATATTCTCGACCATGCGCCATCCCGGCTTGCTGATCAGGGCACCGAGAACCAGTCGCGGGAAGCGGTCCAGCGCGATTTTTGCGTCCAATGCAAACCCCATCATCAGCCCAAGCTCGGAGACGAGCGATTGTGCGTAGTCCTCGAGATTCGTCGCCCCGCCGGCGAGCAGGTTGAACGCGGCCCCGGCTGCGAGCCTCGAGCTGACGAACGCCGCGTACATACCGTCGCCCCAAAGTGGATCGACGAGGCCGGCTGCGTCACCGATCAGCAGTGCCCGCCCGCGGGCGAGCGCCGCACCAGGACGGCGCCCTGGCAGTCGGTACCCCCGCACACCCCGGAGCTGGGAGTGGTCGAAGCCTCGTCGCTCGCACAACTCCTTCAGGTGTGTGCGCAGCGTGGGACCCGTGCTTTCCCAGCCACCAACCCCCACGTTGAGATGGTTGCCCTTGGGGAAGATCCAGCAGTAGCCGCCAGGGATCGTGCCGAGCTCGCACACCACAGTGCTTCGCCAGCGCTCCGGATCGACGAAATCGTAAGCGAGGTTCCCCTCCAGGGCCACACCATAGACACGAGTGTCGGCCAGATCGAGTGACCGCGCCGTGGGGCCGTTGACCCCGTCGGCCCCGATGAGAAGCTCGCTGCTGATCCACCTGCCATCGACGCGCGCGCCACGCTCGGATACCTCGCTCACGTTCGCGCCGTCCCGGAAGTCGGCACCGGCGAGCACTGCCTGCTCGGCGAGGAAACGGTCCAGGCGGCGACGCTGCGTCATGTATACCAGCGGTGCGCACCCGCCGCGGACGAAGCCCCGGCGTCCACGGAAGCTCAGCTCAAACCGGTCCGCGACGTGCTCGACGACCGGCCCTGGATCGATCGGCAGCTCGCGCATGGCGCGGGCGGAGATAGCGCCGCCGCACGGCTTGTCGCGCGGGAACGTCGCCTTGTCGAGGAGCAGTACGCGTGCGCCCTCGGAGGCCAAGCGGAAGGCTGCGGTCGAGCCCGCCGGACCAGACCCGATGACGATGGCGTCGAACTGTTCCATTTACACGAGATCTAATGTCCTTTGCTGCTCTGCTTGAGCGCTCGATGATGTGGTCGTAGACGGGATCAAACGGCACACCTGAGCGGGGAACCTCAGCGTCCGGTGCTACGGCCGCTCTCCGCTCAGCCCGGAAGGTAAGCGGCACCTGATCGGCCTCGGCCAGGTGTAGATCCCTGAAAGCCGGCGTGAGCCAAAATCGCCCGGGCTGTCGCATCCCGTGCGTGTGCGAACATATGTTCGTGTTCGCACCCCACCTAGTCAGCCGCGACCATGCTTCCGGCAATGCCCAGCCGACAATCTGCTGGACGAATGCCCTAGCCCGACTTCGGGCTCGCAGCATTCGCCTTTCGTTCTCGATCTTTAGAAAGATCGGTCAGCTTTCCTGCGTTTGCGCTCGCCTGATCAGCGCGAGCCTCAAGGGCCTTCTTGACGGCAGGCAGCTCAGCGTATCGATCGATTGCTTCATCGACGATCTCTTGGACCAGCTTGCTCGGTGTGCCCTTGTTTTCAACGAATGCCGCCGCGTCAAGGATCGCGTATCGGTCTTGAGACTGACGGACATTGATCTGTGGGTCGGTGCGCGCCATAGTTCTGTCCGTGCTACACCGTACGGTGTAGCACCAGGAAGAGCAACTGGGACGATAGCTCGTCAGGAACTAGAGTCAAGCGGAATACGATGCGTGATCTTCAACGCCTTGAGGAACTAAGCAGTACCGCGGCCCTCGGGCTGTGGGCTGACGATGTCGTGCTTGCTCTTCACAGGGCCACGGAAGGATCAGGCCCTGACGAGGCGGACTCGCAGCTGCTTGATGCCGCTGCCACGATTCTCGACGCTACCCGAGAGCGAGCCGAGCAGCCGACCGCCATACCTAGATCGGCACGGTCCCTTGCCGCTACCGACCCTGCACTGAGTATCGTCGTATCGCTTGCGCAGACAACGAGCCAAGATGAGCAAGAGAGCACCGAGCGGGTGCCGGCGATCTTGTCGTCGTTGGCTGCCCTGCTGCGCGAGGCAGCCAAGGGCCAGCTGATCGGCACAGGGGCACCTGAGGCCATCGCACCAGCCGCCGACTTTTTCGGAAAGGTCGGCGAGATGCAATTGGTGGAGAGCAACTCCGTCTTGACCTCCCGCAAGAATGCGGACGCATGGACGGCGATGCGAACGACTTCAAGCTTCTCCTAGCCAGCGCCCGGCACGAGGCCGCCAGCCTCCGCGAAGATCCTCGTCTCGGCGTTCCTCCTGGCAACCGCGGAGCGGCGTTGCGGGAGCATGTGCTCGACCTCCTCGGCGCGGTAGAGCACCGCATGAGTCAGGAGCCCCCTGCAAGTGCCGCCCAGGCCGCTCGCAGCGCATTCGCCCGCAGCATGCGACAGAGCATCGTCATGCTGAGAGGGGCGCAAGCTGCACTCCCATGGCTCACGGCTACACGTTCGCCAACCATCAACATGGGCAGCCTTTACTTGACTGAGGAATGCGCCCGAATCCTCGTCGGGCAAGAGATCGATCTCGTGATGGTGCCGAATCCCGAGTTCATGTACACGACCACGAGTGAGCCGTTTGCTGAGGTGATCAACTCGACACCAGGGTTCGTGCCTACAGCTTCCCGTCGTCCGATCGTCCTCAACTACCCGCTTACCGACGGCGATCGGTTGCTGATGCATCCGATCTTCGCCCACGAGATCGGCCATGCCAGCTGTGACGAGTACTCACTGGTCGATCAAGTCGAGAAGGTCTTCCGCGATGACGCGACATTTACAACGGCGTTTGAACAGGCCATAACGACTATGGCGTCAACATGGACAGCATCCCCGCCCCCTACGATTGCCGGCACGATCCGCGGGCTGCTTCGCCAGTGGATCGAGGAGCTTCTATGTGATCACCTGGCGATTGAAACTATTGGCCCCGCATTTATCTGGGCGTTTGTCACTTTCGCACTACCTCTTGGCTACGCTGAGCCAGCCCCGTCGCATCCGCCGAACACACTCCGTCTTCGCCTAGCGCTCGATCACCTCGAGAGAGGAAAATGGCAGGAGTACATGAAAGGCTTCGCGCCAACCGTCATGGCCTGGCTCCGAGGGATCGGCGATGACGCCGACAGCATTCCGCTGGCACAGCCCTTCTCCTTTCTGCATGAGCAACTTAAGCGACATGCTGTCACCATCGGCGACACGGCCGCCAGCCGAACCGCACATGCAGTTTTGGAGCGGACCGATGTGGAATCCGACGCTAATGAGGCGGCAGAGCTCATCCAGCACCTCATCCTTCCCGTTGGCCTGGATACACCGCTCAAGCCACGCTCGATCCTACTCGGCGGCTGGCAGGAGGCATTCCGGCGACACGGGGATACGCCCGAAGGCATCGTCGCTGCGTTGTCCGACACGCGCCTTCAGGATCTCATTGGGAAGGCGATCGAGCTGAGCGTCGTCGCCGAGACATGGAGCACACCGTGAGTGTGCTTGGACGCGAGGATCTTCAGGAAGTCCTCGGCGAGGAAGACCTCGACCGTCGCCTGATCGTGACACCACTTCTTAACCCGCGCCAAGTCGGACGCGGAGCTATCGACTTGCGCCTCGGTACGGAGTTCTTGCTGCTTCGCCGGACTCGTCATGCCGGCTTGCGCGTGGGACTGGTCACCCAGCAGGAGATTGATGAGGCGCAGGAGCGTGTTGTGGTTCCGTTTGACGAGGAGCTCTGGCTCCACCCACGTCACTTTGTACTTGCCGCGACGCTGGAGTTCATCGGCTTGCCCGACGATATGAGTGCATTCGTAGTTGGCCGATCTTCATGGGGGAGACTGGGGTTGGTTGTGGCGACTGCGGTCTACGTACAGCCAGGATTTCATGGCTGTCTGACGCTTGAGCTGGTCAATGATGGCGATAGCCCGATCCGCCTGACGCCAGGCACAAGGATCGCCCAGCTTGTGTTGCATCGCCTGGAGCGACCGTCCCCAGCGCGGGACGACGACGACCAGAAGTATCTAGCGCCGGTACGGCCACAGGCATCCCGGCTTTCGAGCGAGAGTGATGAGTTCACCGAGCTTCGTGCGCTGGGAGAAGGACTCCGATCCCGCCTCGGATGAACGCTGCGCTACTCCCGCAAGTTCGGGGGTCTGCTCCGCGCGGGACTCAGGCCGTGTGCGGTGAGCTGCAGCGTCGCATCGAGGGCGAGTGTGAACCGCTGGCTGTAAGGCGCGGGATCGGTTAGCGCGATGCGCAGCAGATCAACGAGCCCCGCCACCTCCACTGCGCTCCCGCCGACCGTGACCTCGATCGCGGCGCGTGCGAGGTCGGCAAAGCCATAGGTGCCGGGAGGCGCGTCGAGCAGACGGACGCGATCGGGTGCCGCCGACGCAGTGAGGACCGTCTCCGTAGCCAGTCCTCGATCCTCAGGGTGCACCACGAGATCGAGCGTTCCCTCATCGCTGAGGATCAACGGCCAGCCGTGCAACGCCCCGGCGACCTCGCCCGCCACTATCGCCCGCAGGCCAACCGCCGCGACAAGCTCAAGCGCCGCGACGCGATCGAAGCGGTCGCGGCTCAGGTGTCTGACCCGTTCCGCCGGCTCGCGCGCAAGCTGCTCGTTGATCAGAGCCGTCCACGAGCCCTCATCCGCCGTGGCGAGCCCGAGCGTCAGATCGAGGTCGCACGCCGCCACGACCTCTTGCACTGTCTGGAACTTGGGCTCGGTCGCGCCACTCTCCCACCGCGCGACCGTCACCTGCGAGGTGCCCAGGCGCCCCCCAAGCTCTTGCTGGGTGAGGCCCGCACGGCGGCGGGCGATGACGATGATGTCGCGCGCACGCACCCTACAAGCATAACAGAACTGTTATAGAGGCCAGATCGGCCAGGCGCGAATCGGTGCCGAGAGACGCATTCTACGGCGCCGTTTGGTACCCAGACGTGGTACCCACGGCCGAAAGAACCTCATTTTCGGACCGCTCAAGCCATGCAAAAGCCAGCCGACTTACAGGCAATTCGTGAAAGTGGGCCGTGCAGGAATCGAACCTGCAACCTTGGGCTTAAGAGGCCCCTGCTCTGCCGGTTGAGCTAACGGCCCGCGCTCGCATCCGACGGAGCGGTGCTCGCTGGCGCTGAGCGGATCAGTTTATCCGAGCGGCGATCGCGAGCGCCTGCGCCGCTGGGCCCCGCCGCGAGCGGCCGGTCGCGCGCGCTCTGCCCCGGCGCGAGCGCCCGCGGGTCGCCCGCGCGGGGTGGCCCCGTCGCCATGCGCCGGCGCCTCACAGCACGATCGTGCGCCGCCCGTCGACGATGACGCGGTCGTCGAGGTGCAGCGCGACGGCGCGCGCGAGCACCAGCCGCTCGACGTCGCGGCCGAGCCGTTCAAGCTCGACGACGCTGTGGCGGTGGTCGACGCGCACCACGTCCTGGTCGATGATGGGGCCGTCGTCGAGCTGCTCGGTGACGTAGTGGGCGGTGGCGCCGATCAGCTTCACGCCGCGCTCGCGCGCGCGGCGGTACGGCTCGGCGCCGGCGAACGCGGGCAGGAAGGAGTGGTGGATGTTGATCGCGGGCATGCCCACGCGCTCGAGGAACGCGCCGCTGAGGATCTGCATGTAGCGCGCCAGCACCAGCAGCTCGGCGCGTCCGCGCAGCAGCTCTAGCATCGCCTGCTCGGCCTGCTGCTTGCCGTCGCGGGGCACCGGCACGTGGTGGAAGGGCACGCCGGCGGCGCGCGTGTCTTCCTCGAGGTCGGCGTGGTTGGAGATCACCAGCTCGACCTCGGCGTCGAGCTCGCCGCGGCGCCAGCGCCACAGCAGCTCCTGCAGGCAGTGGTCGTGGCGCGAGACGAGGATGGCGAGGCGCCGCCGCTCGCCCCACCAGCGCAGCTGCCAGTCCAGCTGCAGGCGCGCGGCGAGGCGCTCGGCGAAGTCGCGCTCGAAGCCTGCGCGGTCCACCGGCGCGGGGAGGAAGAACTCGGTGCGCAGGAAGAAGCGCCCGCCGCTGGGGTCGGTGGAGTACTGCTGCGAGGAGACGATGTTGGCGCCGCGCTCGAACAGGAAGGCGGACACGGCGGCGACGATGCCGGGGCGGTCTGCGCAACCGATCAGCAGCCGCGCGCTGTAGCTCTGCTCGGCCGGCGCGGGCACGGAGGCTCCTCGCCCTATTTCGTGCCGCCGCTGCCGCTGCCCCCGGCGCCGCTGCCCCCGGCGCCGCTGCCCCCGGCGCCGCCGCTGCCGGCGCCGCTCGAGCCCTTGCCGGCGGTGCTCGAGGTGTGCACTTCGCTGGCCTCCAGTTCGCCTTTGGAGTTGAGCTTGCCGGTGTAGGTTTTTCCGTTGGTGGTGGTGGTGTAGGTCTTTTCGCCCGAGGGGTTGGCCTTGACTTCGGCGAGCTCTTCCTTCACGCGCTTGCGATCGGCGGCGGGCGACAGCGCGACGGCCTTTTCGGAGGCGAGGTCGCCGAGGCGCGGGTTCTTGGCTTTGTAGGCGTACTCGGCGAGGAACGAGTAGAGCGAGGCGGAGTTCGGTTTGGCGGCCACCGCGATCTGCAACACTTCGACCTCTTTGCCTGGTTCGTTGAGCGCCCCTTCGGCGTAGACGCTCTCCATCAGCTGCGCCAGTTCGGCGTTTGGCTTGGGCGGGTTGAGCGCAACGTAGCTCTGCCACGCCTGCGAGGCTTCCTTGAAGATCGCCCTGCCCTGGCTGGTGACGGCGCCGGCGCTGGTGACGTACTTTTCGTTTCCGGCTTCGTGGATGAGGTACTTGGTGAGGTTCTCCCAGGCGCTCACGTCGTCCGGCTGCTTTTCGGTGAGCTTGCGGTACTTGTCGATCTGCTTGGAGTAGCCGGGGGAGCTGCCCCCTTCTTCGTGGGTGAGGCTCGAGAGGATGCCGCCGCTGCCGAAGCCGCCGCCGACGCCGAGGCCGACGAAGCCGAGCAGGAAGATCAGCGCGAGGCCGATGTAGATGATGCGCACGGTGGTCCTGCGACCGCGCCCTCTGAGGTCGAACAGCATGCCGGCGCCTAGCGGTCGGACAGCCTGGGGTCTGTGTGGTCGATCAGGTCCTGCACGGTTGGCTCCGCTGAATCCTCCGGTGGTGGCGGCGGCTCCGCGCTGGGATACCACCCGCCTGCTGTGCTCGCGCCTCCCTCCTCGGGCGTGACGCGCTGCGCCCGCCCGACGAGCGCAGCGATCAGGATACTGACCTCGTAGAGCAGGTACAGCGGGAAGGTCTCCAGGAACAGCGTGATCAGGTCGCCCGGCAGGAAGGCGGCGACGGCGGCGCAGGCGGCGAACGCGATCGGGCGCCCGCGCCGCAGCTGGCGGGGCGTGACGAGCCCCAGGCGGGTGGCGCCGAGGATCACCACCGGCACCTGGAAGACGAGCCCCATCGCCAGCAGCACGGTGGCGGCGAGGCTGTAGTAGGGGCCGGCCTGCACGAGCACGTTGAACTGGCTGGAGTTGAAGTTGGCGAGGAAGTGCACGGCGGCGGGCAGCACGACGAAGTAGCCGAAGGCGACGCCGGCGGCGAACAGGAAGGGGACGGCGCTCAGCAGCGGCATCGCGGTGCGCCGCTCGTGCGGGTTGAGCGCGGGCAGCACGAAGCCGTAGAGCTCGAACAGGATCACCGGCAGCGAGACGATCAGCGCGAAGTAGAGCGTGACGGTGATGGTGGTGGTGAACGGTTCGCCGATCCCCAGGGTGGCGGGGTTGTCTCCCACGGGGTTGCGCGGCACCTTGGCCACGTCGGCCTTCAGCTCGGCGATCAGCGGCGCGAGCCGGGCGCGGGCCTTGGCCGAGAGGCCGCTGCCGGGCGCGGTGAGCACGCCGAGCGCGGCCTGCGTGCTGCCGGCGATCTTGAGCAGGCCCTGCTGGGCGAGCACGGCCTGCCCGACCGTGCCGTCGCCTTTGGCGACCTGCTTGCGGGTCTGCGCCTGCAGAGGTTTGTTGATGATTCGCAGCAGCGCGTGGTTCTGCCACAGGCAGATGCCGAAGGCCACCGCGAGCACCGCCACGCTGATTATCAGCCTGGTGCGCAGCTCTTCCAGGTGGTCGACCAGGCTGAGCCGGTCTTCGTGGCCGATCGGGCGGATCGCTGTGGCCATTGGACCCATGAAGCTAGCACCGCGGGTGTGCGCGCCAGCGCGGCGTGCGGATGTGGCGCCGTTTGCTAAAGGCCCCGCCGCGACGCGTCGATGACGACTCAGAAGCGCGATGGAATCCGACAAGAACCCCGACATCCAGCAGCGAGCGCAGCAGCTGGGCAGCCCGCCGGAGACCCTCTACGGCGCGCCGCACCAGCCCGCCGAGGGGACTTGCGCGCCGGCGCAGTTGCACATCTGCTTCCACTGCGCGGGCGAACTCGTCTACCCCCTGGACTGGTGCGAGGAGGGCCCGCGCCACTGGCGCATCGTGCTGCGCTGCCCGGAGTGCGAGTCGCGCCGCGAAGGCGTGTTCGACCAGGCGAGCGTGGAACGGCTGGACGACGAGCTCGATCGCGGCTCGAGCGCGCTGCTGGGCGATTTGCGGCGCATGACGCACGCCAATATGTCCGAGGAAATCGAGTTCTTCGCGCGTGCGCTCGACGCCGACCTGATCCTGCCGAGCGACTTCTAGCGCGGCGCCTTCCGGCGCGGCGGCTGCTCGCAGGCGCGATGGCGCCGGCGTGGCCGGGTCGTGCCGGCCTGGGCTGCTAGCGGTAGCGCTCGACGACGGCGTCGGCGACCATGTCGAGCAGCTCGGCGCGGCGGCCGGGGAGGATCGCGGGCAGCGCGGCCTTGGCGTCCGCCACCACCGCCAGCGCGCGCTCACGCGCCTCGTCGAGCGCGCCGGTGGCGGCGATCCGCTCGCACAGCGCTTCGGCGCGCAGCGGCCCGTCGGCGCCGTCGAGCGCGCCGAGGTCGAAGCCGGCGAGCTCCGCGTCGCGCTGGCGTGCGAGGATCAGCGGCAGCGTGACGGTGCCGTCGAGCAGGTCGGTGCCGCGCGCCTTGCCGGTGCGCTCCACCGGGCCCGACACGTCGAGCACGTCGTCGAGCATCTGGAAGGCCAGGCCGATGCGGCGGGCGAAGGCGCCGAGCGCGTCGGCCAGCGCCAGCGAGCCGCGGGCGGCCAGCAGCGCGCCGAGGCGGCAGGCGGCTTCGAACAGCGCGGCGGTCTTGAGCTCGCAGCGCTTGAGGTAGCGCTCGACCGACACGCGCGCGTCGAAGGCGTCCTCGCGCTGCAGCAGCTCGCCTTCGGCGAGCGCGGAGCTGGCGTCCGACAGCGCGCACAGCTGCGCCACGTCGCCGTTGAGGGCGAGCTCGGCGAACGCCCGCGAGAACAGCAGATCGCCGGTCGCGACCGCCATCTGGCGGCCGGCGGCAGCCGCCACCGTCGGGTGACCGCGCCGCAGCAGAGCGCCGTCGATCAGGTCGTCGTGCACGAGCGTCGCCGAGTGCACGAGCTCGACGGCGACGGCGGCGCGCACCAATCGCTCCTCACCCTCGAGCGTCGGCGGTGGTCCGCCGGCCGACTCCGCTGCGAGCAGGACGAGCAGCGGGCGCAGGCGCTTGCCGCCCGCGATCACGGTCGCGTTGGCATGCGAGGCGAGCGGCGTGCCGGCCTGCGCGGTGACGCGCCCGAGGTGGCGCTCGGTCCGCTGCATCCGCGCCCGC
>DATJMM010000046.1:0-3673 GCA_035508735.1 Solirubrobacteraceae bacterium | reverse complement strand
CGCATACGCTCCTCTACCTCGCCGGGGATGCGCAGGGCGCGGGACCCTGGCTCTACGCACTGAATCCCGGGCAGGGCGTGCCGCATCGCGTCAGCTTCGGGCTCGAGCGCTACTCATCGCTCGCAGCGAGTGCCGATGGCGCGCGTTTGCTCGCGACCGTGGATGAGCCGAGTTTCGGCATCTGGAGCGCGCCGCTCGGGGCCGCTGCCGCCGGTTCAGTGCCGCCGGCCGTCCTCGTCTCCGCGACCGGGCTCTCGCCGCGCGCCGGGCCCGACTATCTGCTCTATGTCGCGACGCGCACCGGCCGCCAGGGCATCTGGAAGGCGCAGCGGGGCCAGAGTCGCGAGCTCTGGAGCGATGCGCGCGGGACCATCGTCGGTGCGCCGGCGGTCTCGGCGGACGGGCGGCACATCGCTTTCACGGTGGCCGTCGGCGAGCAGACCACTCTTTATACGATGGACAGCGACGGGGGCTCGGTCAGGGCGTTGGCGACTGCGCTGGCGCTGCGCGGCAACCCGGCATGGGCCCCGGACGGGCGTTCGATCGTGTCCGCCGTGCTGCAGGGCGGCGAGCCGCAGCTGACCAGCATCTTCCTCGACGGCAGCCCGGTGCGGCCGCTGGTGTCCGAATACTCGATCGACCCGGTGTGGTCTCCCGACGGCAGCTTTCTGCTGTATTCGGGCGCCGATGTCGGCACGACCTTTCCGCTGCGGGCGGTGGCGGCGGACGGCAGACCCTTCGCGATTCCGCCGCTGATCCTGACGCGCGGCGCCCGCCGCGTCGTGTTCAGCCCCGACGCGCGCTCCATCGTGGTGCTGCGCGGCGACGTGGGGCACAAGAACTTCTGGCGAGTGGACCTGCGCACGGGCGCCGAGCGGCAACTCACCGAGCTCGCGCCCGACGTCGTCATTCGCGACTTCGATCTCGCGCGTGACGGTGGCGCGGTCCTCTACGACCGCGTGCAGGAGAGCTCACGAATCGCGCTGATCGAGCGCGGCGGCTAGACGCGCGGTCTGACCGCGCCGCCCGCAGAGCCAGTGCTGCAGGGCGAACAGCACGATGCCCAGGCCGAGCGCTTCGTGGGCGAGCTGTGCGAAGCGCTGCCAGCGATCGCTGCTGACGAAGAAGAGCGCGAACCCCGTGAGGGCGAGGATGGCCATCAGCGTGGCGAACAGCGTGCCGCTCACCCGGCGCAGTCCCGCCGTCCACCACAGCAGCACGTGGCGCGCCGATACCCAGCCGAGCAGATAGGCGCTGGCGATGGCGAGGATGCCGTGCGCGAGCAGCAGCGGCGCCTCGAGCGGATGCGGTGTGCGGCCGAACTGCTCCTGGCGTGCGAAGAACTGATCGAGCGCCAGCCAGCCGATTCCCGTCGCCCACAGCAGCGTACACACGATGTACACCGCCAGGCGCTGGCGCCACGGCATGCGCCGGTAGACATGAGCGCCCCCCCGGCGCGTGTGCGCGTGCACGGCTTTAGCCCGCCGCCGGCCGCAGCAGGCTCTGCCACAGGGCCATCAGCCAGCGCACGCCCTGCGTGACGTGCTCGGAGGACAAGGTGGCGCCGGAGATGTTCTTGATGTCGACGCCGAAGCGCACCTCGGCGAGCGCGCTGCGGTGGTCGAACTGCGCCCGCCAGGCGGGATTACGGATCTCGCCGCCGTGGCTCTCGCGGTAGGACATGATCTCGAGGTTGCAGAGCGCACCGCCCGCATCGATGCCCACCGCGTAGGTGATCAGGTTTTCCTTGCCGATCACGTCGTCCACGAAGAAGTATCCGAGCAGCGTGCCGGCGCGCGTCGCCTTCCAGATGCGGATGTTGCCGTGCGGCGGCTGCGGGCCGGCCTGCGACAGCAGCGCCGTGAGCTGTTCCCGAGTCGGAGCCACGACCACGGGCGTGAAGGAGTCGGCCGCGGGAAACACGGCGTGCTGGGCCGCATCGAGACTCAGGTAGTCGGCTGCCACGACGATCGGTGCCGGCACGAGCGTCGCCAGCACGATCGCGGGAATGGGTAAGAGCTGACGCACGATGAGCTAGTCGCCGCTGGTAACGTGAATCATTATCATTTACACGGATGCGAACCACAACGGCATACGCCGGCGCCCCCCGGCCCGATACCGTCTCGAGGCTGCGCGTGGCGCTCGGCACCTTCGTCGCCATCGAAGCGCAGGCGCGCGCGCCGCGCCGCGCCGAGGAGGCGATCGCCGCGGCCTGGGACGCCATCGTCACCGTCGAGCGTGTCATGCATCCCGAGCGCGCCGGCAGCAGCCTCGCGGAGCTCAACGGCGCTGCGCCCGGCACCCGGGTGCAGCTGCACCCCTGGACCTGGGAGGTGCTCGAGCTCAGCCGCGAGCTGCACGCCGCCTCGGACGGCGTCTTCGATCCGTGTCTGCCCGAATCGGCGGGCCGGCTCGATGCACTCGAGCTCAGCGAGCCGCGCTGCGCCCGCACGCGCGAGCGGCTGCGCATCGATCTCGGTGGCATTGCCAAGGGCTACGCCGTCGACCGCGCGCTCGAGGCGCTGCGCAACGCCGGTTGCGCCGCCGGCCTCGTCAACGCCGGTGGCGACCTCGCCGTCTTCGGCGAGCACCGCTATCCGATCCACCTCGACGGGCCGCCCGAGGCGCTGACGTTCGAGCTCGCCAACGCGGCGCTCGCGACCAGCGACCCGGACGAAGCAAGGCGCCCCCCCGGGCATCGCGGCCTGTACCACGGCGTCGACGGTCGCCGCGTCACCGGTCGCGCGACGGTCACGGCGCCGCGCGCGGTGTGGGCCGACGCGCTCGCTAAATGCGCACTGCTGTGCGCGCCGCCTCAGCGCGCGGCGCTGCTCGCGCGCTACGACGCGCGTCTCCTCAGAACGCAAGTCCCAACCCCAGATCGATCCGCGTGAAGTCCTTGTTGAGCTCGAAGGTCTGGTAGTCGACCTTGAAGACGACGTGTGAAGTCACGTAGAAGTTCGCGCCGACCGTCCACACGCGATCGCGACTGACGGGCCAGAAGCCGTAGTCGCCGGGGCTGGCCGACAGCGGCACGCTGCCGGGCGGCAGCAGCGGTCCCGGCGTGCCCTCGTAGGCCGAGCCCATGTCGTAGTACTCCCAGCGCACGAAGGGCACCAGGCGATAGTCGCCGCCTTCGTAGGCCTGCCAGGCGCCCTGCAGGTACCAGCCGTAGAACTGCGAGGGGATGGGATTGGGCGAGCCCGGGTTCGCGGCGTTCGCCAGCGTCAGGTTGCCGATGGCGCCGTGCGCGTAGAGCGCCGCCAGATCGAACTTGCCCGGTGTCCAGCGCGCGTGCGTCTCCCAGAGCGTCACCCGCTGGTCGCCCGGAATCGGCGCGTTCGGCGGCGCTGGCACCTTGACCGCATCCCCGGTGCTGATGGCGGCAC
This sequence comes from Solirubrobacteraceae bacterium, assembly GCA_035508735.1. Taxonomy (GTDB): domain Bacteria; phylum Actinomycetota; class Thermoleophilia; order Solirubrobacterales; family Solirubrobacteraceae; genus Palsa-744. The sequence goes on along the minus strand of DATJMM010000046.1, from coordinate 284 downwards.
CCACGGCGAGGCCCGGAACGCCGTAGTAGTTGAGCGCCAGGTACTCGCTGAGGTGCTGCGCATGGGCGAGCCCGAGCTCCTGGTGCGTCGACTGCAGCGGCGCGGAGTCGCTGTCCTCGAGATCGAGCGCGGTGGTGTAGAGGGGGAACTCGGGTGCGAAATTCCACTTCGACAGATCGAATCCCGTGGTGAGCCCCGCGTTCCAGCTGAAGCCGGCCGCCGTGTCGCCGTGCAGGTTGAGCCCGCCCTCACGCCAGGTGCTCGGGATGATCAGCGTCTCGACG
>DATJMM010000045.1:0-53288 GCA_035508735.1 Solirubrobacteraceae bacterium | reverse complement strand
CGGGGGCGGAACCCGTCAAGGCCGCCCCTGCGGGGCCGCCTACGGCGGGGCCTAACGGCCCGACCTTGACAGAACCCACCCCCTCCGCTGAACAGTCACTCAGGTCGGCAGGGAAAACCCTGCCGACCAGACGGCAACAACCCACCTTGGAGATTCGATGCGAAGCCTGAACGGCACCCCTCAACCCCCTGCCGGGCGCCTGCGCTCGACCGCCGCCCGGCTGCTGCACCGACGCAGCGCGACCGAGACCGCCGGCTTCACGGCGCTGATCGACGCCAAGGCCGCCAGCAAGCTCCTCGCCGTACCCCACACCTGGCTGCTCGCGCAAGCACGCGCCGGCGCCATCCCCCACCACCGCCTCGGCCACTACGTCCGCTTCAACCCCAATGAGCTACACAACTGGCTCACCGAGAACCGCATCACACCCGACCCGATGCGGCACGGCCCGAGAGGAGGGCGACCCTGATGCCCTCCAACCTGCCAGAGAGTCGAATCAGCGGGTGCGTGATCCTGCGCAAGGGCTCGCGGGGCGCCGTGTACTACCTCAAGTACCGGCTCGCAGACGGCCGTCAGGTCAAACGCCGGCTCGGGAAGGCATGGACGCAGCGAGGGCGCGCGCCCGCCGGCTACTACACCCCGCGCACCGCGGACGACGCCCTGCAGGCCATCCTCACCGACGCACGCAGAGGCACGCTCGTGGGCATGACGACCATCGATGCGAAGTTCGCCGACGCCTCGGCCGAGTGGCTGCGTTACGTGCAGCACGACCGCGACGTTAAGCCCAGCACCCTCTCCGACTACCGCCACATGGTCGCGCGCCTGGACCGGACCTTCGGCGTGGTGCCGCTGGAGCGGATCGGCCCCGAGGAGATCGAACGCTGGCGGGCCGGGCTCTCCTGCTCGAACCGGACCGCACAGAAGTACCTGATCGTCCTGAACGGGATCTTCAAGCGAGCTATGAAGGTCTACAAGCTGGCCGCCAACCCGATGGCACTGGTCGAGCGCCCGCGTGTGAGGCACGCGAGCGACATCGACGTGCTGACGGCCGCGGAGGTCCGGGCACTCGTGCGGGCGACGCCCGCCGAGATTCACAGGGCGCTGTTCCTGACGGCCGCCTTCACGGGGCTGCGCATGGGCGAGCTGCTGGCGCTGCGCTGGGGCGAGGTCGATTTCGCCGCCGCGACGATCCGCGTCGTGCGCAGCTTCACAACCGGCGGCGAGAGCAGCCCCAAGTCCGGCAAGCCGCGATCGGTGCCGATGGTCGAGGAGGTCGCGTCGGCGCTCGCGCGTCTCGGCCAACGCGACCACTTCACCGGCGAGAAAGACCTGGTTTTCGCGGGAGCAGCCGGTGGGCACCTGGACTCCAAAGAGGTTCGAGCCATCTACAAGGCGGCGCTCGCCAGCGCGGGACTGCGCGAGCTGCGCTTCCACGACCTGCGCCACACCTTCGGCACGCGCGCCGTCAAGAAGGCCGAGTCGATCCTGGAGCTCAAGGAGTGGATGGGCCACGCCAACGTCCAGACGACGATGCGCTACCTGCACTACAGGTCGAACGCCGGCGCCGCGCAGCGGCTCGGCGAGGCGTTCAGCGACGAGCCGCCGGAGGGCGAACAGCCGCTCGCCGCAGCGTCCCTCGGCCCCGACGACCGCCCCAGCTTGGTACCCAACTTGGTACCAAGTTGAGCACTTCTGACGTGATCTGAGATGACCTCACCCCCCGAAGAACAAGGGATCATCGCTCGGATGAGCCGCATTGGCCCCACTTTTAATCCGGTGGGGCGGGTTCGAGTCCCGCACGGGGCACTCAGATTGGTTCGGTGCCCTCATTGAGGATCGTGAGGTACTCGTCGTAGACGTAGAGCTTCCCGCGCCGGCGTCCGGTCGCCTCCTGGAGGATCCCAGCGTGCTCGAGGCGGTCGATGGCGGCGTACACGGGAGGGGCCGTGAGGCCCAGTTCGCGGGCGGCGAAGCGCGCTCCGATCACTACCGATCTGGTGGCCAGATCGTGCACGCGGTGCGCTGTGGCGGCTCCGCGCCCGAAGTCGTGGATCTTCTGGCGGTCCGCCTCGACCATCGCAACTATGCGCTGCGTCGTCTGGGTGGTCGATTCGGCGACCTCCGCCACTCCTTCGAGGAAGAACCGCACCCAGCCCTCCCAGTCGCCGTCGATCCGCACCGCCTGGAGGTGGTTGTAGTAGGCGTCCCGGTTGCGCTTGAAATAGAGGCTGAGGTAGAGCAGCGGACGGCTGAGCACCGCCTCCGAGCAGAGAAGCATCGTGATCAGCAGACGTCCCACTCTGCCGTTGCCGTCCAGAAACGGGTGGATCGTCTCGAACTGGGCGTGCGCGAGCGCCGCCTTGACAAGCACCGGAGTGGCCCGCGGTTCGTCGTGGATGAAGCGCTCGAGCGCCGACATCGCCTGCACGACCTCCTGCCAGGGAGGTGGCACGAACCGGGCCTGGCCCGGCCGACTCCCGCCGAGCCAGTTCTGCGTGCGTCGGAACTCGCCAGGGTTTTTGTCTGAGCCACGGCCGCTCTGCAGGAGCCGTTTGTGCACATCGCGCAGCAGCCGCGCGCTCAATGGCGGCGCCCCCGGTCGGGCTATCTCTTCGAGGCCGTGATTCAGCGCGTCTATGTAGTTGGCGGTTTCGCGTGCGTCCTCGCGCAGCACGCCCGGCGCGGCGTCGTGCTCGAACAGCAGCAGGTCCGAAAGGGACGACTCGGTGCCCTCGATCTGCGACGACAGCACCGCCTCCTTGCGCACGAAGGTGTAGATGAACTGGTCTGGGTCCGGGAGCAGCAGCGTGATGCCGTCGAGTCGCCCGAGGGCCTGGTTGGTGCGGTCGAGTAGCGTCTGCATCTCAGCGTCGATCCGCAGCGGTGGCTGCGGAGGCAGTGGGTTCGGGTGGAACGCCCAGTAGCCGTCCGGCCCCTCCTGGGCCAGTCGAAACTCGCCGCTGCGCGAACTCGAGCGCGGCTGCACAGGAGCAGATGGTTTGCGATCGTTTACCACGTCCCCATCTTACTAAGCGCTCAGGCGATAACGCTTACTAAGCATCAACGGATACGGCGACGCCTATGACAGCTGTGCGCAAGACGCCAGGCACCTCGATGCTCCGGCGATGCAGGGTCAAGCGCCACGTCTGCAGCCACCACTACTTGAACGTTGGAAACATGCGACGGCGGTGTGATCCAATATTTAAGGTCTTCACGGGCGGGACGACACATACGCCATGCGGCGTTTCGCACTTGTGGGGCTGGTGGCATCGCTGCTGCTGGGCGCGGCGGGCATCTTCCAGGCGGGCGAAACGGTGCAGCTGCGTCGCGCCTACCAGGAACGCGCGCTGCAGTCCTCGGTGGGCAACGAGATCGCGCTGATCTCGGGCTACGAGCACCAGACCTCGGCGACGCTGGCGGTGATGCTGGCGGACCCGGCGCTGCGCCAGCTGCTGGCGGGCGGCGGCCTGACGCGGGCGGCGCGCAGCATGGACGTGCGGGCGGCGAGGGCGAGCCTGGCGACGATCCGGCGCTCCTCGCCGGTGCCGATGACGGCGGCGTGCCTGGACGACGCGCGCGGGGCGCAGCTGGCGTGTGCGCCGGCGCACGGCCCGGTGAGCTTTCCGCGGTGGCTGAACCGCGGCTTCGTGGCGACGGCGGCCGGCGCGCGCGCGACGGCGACCAGCGGCGTGTTCCTCTCGCCGGTGTCGCAGCGGCCGTCGGTGGCGTTCCTCGAGCCGGTGCGCCTGGGCGCGCGGCTGCTGGGGGTGGTGCACCTGGACGTGGGCCTGATGACGGCGACCGGCTCGAGCCTGCTGGTGCATGCGAGCCCGCACGTGACGATCCAGCTGGGCAGCTACGGGAGCGGGCGCGTGGCGCTGTACGGGCGCATGCGCGCGGCGCGCGCGAGCGTGTCGGAGACGCCGCAGCGGCTGACGGTGCGGGGGCCGAGGCTGGGGTTGCGCCCGCGCCCGGCGCTGCTGGACGGGCGCAGGGCGCTGGTGGCGGCGCTGCCGCTGACGCTGGGACCGGCGCAGCGCCACATCGCGGTGGCGGCGATCGAGACGAGCGCGAACCCGAGCATCGCGAACGTGTGGAGCCCGGGCCTGGTGGTGATGATGGCGATGGCGCTGGTGCTGCTGGCGGGCTCGATCGCGGGCCTGGCGGTCTCCAGCCGCCGCATCGCGCGCGAGCTGCTGAGCGACCCGCTGACCGGCCTGGGCAACCGGCGCGCGCTGCTCGAGGAGCTGCCGCGGGCGTGCGAGCGCGCGAGCTGGCAGCGGCCGGCGCACCTGTGGTTCTTCGACCTGAACGGCTTCAAGAACTACAACGACGCCTTCGGGCACGTGGCGGGGGACGCGCTGCTGGCGCGCCTGGCGAACCGCCTGCGCGAGGCGCTCGCGCGGCACGGCAGCGCCTACCGGCTCGGCGGGGACGAGTTCTGCGCGCTGGTCACGGCCCCGGTGGGCGACCGGCGGGCGCTGTGGGCGGCGGCACGCGAGGCGCTCGGCGAACGTGGCGGCGCGTTCGCGGTGACGTGCGCGGCGGGGGCGGTGGAGATCCCGCGCGAGGCGCGCGAGCCGACGCAGGCGCTGCGGCTGGCCGACCAGCGCATGTACCGCGAGAAGGCGGTGAGCCGCGGCGGCGCGGCGGAGCTGATCACCTCGGTGCTGCACGCGGCGCTGGCCCAGCGCCACCCGGACCTGGGCGAGCACTGCGACGACGTGGCCGGGGACGTGGAGCTGCTGGCGCGCACGATCGGCCTGGACGAGGAGGCGATCGGCCTGATCATCAAGGCGGGCGACCTGCACGACGTGGGCAAGCTGGGCATCCCCGACGAGATCATCGCCAAGCCGGGCGCGCTGAGCGAGCAGGAGTGGGAGTTCATGCGCCAGCACACGGTGATGGGCGAGCAGATCATCGCGGCGGCGGGGCCGTCGCTGGAGCGCATCGGCCCGCTGGTGCGCGCGAGCCACGAGCGCTGGGACGGCAAGGGCTACCCGGACGGCCTGGCGGGCGAGGAGATCCCGCTGGGCGCGCGCATCATCACGATCTGCGACTCCTTCCGCGCGATGCTGGACGAGCGCTCCTACAAGCCGGCGATGTCGCTGCAGGACGCGCTGGCGGAGCTGCGCCGCTGCGCGGGCACGCAGTTCGACCCGAACCTGGTGGAGGTGTTCTGCAGGCTGGTCAGCGAGCGCGCGCAGCGAGAGGGGGCCGGCGATGGCGCCACGGACGCGCCTGCTCCAGCTGGCTCGCGAGCGCGATCAACGTGGCCTCATCCCAGGGCGAGCCGACCAGCTGAACGCCGATCGGCAGATCGCGCTCGCTCCAGTGCAGCGGCAGGCTGACGGCGGGCAGGCCGCTGACGTTGCCGAAGGCGGTGAAGGAGACGCTGCGCACGACGTCGAGCACGGGCTGGTCGGGCGCGGCGAGCTGCTGCTCGAGGATGGCGCCGGCGAGCGGCGGCTCGATCGCGGAGGTGGGCGTGAGCAGCACGTCGAAGTCGCGGCCCCAGCGCGCCACCTCGCGGCGGCTGAGCAGCTCGAGCGTGCGCGCGGCGAGCACGTAGTCGTAGGCGCCGAGCTCGCCGGCGCGCCGGCGCTGCACGGCGATGTGCGCGTCGACGGCGGACCAGTCGACGCCGTCGTAGTCGGCGAGGCCGCCGAGCGTGAGCGCGATGAACGCGGGCGTCATCTCCTCGGAGATGGTGGGCACCTCGACCTCGGCGACGGAGTGGCCGAGCTCCTCCAGCAGCGCGGCGGCGTCGCGCGCGGCCTGCGTGCAGGCCTCGTCGGTGGGGATGCCGAGCGGCGCCTGCGCCATCAGCCCGACGCGCAGCGCGCCGGGGTCGGCGCCGACCTCCTGGGCGAAGGCGCGCGCGGGCGCGGGCGCGTTGTACCAGGCGCACGGGTCCTGCGACGCGGTGGCGTCGAGCACGGCGGCGGCGTCGGCGACGGTGTGCGCGACGACGCCCTCCACGACGGCGCCGAGCCAGCTCTGGGCGAGCCGCGGCACGCGCCCGCGGCTGGGCTTGAGCCCGACCAGGCCGCAGTAGGAGGCGGGGATGCGGATCGAGCCGCCGCCGTCGTTGGCGTGCGCGATGGGGAACATGCCGGAGGCGACGGCGGCCGCGGCGCCGCCGCTGGAGCCGCCGGGCGAGCGCTCGGTGTGCCAAGGGTTGCGGGTGGCGCCGAAGCGGCTGTTCTCGGCGACGGTGAGCACGCCGAACTCGGGCGTGTTGGTGCGCGCGCACAGCACGAAGCCGGCGCGGCGCAGCGCGTCGACGACCAGCTCGCTCTCCGCGCTGGGCCCCGCGGGCGCGCCGTTGGAGCCGTAGGTGACGGGCCAGCCGGCGACGGGCGTGAGGTCCTTGACGGGGATCGGCACGCCGAGGAAGGGCGCGTGCTCGGCGCCCGGCGAGGACGCGCCGGCGGCGAGGCGCCGGTCGGCCTCGGCGGCGGCCGCGCGGGCGTCCTCGTCGTTGCGCCACACGATCGCGTTCAGCTGCGGGTCGAGCGCGTCGACGGCGGCCAGGCAGGCGTCGAGCAGCTCCACGGCGGAGAGCTCGCGCGCGCGCAGCGCGGCGGCGAGCTCGAGCGCGGAGGAGGAGGGGCCGAGCGACATCGCGCCGCCGACCCTACCAGTCCGTCTGGCCGCGCGGCCAGGCCCGCGGCTACTCGGCGTAGCTGAACTCGACGATGGCGACGGCGAGCATGGCGAGGCCGAGCAGCGCGACGACGGCGGCCTCGAACGGGCCGGGCAGGTGCCAGCCCCACCAGGTGACGCCGGGGTCGAGCGCGTGCCGGGCGGCGTCGCTCATGTGCACGTGTTCGAAGACGATGCGGCGCATGGGGTCGACGGCGTAGGTGAGCGGGTCGAGGCGATTGAGGATCTCCAGCCAGCGCGGCAGGTGGGAGACGGGGAAGAGCGCGCCGGAGATGAAGTACATGGGCAGGATGACCATCTGCGTGAGCGCCATGAAGGACTGCACCTGGGTGATGCGGGCGGCGACCATGACGCCGAAGGCGGTGATGGAGAAGGCCACCAGCAGCTGCAGCGCGAACACCTCGATGATGAGCACGGCGTTGTAGGGCACGCCGACGAGCCCGGCGAGGCAGAGCACGATGACGCCCTGGAAGCCGGCGACGGTGGCGCCGCCGAGGCACTTGCCGACGACCAGCGAGCTGCGGCGCACGGGCGCGACCATCATCTCGCGCAGGAAGCCGAACTCGCGGTCCCAGACGAGCGAGGCGGCGGAGAACATGGCGATGAGCATGACGGCCATGCAGAGCACGCCGGGGTAGACGAAGGTGCGCAGGTTGACGCCGTGGGTGCCGTGCGCGGCCAGGCGCGAGAGCCCGGTGCCGAGCACGAACAGGAACAGGAAGGGCTGCATCAGCGAGGCGACGATGCGCAGGCGGTCGTGGCTGAAGCGGATCAGCTCGCGCTTCCACACGACCTTGACGGCGCGCAGCTCGCCGCGCAGGCTGCGCGTGGGCACGCGCACGGCGGCGATCTGGTGGCCGGCGCCGGCGGGCGTTTCGGCGCCGGCGGGGGCGCGCTCGCCGGCGGCGGGCGCGGAGCCGGAGGCGGTGGTGGGGGTGCTGGCCATCAGCGCCCCATGATCCTGCCGGCGTTGCGGCGTTCGAGGTTGGAGCCGGACTCGGCGTCGCGGATGGTGGTGCCGGTGTAGGACATGAAGACGTCGTCGAGCGAGGGGCGGGCGACGCTGACGGAGCGGATGGGCACCTCGAGCTCGGCGAACAGGCGCGGCACGAACTGCTCGCCTCCGGGCACGCCGAAGGTGACCTGGTCCTCGGCGACGGTGGCCTCGACGCCGAAGCGCGCGCGCAGCGCGGCGATGGCGGCCTGGTCGTCGTCGGTCTGGATCTGCACGCGGTCCCTGCCGACGCTGGCCTTGAGCGCCTGGGGCGTGTCGAGCACGATGATCTGGCCCTGGTCCATGATGGCGATGCGGTCGCAGTACTCGGCCTCGTCCATGTAGTGCGTGGTCATGAAGATGGTGATGTCCTCGCGCGACTTGAGCTCGCGGATGTAGCGCCAGATGGAGCTGCGCGTCTGCGGGTCGAGGCCGACGGTGGGCTCGTCGAGGAACAGCACGCGCGGGGAGTGCAGCAGCCCGCGCGCGATCTCGAGGCGGCGTTTCATGCCGCCGGAGTAGGTGTTGGCGAGGCTGGAGCGCCGCTCCCACAGGCCGACCATGTCCATCACCTGGTGCATGCGCTCGCCGACGAGCTCGCGCGGCACGCCGTAGAGCTCGGCATGCAGGCGCAGGTTCTGCTCGGCGGTGAGGTAGCCGTCGAGCGTGGTCTCCTGGAACACCAGCCCGATGTTGCGGCGGACCTCGTCACGCTGGGTGAAGATGTCGTAGCCGGCCACGAACGCCTCGCCGCCGCTGGGCTTGACGAGCGTGCAGAGCATGTTGATGGTGGTGGACTTGCCGGCGCCGTTGGGCCCGAGGAAGCCGAAGATCTCGCCGGCGGCGACCTCGAAGTCGATGCCGCGCACCGCTTCGAGCTCGCCGTAGCGCTTGGTCAGCCCCCTCACCGCGACCGCCGGCGCGGCGCCGGCGTGCAGCTCGCCGGGCGCCGCGGTTTCGACGGGTGTGGTCGCTGGCTCGGTCAACTTTCCTCGTCAACCGTACCGGCATCGCCTCCCTGGCGGCCCTTCTGCTCGCCGGGCTCGCCGTCGGCGAGGATGCGGTAGAGGTCGCGCCGGGTGCCGGCGAGCACCTCGCGAGCCCGCTCGAGCTGGCCGGGGCTGCCGGTCTTCAGGACCTGCACGAAGGCGCCGGCGACCTCGCGCATGAGCGCGGCGAGCTGGTGGAACTCGTCGCCGAGGTCCTGCTGCTCCCACGGCGCCGGGCGCTCGCTGTCGCGCTCCTGCACGAGCTTGCGCCCGTCGTCGGTGAGCGCGAACAGCTTCTGGCCGTCGTGCTGCTCGGTGCGGATCAGGCCCTCGTCCTCGAGCTGCTGCAGGGCGGGGTAGACGGAGCCGGGGCTCGGGTTCCACATGCCGCCGCTGCGCTCCTGCACCTCCTGCATGATCTGGTAGCCGTTGCGCGGCTGCTCGGCCAGCAGCAGCAGCGCGGCCGTGCGGATGTCGCCGCGCCGGGCCCGGCGACCGCGCCTGCGCGCGCCGGCGCCGAAGCCGAAGCCGATGCCGCCGAACTCGCCGCGCGGGCCGTAGGCGATGCCGCGCTCACGGCCTGCGCCGTGGCGCGGCCGGCAGCCCGGTCCCGTTGAGTAAATGCCACTTGTAAACATATCGCTTCCTATCGTGAGCTATCTAAGTGCTAACACGATATATCGTTTTTAGGGGGATGTCAAGTGGCTCGCCGCGCGGGCGGCGGATCGCGGCTGGGCGTGGCGGGCGTACGGCGACGCGGCGGTGGCCGTGGCCCGGCCCGCGCTGCAGGCGGCACACGGCGGGTGCGCCGTGGGCCGTAGGCGTGATCGAGGCGGCCGCACCGCCGGCGGCTCAGGGCTGGTCGCGGCAGCTAGGCGGCGAAGCGCTGTGCGGAGCGGGCGCGCGCCTTGGCGGCCTCGAGCTCGCGGTTCTTGGGCGGCGCGCTGGTGACGAGCTCGCCGAGCAGACGGGTGGAGACCGCGGCGACCTCCTCGACGGCTCGCTCGAACGCCTCGGCGTTGGCCTGCGAGGGCTTGGTGAAGCCGCTGATCTTGCGCACGTACTGGAGCGCGGAGGCGCGGATCTCCTCATCGCTGGCGGGCGGCTCGAAGTTGTGGAGGTTGCGGATGTTTCGGCACATGCCGCGATCGTACACCCCCTGTTGGAGACACCGATGCCGGACGTGGTGATGCGGGGGGACGGCCCTGCCGCGAGATCGGCTGCCGGTGGCCGAAATTCATGTGTTCGAAATCCAGCGACGTATGCTGCGGGCTCGTCCAAATCGAACACGGGGGGTGCATGATGGGGTGTGAGGCGCAGTCGTGGGAGCCGGAGGTATACGAGTTCTATGGCGATGGCAACACCGTCCTCGAGAAGCTGAACAAAATCGACATGGATCTGCCGCACCGGCGGCTGTATCTCTTTTCGCTCGAGACGCCGGACAGCGCCGAGCTGCGGGTATTCGAGAAGGAAGACGACGAGAAGGTCTCGGTGGACATCTGGGAGGACGGCGATCTGGGGGATCTGCGCGAACGCATTCACGACGCGATCCTCGCCAACCGCGGCGTGGCCTGCGTGGGCGAGCAGACCAGGGCGCTCGTGGCGGGCGCGGTGGAGGCGAGGCGCGAGGCCGGCATCCCGCGCCCGGTGTCCCCCTATGCCGCCTTCGCGCACTCGCTCCAGCGCCACGGCGACGAGTTCGTCCGCGCCGCGGTGTTCCTCATGTGCTGAGTGGACGCCTGCGCGAGCGAGCGGGCACGCCTGCGCTCGGAGGGCCCGGCGCTCAGTGGCGGAAGTGGCGGCGGGCGGTGGCCACCATGGCGGCGCCGGCGGCGTCGACGGCCTGCACGGTGAGCTCGTCGCGCACGGAGCCGCCGGGCTGGATGATCGCGCCGACTCCGGCGTCGAGCGCGACCTGCGCGGCGTCGGGGAAGGGGAAGAAGGCGTCGGAGGCGAGCGCGCAGCCGGCGAGCTGCTCGGGCCGGAACCTGCGCGCCTTCTCCACGGCGATGCGTGAGGCGTCGACGCGGCTCATCTGCCCGGCGCCGACGCCGATCGTGGCGCGGTCCTTGACGAGCACGATCGCGTTGGAGCGCACGTGGCGGCAGACGATCCAGGCGAACAGCATGTCGCGCCACTCCTCCTCGCTGGGCTCGCGGGCGCTCATCGTCTGCATCTGCTCGCGGGTCTCATCCACCACGTCGCGCGTCTGCACGAGCTGGCCGCCGAGCACGGGCTTGGCTTCGAGCTGCTCGCGCCGGCGCGGCCACTCGGCCAGCTCCAGGATGCGCACGTTCTTCTTGGTCTGCAGCGTGTCGAGCGCGGCGGCGTCGTAGCCGGGCGCGAGCAGCACCTCGACGAACTGCTCGCCGAGCTGCTCGGCGCAGGCCGCGTCGAGCGGCCGGTTGACGGCGATGACGCCACCGTAGGCGCTTTCGGGGTCGCAGGCGAAGGCGCGTTCGTAGGCGAGCTGCACGCTGTCGGCGACGGCGCAGCCGCAGGGGTTGTTGTGCTTGACGATCGCGCAGGCGGGCTGCGAGAACTCCTCCACCAGCTCGCGCGCGGCGGCGAGGTCGAGCAGGTTGTTGAACGAGAGCTCCTTGCCGTGCAGCTGCTCGACCCCTGCGAGCAGGTGGGTGGGCGCGCCGGCGCGGGCGTAGAAGGCGGCCTGCTGGTGGGGGTTCTCGCCGTAGCGCAGGTCCATCACCTTCTCGTAGGCCTCGCGCCGGCTGGCGGGGAAGCCCTCGGGCGCGCTGCGCGCGGCGAACCAGCTGGCGATGGCGGCGTCGTAGCGGGCGGTGGTGGCGAAGGCCTTGCCGGCCAGCTCGGTGCGGGTGGCGAGCGACAGCATGCCGCCCGACTCGCGCAGCTCGGCGAGCACGCGCCCGTAGTCGGCGGGGTCCACCAGCACCGCGGCGAAGGCGCTGTTCTTGGCGGCGGCGCGGATCATGGTGGGGCCGCCGATGTCGATGTTCTCCACGATCTCTGCCTCGCCGGCGTCGCCGCGGGCGAGCGTCTGCTCGAAGGGGTAGAGGTTGACGCACACCAGGTCGACCTGCTCGATGCCCTGCTCGGCGGCGGCCCGCAGGTGCTCCTGCTCGTCGCGCAGCGCGAGCAGCCCGGCGTACAGCCGCGGGTGCAGCGTCTTCACGCGCCCGTCCATCATCTCCGGGAAGCCGGTGAAGTCCTCGATCGAGCGCACCGCCACGCCGCCGCCGGCGAGCTCGCGCGCGGTGCCGCCGGTGGAGACGATCTCGACCTCAAGCTCGGCGAGCCCGCGGGCGAGCTCGACGACGCCGCGCTTGTCGGACACCGACAGCAGCGCCCTGCGCACGCGCACCTCGCCGGGCGCGGCCCGCTCGATCCCGCCCTTCAGCTCGCCCTTCACGGCCACCCTCAGAGCCTATCCACGATCGTCCTGCGCGGGTTCTCGGGATCGGCGCGCACGGCGCCCTGCGCCAGCAGCGCCACCGCTTCCGGCAGCAGCTCGTGCTCGAGCGGGCGCAGCGCCGCCAGCACCGTCTCGGGATCGCCAGCCTCGGGCAGCTCCACGGCGCGCTGCAGGATCACCGCGCCGGAGTCCACGCCGGCGTCGACGAAGTGCACCGTGACGCCGAACACCTTCACGCCGTAGGCGAGCGCCTGCTCGATCGCCCGCAGCCCCGGGAACGCCGGCAGCAGCGAGGGGTGGACGTTGACGACGGCGTCGGGGAAGCGCGCGAGGAACGCCTCGCCGACCAGCTCCATGTAGCCGGCGAGCACCACCAGCCGCGCCCCGTGCTCGCCCAGCCAGTCGGCCAGCGCGCGGTCGCGCGCGACGCGGTCGGGGTGCTCGGCGCGGGCGAACACCGCGGTGGGCACGCCGCGCGCGGCGGCGCGCGCGAGCGCCGGCGCGCCGGCGACGCTCGAGGCCACCGCCACCACCTCGGCCTCGCGCCCGTGCACGGTGTCGAGCAGCGCCTGCAGGTTCGTGCCCGTCCCCGACACCAGCACCGCGATGGGAAGCCGCTCGCTCACGCGCGGCGCACGATAGCTGTGCGCAAGCTCACACAAGCGTGCCGGGGCGTGGGCTTCACTGATGGCAGGAGGAGAGGCCTTCCGTCGAGACGAACAGGACAGGCCAAATGCTCACAGCCATCATCATCACCGCCTTGATCGTGGCGGCGCTCGCCTACGCCCTCGGCTCCTCCGGGCACCATGGCGAGCTGATCGTGCGTCGCCCCTACAACAACCGCTACAACGACGCCGCCGGCGCCCGCGAGGACCGGCTCTAGCGCTCCGCGCCGATCAGGGCGTCGGCGTCCGCCTCACCCTCCAGCGCGTACTTGCCGTTCGCCTGCTCGCTGCGCTCCAGCGGGTAGGAGCCGCTGAAGCAGGCGTCGCAGTGCGAGGCGCGGCCCCCCGCCCCGGCGCCGACCGCCTCGTAGACGCCCTCCAGCGACAGGTAGTGCAGCGAGTCGCATCCGAGCTCGGCGGCGACCTGCTCGGTGGTGCGCCCGTGCGCGATCATCTCCTCGCGCGTGGACATATCGATGCCGTAGTGGCAGGGGTGCTTGATGGGCGGCGCGGAGATGCGCATGTGGATCTCCGCGGCGCCGGCGTCGCGCAGCATCTGCACGATCTGGCGGGTGGTGTTGCCGCGCACGATCGAGTCGTCCACCACCACTAGGCGCTTGCCCGCGATCACCTCCGGCAGCGGGTTGAACTTCAGGCGCAGCCCGTGCTTGCGCAGCTCCTGGCCGGGCTGGATGAAGGTGCGCGCCACGTAGCGGTTCTTGACGAAGCCGTCGTCCTGGGGCAGGCCGGCGGCGCGCGCGAGGCCGCGCGCAGCGGGGTTGCCCGAGTCGGGCACCGCGATCACCAGGTCGGCCTCCACCGGCGCCTCGCGCCACAGGATCTCGCCCATGCGCGAGCGCGCCACCTGCAGCACCTGCCCGTTCATGCGCGAGTCGGGGCGGGCGAAGTAGATGTACTCGAACACGCAGAAGGCGCGCCGCGCGCCGGGCGCGACCATGCGGCTCTCGAGGCCCTGCTCGCCCAGCGTGACGAGCTCGCCGGGCCGCACGTCGCGCAGGTGGCGCGCGCCGATGATGTCGAAGGCGCAGCTCTCGCTGGCCACGCAGTGGCGCTGCGCGCCCTCGCGCTCCTCCTCGGAGGCGGGCTCGAGCACGCCGATCGCGAGCGGGCGCAGCCCGTGCGGGTCGCGGAAGGCGAGCACGCGGTCCTTCGTCATCGCCACGATCGAGAAGGCGCCGCGCAGGCGCGGCAGCACCTCGGCGATCGCGTCCTCGATGCGCTCCGCGGGGTGCGTTGCGATCATCGCCGCGATGATCTCCGAGTCGGAGGTGGAGCTGAAGGTCACGCCGCGCTCGAGCAGCTCGGCGTGCAGCTCGAGCGCGTTGATGAGGTTGCCGTTGTGCGCCAGCGCCAGCTCGCGGCGCGAGCCGCCGAGGCCCTCCGAGCGCTGCACCGGCTGCGAGTTCTCCCAGGCGTTGGAGCCGGTGGTGGAGTAGCGCACGTGCCCGATCGCCAGCTCGCCGGCGAGCGTGCGCAGGTCGTTCTCGCTGAACACCTGGCTGACCAGACCCAGCTCGCGGCGGGTCACGATGTGCCCGCCGCGGTCGGCCGCCGCGATACCCGCCGACTCCTGGCCGCGGTGCTGCAGCGCGTACAGCGCGAAGTAGGACAGGCGGGAGACGTCGTGGCCCGGCGCGTACAGGCCGAACACGCCGCACTCCTCGCGCGGATGATCGTCCAGCCGCAGCGCTGCCGACCGGCGTGATGACGGGCGCCGCCCTCCCGGCGGCCTGCGCGCGCTGGTCACCGTCACAAGCTAGCGGCTTTCACGCGAACAGCCCGTCGAGGCCTGCGTGCGCCGCCGCCAGCTCCCCCAGCGCGAGCGCGATCCGCGCCTCGCCGGCGCCCAGCGCCAGCTGCTCGCCGCCCACCTCGCCGATCCGCGCCAGCGCCACGCCGCCGGCGCGCGCGCGCTCGGCCAGCTGCGCCATCGCCCCGGCCGGCGCGCTCAGCACGAAGCCGCCCGGCGCCTCGCCGAACAGCGCCCGCTCCCAGCCGCCGGCGCCGGGTTGCGCCGCCGCGCCGTCGCCCGCTCCCGCGCCGCCGCTCGCCCCCGCGCCGTCCTCCGCCGCCGCGCCGTCGTCCAGCTCCACGCGCGCGCCCACGCCGCCGGCCAGGCAGCACTCCGCCAGCGCCACCGCCAGGCCGCCCTCGGCGATGTCGTGGGCGCTGGCAACCAGGCCGTCGGCCACCGCCCGGCGCACCAGCTGCTGCGCCGCGATCACCGCTGCCAGGCGCGCCGCGTCGATCGCCGGCAGGCCGTCGGGCAGCGGCTCGCCGCGCAGCTTCGCCAGCTCGCTCGCCGGCAGCGCCGGCGCGAACGGGCCGACTAGCGCGATCTCGTCGCCGGCGCGCGCGAAGCCCAGGCGCCCCGCGGCGCGCGCGTCCGGCAGGCGGCCCACCATGCCGATCACCGGCGTGGGGTAGATCGGGCCGGCAGCGCCCTCGTTGTAGAGGGACACGTTGCCGCCCACGATCGGCGCGCGCAGGGCGCGGCAGGCGTCGCCGAGGCCGCGCACCGCCTCGCTCAGCTGCCAGGCGATGTGTGGCTTCTCGGGGTTGCCGAAGTTGAGGTTGTTGGTGGCGCCGAGCGGCTGCGCGCCCGCGCAGGCGAGGTTGGCGGCGCACTCCAGCGCCGCCTCCACCGTGCCCGCGTAGGGGTCCGCCGCCACGCGCCGGCCGTTGCAGTCGATGCTCACCGCCAGCGCCGAGCCGTCGGGCAGCGCCAGCACCGCCGCGTCCGCCTGCTCGGGGCGGCGCACCGTGCGCGACTGCACGATCGAGTCGTAGCGTTCGAACAGCGGCCGGCGCGAGCACAGGTTGGCGCACGACAGCAGCGCCAGCAGCAGCTCCTGCGGCGTCGCGGCGGCCCCGAGCGCCGGCGGCGCCGCGCCGGCCGCGGGCGCGCCCGCGGCGCGCGGCGCGGCTCCGAGCGCGCCCGCCGCGCGCGGCGCCGCGTACACCGGCGCGGCCGGCTTGCGCGGCGCCAGGTCGTACAGCGGGCACTCGTCCACCAGCGCGCGCACCGGCATGTCTCCCACGAGCTCGCCGTCGCGGTACACGCGCATGCGCCCGCCGTCCCCCTCCGGGGACGCTGCGGTCACCGTGCCGATCGCCGCGCAGTTCACCTCCCACTTCTCGCACAGCGCCAGCACCGCCTCGAGCCTCGCGGGCTCCACCACGCACAGCATCCGCTCCTGCGACTCCGACACCATGATCTCGAACGGCTCCATGTCGCCCTCGCGCAGCGGCACGCGCGCCACGTCGAGGTCGATCCCCACCCCGCCCTTGGCGGCCATCTCCGCGGCCGAGGAGGTTAGGCCCGCCGCGCCGAGGTCCTGCAGCGACACGATCAGGCCGCGCTCCAGCAGCTCCAGCGAGCACTCCATCAGCTTCTTCTCCTCGAACGGGTCGCCCACCTGCACGCTGGGGCGCTTGTCCTCGTCCTCGCCGAGCTCCGCCGAGGCCAGCACCGAGGCGCCGCCGATGCCGTCGCGCCCGGTCGATGCGCCGAACAGCACCACCACGTTGCCCGGCCCCGCCGCCGCGCTGCGCACCAGCCGCTCGCGCCGCGCCAGGCCCAGCGCCATCGCGTTCACCAGGCAGTTGCTCTCGTACGGCGCCTCGAAGTACACCTCGCCGCCCACCGTCGGCACGCCGATCGAGTTGCCGTAGTGGCCGATGCCCGACACCGCGCCGTCGAGCAGGTAGCGCGAGCGGGCGGCGGAGGTGGAGCCGGGCGGCGCGGCCTCGCCGCCGCCGGCCGCCGGGGCCGCGCGGGGGCCGCCGCCAGCCGCCGGCGTGGCGCCGTCCTCGAGCTCGCCGAAGCGCAGCGAGTCGAGCACCGCGATCGGGCGCGCGCCGATCGCGAAGATGTCGCGCAGGATGCCGCCCACGCCGGTGGCCGCGCCCTGGAAGGGCTCCACCGCGCTCGGGTGGTTGTGCGACTCCACCTTGAACGCGCACACCAGCCCCCCGCCCACGTCCACCGCGCCCGCGTTCTCGCCGGGGCCCATCACCACGTGCTCGCCCTCCGTCGGCAGCGTGCGCAGCAGCTTCTTCGAGTGCTTGTACGCGCAGTGCTCGCTCCACAGCAGCGAGTACATCGCCAGCTCCACCCGGTTGGGCGCGCCGCCCTGCTTCTCGCACACCAGCTCGTACTCCGCCGCCGTCAGCCCCAGCGCCAGCGCGTCCTCGCGCGTCGGCACGGGCGCGCCCCCCGGCTCGATCGCCAGCCCGCGCGCTCGCGCGCGGTCCCCTGACGATGCGCCCCGCTCGCTCGCGCCGCGCGAGCCCCTCGTATCGACTGTCATACGACCGCCGCCCCCTCGACGGCCATGCGCATCGACTCGAAGATCGCCAGGCCGTCGCGGGAGCCGCCGATCAGCTCGTCCACCGCGTGCTCGGGGTGGGGCATCATCCCGAACACGTTGCCGCGCTCGTTGACCACGCCGGCGATGTCGCGCAGCGAGCCGTTGAAGTTCTCGCCGGCGGCGTAGCGCAGCAGCACCTGCCCGTTCGCCTCGAGCTCGTCGAGCGTGCGCTCCTGCGCGTAGTAGCGCCCCCAGGAGTGCTTGGCGGGGATGCTCAGGCTCGTGCGCCGCGCGCCGGCGCCGCCAGCGTCCGCGCCTGCGTCCTCGCCGGCGTCGCCCGCGCCGCACGCGCACGTGAACGCGCTGTCGGCGCGCACCACCTCGAGGCGCACCTGGCGCGAGGTGAAGCGCAGGTTGGCGTTGCCCAGCAGCGCGCCCGGCAGCAGCCGCGCCTCGCACAGCACCTGGAAGCCGTTGCAGATGCCCAGCACGAGGCCGCCCTCGCGCGCGAACTCGATCACCGACTCCATCGCCGGCGCGAAGCGCGCGATCGCGCCCGCGCGCAGGTAGTCGCCGTAGGAGAACCCGCCCGGCACCACGATCGCCTCGGCGCCCCCCAGGTCGCGCTCCGCGTGCCAGATCAGCTCCGCCTCGCCCACGCGGGCCGCCGCCGCCAGCGCGTCCACCTCGTCGCAGGAGCCGGGGAAGCGCAGCACGCCGAACTTCATGGGGCGAGGATCTCGTATTCCTCCACCAGCGGGTTCGCCAGCAGCTTCTCGCACATCGCCTCCAGCTGCGCCGGGTCCTCCACCTCCAGCTCCACCATCCGCCCCACGCGCACCCCGCTCACGCCCGCGAAGCCGAGCGCCGGCAGCGCTCGCTGCACAGCCTCGCCCTGCGGGTCGAGGATGCCCGCCTTCGGCCGGATCAGCACGCGCGCTCTCACCCCGCGTCGGCGCTCGCGCCCAGGCCGGCCGCGCCGCCGAAGCCGGCCGCGTCCGCCGCTGCGCCGGTGCGCTCCAGCCACGCCTCGAACGGCTCGCCGGTGATGCGCTCGTACGCCTCCACGTAGCGCGCGCGCGTGCCCGCCACCACCTCCTGCGGGATCGCCGGCGCCGGCGGGCGCTTGTCCCAGCCGCTCGCCGAGGCCCAGTCGCGCACGAACTGCTTGTCGAAGCTCGGCTGCCCGTGGCCCACCTCGTAGCCGTCCGCCGGCCAGTAGCGCGAGGAGTCCGGCGTCAGCACCTCGTCGCCCAGCACCAGCTCCGGCTCGCCCTCGCCGCCGCCCTCGCCCGTCTCCGTCGAGGGCAGGCCGAACTCGAACTTGGTGTCGGCCAGGATCACGCCGCGCTCGCGCGCGTGCTCGGCCGCGAACGAGTACAGCTCGATCGAGGCGTCGCGCACCCGCTCCATCAGCTTGCGGTCGCCCACCAGCTCCGCCGCGCGCTCGAAGTCGATCGCCTCGTCGTGGCCCACCTCCGCCTTCGTCGAGGGCGTGAAGATCGGCTCCGGCAGGCGCTCGGACTCGCGCAGCCCCGCCGGCAGCGCGATCCCCGACACCGCGCCGGTCGCCTGGTAGTCCTTCCAGCCCGAGCCGGTGATGTAGCCGCGCACCACGCACTCCACCGGCAGCATCTCCAGGCGGCGCACCACCAGCGCGCGGCCCAGCGCCTCCTCCGGCACGCCGTCCACGGTCGAGACCATGTGGTTGGCCACGATCTCCCTGGTGCGTTCAAACCAGAACACCGACAGCCCCGTCAGCACCTTGCCCTTGTCCGGGATCGGCGTCGGGTGCACCGCGTCGTAGGTCGAGATGCGGTCGCTCGCCACCATCAGCAGCGTCGAGGGGCCGTCCGCCACGCTCTCAAGGTCGTACAGCTCGCGCACCTTGCCGCTGGCTATCAGGCGCAGGTCGGCGAGCGTCGTCACGCGGCGCGATGCTACCAGCGCGCGGGGCGCAGCCGGCGAGTCGCGGCGCCGCCGGCGGCAAGTCGCGGCGCCGCCGGCGCTCAGGCGATCTCGTCGAGGCGCGCCACCACCTCGTCCACGTGGCGCGTGAAGTGGGAGTAGTCGAAGATCGCGTCCAGATCGAGCCCCGCGGCGCGCTCGTCTGTCGCCAGCAGCTCGCGCAGCGGCGTGCCCTCGTCCCACGCGCGCTGGGCCAGCTCCTGGGCGATGCGGTAGGCCCGCTCGCGCGAGCAGCCCTGCTCGACCAGCGCCAGCAGCACGCGCTGGGAGAACAGCGCGCCGTGGGTGAGCTCGAGGTTCGCGCGCATGCGCTCCGCGTCCACCGTCATCTCGCGCGCCAGCCTGATCGCGCTGTGCTGGAGGTAGTCGATCAGGATCGTGCAGTCCGGCAGGATCACGCGCTCCACCGAGGAGTGCGAGATGTCGCGCTCGTGCCACAGCGCCACGTCCTCGAGCGCCGCCTGGGCGTTGCCGCGCAGCACCCGCGCGAGGCCCGAGATCTGCTCGCTCTTGATCGGGTTGCGCTTGTGCGGCATCGCCGAGGAGCCCTTCTGGCCGGCGCGGAAGGGCTCCTGCGCCTCGCGCACCTCCGTGCGCTGCAGGTGGCGCAGCTCGGTGGCGAAGCGCTCGAGTCCCGCCCCCGCCAGCGCGATCGCGCCGAGCAGCTCGGCGTGGCGGTCGCGCGGCACCACCTGCGTGGAGACCGGCTCGCGCGCCAGGCCCAGGCGCGCCAGCACGCGCGCCTCGAACTCGGGGCTCGTGGCCGCGTAGGTGCCCACCGCGCCCGACACCGCGCCCACCGCCACCTGCGCGAACGCGCGCTCCAGGCGCTCGGCGTTGCGATGCGCCTCGAAGGCGAAGCCCGCGAGCTTCAGCCCGAACGTGGTCGGCTCCGCGTGCACCCCGTGGGTGCGCCCCACGCACACGGTGTGGACGTGCTCGCGCGCGCGCGCCGCGAACGCCCCCGTCAGCTCGCGCGCCCCCGCCACGATCACCTCGCCGGCCGCGCGCAGCTGCAGCGCCAGTGCCGTGTCGAGCACGTCCGACGAGGTCAGCCCGAAGTGGATCCAGCGCCCCGCCTCGCCCACCGACGCCGCCAGCACGTCCACGAACGCCGCCAAGTCGTGGTCGGTCACGCGCTCGCGCTCGGCCACCTCGGCCACCGTGAACGCCGCGCCGCGGACCGCCTCGAGCTCGGACTCGCTCGGCCCCTCCGCGCCGAGCAGGCCCGGCAGCTCCGCGCACGCAGCCAGCTCCACCTCACGCCACGCGTCCATGCGCGCCTCCTCCGTCCACAGCGCGCCGAGCTCGGGACGGGTGTAGCGGGCGATCACGCGTCCAGGATCTGCGCCGCCAGGATCGCGGCGTTGCGCGGGTTGTCCAGGCCGACGCAGGCCACCGGCACGCCCGGTGGCATCTGCACGATCGACAGGATCGAGTCGAGGCCGCCCGCCGCCGTCAGGCGCCCCGACAGCGGCACGCCGATCACCGGCAGGTCGGTGTGGGCCGCCACCGCGCCCGGCAGCGCCGCCGAGATGCCCGCGCCGGCGATGATCACGCGCAGGCCCCGCATGCGCGCGTTCTTGGCGTATTCCGCCACCACGTCCGGTTCGCGGTGCGCCGACATCACCCGCAGCTCGTGCAGGATGCCGCGCTCTTCGAGCTCCTTCGCCGCCTTCTCCATCGTCTCCAGGTCGCTCTTGGAGCCCATCACGATGCCCACCCGCGGGCTGTCCACGTCGATGCCTTCGAGCTCGGCCTCCATCTCGGACTCCGCGAGCGGCTCCGGCACCAGCGAGATGCCGGGATTGCCGCCCGGGCGCCCCTCCTGGCCGCTCCCGACCGGGCCGGCCGCCGGCGCGCGCGGCCGGCGGCCGCGGCCGCTAGAGCGAGGCGATGAAGTCATCGACCGGGATCGCCGTGAGCGTCTCGTAGCGGGAGGTGCCGCGCGAGCCGAGCTCGAGCGACACGCGCGCCATCGTGCCCTCGTCCGGCGCCTCCACCACCGAGATGAAGTCCACGTGGCCGAGCGTCGCCCACTGCGCCTTCACCTTGGCGCCCAGCTGCTCGACCTCGTTGTTCACCTCCTTGATTCGCTGCGGGTTGTTCTTGACCGTCTGCACGCCCTCGGGCGTGAGCGTCGTCAGCAGGATGAAGGTGGGCATCGGCGGCGGCTCCTGGCGTGGGCTTGGGCTTGAGGTGCGGCGAGTGCGCTCAGGTGGCGTTCTAGCGGATCGCGCGCGCCGGCGCCAGCCCGGCGGTTTGCGCGTCGCGCCACACCGCTAGCCGACCGACACGCGCAGCAGCACGGTGGCGTCGCCGCCGACCCGCGCCGAGATCGCTCCGCGGGTGGAGCTGACGGCGTGCGTCCACAGGTTGCGCACGCCGTAGGAGCGCGCGCCGGGCATGCCGATCGCGCCCGCGCTGGTGGAGATCGTGAGCGGCGCGGAGCCGCGGTTGAGCAGCGCCACGGCGCGCTGGCCGCCCGCGAGCGGCTTCACCCACACCTGCCCGTCGCCGGCGCTCGACAGCAGCGTGCCCTGCGCCCCGGCTGGGTCCTGGTCGACGGCGAGCACTTCTTCGTCCTGCACGGCGGCGAGGCTGGCGCGGCTGATCTCGAGCAGGTTCTCGCCGATCATCAGCGGCGCCGCCAGCATCGCCCACATGCTCAGCTGGCTGCGGAACTGCGTGGGCGACATGCCCTGGCCGGGGGCGAGGTAGTCGGGGTCGTTCCAGTGCCCCGGCCCCGCCGCCTGCGGCGCCGCCGCGTCGGCGTCGAGGTTGCGCAGCACGTCCTTGAAGGACACGCTGCCGGGCCGGCCCACGTCGGTGTCGGTGCGCCAGCTGTTGCCCACGCTGGGGCCGAACTCGTAGGAGGCGAAGGCCGATTCGTCCAGCAGCGGGCGCCCTTCGCCGTACTCTTCCGGCTGCAGGAAGTTGCAGATCGACAGCAGCATCGGCCGGTGGCCGGAGTCGTGCTCGATCGCTTCGTGGAAGGCGGAGTAGGCCGCCTCGGGATCGAGGCGGTGTTCCTCACCGCCGCAGAAGTCGACCTTGACCGCGTCGAAGCCCCAGGCCGCGAACGTGTCCACGTCCTGCTGGTAGTGCCCGTAGCTGCCCTCGCCGTTGCCGCCGCAGCCGTCGGGGCCGGCGTCGGTGTACAGGCCCACGCGGAAGCCCGCCGCGTGCAGCGTGCGCGTCAGCCACGGCAGGCCGTGCGGCCACTGCTCGGCGCTCACCGTGATCTGCCCGTCCGCGGCGCGCGTGCCGTGCCACCAGCCCACGTCGAGCCACACGTAGCGGTAGCCGCGGCGCTCGAGGCCGAGCGTCACCAGCGCGCTCGCCTGGCGCAGGATCGTGGCCTCGCTGTAGCGCCCGCCCAGCGCGAAGTAGGTGTCCCAGCCCATGTAGGGCGTCGCCGCGAGCACCGCCGCGGCCCGCGCGCGTGCGCGCCCGCCCGCCGTCGGCGAGGCCGCCGAGATCGCGCGCCGCGCGCCGCGTGCGAGCGCGCCGGAGGCGCTCAGCGTGATGCGCTGGTCTGAGAGCTGCGCTTCGATCACGCCGATCACGGTGCCGCGCACCGACACGTCGGCGGCGATCCGCCGGCGCCGTGCGAGCAGCCGCCGCGCGCTCGCGCCGAGGCTCGCCGCGACCGTGCGCTCGCTGCCGCGCGCCAGCCGCAGGCGCGTGGCGGCGAGCGTGCGCGCGCGCCCCCGGCCGGCCGGGGCGCTGAGGCGCACGGCGATAGCGCAGCCCCCGCCGGCTTCGCGCGAGCACACCACCGGCACGTGCAGGCGCCCGCGCCTGAACGTGGCGAGGCCGACGAAGGTCTCGCCGGCGGACGCGGGCGCGCCGCCCATCGGGATCGACACGAACGCGCTCTTGGCGGCGTAGCTGCCGCCGCCGTCGGTGGTGGTGACCTGGCACTGCAGGTGGTGGCCGCTGTCCTGGCCTTTCACCTCGTAGCTCGAGCCGGTGGCGCCGGCGATCGGGATCTGGTCGCGTATCCACGCGTAGGCGATGCGCGCTTCGCTGCCGCCCGAGGTCCCCGGCTGGCAGCTCAGCCGCTGGCCCACCGCCGGCGTGCCGGAGATCGAGGGGTGGGCCACGACCAGCGCCACCTGCGAGGACACCGCGGTGGTGAACTGCCGGTCTTCGCCGGCGCCGGCGCCGCGCGCGCTGGTGGCGCTGAGGCGGTAGTGGTAGGCGCTGTTGGGCGCGAGGCCGCCCACCTGCGCGGTGACTTCCTGCGCGCCGCCGGTCGCGCTCGGCAGCGTGGCGCAGGGGACCGACTGCCCGTAGGCGGCAGTGGGGCCGTATTCGAAGCTGCAGCTGGTGAGCACCGCGCCCTCGGGGTCGAGCCGGCCGGCGAGCGTGGCGGCGGTGGCGCCGACGAGGCTCGGCGCGAGCGTGCCGGCCGACGGCGCGGGCGCGAGCGCGGCGAGCTCCCCGCCGCCGGTGTCGACGGCCACGCACGCGCCCGAGGACAGGCACGAGACGCCGCTCAGCGGCTGCGTGTCAACGGAACTCGAGCTCCATTCCGGGGCCGCCGCGGCCGCGTCCTCGCCGGCCCACGCTTCGCCCCCCTCGCCGGTGGCCACGCACAGGCCCGAGGACGCGCAGGAGACGGCGCCGAGCGGCGCCGCCGACAGCGGCGTGACGTCCCAGCTGGGCCTTGAGGCGAGCGGATCGGCGCTGGCGAGCGCGTCGCCGGCGGCGTCCACGGCCACGCACGCGCCGTCTTCGCCGCACGACACCGCGGTCAGCTGCGCGTAGTCCACGCGCTCGCGCTGCCACGCCCCTTCGCCGCCGCCGGGGTCGCCGCTCCACAGCACGTCGCCGGCGTCGTCCACCGCCACGCACAGCGACGGCGAGCCGCAGGAGACGGCGGTGAGGGCGTGGCCGGGGTCGATCGAGGCGCCCTGCCACGGGCCCGAGCCGGGGCTGGAGCTGGTGAACAGCTCGCCGGCCTGGTCCACGGCGACGCACAGGGTGGCGGCGGGGCAGGACACGGAGCTCAGCGCGGCGCCAGCTTCGAGCGTTCGCGCCGGCCACGCGCCGGAGCGGTCGACGAACGCTTCGCCGGCGTCATCGACCGCCACGCACGGCCCGCCCGGCGCGCAGGAGACGGCGGTGAGCGCGTTGCCGCCCGCGATCGACGCGGCGCTCCACGACGGCGACGCGCCCACGGGGTCGGAGCTGGTCAGCGCGCGCCCGCTCTCGTCGACCGCCACGCACAGCGCTTCGGAGGCGCAGGCGACGCCGCTCGGCACGGCGCCGGGGTCGAAGCTCGCGGGCGCGCTCCAGCTCAGCGCCGGCGACGCGCCGGCGCCGGCGGGCGCGAGCAGCGCGAGCGCGAGCGCCAGCGCCGTCGGCAGCGCCCTGGCGAGTGCCCTGGCTGGTGCTCCGCTGCAGTGGCCGATGCAGCGAAGAACCCCGCGGCCGCCCGCGGGTTGCGCCGAGGCGCGCCTGCAGGGCTGGCACCGCTAGGTTTCGATCGTGACGAGCGTGCCGATGACCGTGTAGGGCCACTCCTCGGCGGCGGCTTCCAGCGGCAGCTCGACGCAGCCGAGGCTCTGCGGCGTGCCGAAGGAGGCGCGGTCGAAGTTGTGCAGGGCGTCGCCGCCGTTGAAGTAGCTGATCCATTTGATCCCCGGGTCTTCGTAGTGCGAGCCGTCGGGGTTGGTGCCGCTCATCGTCCCTTCGGGGATGTGCTCGAACACGGGGAAGGTGCCCAGTTCGGTTTCGGCGCCGCCGATGCCGGTGTTGGCGGGCGAGGTCTCGACCGTGCGCCCGGCGCTCCACAGCGTCATCGTCTCCGGCACTTCGCGGTGCACGTAGACGTAGCTGTAGCCTTCGTGCAGGCGCTTGCCGGCGATCGCGTCGCTCATCAGCTTGCGCCACACGGTCGGCCCGGCGAGGCCGTCGACTTCGAGCCCGTTGTTGTTCTCGAAGCGCATGATCGCGCCCTTGGTGAGGACGTTTTCGCGGCCCACTTCCCACAGCGCCTGCAGCTGGTGCGGCGTGTTGGCGTAGCGCCAGGAGAATGCGCCCGCCGGCGGTTCGACGGCGGCCTGCGCCTCGGCGCCGGCGGTGTGCGCCACGTGCGTGCCGGCGGTGTGCCACACCACCGGCAGGTAGCCCTCCTGCGCGAGCAGCTGCTGCAGGCGCAGCGGCGAGCCGGCAGGCACGACCCATCCGACCTGCGTGGCGCTCTGCAGCCCCCCGCCGCCGGCGGCGGTGACGGCGACCTTGCGCGGCAGCAGCACGTGCAGCTGCGAGCCGAGCGGCGCGCCGTATCCGGAGGGCTTGAACACGAGCGTGTGGCTGTTGACTTCGTGCCAGTGGCCCTCGGTGGCGGGAACCACGCGCGGGCGCGCGCCGCCGAGCGCTTCGGCGACCGTCTTGGAGAACGTGAGGTACAGGGGCGTGGCGGGTTCGATCGAGGAGCCGGCGGCGGGGATCGTGGCCATCACCGCCTTGTGCGACGGCGGGAACCAGCTCACCTGCGTCGGCTTGCCCACCCGCTCCCACGGCCGCGCCGCCGCGGCGATCCTGGTGGCGCCGGTGGCGGGACGGCGCCCGAGCGAGACCGAGCGCGCGCCGCCGGCGCGGCGGCGGTGCGCGAGCTTGCCGCCGGCGCCGTAGGCGACGGCGCTCACCGGTTCGCTGAAGCTGATGCGCACCGGCTCGCCGGGGGCGACCGTCATCCACTGCTCGCGCACCCGCGCCACCGGCGCCTGCACGGTCAGCTGCTCGTCCTTTTCTTCGCCCAGCGCCCAGCCGATCCAGCCGGGACGGCGGACCCTGACGTGCACGGACACGCGCTCGCCCGGCCGCAGCTTCTCCAGCGGCGTCATGCGCCCGTCGTGCACCGACAGCGGCACGCGCCTGCCGTCGGGCGCGAACGCCTCGATCCGCTCCACGCTGCCGCCGAGCGGGCCCACCGACACGCGCGCGAGCGCCGAGGAGTCGCTGGCCAGCGTGACACCGGACAGCGTCAGCGCGGCGATCGCGAGCGCCGCGACCGCCACCACGACGATCAGCGCCACGACCAGCAGCACACGCCTGGCCGGTGACGCTGACGAGACAACTCCGCCGGGCGCGGATTCCATCGCCATTGCTGAAGAATAGGACGAATGCGGACGTGCGTAAGCCGGTTGACGGCGATCGGGACGGCCGCGCCGGGCGCGGCCGGCTAGGCCGTGAGCACGGCCTTGACCCCGCCCGCGAACACGTGCTCGCGCAGCACCGCGGGCGCGTCGTCGAGCGCCGCCACCGTGCTCACCACTGCGCCGGCGTCGAGCGCGCCCGCGCGCATCAGCTCGAGCACGTGCGGCATCAGCGCACGCGTGTGGGGGATGCCGACGTGCAGCGTGACGCGGCGCACGTACATGCGCAGCATCGGCACGCGCACGCGCGCGTGCAGCCCGCCGGAGCTCGTGCAGACGCCGTCGGGGGCGGTGTGCGCGAGCGCGGTGTCGAGACGGTCGACGCTCACGTCCACCACGAGCGGCGCCGGCGGGCGGCCGCGCAGCCCGCGCGGGTGCAGCGCGCCCAGGCCCAGGCGCTCGGCGTGCTCGCGCACGTGCGCGCGCGCGTCCACCAGCGTGACGGTGCGCGCCCCCAGGGCGCGCGCGATCAGGCCCGTGAAGAGCGGCGTGCTGGGGGCGAAGACGACGTTTCGCCGCTGCGCGGCGAGGATCAGCACCTCGGCCTCGGGGTCGCTCGCGAGCACCGCCGGCAGGTGCGGGCCGACGTGCCGGTAGGCGTCGCAGAGGTTGTCGGCGACGCTGGCCGCGGCCACCGGGTCGAGGTCCTGGGGCAGCGCCACCAGCATGGCCTCGGCGAAGGGCACGGCCAGCTCGTCGGAGAAGGCGCCGCCGAAGTGCCCGGTCGCCAGGCCCATCCCGTATGCCGACAACGGCGGCACCGCCAGGCAGCTGCCCGTGCGCCCCGCCAGGCAGGCCGGGCACCTGCCGCAGTTGATCTCGAACGGCACGATCACGCGGTCGCCGGGCTTCACGCTGCTGACGCGCTCGCCCACGGACAGCACCTCGGCGACGCATTCGTGCCCTAGGTGCAGCGGCAGCGCGAGCTGGGTGCGACCGAGCACGAGCGGGCAGTCGATGTCGCAGGTGGAGGAGGCGATCGGGTGCACGACCGCGCCGTCCGGCCCAGGCGGCGCCGGCGCCGGCACCGAGCGCCAGCGCAGGCGGGCGCCGGGGGCTGCGACGAGCGCGCGCATGCGCCGGCGGCTGGGGCGCAGCCGCTGCGAGACGCTGTCCGAGAGCGTGCCGGCGAGCCGCCGCGCGCGCCGGGAGGCGTCGCGTTCGAGCAGCAGCGGCATCGCCGCGGCGGCGCTCGGAGCGAGGAAGCTCGAGTAGTGGCGCAGCCAGCCGTGTGCTCTCGGTCCACTCATTGGATAGTTCGCTCTAGGCGGGACCGTATCGTGCCGGGCCGCCCCGTCGCCGGGGCTGCGCGGGCGCGCCGCCCCCGAGCCGCGCGGCCTGGCGGCGCAGGTAGCGCTGCTCGGGGATCGGCGTGCGGCGGGCTGCGCTGTGCGCGGGTGGCCGGCCGCGCGGGCTCACCGCCGCGAGCGGTTGCGCTCCTCCAGCGCGCCCGCCTGGCGTTCGTTGAACGCGCGCCCCTCGCGCACGAACTCGAGCAGCAGCTCGAGCTGCCCGCGGGTGTAGCGGCGGTACAGGCGCTGTGACTGCGCGACGTGCTCGCCGTAGAAGCCGCTGGCGCGGGCGTGCGCGGCGGGGGCGAGCTCGACGAGCACGCGGCGGCGGTCGGAGGGGTCGCTCACGCGACGGGCGTAGCCGGCGCGTTCGAGGCGGTCGAGCACGCTGGTGATGGCGCCGCTGGTGAGGCCGGTGGCCTCGGCCAGCCGCCCGGCGGGCACCGGACCCTCGCGCTCGAGCACGTCCAGGCAGCGCATGTCGGTGCGGTTGACGCCGAGCGCCTCGGCGACGGCGCTGTCGAAGCGGTCGGTGGCGTTCTGCGAGCGGCGGATCTCGTCGATCAGCTCCTCGAACACCTCCCGCTTATCTCTTGACATGCATACCTCTTAGCATATAAGCTATCTTAGTCATCAAGCAATTTAGGAGGCAAAGCGAATGTCGGAGGCGATCGAGGCGAGCGAGCTCGTCAAGACCTACCCGCCCGACGTGCGGGCGCTCGACGGCCTGAGCCTATCCGTGCGGACGGGCACGATCTTCGCGCTGCTGGGACCCAACGGGGCTGGCAAGTCGACGACGGTGCGCATCCTCACCACGCTCTCGCGCCCGGACGCGGGCGCGGCGCGGGTGGCGGGGGTGGACGTGCTGGCCGACCCCACGGCGGTGCGCAGGGCGATCGGGGTGGTGGCGCAGAAGCACGGGGGCGACCCGGAGGCGACGGCGCGCGAGAACCTGACGCTGCAGGGCGAGTTCCACGGCATCACCGGCCGTGAGCTGCGCGGGCGGGTGCAGGGCTCGCTCGAGCGCTTCGGCCTGGAGCAGGCAGCGAACCGCCTGGTGAAGACCTACTCGGGCGGCATGCAGCGCCGCCTGGACGTGGCGATGGGCCTGCTGCACCGTCCCCAGGTGCTGTTCCTGGACGAGCCCACGACGGGACTCGACCCCGAGGCGCGCGCGGGCATGTGGCGCGAGATCGAGCGGTTGGCGGCGGCGGAGCAGATGACGATCGTGCTCACCACCCACTACCTGGAGGAGGCCGATCGCCTCGCCTCGCAGCTGGCGATCGTGGACCGCGGGAGGGTGGTGGCGGAAGGCTCGCCCGGCGAGCTGAAGGCGGCCCTGCGCGACGGCCCGGATCGCCAGCCCGGCGGGCAGCGCCGCGAGCCCTCGCTCGAAGACGTGTACCTGCACCACACGGGCCGGGCTCTGGAGAACGCCGACGCGGAAGGAGCGGTGCACGCGATATGACACGCCTGAGGCAGACCTGGCAGGTGACGATGAGGGGGGTGCGGGTGCTGGTGCGCCAGCCGGCCTACCTGGGGATCACGCTGACGCAGCCGCTGATCTGGCTGCTGCTGTTCGGCGCGCTGTTCAAAGCGATCGCGAAGATCCCCGGTTTCCACGGGGGCTCCTACATCGACTTCCTGACGCCGGGGATCGTGGTGATGCTGGCGATCAGCTCGGCGGGCTGGACGGGCATGGGCCTGATCGAAGACATCAACGGCGGCGTGATGGACCGCATGCTGGCCTCGCCGGTTTGGCGGGGCGCGCTGAACGCGGGCACGGTGCTGTACGCGGTGATCACGATCGTGATCCAGTCGGCGCTGATCGTGGCGCTGGCGCTGGCGCTGGGCGCCGACTACAGGGGCGGCGTGGGCGGGGTGGCGCTGCTGATCGCGCTGGCGAGCCTGCTGGGGGCGGCGTTCGCGTCGCTGTCGAACGGCCTGGCGGTGCTGGCGCGCCAGCGCGAGACGCTGATCGGCGCGGTCTCGGCGGTGGTGCTGCCGCTGACGTTCCTGTCGAGCGCGCTGATGCAGCAGAGCCTCGTGCCAGGCTGGATCCGCGAGATCGGGAAGTTCAACCCGGTGAACTGGGCGGCGCAGGCAGGGCGCTCGGCGGCGATGGAACACATCGACTGGGGCCTGGTGGGCAGCCGTCTGGCGCTGCTGGCGGCGCTGGCGGTGGCGTGCGGCGTGCTGGCGACGCGGGCGTTCGCGGCCTACCAGCGCTCGCTGTGAGCGCTTAGCAGCGCGGCGGCCCTCTCGAGGCGGTCGTCGCCCCAGAACAGCTCGGCGCCGTCCCCGCCTGCGCGCGGGACGGCGACGGTGGGCACGCCGAGGACGCCGAGCGCGTGGGCGGCGTCGGTGGCCTCGCGCAGCGCCTGCTTGACGGCCGGCTCGCCGGTGGCGGCGCGCACCCGCTCGGGGTCGAGCCCGACGGCGGCGGCGGCGGCGAGCACGTGCTCGGGCAGGCTGAGGTCGCGCCCGCGCACGAAGGCGTCGCGGAAGGCCCGCAGCGCGAACTCGCGTCCACAGCCGCTGGCGCACGCGAACGTGGCGGCGCGCATGGCCATCAGGTAGTTGCCGGGCCAGGGCTCGGGCCAGCGCAGCGGCGCCAGCCCGCGCGAGCGCGCGCGGCGCTCGACCTCCCCGATGCCCTGCCGCCGCGGCTGCTCGCCGGCGAGCGACCAGGAGCTGCGCCCGTTGAGCTTGAACAGCGCGCCGAGCGACAGTGGCTGCCAGGCGACGTCCTCGCCCAGCAGCGCCTCGATGCGCTCGGCGGCGAGGTAGGCGTAGG
Organism: Solirubrobacteraceae bacterium; assembly: GCA_035508735.1. Lineage (GTDB taxonomy): Bacteria > Actinomycetota > Thermoleophilia > Solirubrobacterales > Solirubrobacteraceae > Palsa-744. Next base: position 23,020 of record DATJMM010000045.1, on the reverse strand, counting down.
GCGAGCCGAGGTCGAAGTAGAAGGTGGCCGCCATCGCAGCGCACTCTACACCCGCTAGAATGCTTGCTGGCAAGCAAGTATTTTTATGAGTGGGAGTTCGTATGGCGGGCACGGCGGCGAGCGGCGGAGCGGGGGTGGCGCGGGAAGCGGCGCAGGAGGACGCGAGCGAGCGCCTGCGCGCGGCGATCGGGCGGCTGTCGCGACGGCTGCGCCCGACGGTGGCGGGCTCGGGGCTCACCCCCTCGCAGATCTCGGTGCTGTTCACGGTGGTGCGGCTGGGGCCGGTGGGCCTGTCGGAGCTGGCGGAGCTGGAGAGCCTCAACGCGACGATGCTCTCGCGCATCACGGCGAACTTGTGCGAGGCGGGGTTGATCGTGCGCACGCCCGCACCGGGCGACCGCCGCCAGGCGCTGGTGGCGGCGACGGCGGCGGGCCGGCGCATGCGCAGGCGCATCCAGCGCGAGCGCGCGCGCGCGCTGGAGGAGCGCGTGCAGGAGCTGGACGAGCGCGAGCGCGAGGCGCTGTGGCGGGCGCTGCCGGCGCTGGAGCGCCTGGCGGAGCTGCTGCCGGGCGGCTCCCCCGAGCCGACCGCGCCGGCGCGCGCGGGCTCCGCGCGCGAGCGGCTGGCGGCGCGCCGATGAGGCGCATCCGCGGCATCGGCAGGGTGACGTTCGCGGCGCTGGCGGTGCCGAACTACCGCCGCTACATCGCGGGCCAGTCGGTGTCGCTGGTGGGCACGTGGATGCAGATGGCGGCGCAGTCGTGGCTGGTGCTGAGCCTGACGCGCTCGGCGACGCTGCTGGGCATGGTGGTGGCGCTGCAGACGCTGCCGGTGCTGGTGCTGGGCCCGTACGGGGGCGTGGTGGCGGACCGCGTGGACAAGCGCGCGCTGATGTCGGCGCTGCAGGCGGCGATGGGCGTGCAGGCGCTGATCCTGGGCGCTTTGACGGTGACGGGCGCGGTGCGGGTGTGGGAGATCGGCGCGCTGGCGGCGCTGCTGGGTCTCAACAACGCCTTCGAGAACCCGGCGCGGCAGGCGTTCATGCTGGAGCTGGTGGGGGCGGAGAACCTGCGCAACGCGGTGAGCCTGAACTCGGTGCTGGTGAACGTGGCGCGCGTGATCGGCCCGGCGGCGGCGGGCGTGCTGATCGCGACGGTGGGCGAGGGCGTGTGCTTCTTGGCGAACGCGGCGAGCTTCGCGGCGGTGCTGTGGTCGCTGGCGACGCTGGACCGCGCGGCGATCCGCCCGAGCCCGCCGAGCGGGCGCGGGCCGGGGCAGCTGCGCGAGGGCCTGCGCTACGTGGCGCGCACGCCGGAGCTGGGCGCGCCGCTGGCGATGATGGCGCTGGTGGGGGCGCTGGCGTACGAGTTCCAGGTGACGCTGCCGGTGATGGCGCGCCAGGGCCTGCACGTGGGCGCTGCCGGCTACGGCTTCATGACCGCGGCGATGGGCGTGGGCGCGGTGATCGGCGGGCTGTTCGTGGCGGGCAAGGGCCGCACGGGGCTGCCGACGCTGGTGGCGGCGGCGGGCGCCTTCGCGGTGGTGCTGGCGGCGGCGACGCTGGCGCCGAGCCTCGAGCTGGAGCTGCTGGCGCTGGCGCTGGCGGGCGGTGCGAGCATCTCGTTCATGTCGACGGGCAACTCGACGCTGCAGCTGAACGCGGCGCCGAGCATGCGCGGGCGCGTGATGGCGCTGTGGTTCGTGGCCTTCCAGGGCTCCACGCCGATCGGCGGCCCGATCGTGGGCTGGGTGATGGCGCAGGCGGGCGCGCGCGCCGGCCTGGGCCTCGGCGCGATCACGTGCGTGGCGGCGGCGCTGCTGGGGCTGCTGGTGCTGCGCCGCGTGCAGCCGGGCCCGTTGGGCGCGAGGTTCGCGGCGGGCTCGAGGTAGGGGCGACGTGCGCTCGGGGGGCGAGGACGGCGAGCGCGTGAGCGGGGATCGCGTGGAGGTGCGCTGGTGGCGCTCGCGCGAGGAGCTCGAGGGGGCGTTCGCGGTGCGCGAGCGGGTGTTCGTGGGAGAGCAGGGCGTGCCGGTGCAGGAGGAGCTCGACGAGCTCGACGAGGTGGCCCGCCACGTGGTGGCGCTCGCGCGCGCCGGCCCCGGCGCCCCCGGCGGCGCTCGCGCCCTCCCCGGCCCCGGCGGCGAGGGCGCCGCGCGCGTGATCGGCACGCTGCGCCTGCTGGTGGACGGCGAGCGGGCGAAAATCGGGCGGGTGGCGGTGGAGCGCGAGTGGCGCCGTCGCGGCATCGCCCTGCGCATGCTCGAGCTGGCGATCGCGCAGGCGCGCGCGGACGGCTGCACGCGCGTGCGCCTGGCGGCGCAGACGGCGGCGACGGCGCTGTACGAGCGCGCGGGCTTCGCGGTGGAGTCGGCGGTGTTCGAGGAAGCGGGGATCCCGCACGTGTGGATGGGGCTGCGGCTGTAACCGCGCGCCGGCCGAGTCAGGCCGAGGCGGGCTCGGGCTCGACCTCGATCAGCGGCACGCCGGCGGCGGCGTAGGCGTCGGGGGCGTCGAGCGTCTCGGCCTTCAGCAGCGCCTGGGCGAGGCCCTCGAGCTGGTCGCGACGCTCTTCGAGCAGGCGCGTGACCTCCTGGTGGGCGCTCTCGACGAGCGTGCGCACCTCGTGGTCGACGATGCGCTGGGTCTCCTGGGAGGTCTCGCTGACGCCCGGCAGGAACATGCCCTGGCCCTCCTCGGGCAGCACCGCGATCGGGCCGATCGCCTCGCTCATGCCCCAGCGCCCCACCATCTGGCGGGCGATCTGCGTGAGCTGCTGGATGTCGGACTCGGCGCCGGTGGTGATCTTCCCGTAGACGACCTCCTCGGCGACGCGCCCGCCGAGCGCGACGCGGATCTTGGCCTGCAGCTCTTCCAGCGAGTAGGACACGCGGTCGGAGTCGGGCGTGGAGAGCGTCACGCCGAGCGCCATGCCGCGGGGGATGATCGAGACCTTGCGCACCGGGTCGGCGCCCGAGGTGAGCATCCCGACGAGCGCGTGGCCGGCCTCGTGGTAGGCGGTGCGCTCGCGGTCGGCGGGTTCGAGCACGAGGCCGCGCGGGGCGCCGAGCATGATCTTCTCCAGCGAGTCGGTGAGGTCGGCCATCTTCACCTTCGTGTGCCCGCGCCTGGCGGCCAGCAGCGCGGCCTCGTTGGCGAGGTTGGCGATGTCGGCGCCGACCATGCCCGGCATGCTGGCGGCGAGCGCGTCGAGGTCGACGTCCTCGCCGAGCGGGATCGAGCGCGTGTGCACCATGAGGATCGCCACCCGCCCCTTGCGGTCGGGCGCCTGCACGGTGACGCGCCGGTCGAAGCGCCCGGCGCGCAGCAGCGCGGGGTCGAGCACGTCGGGGCGGTTGGTGGCGGCCAGCACGATCACGGCCTCGGAGGACTCGAAGCCGTCGATCTCGGTGAGGATCTGGTCGAGCGTCTGCTCGCGCTCGTCGTTGGCGCCGGTGACCGACACCTGGCCCTGGCGCGAGCGCCCGATCGCGTCGAGCTCGTCGATGAAGATGATCGCGGGCGCGGCCTCCTTGGCCTTGGCGAACAGGTCGCGCACGCGCGAGGCGCCGACGCCGACGATCGCCTCGATGAACTCCGAGGCGGAGATCGAGAAGAAGGCGGCGTGGGCCTCGCCGGCGACGGCGCGCGCGAGCAGCGTCTTGCCGGTGCCGGGCGCGCCCGACAGCAGCACGCCGTGGGGCATGCGCCCGCCGAGGCTGCTGTAGCGGTCGGGGTTGCGCAGAAAGTCGACGATCTCAGAGAGTTCCGCCTTGGCCTCGTCGATGCCGGCGACGTCGTCGAAGGTGACGCGGATCTTTTCCGGGTCCACCCGCCGCGCCTGGGATTTGCCGAAGGCGCCCAGCGCGCTCATGCCCCCGCCGCCGGCGGCGGCGCGTTTGAAGATCAGGATGAAGATCCCCACGATCAGCAGCGTGGGCCCGAAGCCGAGCAGCAGCTCGACCAGCAGCGAGGTGCTCTTGCTGGTCGATTCGGCGTTGATCTTGACGCCCTTCTGTGCCAGCAGCGCCGACAGCTGGCTGCCGTTCCAGAAGGTCGGCACCTCGGTGGCGAACAGCTTCGTGGGCTTGGCCTTCTTGTCGCTCGCGGGGTAGCGCTGCTTGCTCTTGAACTTGCCCTGGATCGTGTCCCCCTTGGACGCGATCGAGCTGACCTGCCCGGCCCTGACGTGTTCGAGGAAGTAGGGGCTGAAGGGCACGGTGACGCGTTCTTCGCCGGTGGAGGGCTGGAAGAACAGGACGGACAGCCAGTTGAGCGCGATCAGCGCGATCACGAAGTACCAGAAGCCGCGCATGCGGTGCGGCGGCGGGCCGGGGTTGGCGTGTTCGGGCATGCCACGGCCGTCGGGGGCGGGCGAGACCTGCCAGCCGCGCTTGTCGCGCGGCAGCGGCGGATGCGCTTCGGAGCGCTCGCCCCCGGACCCCCCGGATCGCTCGGACCCGGTCGCGGCCGTGGCCGACCCGATTGGCGTTTCATCCGGCACGCAGCCAATGCTACGCCGTACGATCGCCCCCTACGATCGAAGGAGAGAGCGATGTTCAAGAACGTGCTGGTGGGAGTGGACGGCCGCAGCTACGGGCGCGACGCGATCGCGCTGGCCTCGCAGCTGGCACGGGCGGACGGGGCGCTGACGCTCGCGCACGTGCACGCCGGCGAGCTGGCGCTCATGCACGCGATCGCGCCGGGCGTGCTCGAGGAGGAGGCGGCGGCCTCGAAGAAGCTGCTCGAGGACGAGCGCGCGGCGGCCGGCGTGCAGGCCGGGCTGGTGAGCGTGGTGGCGGCGTCGCCCGGCGCGGGCCTGCACCGGCAGGCCGAAGAGCAGGGCGCCGACCTGCTGGTGGTGGGCTCCTGCTCGCGCAGCGCGCTCGGCCGCGTGACGCTGGGCGACGACACGCGCGCAGCGCTCAACGGCGCGCCCTGCGCGGTGGCGGTGGCGGCGCGCGGCTACGCCTCGCTGCCGAAGCCGATCGCGACGGTGGGCGTGGCCTGGAACGGCTCGCCGGAGGCCGAGCACGCGCTGGCGGTGGCCAAGCAGGTGGCGCAGGACACGCACGCGCGCGTGCACGCGCTGGAGGTGGTGACGATCCCCAGCTACGCGTTCACCGGTCTGGTGGCGCCGGGCATGGGCGACAGCATCGAGCGCATGCTGGCGGACGCGAACGAGCGCATGGGCGCCCTGGCGGACGTGCAGGGCAGGGCCGTGTACGGGCTGGCGGGCGAGGAGCTGGCGGCCTTCGGCGACGAGGTGGACCTGCTGGTGGTGGGCTCGCGCGGCTACGGCCCGGTCAAGCGGCTCATGCTGGGCAGCACCTCGGAGTACCTCGAGCGCCACGCGCGCTGCTCGCTGCTGGTGCTGCCGCGCCTGCCCGCGCACGAGGCCGCGCGGCCCGCGGCCGCCTGACGGGCAGGGCGGCTGCATCCGCGCCGCCGGGCCGCCGGGGCGGGGCTTCAGACGGTCATCGCGTCGAGCTCGCCGCGGCGCGCCGCCTCGGCCTGCATGCGGCTGTCGCGCGAGGAGATCAGGACGCTGGTCAAGAGCGCGCCGAGGACCGCGAACCCCGCGCCGACGAGAAATGCGCGGTCGAACCCCTTGGTGAGCGCGACCGTGGTGCTGTGCCCGCCTGCGCCCAGCAGGCTCTGGGTGCGGCTGTTGGCGATCGTGGCGAGGATCGCCAGGCCGAGCGCCCCCCCGACTTGCTGGGCGGTGTTGATCAGCCCCGAGGCGAGGCCCGCCTGGTGCGGCCTGGTGCCCGTGACGGCGCCGATCGTCACCGACACGAACGAGAAGCCGAGGCCGACGGCTGCGAGCAGCGACGGCCCCAGCACGTCGGCGCCGTAGGAGCCGCCGGGCGCGGGCACGCGCGAGAACCACACCAGCCCGCCCGCGATCAGCGCCAGGCCGCCGATCAGCACCGGCTTGAAGCCGAAGCGTGTGACGAGCTGCGAGGCCAGGCCGGCGGAGAGGATGATCCCCACCGCCAGCGGCAGGTAGGCGACGCCGGCTTTGATCGGGGAGAAGTGCAGCACGTCCTGCATGTAGAGCGAGATGAAGAAGAACATCGAGAACAGCGCCATGCCGATCAGCAGGCCGACGATGTCCGCGCCGCGGAGGGTGCGCAGGCGCAGGATCGCGAACGGCAGCAGCGGATGGCGCTGACGGCGCTCGATCGCGACGAAGGCCGCGAGCAGCGCGCCCGAGCCGGCGAGCCGCAGCACCGTGCCGGTCGAGCCCCAGCCGACGTTGACGGCGTCGACCACCGCGTAGACGAGCAGCGCGAGGCCGGCTGTGACCGTGACGGCGCCCGGGATGTCGAAGCCCTCGATCTCGTCCTGGGCGTGACTCTCGAGCAGCAGGCGGGGAGCCAGCGTCGCTGCGGCGATGCCGATCGGGACGTTCACGAACAGCACCCAGCGCCAGCTCAGCCCGCTCGTCAGGATGCCCCCGAGCAGCACGCCCGCGGCGCCGCCGGCCCCCGCGACGGCGCCCCAGATGCCGAGTGCGCGGTTGCGTTCGGCGCCCTCGGCGAAGGTGGTGGTGATGATCGACAGCGCGGCCGGCGAGACGATCGCCGCGCCCAGCCCTTGAACGGCGCGCGCGAGGATCAGCCACGCCTCCGACTGCGCGAGACCGCCGACGAGCGAGGCCAGCGAGAACACGACGAGGCCGAGCATGAACATGCGCCGGCGCCCGAGCCGGTCGGCGAGCCGTCCGCCGAGCAGCAGGAAGCCGCCGAACGTGAGCGTGTAGGCGTTGACGACCCACGTGAGGTCGTCGCGGGAGAAGTGCAGGTGCGCTCCGATCGAGGGAAGGGCCACGTTGACGATCGAGGCGTCGATCACGATCACGAACTGCGTCATCGCCAGCAGCGCCAGCGCGAGGTCCTTGCCGCGCTTGGAGCCGAGGTCGGGAGTCGTCCTGCGCGACGGCGGCGCGCTCGCGCTCGCCGCTTCGCCCGCTCGGTCGTTCGTGCTGGTCATGCTCGTCCTCTCGTCAGGGGCCGGGGCCAAGATACGGAAGCGGAAGTACGGTTCCTGTTGATGGTAGCACCATCCGGAGCTAACATTCCGTTTACTGACGCGATGCCCACCGAGCAGCGAACACTTCGAGCCGACGCCCGGCGCAACCGCGAGCGGATCATGCGCGCGGGGCGCGAGCTGTTCGCCAGCCGCGGCCCGCAGGCGCAGATGGACGAGATCGCGGCGCACGCCGGCGTCGGCATCGGCACCCTGTACCGCCACTTCCCCACCAAGGAGGCGTTGCTGACCGCGATGGTGCGCGACCGCTTCCAGGGGTTCGCGGACATCGCGAGGGACGCCGAGGGCATCTCCGACCCGCGCGCGGCGCTCGAGAGCGTGATGCGCAGATCGGCCGAGGCGGTGGAGGGCGACATGGGCTTCCAGCTCGCGATGATGGACTCCAACCAGCTCGAGTGGGAGGGCATCGAGGAGCAGAAGACCGCGCTCGCGGAGGTGGTCACGCGGATCATCGACCGCGCGGTCGCCGCCGGCGCGGTCCGCGACGACTTCACCTTCGAGGACTTCGGCATGGTGATGTGCGGGATCACCTCCACCATGTACTTCCAGCCGGGCAGCGCGAACTGGCGCCACCATCTCGAGCTCCTGCTCGACGGCGTGTGCGCAGTGTCGCGCGCGAGCTCCTCCCCGCGTTAGGCCCCCTGCCTGCGGACGCCGCGGAGGGGGCCCCGGTTCGGGGCCCCCTCCGCTGGTCGGGACCTGGCTGTGCGGTCGGTCCCGACGTTCATGCGCCGGCCGCGCCTACCAGTTGGTCGGCGCCGGCGGCGAGGCGGTGATTTCGACGGTGTTGCCGGGCCCCGAGGTGGTGGCCGACAGCACCGGTCCGAGCAGCCCGCAGTCGCCGAATTCCGGCACGGTCACTTCCGACTTGAACGAGAAGTTCCCGGTGGCGAGCTCGTTGGTGGGCTCCGAGATCGTCAGCGGCAGCTTGATCGGTTCGACCGTCTTGCAGCCGATCGGCAGGTACAGCAGCCCGATCTGCACCGCCTTGACGAGCTCGTTGGCTTCGCCTTCGGCGCTCTCGGAGACTTCGTTGCCCCATTCGCTGAACTTGAACGTGCCGGTGGCCGGTCCGGTGGGCGTGAGCGCGCCGGACACCGTCACCGGCAAGAGGCCGATCCAGAACGTCTGGTTGATCGGCGGGATGTCCAGTTCGGAGGTGAGCTCGCCGTTGCTGGCGTCGGCTTCGGCGGTCAGCGTGGAGCCCGAGGGCAGTTCCTCGCTGATGCCGGCTTTCTCCGTGACCTTGCCCTTCAGCGACCATTTCTCGAGCTTGATGACGAGGTCGCCGGTCTCCGGCTCGAGGCGCGCGTTGGACGGCAGCGCGGCGCCGGCCTTGTGCTGTCCGCAGGTGCTCGGCGCCTTCTTGCCGGCGACGCGTTCTTCGATCCACTTGATCGCCGCGGAGGCGCCCAGCGGGTCGGTGAACAGGTGGTCCCCGGAGTACAGCTGGAGGTCGTCGGTGACCCCCATCGAGCACCAGTCGTAGTGCAGGTTGACGTCCTGCGCCACCGGCACGAACTCGTCTTCGAGGCCGTGGAAGTGGTACACGGGCGCGGACACCGGTTTGTTGTCGAGCGACTGTTCTTCGAGCGCCTGCTTGAACTTGGGTTCTTTCTTTTCCAGTTCTTCGAGGTTCTCGTGGCTGGTGGTGAATTCCTTGAAGCTGGCGTCGCGCAGCGTCTCGATCAGCTGCACGGCGCACTGGCTGAGCGCCTCGCCGACCGCCTTTTCGCCGGCGGCGGTGAGCGTGCCGAGTTTCACTTCGGGGTAGGCGGTCTCGAGCCCGATCGCGGACATGATGCCGAACCCGGAGCCGACCGATTCGCCGCTGAAGGCGCCGAATTCGAGCAGGTTGGCGGGCACGCCGCCGGCGACGATGCCCGACAGCTTCACGTTGGCGGCGTAGCTGGACTGGATCTCGCCGGCCCAGCCGACCGCCTGGCCGCCCTGGGAGTAGCCCCAGGCGTAGGTGGGGTCGCTTTCGCTGAGGCCCGCGCTCGGCAGCTGGCGCGCCGCGCGCACGATGTCGAGCACCGCCTGGCCCTCGGCCTTGCCCGCCGTGTAGGTGGGGATGGCGCCGTTGGTGTAGCCCTGGTAGTCGGTGACGGCGACCGCGTAGCCGGCCTTGAGCGAGTCGATGATGGCCGAGCCGTCGTACTCCGTGCCGGTGACGAGCTGCTTGGAGGGCGCGCACTGGGGCGCGATGCCCTGCGTGCCGATGCCCACCGTGACCACCGGCCGCGAGCCTTTTCCGGTCCACTTGGCCGTCGGCACGATCACGGTGCCGGTGACCCAGTCGCCTTCGCCATGCTGACCGCTGGACTGGTAGAGCACGGTCCAGGCCTTGTTGCTCGGAAGCGAGACGTCGAGGTTGACGGTGGCGGGCCGGTACCACACCAGTTCGCCGGCGCTGCCGGTCGGCGTGGGCGACGGCGGCGTGTAGAAGGCCGAGCCCGCCGGGCCTTCCACGGGCGTGGCCGACGCCGTGGCGGCGATCGCCAATGCGAGCAGAATCGAGAGCGCGAGCGCAGCCCGCGCCATTCCCCTGAGACTTGACACTGCGAAACCCCTCTCCTTGAGTTTGTAGCGTTGCCGTGCCAGTTTTGGCTGGACAAATGTAACACGCAGTGACCCCTTTGTACATACGGGTGTAGGAGCGACTGCGTCGCGCCGGCCGTCTATCGTTGGCGGTCGAGAATGCCCACGGCCGAGCCCTCCGCCCCCGCGCCGTCGGCGCGTGAGCCGCGCCGCTATCGCGGGCTGAGCGTGGCCGAGCGCCACGCGCTGCGGCGCGAGCAACTGCTGGAGGCGGGGCTCGAGCTGTTCGGCACGCGCGGCTACGCCGGCAGCTCGATCCGCGCGGTGAGCGCCGAGGCGAAGCTCAACTCGCGCTACTTCTACGAGTCGTTCTCCAGCCGCGAGGACCTGCTCTACCACGTCTACCAGCGCGCCGTGCAGGACGTGGCCGCGGCGGTGCTGGAGGCCACCGCGGCCGAGCACGAGCTCGAAGCGCAGGCGCGCGCGGGCCTGCTGGCGGCCTGGCGCGTGCTCACCGAGGACCGCCGCAAGGCGCGCGTGATCGTGCTCGAGGTGGTGGGCGTGAGCGAGCGCCTGGAACGCCTGCGCCGCGAGAACCGCCACGCCTTCGCCGACATCCTCGTGCGCAACGCGATGGCGATCGCCGGCGAGGGCCTGCGCCTGCGCATGGACCCGGTGCTGACCGCGCGCTCGCTGATCGGCGCCTCGATGGAGGTGCTGGTGGACTGGATCAACGGCGACGTGGACGCCTCGATGGACGAGATCGTGGAGCACCTCACGCAGATGTACACGGCGGTGGCGCAGGCGTCGATCGCCCCCGTCTAGGCTTGGCGCATGCGCCCGCTTCCCACAGCGCCGCTCGCGGCCGGCTCGCTGATCGCCTCCTACGGCGTGGTCGCGGCCAGCGGCTCGCGGCCGCTCGGGGGCGCGGTGCTGGCGCTCGGCGGGCTCTCCTGCGTGGCGATCTGGCGGCGGCGCCACGGCGCGCGCACGGCGGCCGCGCTGGCCGGCGTTGGCTTCGGCGCGTTCGCGGCCTCGCACCTGATCGCGCTGGCCACCGGCCCGTGGCCGGCGGTGGCGATCGTCTCCGCGGTGAGCGCCGGCGCCACCTGGGCGCTGGCCGACGCGCGCCTGCAGCGCTCGCCGGCGGCGCTGGCCTGAGGGTGGCGTTCCGCTCGCGCCGGCGCTAGATTGCTCCCATGGCGCAGGCGGTTGTGTCCACACCGGGGAGCGTGATCGGCGAGGGTGCGCCGCCGCAGGGGGTCCCGGCGGGCTTCGAGCGACCCGACTTCCAGATCGTGCCGCGCGCGGGGCTGCCGATCGTGGCGGCGGTGCTCGGCCTCCTGATCGCGGGCATCGCGGTCAACGAACTGTGGCCGCTGATGTTCCTGCACGTGGTGGGCGGCGCGACCTGGACGATCGTCGACCTGTTCCTCGGCTTCGTGCTGGGGCCGATCCTGGGCTCGATGCCGATCCCGGCGCGGATCGCGCTGACCACGCGGCTGATGCCGAAGATGGTGCTGATCATGCCGACGGCGGTGACGGTGACGCTGGCCGCGGGCTGGCAGCTGGGCAGCCACCTGGGCACGGTGCAGAGCGCGTACGCGCTGCACGGCTGGGTGGTGGCGAGCTACATCGTGGTGGGCGTGATGGCGGTGATCGCGCTGGGCCTGCTCGAGCCGGCCAACATCGCGGTGCTGACCGAGCTGAAGAAGCCCCAGCCGAACCCGGCGGTGATCGAGCGCCTGATGAAGCGCTTCATCTACACCGCCGGCGCGACCGGGCTGATGCAGGTCGCGACGCTGGTGATCATGACCAAGCTGGCGTCGGGATGAGCGCGCCGGCGCCGCCCGCCCCGGCGGCCTCCGCGGCGCCGGCCTCCGCCGCGCCGGCGGCGAGCGGCGAGCGGCGGCTGCCGCCGGTGACGCAGCTGGGGATGGTGTCGCTGGCGCTGATCGTGGCGGCCGGCATCTACCTCTCGGCGCACCTGCCGAACCACGTCTCGCTCACCCCCGCGATCGTGCTGCTGGCGGTCTCGGCGCTGGTGCTGGCGGGCAACCTGGCGTCGCTCTCGCGCGTGCGGGGCTTCGCCTGGGGAGCGTTCTTCGCGGTGGCGCGCTGGGCGGCGCTGGCGTACTTGGTGATCGCGGGCATGATCGAGTACGTGTTCCTGCGCAACCACACCAGCGGCGGGCCGCTGGTGGTGCTGACGCTGTCGCTGCTGGTGTTCGCGGTGCACGTGCCGGTGCTGATCGCGTTCACCGTGGCTCGCTATCAAGAGCCATAGAAGCCCCTGTGACTCAACCGCCCGGCATGGCGGGTAGTTTCCACTGTGATGGAGGGAGGGCTTCATCGAGGTCTGGGCTTCGCGGCGCATGAGCTGACGGTGCGCTTCGGCGGCATCACGGCGCTCGACGGCGTGTCGATCGCGGTGGCGCCGGGGGAGGTGCTGGGCGTGATCGGGCCCAACGGCGCGGGCAAGACGACGCTGTTCAACGTGATCTGCGGCTTCGTGCAGGCCAGCTCGGGCACGATGGAGTGGCGGGGGCGCAGGCTGGGCAAGGTGCGCACGCACCGCCTCGCGGCGCTAGGCATCGCGCGCACCCTGCAGGGCGTGGGCCTGTTCTCCGGCCTGACGGTGCTCGAGAACGTGATGGCGGGCGCGCAGCGCTTCCGCCGTGCCGGGGCGTTCAGCGCGATGCTCGGCCTGCCGCGCTCCGACCGCGACGAGCGCGCGCTGCGGGCGCGCGCGTTGGCGACGCTGCGCGAGCTCGACTGCGCGGAGGTGGCGGGGCGGCTGCCGGCGACGCTGCCCTACCCGGTGCAGAAGCGCGTGGCGCTGGCGCGCGCGCTGGTGTGCGAGCCCGAGCTGCTGCTGCTGGACGAGCCGGCGGGCGGGCTCGGCGCGGAGGACGTGCTGGAGCTGGGCCGGCGCATCGCGGCGCTGCGCGGGTCGATGGCGGTGATGCTGGTGGAGCACCGCGTGGACCTGGTGATGTCGGCCTGCGACCGCGTGGCGGTGCTCGACTTCGGGCGCGTGATCGCGGAGGGCGAGCCGCAGGCGGTGGCGCGCGAGCCGCGCGTGCTGGAGGCCTACCTCGGCAAGGACGCGGCCGGCGGCCAGAGCGAGGCGGCGGCGCTCGGCGGCGCGCAGCCGCCCGACGGAGCGCAGCCGCCCGCCGGCGCGCAGCCGCCCGCGCGCGAGGAGAGCACGTCGTGAGCGCGCCGGCGGCGCTGGAGATCGAGGGCCTGTGCACGGACTACGGGCCGGTGCGCGCGGTGGACGGCGTGACGCTGACGGTGGCGCAGGGCGGCGTGACGGCGGTGCTGGGCGCGAACGGCGCGGGCAAGACCTCGCTGCTGCGCACGATCTCGGGCCTGCAGCGGGCCAGCGCGGGGCGCGTGCGCGTGCGCGGGCGCGAGATCCTCGGCCTGGCGGTGGAGGACGTGGTGCGCGCCGGCCTGGCGCAGGTGCCGGAGGGGCGGGGCGTGATCACCGAGCTCACGACCGAGGAGAACCTGCGCCTGGGCGGCCTCTGGCGCGGCGCCGACGCGGCGGCGCTCGAGGACGCATACTCGCTGTTCCCGCCGCTGCGCGAGCGGCGCTCGCAGGCGGCGGGCTCGCTGTCGGGCGGCGAGCGCCAGATGCTGTCGATCGCGCGCGCGCTGATGGCGGCGCCGCAGGTGCTGCTGCTGGACGAGCCCTCGCTGGGCCTCGCGCCGATCGTGACCGCGCAGATCATGCGCCTGATCCGCGGCCTGGCCTCGGAGCGCGGGCTGGCGGTGCTGCTGGTGGAGCAGAACGCGCGCAGCGCGCTGTCGATCGCGGACCGCGGCGTGGTGCTGAACCTGGGCCGCGTGGTGGCTGCCGACGACGCGGCGTCGCTGGCGGCGGACGAGTCCCTGCGCAGGGCCTACCTGGGGTTCTGAGGCGTGACCAGGTTCATCGACCTGACGCTGAACGGGGTCTCGACGGGCGCGGTGTACGCGGCGGTGGCGCTGGCGCTGGTGATGATCTGGCGCGCGACGAGGATCGTGAACTTCGCGCAGGGCGGGATGCTGATGATCACCACCTTCGTCGCCTCCGACGTGATCGGCTCGACGGGCTCCTACTGGCTGGGCTTCTTCGTGGCGCTGGCCTGCGGCCTGGTGCTGGGCGCGCTGGTGGAGCGGCTGCTGGTCCGCCGCGTGGAGGGCGGGCCGCCGCTGAACGCGGTGATCGTGGCGCTGGGCCTGTTGATCCTGCTGGAAGCGGTGGCGGGCATGATCTGGGGCAACACGCCGCGCTCGTTCCCGCCGGCGTTCTCGATCCGCGGCTACGAGGTGGGCGGCACGCGCCTGCTGTTCGCGCCCAACGACACCTTCACGGTGCTGGTGGTGCTGGGGGTGGCGGTGGCGCTGTGGCTGCTGTTCCGCTTCACCGACCTGGGCCTGCGCATGCGCGCGTCGGCGCTGGCGCCGGAGGTGGCGCGCCTGCTGGGCGTGCGCGTGGGGCGCATGCTGACGCTCGGCTGGGCGCTGGCGGCGCTGGTGGGCTCGCTGGCGGGCGTGCTGGTGGCGCCGTCGGTGTTCGTGGGCCCGAGCCAGTTCGACCCGGTGCTGATCTTCGGCTTCACGGCGGCGGTGCTGGGCGGCCTGGACAGCCCGCCGGGCGCGGTGGTGGGCGGCGTGGTGCTGGGGCTGGTGCTGTCCTACGTGTCGGGCTACGAGGGCGCGTCGCTGGTGACGCTGGCGGCGCTGGTGGTGCTGGTGGCGGTGCTGATGGTGCGCCCCGGCGGGCTGTTCTCGACCAAACGGGAGCGGCGCGTATGAGCGCGCAGGAGCCCGCCGGCCGGGAACCCGCCGGCCGGGAGCCCGCCGCGCCGCGGCCGGCCGGCGCGAGCTCCCCGCCCGCGCGCCGGCGGCGCCTGCCGCGCTCGACGCTGGCGCGCTCGCTGGGCCTGGCGCTGGCGGGCGCGCTGGCGCTGTTCGTGGCGAGCGAGCTGCTGGGCAGCTACCAGGACCTGCAGCTGGCGAGCGGCACGTACTACTTCATCGTGCTGGCGGGCCTGACGATGCTGACGGGCCTGAGCGGGCAGATCTCGCTGGGGCACGGCGCGCTGATGGCGGTGGGCGCGTACACGGTGGCGCTGCTGGTGGGCAACGAGCACTGGGCGCTGGTGCCGGCGCTGGCGGCGGCGACGGCGGTGGGCGCGGCGGTGGGGGTGGCGGTGGGCGCGGCGGCGTCGCGCCTGCGCGGCCCGTACCTGGCGGGCGCGACGCTGGCGCTGGCGATCGGGCTGCCGGCGCTGGCGGAAAAGTACGCGGGCACGTTCGGCGGCGCGAACGGGCTGGTGATCGACCCGCCGGCGGTGCCGGCGGGCCTCGGCGCGAGCTTCCCGCTGGAGCGCTGGGAGGCGTGGATCGCGGGGGCGGGCGCGCTGGTGGTGGTGTTCGTGCTCAACAACCTGGCGCGCAGCGGCGTGGGCCGCTCGCTGCGCGCGGTGCGCGACGACGAGATCGCGGCGTCGCTGTGCGGCCTGCACGTGGGGGGCGTGCAGACGCTGGCGTTCGTGGTGAGCGCGGCGTGCGCGGGCCTCGGCGGCGGCATGCTGGCGGTGGTGCTGCAGCTGGCGGCGCCGGGCGCGTTCCAGCTGGGGCTGTCGCTGTCGCTGCTGACGGCGATCGTGCTGGGCGGCCTGGGCTCGCAGCTGGGCGCGATCTGGGGCGCGGCGGTGCTAGTGCTGCTGCCGACCTGGACCGAACACCTCGCGCACTCGTTCTCGCTCTCGCAGCAGGTGTCGGCGAACCTGCCGCTGGCGATCTACGGCGCGGTGCTGATCGGCGCGATGCTGGTGTGGCCGAGCGGCATCCAGGGCGCGCTGCGCAGGATCTGCGCCCTCGTGCGTCGAAGCCTATTTGACTCAAAGGAACTTGCCAGTCCCAAAACATCAGGATGAGGAGGAGGAGGAGGTCATGAGAGCGACTAGGTTGAGAGCGGCGTGCGGGGGGTGCGCCCTGGTGATGGCGGCTTTGGCGGTGGCGGGCTGCGGCTCGAGCGGCGGCGGCGCGAGCGCGCCGGGCGTGACGGCGACGAGCATCACGTTCGGCACGCACCAGCCGCTGACGGGCCCGGCGGCGCCGGGCTATAGCGAGATCGCGCCGGCCTCGCAGGCGTACTTCGACTACGTGAACGCGCACGGCGGCGTGTACGGGCGCAAGATCCACCTGATCATCAAGAACGACGAATACAACCCGACCAACACGGTCAGCGTGGTGCACGAACTGGTGCTGAAGGACGACGTGTTCGGGATCTTCGAGGGCCTGGGCACGCCGACGCACACGAAGGTGGTGGGCTTCCTCAACAGCTCGAAAGTGCCGGATATGTTCGTGGCCTCGGGCTGCCCGTGCTGGGACAAAGGCGCGGAACAGCCGTACACGTTCGGCTGGCAGCCGAACTACACGATCGAAGGCAAGGTCCTCGGCCAGTACCTCAAGCAGCACTTCGCGGGCAAGAAGGTGGGCGTGTTCTACCAGGACGACGACTTCGGCAACGGCGGCCTGGCGGGCATCCGCGACGAGCTGCCGGCGAGCCAGATCGTCTCCACCCAGTCCTACCAGCCGGGCACGACCAACGTGGCGCCGGAGATCTCGGCGATCAAGAGCTCGGGGGCGGAAGTGCTGGTGGACTTCACGGTGCCGATCTACACGGCGCTGGGCCAGCTGACCTCCTACACGCTGGGCTACAAACCGCAGCTGGTGGTGTCGAACGTGGGCATCGACCCGACCACCGTGGGCGGCCTGTTGAAGACCTACTCGAAAGGCAAGGCGGGCACGGAACTGATCGAAGGCGCGATCACGGACGGCTACATCCCGGCGTCCTCGGACACGTCCAACCCGTGGATCGCGCTGTTCAGGAAGGTGAAGGACGAATACGACAAGGGCGCGCCGTTCGACGGCAACGTGGAGTACGGCATGGCGACGGCGTACACGCTGGTGCAGGCGCTGGAGCTGGCGGGCAAGGAACTGACCCGCGAAAAGCTGGTGGACGTGGTGGAGGAAAAGGGCCACGAACTGACCGGCCCCGGCCTGGTGCCGTTCCGCTACTCCAAGAGCGAGCACGGCGGCTACGCCGGCGTGGAGATGGGCCAGGTGCGCGGCGGCAAGATCGTGCTGTTCGGCGGCCCGATGGTGACCGAACCGACGGCCGGCTCGCCGATCACCCCCTACACCGGCACGCAGCCCTCGCCGCCCTCCGGCGGCGTACCCTCGCCCTAGCACGCATGTAGGCGCGCGCGAGCCCCGGCCGGACTTTCGATTAGGAGGGGTCGGCCGGGGCGGGCGCGGGCGGGCGGCGGATCGCGACGGCCGCGGCGGGCGCGCGCGTCGGCTGCGCGTGGCGGCTGCGGCGCGGACTCGATGCGAGCGCTGGCCGGCGCACGCACGGCCACTCGGACATAATCCCCGCGATGAGGGCGGTGCAGATCGTGGAGGAGTCGGGGCCCGAGGGCGCGCTGGCGCTGGCGGAGCTGCCAGAGCCGGAGGCGGTGCATCCGCTGAGCCCGGGCGCGGGCGTGCTGGTGGAGGTGCACGCGGCCGGCGTGTCGTTCCCGGAGCTGCTGCAGACGCGCGGTGAGTATCAGCTGAAACCGCCGCTGCCGTTCGTGCCGGGCAGCGAGGTGGCGGGCGTGGTGCTGAGCGCGAGCGAGGGCGCCTCGGTGAAGCCGGGCGACCGCGTGGCGGCGTTCTGCGCGCTCGGCGGCTGGGCGGAGACGGCGGTGGCGCCGGAGTTCTTCGCCTTCCCGCTGGGCTCGCTGGACTTCGCCCAGGGCGCGGGCTTGATCCTCAACTACCACACGGCGTACTTCGCGCTGAAGCTGCGCGGGCGCCTGGGCGGGGGCGAGACGGTGCTGGTGCACGGCGCCGCGGGCGGCGTGGGCACGGCCTCGCTGCAGGTCGCCAAGGGCCTCGGCGCCCGCACGATCGCGGTCGTGTCCGACGAGGCGAAGGCACGGGTGGCGAGCGCGGCGGGCGCGGAGGAGGTGGTGCTGCTGGGGGAGGGCTGGAAGGACGAGGTGCTGGAGCGCTCCGGCGGCGGCGTGGACCTGGTGCTCGACCCGGTGGGCGGCGATCGCTTCACCGACAGCCTGCGCTCCCTGCGCGAGGGCGGCCGGGTGGTGGTGGTGGGCTTCACCGGCGGCTCGATCCCGGAGGTGCGCGTGAACCGCCTGCTGCTGCGCAACACCGAGGTGATCGGCGCGGGCTGGGGCGCCTACGTGATGGGCAAGCCCGAGCTCAACCGCGAGATCGGCGCGGCCATCGGCCGCATGGCCGAGGAAGGCCACGTTGCGCCGATCGTCGGCGAGCGCTTCCCGCTGGAGCGCGCGGCCGAGGCGCTGAAGCTGCTGGACGAGCGCCGCGCCACCGGCAAGGTCGTGCTCGAGCTGCGCGCCGACGCCTGAGCGCGCGCACGGGCGTCGGGTTATCCCCACCTCCGGCCCTGCTGGCAGCCACCGTACGCTCGGTGGCGCGCCGTATCGACAGCGCGCGCAAGGGGGCTCAACATCCGTGGTGCATGAGCGCCGCCGCGGCAAGGCACGCCGAGCCAGTGCCCGCAGAGCACGGCGACCGCGCGCCGTCCGCGCCCGGCGCGGGCCCCGCGCCGGAGGAGATCCAGCCGGCTGGGTCGGAGACGCTCGCCCGCTCGATCACCGGCCTGATCACGGTGGCGCCTCCGGCGCTGCTGGTGCTGGCCGGCTGGCAGATGTGGAACCACGAGCTGCGCTGGCGCGACATCGGCATCCTCGTGTTCATGTACGTGCCGATCGGCCTCGGCGTGACCGTGGGCTTCCACCGCCTGCTCACGCACCGCAGCTTCAAGACCTCGCCCGCGCTGCGGGGCGTGCTGGCGGTGCTCGGCACGATGGCGGTGGAGGGCCCGGTGATCTCGTGGGTGGCCGACCACCGCAAGCACCACGCCTACTCCGACCGCCTCGGCGATCCCCACAGCCCGCACGTGGATCACGGCGGCGGCTGGCGCGGAGCGCTGCGCGGGCTGGCGCACGCGCACGTGGGCTGGCTGTTCAACCATCAGCAGCGTGGCGCGCGCGAACGCTTCGCGCCCGACCTGCTCGCCGACCCGGTGGTGGCGTTCGTGGACAGGACCTTCGTGGCTTGGTCGCTGCTGGGCCTCGCGATCCCGTTCGCGTTGGGCGCGCTGATCGGCGGCTCGGTGGCGGCGGGCCTCGAGGGCATGCTGTGGGGCGGCGCGGTGCGCATGCTGGTGCTGCACCACGTCACATACAGCATCAACTCGCTGTGCCACTTCTTCGGCCGGCGCCGCTTCGCCACCGAGGACGAGTCGCGCAACCTCGCCTGGCTGGCGCCGCTGTCGCTGGGCGAGGCCTGGCACAACAACCACCACGCCTTTCCCACCTCCGCCTTCCACGGCCTGCGGCGCAGCGAGCTGGACGTGTCGGGCCTGGTGATCGCGGCGCTGGAGCGCACCGGCCTGGTCTGGGAGGTGCAGCGCGTGGGGCCGCGCCGGCAGCTGGCGAAGGCCCTGTAGCGCGCGCCCGCGCCCGCCGGGCGGCGGAGCGACGCCTCGCGCCCCTCCGCGTGCGACGATTGGTGCGCATGGCCGAGCGCGCGCCGCTCACGATCGAAGTGCCCCTCACCGACGCCGCGCGCCCGCGGCGCCGGTGGATGCCGGCGCTGGCCGCGGGGCTCTCGATCGGCGAGTACGCGCGCTCGCTGGAGCGCCGCCTGGCTTTCCTGGTGGCGCTGCTGCTGGCCGGCATCTGGGCGCTCGACGGCCAGGGCTACCTGTGGCCCGCGTGGGCGTGGCTCGGGCTGGGCGTGCTGGTGCTGATCGACCTCGGCGCCAGCTGGGCCTGGCGTCACCCGCCGGGCGCGGTGCGGCGCGTGGCCTGCGTGTGGACCGGCGTGGGCGTGGCTGCGACGATCCTCGTGTGCACGTGGCTGCTGACCTGGCTGCTCGCCGGCGCGCACAGCTTCTGGCCGGCGTGGGCGCTGCTGGGCCTGGCCACCGCCGGCAGCGCCTACTCGCTGGTGGCGTTGCACGACCGCGTGCTGGTGGCGCACGGGCGGCGCGCGCTGCGCGCGCGCGTGGACATGCTCACGCGCACGCGGCGGCAGGCGGTGGACGCGCAGGCGGCCGAGCTGCGTCGCATCGAGCGCGACCTGCACGACGGCGCGCAGGCGCGGCTGGTGGCGCTGACGCTGCAGCTCGGGCGCGCGGAGCTGTGCGTGCACGAGCAGCCGGAGGCGCGCGCGCTGATCCTCGAGGCGCGGCGCGAGGCGCACCTGGCGATCGCGGAGCTGCGCGACCTCGCGCGCGGGCTGGTGCCGCCGCTGCTGGCCGACCGCGGCCTGGTGGCGGCGGTGGAGTCGCTCGCGGCCCGCTACGGCCTGGGCACCGCGATCGAGGCGGACGCCGACTGCGGCCTCGCGCCCGCCCTCGAGAGCGCCGCCTACTTCGTGATCGCAGAGGCTCTCACCAACACCGCCAAGCACGCCGGGGCGCGGCGCAGCTGGGTGAAGCTGCGCAACGACCAGCGCACGCTCACCGTGCTCGTCGGCGACGACGGCCGCGGCGGCGCCGATCCGGGCGGCTCGGGGCTGGCCGGGCTGCGCGCGCGCGTGGAGGCGCTGGACGGCGCGCTCAGCGTGCGCAGCGGCGCCGGCGAGGGCACGGTGCTGGAGGCGCGGCTGCCGTGCGGGTAGTGATCGCCGAGGACCTCGCGCTGCTGCGCGAAGGCCTGGTGGCGCTGCTGCGCGAAAACGACATCGAGGTGGTCGCGCAGGTCGAGGATGGCCCCGCGCTGCTGCGCGCGATCGCCGGCCACCAGCCGGACCTGGCGATCGTGGACGTGAGGCTGCCGCCGACTCACTCCGACGAGGGCATCCTGGCCGCGATCGAGGCTCGCCGCCGTCGCCCCGCGCTCGGGGTGCTGGTGCTCTCGCAGTACGTCGAGACCGCCTACGCCAGCGAGCTGATCGGCGAGGACGGAGCCGGCATCGGCTATCTGCTCAAGGAGCGCGTGGGCGACGTGAAGGCGTTCCTGGACGCGCTGCACAGCGTGGCCTCCGGCGGCACCGTGCTCGACCGCCAGGTGGTGGCCGAGCTGCTTGCGCCCCGCGACGGCGCCACCGGAGCCCTTTCCGGGCTGACCCAGCGCGAGCGCGAGGTGCTGGCGCTGATGGCCGAGGGCCGCTCCAACGCGGCCATCGCGGAGAGCCTCGTGGTCACGCCCGGCGCGGTCGAGAAGCACATCACCAACATCTTCGCCAAGCTCGAGCTGCCGGCCTGCGTGGAGGACCACCGCCGCGTGCTGGCGGTGCTGGCCTACCTGCGCGTGGCCGGCGACGCGGGCGCCTCCGCGGCTAGCATCTGAGCCTCGATGCCAGCCGACCTGCTCTCGCGCATCAGCGCCGAAGTCGAGGAGCGCCGCAACGCCCTGCGGGTCGCGGTGGAGGAGTACGAGCGCCTGCTCGCCGCCGCCGACGCGCTCGAGGCCGAGCGCGCGCCGGCGTCCGGGCGCGGGCGCGAGCGCGCGCCCGACGCCCGGCGCGCGCCTGCGTCGGGAGCCCCGCCCGAGCGCGCCGCCGGCCAGCAGGGCGCTCGGGGGGCGCGGCGCCCAGCTGCGCCCAGCAGCTCGCGCAAGCCGCGCGACCAAGCGGGCGCGCGCGGCCGGGCGCGGGTCCCCTCGCCGCAGCAGGAGGCCACCGCGCGCGCGATCGTGGCGGCGCTCGAGCACGGCTCGCACACCGTGGGCGAGCTGGTGCTGGTCAGCGCGATCCCCGTCGCCGACATCCGCGAGGGCGTGCGACGGCTGCGCGCCGCCGGCAGGATCGTGCCCACCGAGCGCGAAGGGCGCACCGCCTACGCGCTCAGCGCCGCCGCGGCCTGACCGGCCGAGTCCGCCGGCGCCGCCACGCGCTCAGCGCCGTCGCCGGCTGGCCCGCGCGCCGCCGTCTACACGCTCATCGCTGCGGCCGGAGCCGGCGGGCCGGCCCTCGCCTCGCGCGCGAGCTCGGCGGCATCGTCGACGCCTACGAACGGCGTGAGCGCGAAGTAGATCAGCTGCGGCGCCGCCCCCGGCAGCTCCGCGATGCAGTCGTTCTCGATGTAGTGGTGCAGCACCTGCCAGATGCCGCCGGCGATCGCCTCGCCGGCGATCGGCGGCACCTCCACGCGGTCGCGCGCCAGCTCATAGCCGGGCCCGAAGTAGGCGCCGAAGGCGAGCAGCGTGGAGTTGCGGATCTCGAGCGCCTCCGGGCAGGCGGCGAACGTGTCGACCAGGCTGAGGTGCGCGTGCACCGGCTCGGAGGTGAGGAAGTCGATCAGCGCGCGCAGCCCGGCGCTGACGGCGCGCGGCCAGTCCTCGCCTTGCGCCTGGTAGGCCGCCACGGCCACGCCGAGGGCCTGGTGCATGCCCACCTTCTGCGCGCCCAGGAAGGCCTCGTGCTTGGAGGCGTAGATGCTGTAGAAGGTCTGCAGCGACACGTTGGCGCGGCGTGCGATGTCCGGCACCTTCAGCCCCGCGAGGCCCTTCTCGGCCACGATCGCCGCGGTCGCGTCCACGATCCGCTCGCGCTGGCTTTTGACGATGAACTGGCGTGGCATGTCGCTGCGCCCGCTGGGCAGCCGGCCCTCGGCGCGGCGCGCCCGCGCGGAGGGCGCGGCGGTGACCCCGGCGCCGGGACGCCGACGCGTCACCGGCGGCGCCTGGAGTCCCGCGGGCAGGCGTCGCGGATAGCACGCGGCCCACGCGGTCAGCTCGTCGACCAGCGCCGGCAGCTCGTCGGCGCGGCCTTCGCGCAGGCGCGCAGCCGTGACCTCGCGCACGCCTCCGATGATCGCCTTCACGGTCAGGTCGGAGGGGTCGGCGCCCGGCGCCCCGTCGCGGCTCAGGTGGATCGCGCGCTCGAGCTCCTCGATGATCAGCGTGCGTCGCTCCAGCGCCCTCGCGCCCGCGCCGAACGCGCCAAGCACCAACAGCGACGTCGCCTCGGGCTCGGCGGCGGCAAGCTCAGCCCAGGCGCGCATCGCTGCGACCACGCGCTGCTCGTGCGGGCCGTCGGTGCCGTAGGCCTCTAGCACCACCGTGGCGCTGCGCGTGGCGATCGCTTCGTAGGCGCTCAGGAACAGGCTTTCCTTGTCGGCGTACAGGCTGTAGAAGGTCGGCTGGGAGACGTGTGCGAGCTTCGCCAGGTCGACGATGCGCACCCGCGGGTAGCCCTTCGCGGCGATCAGCTCGATCATCGCCTGCTCCAGGCGCTCGCGCTGGTCGCGCTTGACCAGCTGCGGGTCGAGGCCGTGGGTGCCGGTAGGCAGCGGCCGGTAGCGTTGTGCCTCTCCGTCGACCGCCGAGGCCTCGCCGGCGACGCTGCCCGACGTGGGCGCTTCACTCCCCGGCGGC
>DATJMM010000044.1:0-51546 GCA_035508735.1 Solirubrobacteraceae bacterium | reverse complement strand
TTCGTCTCCTGCGATGCCGACTCGCCCATCGCCGCCTCCTTTGACAACCAAGTGGTTGCTATTGTAGTCTGACAACCATGCAGTTGTCGAAAGGATAGAGCACGATGCCCCTGATCCCGATGGTCGTCGAGCAGAGCCCGCGCGGCGAGCGCTCGTTCGACATCTACTCGCGCCTGCTGGGCGAGCGGATCGTCTTCATCGGCACGCCCATCGACGACGAGATCGCCAACCTGGTGGTCGCGCAGCTGCTGCACCTCGAGAGCGAGGATCCCGACAAGGACGTCTCGCTCTACATCAACTCGCCCGGCGGCATCGTGTACTCGGGCCTGGCGATCTACGACACGATGCAGTTCATCAAGCCGGACGTGCAGACGATCTGCTTCGGCGTGGCGATGAGCATGGGCTCGCTGCTGCTCGCCGGCGGCGCCCCCGGCAAGCGCATGGCGCTGCCCAACAGCCGCATCCTCATCCACCAGCCCTCAGGGGGCTTCGAGGGCCAGGCCGCCGACATCGAGATCCACGCCCGCGAGACGCTCGAGCTGCGCGCCCACATCGACGAGATCTACGCCCGCCACAGCGGGCAGACGGTCGAGCGCGTGCACGACGACATGGACCGCGACCGCTACTTCACCGCCGCGCAGGCGTGCGAGTACGGGCTGGTCGACCGCGTGATCTCCTCGCACGAGCTCACGCGCACGGTGACCGGCTTCGCGACTTAGATCCAGCCGAGCAGCGGCCCGAACACGAGGCCGACGATCAGGTCGAGGCCCGCGAGCGCGCCCACCACCTGGAGCTGGCGCGCCCTGCTCGTGAGGTCGTGCACGGTGAACGCCACCGCGTAGAAGGTGAGGTAGCCGAACACCACGATCACCGGGAAGCTCGCCACGTTCCACCACCAGTAGTACCAGTGGAACACGCCGTCGGCGTGCAGCAGCAGCTCGACGCCCACCGACGCCAGCGAGAGCGCGACCGAGATCGCCCAGCGGTTGGGCAGGCCGAGCATGCGCAGCGAGCGATCGGCCGGCAGCAGCTTCGCGAACACCACGCCGCTGATGGCGAAGAACAGCGTTATCTCGATCGTGAGGCCAATCAGGATCACGAAGCTCGATTGGCCGGTGACGGTCCACAGCGCGGCGTTGCCGTCGAAGTGCAGCACCAGCGCATTGGCGATCTCGTTGAACCAGTCCATCAGCCAGAAGGCCAGCCCGGCGAGCACCACGCTCCAGTTGGCGCGCTCGACCTCCACCGCGTACACGTACACCGCCAGCGCCAGCAGCGTCACCGTGGACCAGTCGAAGGCGCCGGGCGCCCGCAGCAGCTGCTGCGCTTCGCGCGTGAACTGCGGCACGCTCGCCAGCATTCCCCGCCGCCGCCGCCCTCGCCGCCGACGCCGGTCGCCGTCAGGCGCCGGCGCCCGGCGCGAGCCGTTCGAGATCGGAGTCGGGGTCGGCGAGCGCGGAGCGCTCGCGCTCCTCCAGCGCGCGCGCGCTCGCGATCAGCCGCCGCGCCGCGTCCAGGTCGTCCGGGCGGCCGAACGTCAGCGCCGCCTTGACGGCGCCGTCTTGCAGGTACCAGTTGGTGAACTCGCCGTCCTCGTAGGAGCCGCGCAGCAGCTCCTCGTCCCACTCGTACGCCGGCCCCACGTATTCGAGCTCGCCCCAGTCGCCCAGCACCGAGTAGAAGTACGGCACCACCTCGTGCGGCACGTCGCGGCCGAGCATGTTCAGGGCGGCCGTCTTGCCGTGGTTGAAGGCCACGTCCCAGTGCTCGATGCGCACCGGCGCGCCGCCGTGCACGACCGAGTCGTACTCAGCGATGTCGCCGGCCGCGAACACGTCGGGGTGGGAGCTGCGCAGGCGCGAGGAGCAGCGCACGCCGCCGCGCTCGCCCAGCGCGAGGCCCGCCTTCTGCGCCAGCTGCACGTCGGGGGTCACGCCCGCCCCTACCACTACCGCCTCGGCCGCCAGCTCGAGGCCGCGCCGCGTGATCACCTTCGCGACGCGCCCGTCGCCCTCGAAGCGCTCGAGCTCGTCGCCGCCGTGGAACTCGACGCCGTGCGATTCCAGCAGGCCCTGGAAGAAGCGCCCGGCGCGCGCGCCGAAGCCGCGTTCGAGCGTGGCCTGCTCCTGCATCACCACCGTGCAGCGCTTGCCCATCAGCGTCAGCGAGGCCGCCACCTCGCAGGCGATGTAGGAGCCGCCGATCAGCACCACCCGCTCCGCCCCGGCCACGCCCTCGCGGATCGCGTCGGCGTTGCCGAGCGTGCGCAGGTAGTGGATCTGCTCGAGCTCGCAGCCGCCCACGTTGAGGCGGCGCACGTTGGCGCCGGTCGCCAGCAGCGCCTTGCCGTATTCCACCTCCTGCTTGTCGGAGAGCGTGACCACGTGCGTACCGGGGTCGAGCGCGGTGGCGCTGGTGCGCGTCAGCAGCTCGATCCGCTGCTCCCGCCAGAACTCGCCGGGACGGAACAGCGGCTCCTCGCGGCTCTCCTCGCCCCGCAGGTAGCCCTTCGAGCACTCCGGGCGGTTGTACGGCGGGTCCGGCTCGCGACCCACCAGCAGCACCTCGCCCTCGGCCCCTTCCTCGCGCAGCCAGCGCGCGCAGTTGGCCGCGGCGAGGCCGCCGCCGACCAGCAGGTAGTCGACCTTGCGGGTGGGCATGGGCGCCAGCCTAGCGAGCCGCGAGCGGGGTGGCGCGCCGGCGCGGCCCGCGGCGCGGCAAGCGCGCGGATCGCGGGCCCGCGCAAGCCGGGGCGGCGAGCGCTACAGGCCCGGCGGGTGGCGCACCGACCACTGCGCCCAGGTGGGGACGTGGTCGAGGATGCGCCAGCGCGGACCGTCTTCGAAGCGGTTCGGGCCCACGTCGGTGCCGTCGTGGGAGGTGTCCAGACGCAGGCCGGCGATCACGATGAACACGTGCGGCGTGGGCGCGTCGGCGGCGTAGATCGTCACCCACCGTCCGGGCCCCGGCGCACCCCACTTCACGTAGTCCTGCGCCAGCGGGTTCTCGCCGAGGATTTCGGACAGCGGTCTCACGCCGGAGCGGTAGAGCACGTAGTTGACTATGTATTTTTCTGAGTTACTACAGCAGACAGCCGTCCGCCACTCTCCTAGCTGGCGGACGGTTGCCTTTGGTTCGCTCGGCGAACCAAAGCAGTTTCGCTTGTTGAAACTGCTTCAACAAAGTTGAGTTCGCTGAGCGAACTCAACCGAGACACCACAGGCGGCCCGTCGGCCGCCTGCGTGACCTGCTGGAAGTTGGGAGGCTCAGACGAGGGTCACGGCGCTGGCCGGTGCGTGCCGGTTCCGGGCTTTGTGGCCCTTCGCTTCGAGGGCCACCGATGGGACAAGCCCGTCCTTCTTGTGCGCCGTGAAGCGGCCCTTCACCGTCCACGTCTTGCCGTCGAACTTCACGGTCGCCTTCGGCTTCACGTCCTTGCCCTTCGAGTCCGGCCAGACGTCCGTCAGCCGTTCGACCGGCGTGCCCTTCTTGGTGGTGCTCATGGGAGGTTCCTTTCTCGGTTGCGAACGTATGTTCGGATCAATCGAATCAAAGAACCTCAGCAATGTCCACCATTCTTATGCGGAAGCGCCGGGCACAGGTCAGGCCGGCGCTTCCGCTTTCCCTCCGTGCTGGTGCCGGACCTAGCCCACGGCTGGCGTTGCCTCACGCCGGGGAAGGTTGTCCTTTCGCCACCTGGCGACGGCGAAGCTCCTTGCCGTGCCGAGCGGCCCACGCCTCGCGCGCCCTCTCGAATGAGCTGCGCGAGTCAGCCCATGCGCTGTTCGCATCGGGCGGGTAGATGTGCTGCCCGAACTCGTCCGTCGCCTCGTATGCCTCCAACTCCGCGACGCGCGCCTCGATGTCGGCGATGCGCTGGGCCAGCGTCGGTTTCGCTGACCGGTTCCTTTCCAGCCTCTTGACCGTCGCTTCTAGTTCTGCCTTAGTCGCCATCCGTTGATTCCTCCGTGTTGCTTATGAAGTCGTCGCGCAGCGCCTCCCTGCGCTGCGCACGTTTGCCCCGGCGCACCACGACGGACGCCGCGCAAAGTCTCATGCCGCGGCCCGCTTCTGCTGCGGCGTCAGGCCGGGGACCGCGCCCTCCGGTGCCCATTTGCCGAGGTGCAGCTTCTGGCTCCACTTCTTCGGGATCGACTCGGGCAGGGGCTCGCCCGCCTCGATCATCCGTGCGACCTCCCGTTCGATGGCCTCATCGACCGCTGGCACCGTGCTGTGGCCAAGTTTCGGATCGAACACCGGCACGCGCCTGTCGTGCGGCACGCTGCTCTTGGCACGCTCCACGATGGCGTTCCAGTCGTCCACGGCTTTGTTCTGCCTCTCCTTGTAGGTCGCGCCACCGTCCCCCGCGTCGATCACCTCCCGAAGCGCCTTGAACTCCCGTGCGCCTGGGACGCTCCGTTTCCCGACCCGGCGCGACGGATCGCGGAGCCAGTCCTGAACGGCCCGGGCCTGCGCCCTCTCCCCGAGCAGCCGCTCGACTTCCTCCAATGCGGCCAGGGCACGAACCTGCAGGCGATCCTGTTCGGCCGCCAGTTCAGCCGAGAGATCGTCTTTGCGCGCCTCTATGTCCTCACGGAACTCGGCCTGCTCCTGCGCCAGCGCCTCGCGTGCGACTTCGACGTTCCGCGTCGCTTCTTCGAGCTTCTTCGGGCTGGCTTTCGGCGTGGGGGCCGCCTTGCCCTCCCTGAGCGCGACGGCCGCGTTGTGCGTGTCCACCTTCTGCGCCTGCGTGTAGATCGTCTCCGCTTCGGCGCGAGCACGCATCGCGTCTGTGTAGCGCGCCTCCAGCGCCTCGATCTTCGTGAAGTCGATCACCGGGCGTTTGAGCATCATCCGCTCGTAGGCGTCCGCCAGTTCCTCAGTGTCACTCGCTCCCATTTCGCATCCTCCTGAGCAGATCGCTCATCGTGGGCGCTGGCTCCGGGACGTGCGCTGCGCCCCGTGATCCCTGATCGAGCGAGGCCGTCCGCTCGTCCAGCGCTGCCTGCCTCCGGTCGAGGTCGCGCTCGTGTCGCTCCATGTCGATCTCGGCCTGCGACCGGATGCCTGGACGACCGGCCCGGATCATGTCCGTCATCGCCTGCTGCTCCGCGTGGAGGCTGTCGCTTCCCGGACGGTCGTACTTCGCCTGTAGCTGCTGGAAGGTGCTCACGCCCGGCCGCCCGTCTCACCGGCGATGCCATCTTCCACGCTGTACGGCTGGCTGTAGCCGGACGGCGGCTGGCCCTGGCGTCCCGGTTTCGACTGCTGGCCGAATGGCAAGCCTCCCGTGCCGCCTCCGCCCTGCGTGGTGACCGACCGTGCCGTGGTGCGCCGACCGGACGATGGCGTCCCTGCTGCGGGACGACCGCCGCGCTGCGTGGTGCCCGCACGTTTTTTCAGCGCGCTGTTGCCTTTCACGCTGCCGGGGTACGCGCTCCTGCCAGGGGTCGGGGTTGGGTTAGATGATGGGGTACGTGCCATGTGACTCTCCTTTGAGGTTGGAACTAACCTTCGCCGCCAGGGACTTCACGGACGCCGACGAAGCCCGGCACGGTCGTACCGGCGCTGTGCGGACCTTCAGCGGCACCGCTTCGGAAGGACTGTCCGGGTCGTGCAGCCGTGGCGACGACGCCGTATGCGGAACCCGCATTGGCGCTCCCACCTTTGACGCTGTGGTCGAGTGGGTCGTAGTCCGTCACGTCCTGCTGGCTCTTGTTGCGGTCCTTCGGTGCAAAGAATTCCGTCATGCCTTCTCCTTAGTAGGTCATCCAGTTGCGGCCTCGTCGGTTTCCTTCGGGGCGCAATCCTTCGTCAATTTCGCGCCATTCACGACGCCTCTTTGTGACCGCAATGCCATCGGCTTTGGGTCGGGTTTCCCACTTCTCGTCGTCGGCGTCGTCTGGTGTAAGTGGTTCGCTCATCAGAACATCACCACCTCTCCGGTCTTGACCTTGCCCTGCCGGATTGCGGTCTGCGCGGCGTCATACGAAAAGGCCAGCGCCCAGAAGTCGGCCGTCGCCGTCGTGACAGCGATCTTCTCGTCGTCGAGGTCCACAATCCGCGTAGACAGCAGCCGTTCGCGTGCCGCGTCATCCCGGCACCAGACGGGCGGCGCGGCCTCCAGGTAGCGTGCGACGATCTCCGGCTCCTCGCGTGGCTTGTGTTCGAGCAGTTTCTTCCCACGGTTCAGGTCGCGGTCGCCCACCCACCTGTTCGCGTAGGGCAGCCACCGGCCACGGTTCAACTGGACGGCCTCGACGGTGAACGCTCGCGGCCTCGGATTCGCCGTGATGATCGACCGCAGCGCGCGCTCCAACTCCGTGACCGTGCTGTACCTCCCGACGACCCACCCTGCGCCGCTCCCTACCAGCATCGTCGCTGCGATCACACCACCCTGGCCCTCGCGCGCAAGGCCGAGAGCCACAGGAGTCCGTGGCCCGACGCCCGGTGTGTGTTCGCGCAGCCCATCCGGGAAGGCCGGTCGGTCCATCGACGCCTCGCCCTCAGACGGAATCCCACACCACACGCGCGCCCAATAGCGGAGCTTCACCGGGTCATCCTTGACCGCCTCCCACTGCTCGACCACACCGTGACCCTTCGGCATCCCCGGTGGCGACGCTTCCTCGAGCGCGCCTTCGGCACCCTCCCGAGTCGTCAGATCCCACTTAGCAGGGTCAGCGCCGCGCCAGATGTAGAGCAGCCCGCTTGGCTTTTTCGTCCTCGCGCGTTCGTCCTCCACTTCGGCAAGCGAGCCGTCGCCGCTGGCCCATGAAGTCGTCGTGCCAAGCTGCCACGAATCGGGAACCTTCATCCGGTTCTGCTGCATGACGCTGACCGTCTCGTGCAGCCTGTCGGACGTGAGCCTGTGCAGTTCGTCGGCGCTGGTGAACGAGGTGTTCATCGAGCCGTCACGCGCGCTTGGTGAACCGGACACCGGCTCCAGTAGGCCCGTATCGTCGGCGCGTGAGATCCAGTTGTCCGTGATCCTGAAGTTCTGGCTGTTGAGCGCTCCCTTCGCCATCGCCAGCACGGCTCGGAAGGTGACTGTGGATGCCTGGCCCTCCGTGAACGCGAGCAGGGGAATGTAGGGGTCGATCACGGGCCGCCCTCGCGGCGATCCGTCATCGTTCCACCCGTCGAACCGCACCGGCCCCTCCGGGTCAAGCTCCGTGAGCGCGATCCACCCGACAGTGGTGCTCTTGCCTGTGCCCTTCCGCCATACGATGTCAACCTCCGGGAACCGGCGACTTCCGTCGTCGTTCAGGAGGTACATGCAGTGGATGAGCGCAAGCTGTTCGTCCGAGACGCGCGCAGGGCTCCCGCGAAGCGGTCCAGGCCCGAAGCAGTACCACCGTTCGATGTGCTGGACGACGAGAGGCCCGAGAGACGGTCCCTCAAGGTCATGCGGATGCACGAACACGGCACGCTCGCCCAGGTGCATCAGCGAGAGGTCCGGCACGCGCAGCGGTATGTCCCGTGGCTCGGGCGGTGTCGGCGGGGGCTCGTCAACCTCGACCTTCAGCGGGACTCGAAGCCCGAGCACCCGCTCCTGCTGCTTGATGTCGCGTTCCTGCAAGCGGCGCTCGCGCTGGTGAACAAGTCCCTCGACGTCGTTGATCTGCTCGATGAGGCGTTCCGCAGCCGCGATGTGGTCGCTCTCCCACTGTTTCGACACAGGATTGGCCCACCAACCGGCCCACGTCTCGCGTGACCGGGCGCTCCACTTCCGCGTCTTTGGGATGGGCTTCGCGCTCATGACGAATCCCGGGAAAGCCTGGGCAGGTGCACAGAAAAAAGGCGGCGACGATGACCTCTTTGATTTTTCCCGGTACTCGCCTTGCCTGCCGCTGGCACACGACGAACTGGTGCTACCCCCCTACCGTGCGTGAAGCGCCTCATGCAGCGCCTCTCAGCGCGCCCGGATGCGTGCGGTACTTGGAGCGGACCTGTGCCAGCGCGTCGGCTTCCGTTACCTTCATCACGTTGATGCTCACCGTCCGTTCAGCCTCAGCCAGCCGGTGGTCACGCGCGCACAGCAGTTCGAGGTTGTCGTCATCATCACTTCCGAGCGGATCGACGTGGTGGACTTCGAGCGCCTCCGTGCTGCCGCAGACCTCGCACCGATTGCCAACCTTCCGCGCGTACCGTGCCCGTCGTCTGCGCCACGCAGCCCCGTAGGTCCGCCCGTCGCGCGTCGGTGCCTCAGTCAGAGGTTGACTCATACTTCCCTGATCGTCTCTGTGAACATTGGGTCGAAAGAAAAGGTCGTCACGACACCGTCTCCCCCGGCCGAACCACAGTCACGTAGGTCCATCCCTGCTGACCGCGCTCCCTGAACCTCTCCGCGAGCCCCGCTTCGTAGAGGGCGCGGAGCCTGTTCTTTGCCGTCGCCTCCCCGATACCCATATGCTCGGCGTATTCCCACGTCTTGCACTGACCGAGCGCGCGCAGCATCGCCAGATCGCGCGCAGTTTTCTCCTCCGGTGGAATCCGGCGCTCGTTCCAGACCGTGAACCCCGGCCTCGGCTTACCCATGACAGACCTCCGCTCGCGCGCGCGCGCGTTGGGTACACACACAGAAGCGGGCCAACTGCACTATGACTGCACTATTCCGAAGTGACATAGTGCAGGCCATTCGCCTAGCATTTGCCGCGCAAATGGAGAACCGCTGTACTACTGCACTATGAGTCCGAGTGGCCCTCTCGGCCGCTCGATCTGTAGTAGACGCGATTTGACCTTTGAACTGGTACTGGAAAAGATAGTGCAGTAGTACAGCAGTTTCACGAATCGTCAATTCCAGCCTGGGAAAATGACGTGCAATATCACCAGTTTCGATAGTGCAGTCATAGTGCAGTTTCCCGGTCATAGTGCAGTCACGTCCCACCTGTTGGGCCTGCCGTCCTGCTTCACCAGCTTCAGCGCGCCGTACTTCGCACCCTTGTTCGCGCGCAGCCAGAACTGGAGTTGCTTCTTCACATCGCTTCGGCTCGCCCTCATGTGTTCCGGCAGCGCGTCGTAGAGAGGACCGCTCGGCGCTGTGCATAGGTCGGTCAGTTCCTCAAGGGACACAGGGCCGCGCTGGAGCTGGCGCCACGCCTCGAACCACTGCGCGACCTCGCGCTCGTCGCTGCTCATCGCCACCAGTTTCTCCCGGTTCCCGAGGAAGCCCTTGACGCCCGCAGCCGTGAGGATGCCCCCGACGACCTCGGCCCAGCGCTCGAACGACCCGAGCGTGCGCTCGGCCGCATGGGGCACGACCGACCCGTCGCTCAGGACGGTGCCCTCCTGCCAGTTGCGGACGAGCGTCAGCGCGGCGTCCACCAGCCTCCCCCGGTTCTCCCGCGCCCACGCCTCAAGGTTCGCGTGGCGGAACGCCTGCTTCGGCCGATCCGACGGCCGCACGTCGCCGGGGTCGAGGATGATCGGCACCGCTCGCCGGTTGTGCTCGCTGGTCAGGCCGACGTTGTTCCCCGTGGCGACCCACACGTTGCGGACGGGGAGCCGCACCTCCCGGCTTTCGCCGAGTTTGCGGTCGGCCCACCGGCCCGTCGTGATCGCGCCCGCGAGGACGCCGCTGGCGATGTCATTGATGTTGTCGAGGACGACCGCCTGCCGGCCCGCGAGCAGAGACGACGTGATCCGCTTTCGCATCTCGTCCTCGTCGTCCACGTTCGCCATCAGATCGACCACGCCGCAGCCGGGCACCAGCGCCGTCCGCGCGAGCAACGTCTTTCCCGAGCCGACTTCCGGCGCGGTGACGAGGTGCATCGGCGTCGGATGGTCCCCGATGTACTCGCGCACGAACGGCAGTAGGAGCAGCGCGAGCGCGTTCGCCTTCGACGCCTCATCCTCGAAGCCGAAGTCCCCGAGCAGTTCGTCCATCAGCAGATCCCGAGCGATCCACACGTCCTCATGGCTGCTGATCGCCCCGACCGTCGCCGGAAGGTCAAGCTCGGGGTCCGGCACGTACAGGACGCGCGATCCGGGGTGGTGGCCGGGGGTGTCGATGAGCCGACCGTCAGAGCCGAGCACGGGTGCGTCGATCACTCGATCCACGCGCGCTATCCCTGCGTACTCGGCCGAGTCGCGCGACAGGATCGTGTCCACCACGTCGGACGGCACCTTGACCGGCACCCGTTCGCCATCCTGCCCGGTCATGAGAAAGACGATGATCCGCGAGAGCTCGTCGCGGAGGCTGGCTTTAGTGAACGCCTCCAACTCGCCGCGCTCCGTCCGCCGGATCAGTTCGTTGCCGCGCACCATCACCCGAGGGAACGTCGGATCGTTCTTCGCAGCGAGGGCCGCGATCGCTTCGTCCGCGTGCGCGTGGAGAAGGTCGGGCCTGGTGACGTCTATCTCGATCCGGTCAGTCGTAATTGCCATCTCACGACAATTATATCGTTGTTGCACATGCAACTACTTAGGCATGGCGAAGCGACCCCGGAGGGCTGCTCGATAGCCCTTCTATCCGCTGGTCCGCATCAGGCTACGTTACGGAGACGACCTCGCCGGTCGGAAGGATGCGAACCACACGCCCGCCCGGATGCGTGACGATCATCTCGTTGTTCTCGTCCATGCGCACGTTGATGCCTTTGATGATCGCTGTCCTGTAAATGGCGATCAGGTTCTCGAACAGTTCGTCAACATTGTTCTGGTCAATGGGCATCGGCGCAGCATAACGCCGCGCTCTCGCCGCATCTGAGACGATCCTGGCGCGAGCGCGGCTATTTGGCCGAATGCCGTTGCAGCCGCAGCGTAGAGCGGTCCTCAACCGGGACGCCCTTCGTCGCGCGCCTGACCGTCAGTTGCGCGACCGTGGCAGAGAAGATCGTCTGCATGTCCTCCAGCGTCGGCTCATCGAAGCCGGGGAGGTCGCGCCGACGCTCGCGCTCCTGCTCGAACGCTTCCCGCGTCGCGTCGAGCTTCTGCCTGCGCGCATCCAGCCCGGCGCGGTAGGCGTCCGGGCCGATCGCCTCCGCTAGCTCCGTGTCGGCTGCCCACTCTTCGAGCGCTTTGCTGGCCCGGAAGATCGCAGCCGTGTGCTGGATGATCTCGTCGCCGGTCAGCGGCTTCACCTTCGCGCCCTTGCGCACACGCGCCAGCGCGTAGTCCTCCAGCGGACCGGCCGCGACGTGCGGCCGTTCGCTGCAACTCCGGCTCACACAGTGGTAGCGCCGGTAGGGTTTGCCCGGCCTGCCCGTGGTCTGCCCGCGCAGCGGACCACCGCACGCCGCGCAGGTGGCGATGCCGCTGAGCGGGAAAGTGCCGTCCGGCTGGCGCGTCCACATCTTCTCCGGGTGCTGCGCCAGTTCCCAGGTGAACTCGTCCACGATCGGCTCGTGCGCGTCCATGTTGCGCAGGTCGCCGTGGATGATGTGGCCGAGGTAGACGCGGCTCTCGAAGAAGCGCCGGATCGTGGGCCGCGTCCAGGTACGCTCGGGCCACGTAGCCTCGAAGAACCTTTTGGCCGCCACGATCCCGTCACGGCCGCTGACCTCGAAAGCCTCCTTGACCAGCGGCCCGTCCACCGGGTCCGGCTCCAGCCCGCCCCCTGCAACCTCCCGGTAGCCGAGCGGCGTAGGCCCGCAGAAGGCTCCGCGTTCGACAGCCCGAGCGCGCGAGCCTTCCCAGTTCTCTTTGATGCGCCTGCGCTCCATCCGGGCGAGGGCCAGCAGAAGCGTCCGCACGAACTCGCCGACCGGCGTCGTCGGATCTACGCCCTCATCCACGGCCGCGACCTCGCCGCCGGACTCGTAGATTTCCTCACACAGACGGAGAGCGTCCGCGACCCCGGCACGGCTGAGCCGGTCGAGTTTCGCCACGACGATCCCGTCCGATTCGCCTGCCTTGATGCGCTCGATGATCTGGTTGAAGATCGGCCGGTCGAGCTTGCCGCCCGTCTGGTCTAGCTCGGGCTCGAAGCATGTGACATCGACGCCCCGCAGATTCGCCCATCCCTCGATCTGCTTTCGCTGCGTCTCCGGTGACTGAAAGGAAGGCCCCTCGCGGCCCCCGACCTGGCTTACCCGGACGTAGCCGTCGAACCCCTTGCGTTTGTTGGCCTTGCGTTTGGCTGGCATACCGTAGAGTATATCAGGATAATACTCCACCGTGCTGGAGCAGTCCTCCTCGCGCGCGCCGAGCGGATCGGGGTGACCGCCGGGCCCGTAGGGCAGGTCCTGCAGCTCGTTGCCCGCCACCACCATCGCCTGCACCGCCGGCGGCACGCCCGCGGGGACCAGCGCCACGTGCCCGTCGCCGGGCGCGAGCCGCGCCCGTTCGCCGGCGAGGAAGCGCACCGGCGTCGGGCTCTCGCGGGCGAGCTCGACATCGGCGCCTTCCGGGGCTTCGCCGCCTTCCTCGCCGTCCCCCAGCCCTTCGCCGGCTTCGGCGCCTCCCCCCAGCCCCTCGCCGGCCTCGGCGCCTTCGCCCCACAGCGTCTCGCCGCCCGCTGGCACGGACGCGCCGCCGTAGCGTTCCGCCCAGCGCAGCACGTCCGTCACGTACCACCGCGCGTGGTTGTAGGCGTAGATCGCCTTGCGGTAGTCGGCGGGGGCGCCGCAGGCGCGCAGGTAGTTGGCCGCCGCGAAGATCGCGTCGGCGGGATTCCAGCGATCCGGCGCGCCCGTGCCTTCCGCGGCCACGCCGTACACCGACCAGGTCGAGGCGAGGAACTGCATCGGGCCGCCCGCGCCGGCGGCGTTCACGGCCCCCTGTCGGGTGCAGGCCGGCGCCGGATCGCGCCCGTGGTCGCACTCCACCTTGCCGATGCCGGCGAGCACCGCCCAGTCCAGGCCATAGCGCTGCGCCGCGCGCCGGTAGAGCGCGAGGTACAGCGGCGGGATTTCACGCCGCGCGAACGCCGACACTCCGGGCGCTTGGACACCGCTCGCGCCGGGCGCGCCGCCGAGCGCGAGCGAGCCGCCCCCGAGCGCGGCGATGGCGCCGACCAGCAACAGCGCAGAAGCGGACAGCGCGGCGGTTGCGAGCGCGGCGATCCAGAGGCTGCGGGCCGGCGCGCGAGGCGTCCCGCAGTGGGCTCGCCGGCGGCCGGCCGCAGCCCTCAAGGACGATCGCGCCCGAGTTGGCGTTTGCGGCGCGCGGCCACCTCGTGCGCGTCGTGCATCACGCTCGAGCGCTTGGCCTCCGCCGCGTGCTGGCGCGCGCGTCCGGCCGCGCGCCAGCGCTCGAGCCCAGAGTCCCGCCGGCGTGACGCGGGCATCTCAGCACCCCGCTCTTGCATCCGCTTGCGCACCGTGCGCTCGAACTCCTCACCGGCTGCGCGACGCCCGCGCGCGTCCAGGCGCGGCGAGCGCTCTCCCCTCTGCAACGCCCCGGCCGCCTCGCGCAGCTCTCGCCTCAGCGCCAGCTCGCGGTCGATCTCCATGCGTGCCGCCCGCTGCTGCTGCGGCGAGAGTCCGCCGTAGTCCCCGTGCTGATAGCCGAGGAGCGGCGCGAGCGCGCGGTAGTCGCGCCGGTCTTCTCCCGCCGGCGAGCGCTCGCCGGCGGCGGGCAGCTGTGCCTGCAGGTCGAGGAAGCGCGCAAGCTCGTCGCGGCGGGCGCGAGCGGAGGCCGCGCCCGGGCGCTCCCGCGCCGTGCGGCGGGCCGCGTCGAGCGCCTCCTCTTCTCGCGTCAGCTGCGCACGAACCCGCGCGGCGCGCTGGGCGAGCCGCAGCTCGCGCCTGGTGTCTGCACCCGCCGCCGCGTCCGCCCGCGCGCGCTCGATGCGGGAGAGCCGCGCCCGCTGCGCCGACAGCCGCCCCTGCACGCCCGGCGCATGCGCCAGCAGCCGCTCCGACCGCTGTCGCTCGTCGTCCAGCAGGCGGCCGATCTGCTCGTCGTGGGCAGCGTCGGCGAGCTCCTTGCCGACGTGCGCGAGCGCGCGATCGTCGACCTCCGGCGCGGGCCGGCGCAGGCGCGCTTTGACTCGCCGCGCCGCGCCGACGCTGCGCCGCGTACCGCCCATCACCCGCCCGAGCCGGCCTGCCCGCAGCCGCCCGGCCGCGCCGTCGGCGCCGCTCGTCCCGGAAGCCGCGTGGGCGATGCCCAGCGCCTGGTGGCGGTGCAGGAACGCGCCCCACCAGAACGCCGCGATCAGCAGCCACTGCGTCCACCAGCCGAGCGCCGTGAGGCCCGACAGCAAGACGAAGGTGGCGAACAGGATGCCCAGCAGGAAGGAGAAGACGAGCTTCGAGATGACCGCGCCGAGCAGCTGCGTGGCCCATCTCCGAAACAGCGCGCGACCGCCCTCGCCGCAGGCGGGCACCAGCACCATCGCCGGCGCGGCCAGCAGGTACAGGAGGCTGAAGATGGAGGCGGTGATCAGCCGCAGCGCGACGAACCCGAGCAGCGCCAGCATGCCGGCGAGTCCGCCGGTGATCAGCATCAGCCCGCCTACGCGAGGCCACGTGCCGCCGTTGGTGCGGAACTCGGCCTGCGCCGCCGTCGGACCGCGGCAGTCGGTGGCGTCGCTGCTCTGACAGAGCGTCCGCAGCAGCGAGCCTTCTTCGTTGATCGAGTTGCGCGCCGGTCCGTTGGCCGGCAACGCGAGGAAGATCGCGCCGTTGGTGCGGGCTTCCCGCAGCAGCTGGACGCTTCGCTCGAGGGCGGTCGCCTGCGTGGCCGTGGGCGGAGAGCAGCCCAGGCCGGCTTCACCCGCGCCTTCGCAGCCGGCCTGCCTGCGCTCTTGCGCGGCGATGCGCAGCGCCGCGACGCGCAGCGCCGGATCCAGCCGCGACGGTTCGCGGCACCAGGCGACGTCGCCGAACTCGAGATAGCACCAGGGCAGTTCGACGGTGGCCGCGAACAACGTCGTGAGGCTCTCGCCGAGCGCACCGCCGGGACGCGTCGGGCTCCCCTGGGCGGCGGCCGCGAGCGTCCCCAGGCTGGCCTCGTTGGCCCAGCGCCCGAGGGCGCCGATCGTGCCGGTGGGATCGGCGATCACCCACAGGCCGGCGAGCATCATCGCACCGGTCGCCGCGGCCTCCCCCAGGGTCTGCGCGATGCGCCGGCGCGCGATGCCGTGATAGAGCACGACCACCGAGCAGGCGGCGAGCGCGATCGGCAGCCACGGCTCGGTGAAGGTGGCCTGCATGTGACGCAGACCGGCGCCTACGCCGCCGGCGGCGGAGCTGTCCAGCAGGTCCACGGTGAAACACCACTCGAGCATCACCACGAGCGCGTGCACGGCCCACACCAGCGCCATCCACAGCGGCGTCACCACCAGGTCCTGGATCAGGCTGTCCGGATCGCCCGACTCGAGGTCGAACACGCCCGTGTCGATGTGGACGTCGATGCCGTAGTCGCCGGTGGGGGCGGCGGCGGCCAGGAAGCCCGACGTCTCGCAGTTGCGCCGGCTCGCCCGCGAGAGTTCCGCGCCCAGCGCGCTGCTGCACGAGGGGCTGCCGAGACCGTTGCTGACGAGCGGGTCGACCTGCGCGGCGGCCGCGTCTTCTTCGCCGCGGCGGCCGCCTTGGGCTTGCGCCTGCGCGCCGGTCAGCGGCGGGCCGCTCGGGGCTGGGCGCAGCGGGCGCGCGGCGGCTGCGGGCGCGCGCTCGCACGAGCTCAACGTCAACGCGACCGCGAGCAGGAGGACGCGTCTGGACACTCAGGAAGCGGGGGTGGTGGACAGCGCGCGCAGCAGCGACGGGACCACCACGTCGACCTGGATCGCCTCCACGCGCCCGTCGTGGTCGCGGAACAGGCATCGTCCGGCGTCGAGCTCGAGCAGCGTCTGGCAGAGCCGGCGCTCGCCGCCGTCGAGGCCGAGCAGCGTGAGCGCGCGCGCGGCCTCGGCGTGCGAGCGCATCCCGAACACGAAGGTGGCGCCGATCAGGTTCTCCAGCGACTCCCGCTCTCCGACCAGCGCGTCGGTGACCAGCTGCGTGCTGATGATCGGCACAGCCAGCTCGGAGCGGCCCATGCGTTGCAGCGACGCGAGCAGCGTGCGACCGACCGGGTCGCTCAACAGGCGCCAGCCCTCGTCGAAGGAGAAGATCTTCAGGCGGTCGCGCTCGGAGCCCATCAGGTGCATCGCGCACATCGCGATCAGCCGCACGATCTGGGCGCCGACGCGCTCGGACTGCGTGTATTCCGAGCGAGCCATGCCCGCCGGCGGCGCCGGCAGGTCGCGAATCGGCAGGTAGGTGACCTGGCGCTCGCCGACGGCCGGCAGCTTCACCGCCGGGTCGGCGAAGGCGAGCTGCGTGAGGCCCGAGCGGGCGTACACGTCGAGCGCCCTGCCGACCAGCGCCTCGGTCGCCTCTCCATCGAGCAGCGCGCGCACGACCTCGCGGCAGGTTGGGTCCCGTGCGCGGCTGAGCACGCGATCGACGGCTCCCACCAGCGCCGTCTCCCAGCTGGGCTCCGCGCGGGACGGGAGCAGGTCGCGCAGAAACGACACCGCCGCGTCCTGGCGCAGGTGCGCGGGCGCGACCCGCAGCGGGTCGAGCATCCCCCGCAGCGCCGCTTCGCCGCGCAGCGTAACCCGCTCTACGTGCGGCGCGACCTCCGGGAGCAGGTGAAAGCGGTGGTCGCCCTTGGGATCGCAGTCGACCACCCTCGCGCCGAGCAGGAACGCCTCGTACTGGAGCTTCTGCGCGAGCGTCGTCTTGCCCGATCCGAGCGCGCCGACGCTGAGGATCGTGGCGTTGCGGTCGCGCTCGGAGCCCTCGCCGAGGTTGAAGCGCACTGGCTGGCGCGAGCCCGACAGGGTGTGACCGACGTAGAAGCCACGACGGGAGCCGGCGGCGTGGGTGGCGGTCGGCATCATCGCCGCCACCTGCTCCACGGTGAGCGTGTCGTCGTAGCCCGACACGCGGCTGCGCTGCGCGGGCATGTGCTGCAGGAACAGCTCGAGCTGGTCGCCGAGCGGCCTGTGCAGGCGGATCTCGCCGTATGCGCGGCGGCACATCTCGACCCGCTCCTCGAGCTCGCGCTCGTCGCGGGCGGCCACCGCCAGCGACAGCGTGGCGCGCAGCAGCGGCGGCCGGCTCGAGGCCTGCAGGTAGGCGAGCAGGTCGCGCGCCTCCTGCGTGCGCTCGTAGCCGAGGTCCGAGACCCCCTGCTCTCCGCCCGCCTCGGCGCGCATGATCTGGTCGGCGTCCTGGATGCGCCGCCGCGCCAGCCTGAGCGCCAGCTCGTTGGGCAGGAAGCGCGCGTTGAGCGTCACGTCCACCCCGAAGGGCAGGCTTTCGGGAGCGGTGAACATCAACTCCGCCCGCGCCCCGGGGAAGCTCATGCGTTCGGGCAGCGCTCCCAGCACGAGCATCGCCTGCCAGCTCGTCCCCAGCTCGGACTCGACGCGAAGGCTGCGGCCGCCGTCCTCGACGAAGCCGTCGAGCCAGCGGGTCGGCTGGTTCCTTTTTTGCCCTGTAAAATGGGGGCGCTTTTCGGCCCTCGGGGCCTTAGCTCCAATCTGTCGATTCTGTCACAGACTGCTGTCTGCACTTAGCTCCACGCAAGCCGCTTACTCACGGGGGGTGCGCGCCGATCAGCGCACGGTGATTTGGCGGTTAGACACCGCCGCTTGTCACCGCGCCGCGCCTGAGCCGGCGACCCATTCTGTGTTCCGTCGCGCAGCGTTCCGCGACGGATGCGCTTACGTGCGGGCTCCTTCGAGCCAGGCTTCGACCGCGATGCGGTACCAGTAGAGGCTTCCTCCAATGTGCCCTGCGGGGCGAGGGACGTGGGAGCCGCAGTGGCGTTGCAGTGCGTTTTCTAGCTCGCCCTTCGCTAGACCACCGCACAGGCGTTTGATGTCCGTACTGTCCAGAATCTCGCATTGCAGCCAACCCGGTGTCCGCCTGGGGAATGGCTGAGCTGAGCGGTGAGCTTGAATGTCATCCAGGAGCCACACTCGCTTTCTCTGGAGCTTGAAGGCATAGGCGGGGAAGCCCTCATCTTCCGCCGTCATGTGCTTGGCTCGGCCTGCGCTCATACCGTGGATGAGGGCGACGGCGTGGAGCCCGATGAAATCCCCATCCTCGGCTTCTTGTCGCTTTAGCTCTCGCTTCTGAGCGTCAGCGAGCTTGAGTTCGCCTTTGGCGACTTCGAGTACCACACTCCAGGGCAGCACGAGGCCATAGCGCACACCGTCACCACCTGCGACCGGAGGCAGTTGAGGGTTCTTCTCGTTTCGCTCCCTGACCCAAGCGTCGTAGTCGTCCTGAGCCAGGCTCGGGCCACGCTCTCGCAACCACTCTCGGACGCCCTCCAACCAATCTTCACCCTTCAGCCTTCGCCGGACGGCCGCGCGGAAGGTCGCGCGCTGGCGTGCGTTCATCTGGACCTTCTGCCCGCTGGCTGCCTTCATAACGTCGTGCCAGGAGCCCCACCGGCGCCTGATGACTGACGCACTGACTTCCAGGCCGAGTTCGTTGCGCACGCGCTCGTATGTTTCAACACCAGGCATCTGACCTTCTGGTAGCCCCAAGTGCCTCGCTACTTGTTGCACGGCCTTCACGCACTCAGCGCGCCCGATTGCTTCTCTGAGTGTTGCGCTACCCCGCTCGCTGTGAAAGAAGTAGCCCGCGATGACTCGATACACCTTGTACTGGTCCGGCCATGCCAGGTCATGGAAGCGCAACAGGACGTCCTCTCGCTGGCGTTCGAGCGCTCGATGGTCACTCGCTAGTTCGCGTTCTCTGTCCTCAGTGATGCCCATTCCAGCAAGCTAGATTGCTCCCACTCCCGTACCGGTCTTCGCCTTCACCTCTCGACAAAAGTCGTAAACTCGCTCACACTTGAAAACTGGCACTTGGCTCCACTTGCCACGTATCACGCCGTAATCATTAAGCGCCGGCCATGAGTCGCAGTGCCTCGATGACATCCGCCCTCAGCCCGGCTCGGGCGTGCTTGGGTTCGCCTATGGCTTCAACCAGCAGGTCGGTTGCATAGACCTGTAGCTGTTGCACGCGGCTGAGGTGTAGGCCCAGCGCGTCGCCTATCTCGCGCAGGATGCGTCTTTGCTGACCGCCCAACCCCAAGCGCACCGTGAGCACGTACTTCGTCCGTCTCGGGAAGGCTTCGTAGGCTTCTCGTACAGCCTCGGCCTCATCCTCACTGAGCGGCGGGCAGCCGGCCTCAGCCTCCCCGAGCGCCGCGACCGGCAGGCCATCGGGCAGGCTCGCTTCATTGTCAGCGTCCTTGATGAAGAAGACGCGCTCGCGCCGCGCGAGACGATGAGCAATCGCATCCGGCGTGTAGCCGAAGTGCAGCAGTCCGCCTTCCCATCCACCCCACCTTTCCCGGTACGGCCCCTCGCTCGGGAGGTGCGGTTGCTTCTCGCCCTTTGCGCGCGCAAGTTCTAGTTGCCGCTCCCTCCACCACACATACTCTTTCGTGGTCGGCACCCTGCCGAAGTGCTCGACGCAGGCCGCGAGCGCTGCTCTCAGTTGGTCCTCGGAATACCTGACAGGCTTGCCAAACTGCCGATGAGCGAAGCGCGCTTCGATGGCCTTCGTGGTCGTCTCTCCTGACAAAGTAAGCGCCTCCTGTGCTTGCGCCCATGACCTCCCGAAGAACCTATACAAGCGCGAGAAAGGCTCGATGTCCTCGCCGTCAGCGATGAGGGCGCGGGATACCTCTTGGTAATCTTCCGTGCCTGGCGTGTGCCCGATGGCCTCGGCTACTCGTCGCAGTGAGCGCAGGTACTTCTCCATTTCGCGCTCCGCGCCATCCTGGGTGAGTAGGCGGCGCGTGCGTAGCTGTGTGTAAGCCTCCTCTTGCTCCTCGGGCGTGAGGGCCGCATAGATGATGAGTAGCGTCTCGACTCCGCTGGTCACGCCGCGCGCCTCAAGTGCTCGCGCATCTCCTGACGCTCGCCCCACTCCTCCAGGCCGAGCAGGCGCCAGGGGAACTCTCGCTTGAAGTCGATGACAAGCACCTCTCCCGGCAAGTGCGCGTAGATGATGCCCTGCTCGTCGCGCTCTCCTTCTTGGACGTACTCGACCCATGTGCAGACCCATCGGGTTCGCGCGACGGCCTGAATGTCAATCAGGTGCGGTGGGAGGGCGCCCGTCACGCCAGCGCGCCAGTGCTGGTACATCTGCCCGAGCGAATAGAGCAACCTCTCTCCGGGCGTTAGCTCATTCAAGCCGCTAGCTCCGTCAGCGGCTCAGCGTCCGCTACAGACTCTCTTGGTTCGCCCATGCGTCGCCAACGCTCCAAGCTCAGAGCATGAGTAATCGTCACGACCGCCGCGACCTCCAAATCCACTTGGCTTTGCCTGTAGAACCAGCGCTTGCTTTTGAGCAGCTTGAAGCGCTGCGTGAATTGACTGCCGAAGGCGCCCTCCTGGCCGTTGAAGCGCCGACGCCCGTACTCAGCCGCGAGCGAGTCATTGAAGGTCAGCGGATTGCCGAGCGCGAGGTCGGCCTTGTCCTTCCAGGCCATGGTGCATTTGACGAACTTCTCATCACTTGAGAGACGCCACATCCCGGAGGTGATGAGCGTGCGACTCTTGCACGTCTCACATTCGCCCTTCGCCCGCGCGTAGGCTCTACCCCGAGAGTCGAGTCCGACCACACGGCTGACCCTGCCTTTACCACAGCGACACTTAATCTCCCGGTGGCCGTTTGCGAACCAGCCAGGATGTCCCTCTATCGGGTAGCGCTTCTTGTCTCGTTCCGCCGCCTTACGTTTGCTGGTGGGATGGCCCCCATGACTGGAGAGGTGCGTGT
This sequence comes from Solirubrobacteraceae bacterium, assembly GCA_035508735.1. Taxonomy (GTDB): domain Bacteria; phylum Actinomycetota; class Thermoleophilia; order Solirubrobacterales; family Solirubrobacteraceae; genus Palsa-744. The sequence goes on along the minus strand of DATJMM010000044.1, from coordinate 30,862 downwards.
TCTCTAGGACGCCGACCTCTCGCCATGCCCGGCGCGTCTCTCGCGCATGGAAAGCGGCGTCGGTCGTGAGGACGCGCAGGTCGCGCTCACCAAGCACATCGAGCACTTGCCCTACCTCGGGAGCCATCTCGCAGAGCGTCCCGCTCTCGGAGGCGTTGAGAGGCACGTTGCGATGCGCGAGCACCGTCCCCTTGCTACTCGTGACCATGACGATGTTCCACCCGTGGCCGGAATGGTCGGCGTTATTGCCTCGGCTGTTGGAGACGTACCCGGCCTCGGGCGCGGTGATGGCTTTTACGCGACTCCCATCACGGCCCTTCTTCCACTGATTGACGACCACGGACTCGCCGGTCTTCTTGTTCGTTTTCAGCTTCGGGGCGGTCGCGTGCGTCTCCAGCTTGGAGCCGTCCGCGTAGAGGACGCCGCACTCCTCGCGCATCCACGGCAAGCTCGTCATCTTCTCAGCGAGCGCCCACTTCTCTAGCTCGCTCATCAGGCGCGCCAACTCGACCTCGGGCAGCCACCTGACACGGAAGTCGCTCATCCAACCATCCGAGGGCACGCCCTCACGCCAACGGCGCTCCTTGCCCCCGTAGTGCGCGCGAGGCGCATCGAAGCCCAGGAGTTCGCGCGTCTTCGCCGCCTTGTCGGTCGTCAGCCAGTCGCGTGTGTGCTGCGTCGAGTGCGAGGCGAGGACGCGGCGCAGCATCTCAAGGCGCCAGTAATCGCGAGCGTGGAACGAGGGTGCCCGACCACGGCGCTTCTTCTCGCCCTCCTTCGGCGCGAGACGAGCGGCATCCACGGCATCAAGCACGGGGCGCACGACCGCATCGAAGCCGCGTAGCGCCTCAACAGCGAGAACCACCTCGCCCGGCTCGATGTCGGCAAGCTCGTCGCGGCAGAGCGCAAAGTCGAGGGTGCGGTCCTCCGGCGGGGGCGGGAGAGCCGTGCTGCGAGGCGAGCGCCGGCCCTTCGGAGCGCACGCGACCGCGGGCTTTCCTGAAGCCCCGCCACGGCTAACGCTTGCCCGCGTTCTGCTCACCTTCCGCAGATAGGGCGTCCTGCGGCTATGACCGCCCGGCGCTAGCTCAAAACGTCGCGCCCCTCCTCAGAGCTCCGCAGACATCACGCCGTTGCTCGTGACCTGCAAAGGAACTTGCAAGCAATCGGGGGCTTAGACGCGATCAAGAGAGACTTGCATCTCAACGCCTCTACTTGGGCGGGCGAACGTCCGGGCCTCGCCTGAGAATGGGCGCATGGCACTCTTGGGCATCACCGACGCCGACGTGGCCGCCTTTGGCTCCCTCGGCACGTTCATCCTCGCTGCTGCCGCAGTCGCGCAGATTCGCGAGAGCCGACATCAGACCGGCGCCATGAACGAGCAGGTGACGGCCATCAGGGACGTGGCCGAGCTGGAGCTGGCGGCGATGCGCGAAGACGTGCAAGCTTCGATTGAGCAGGGCCGCGCTGTGCGCGAGGCAGCGCGGGCGCAGAACCAGCCCATCGTTTTCGCACACATCTATGGCCCCACCGTCAAAGGCCCCGACGAGGAGGACAACCTCGCCCCGGATGAGATTGGCTTTCGCTACCGGCTTATCAACGAGGGCACGGGAGTAGCCCTCAACATCCGTCACGGCGTTGAACTCTGTGGCATCGTGCATGAGTACGGTGATGGGATGGAGGTGCGCTCGATGCGCCCCTCCGAGGAGTTGCCCGGCAGGGAGCGCGTCATGGCTCCAGCCTTCACAGTCGCGTTTCGGGAGGATGAGCTACCGGCAGAGTGGGCTAAGGAGGCGCGCGCCTACTGGGTGAGCTTCGAGAACGTCTTCGGGGAAACGTTCAAGACCGCGAACCCCCACGACCCTCACCAGTCAGCGGCGTTCATGCGCATCGAGGAGCTGCCGAGCCCGGAGGTATAGGGCTTGATGTAACTCTAAGCCTGCTTGCTATGCGACCGAGACGAACACCACTCATGCCAGATGGCGAAAGGAACACAGCACACGAGCGCGATGAGGAACAGGAGTATCCAAGCGCCGAGAAAGGCCCAGTCGTTTTCGCCACTTCGAGGAAAAGCCCAGCCGTCATCATTGCGCCGAAGGGGGATGAGCATCATCAGAAGGACACAGAGTAAGGCAAGGCCAAGCACGGTAAAAATATGCATTCCGTTCGTAAGCTACTAGGTGATTTTCGCAAACTCTGGACCGAACCCACCGATGACTTTAGGGGCACCCTCAATGTCATCCTGATTATTGCTGCCGGGCTGGCCACCGCTTACATCGCTGCTCATCTGCTCTCCGAAGAACTCCGTACCGGAGGAAGTGCATTTCTAGGCGCCGTTGGAAGCCTGCTTGTTGTTGATCAGTTTCGCGCTCGGGTTTCCGTGCAGCTCAAGTATTGGATACTCATGGCTTTGGTGCTCATCGTCGCGTGGCTAAGCTATCCGATATTCGATGGCTTCCATTCAGAGTTTTGGCAATCTGCCACAGCAGGCACTTGTGGATGGCTCGTTCTCGTTGTCTTCGAGTTCATTCAGAGAAAACGGGAGGAGGACAAGTCATCGCCAGAGACAGCCGCTGCTAGCAAGTTGAACCAAGCGCTCATCTCTCTAGGGTGCGCGTTCATTGCTGTTGGCGCACTGATAGCAATTAACCCCTTGTAGTCAATCGAGCTAGAAAGGAATGTCATCATCACCGGAAGGTGCGGGTTCCGTCGCGGATGCCGGCACGAAGTCATCGTCTGTGACACCTAGCGCTGCTCTTACGTCGGGAGGCGCCCAATCGAAGTCCGGCTCAGGCGCGACGCGGCTCTTGATTGGCGCCAAGAGCTTCGCCGCTGCCTTGGGTATTGGCCCTCCGCCGCCGTCGAGAACTCCGTCTCGAATCTGTGAGTTCTCTGTCGCGGCTTTCTCCACCTCATCCACCATCGTCAGGGTCCATGACTCTTGCGGGATGGTGCGAAGTAGCTCGTAAGCGGCCCGCGAGTTGTCGTAGCTGTAGCTCGCCGAGTACCGGCGCACGATGCACGGGACCATCCGCTCCCGCGTCTCCGGGCGCTTAGCGAGAATGTCGAACACCTGCTCAGCCACGTTCCACGCCTCCCATCGAGCCTGTGTGCTTGAGAGCTTCACGGCCTGGAAGCTCGCAAGGAACCCGTGCGGCTCGATGCCCACCATCAGCGGGACGATGACGAGAGCCCGCGCGAGACAGAAGCCGACCTCCTGGTCACACCACACGCTCTGACGGAAGTCCTTGGTCACGAGCGCAGTAGCGGCATGGCACGTGAGGAGCGCAGATTCGATGACTTCCTGCCATTTCTCGGACGGCTTGATGTCCTGATGCGCGACGAAGCACTCAATGCCGAACTTGGCAAGGTGTTTGCTCATGTCGCCCGCGAAGCCCGCGTGAGGATGGGTGTGGCTGATGAACAGGCGGAAGGTGTCCTCGCCCTTCCACGGGCCTGGGATGTCGAGCGCCGGCACACGGGCGCCGCCGTCGCCTCGGGCATGAGGGCTCTCGGCTGCCGGGTCGAGGTAGCGCTCCAGCTCCAAGAGCTTGTCGTCGTCACCGCCGTTCTCAAGCTGGTAGAGGGCGTACTCGAAGTCGGTTGGTGGATTCTCTTCCGGCCACACCCATGCCTCCGCGAAGCCGAACTGTCGGAGGATGAGTCTCATCTCGCTCCACTCCGCTGCCTCCGCGCACAGCGCTTTCGCGAGCTTCCTGATGAGCGTGACTCGTTCTGCGGGCCTCATGCCTATGGCTTATCAGACGACGCGGAGATTTCTCAAGGAGCGGAACCCGCCCTACAGCGGCGCGTTGGTGCCCGAGGCTCCAGCCACTACTCGGAGCCCGTCTGCTTCTCGTGCCCGCGCTTCCTGCTCGGGGGCGGGCGGCGCTCCTTGGGCACGGGGAGGCCAGTCACGAGGTCGTCCAACTTGACGCCGAGGGCGTCCGCGATGATGGCGACGGTGAGCAGGCCCGGCTCGTATTTCCCGCCCTCTATGCGCCCGAGCCCTGTGCGATGGAGGTCGGCGGCGTTATAGAGGTCGGTCTGCGACCAGCCTTTCTCGTCCCGCAGGCGCCGGACATTCTCAGCGAAGCCCTCAAGGTACGAGGTGCGCTCCGCGACGTACTCCTCCATCGTACTTTCGGCCATCGCCGGGCAGACTGACCGATGGCAGCGCAAAACTCGACCGACACTGGTCTGCCAACGCTTAGTCCGGCAGCGCTTAGTCTGCTAAGGGAGGGCACTGTGGCAGGGCGACGGAAGCAGGTCGAAACCTAGACAACCGACGCGAGCACCACCATCAGCCGAAGCGGGCGGCCTCCTGGCGCGCTTCGCCTACGGCTGGGCCGGCACGCTGCCGGCTGCTCGCGCGATGAGCGAAGGAGCGCGAATCCATGCGAACCCTCTCCCCACAAACGAGAGCGAGGAACCGACGCTGGCTCCTCCTCGCCTCCTGCGCGAGCGCCTTCCTGCTCGCTCAGGCGCCTGGCGCCCTGGGCGACCCCATCAACACCGCGCGCCCGACGATTACAGGCAAGCTCGAAGTCGGGCAAACGCTCACGGCGAACCCTGGCACCTGGACGGACCCCACCTCGCGCATCGTGAGGTACGAATACGCCTGGTTTGACTGCGTTCTCCCTGGGGCCGGGGAAGATTGCCTAGCCACGCCCCTGGGCCAAGGCGACCAGCTCACTATCCCCCTGGAACTCGACGGCGACGCGACCTCCTTGACGGTCGTCGCCATCGACGAACTCGGCAAGGAGGGCTTCGGCTTCAGCGAAGAAACCGCCGTCATTACCGATGACATCCCGCGCTTCACGGTAAGCGAGGCAGTGAGCGGCGGGGGCTCGCTCACGGGCGCCGCGAACGGTCAGACTGGCGCGTACGAGAACTTGAACCTCGATTGCCCCGGCTCCTGCGGCGAAGACTCCTACGCCACAGGCACGAGCATCGAATTCGTGGCGCATCCACAGCCGGGCGCAACCTTCCTCGGCTGGGGCGGAGGCGTGTGCTCGGGCACTGCGCTCACCTGCTCCTTCGTTGTGAGCGGTAACGAGACGGTCACGGCAGCCTTCACGCCCGAGCCGCTGACGAACGGCGGGCCTCTCCCCGTGCTCGAAGGCAAGGAAGCGGACGCACCGGGGGAGAGCGGCGGGCTATCAGCGGATGGCGCGGCTGGCAGGGCAGGAGCGTTCGGGAGCGAAGGCGAAGAAGCGCCGGCCTCCCTGGTCGGTCGCCTACCGGCGCGGCTCGTTTCGCTTCGCGCCCAACGCGGGGGCGACGGGCGTCTCCAGGCGACGGTCACCTGCCAACAGACGAAGGCGTGCCATCTCGTTCTCGCTGTTTCTTCCGGCGCTCCCGGCGCTCGGCTTGTCGCCTCACGCACTCTTACGCTTGCTCCGGGCCAGCGTGCGAGCATCAGCCTCGCGCTCAACCATGAAGGCGCGCGCCTCCTCGCACGCCGTCGCCGGCTACCTGTGAGTGCTCACCTCATGCTCCGCGAGGGCGGGCGCTCGGTTGGCGTCGGCGGGGCGCGTCTCACGCTGACGGCGTAGGCCGGCTCACAGTTTCGCTCGGCGAAGTACTGTGCTCGGGCGTACGCCGAGGCCAACCGCAACCTTGACGAGCGTGTCCAAGGTGACGTTGAACTCGCCTCGCTCGATAGCTCCGCAATAGCTGCGGTCCAGTCCCGCACGCGCCGCGAATGCCTCCTGCGCGATTCCGCGCTCTCGCCGCAGTGAGCGCATGGCCGCGCCGAGGGACTGTGCCGCCGCTGATTTCTTGGCCGGCATCAGAGAGCGCTCGTACTGTCGTGCCACCACGCAGGATTACGCCTACCTGAGCGACGCGACTCGCGCCGGCGGCGCTCGTCAGGAGTGAGCCCCGCGTCCGAGGGCTCACGGCGCTCATCGCGGTCTGACTCATCCTCGGGAGGCTCCACCCACTCGTACAGGCAATGGCTCGCCGAGCCGAGTCGCCGGCAAGCGCGGTGCAGGCGCTCGCCCAACTCGAACCATGCGTCCGAGGACGGTCCAGGCGGCATCGGCTCAGAGAGCAGGTCAGTCGCCGCATCAACCGCATCGCGCAGCGCGAGGTAGAAGCCTTCAATCTCGTACTCCGCCGCGTCACGGGCGTCCCGCCAGCGGCGATGCTGAGGAGACTCGGGCAGGGAGAGCATCACCTCCGGGGTCTGGTCAAGGTGCTTACGCGCCTGCGGGGTGAGGAACCACTGACCGATGCCTTTGCGCCGCGACTGGCTGATGAACCCCGCTTGCGCCAGCTCCGGGAGCCGCGCCTTCACCTGGCGCGCCTTCTTCGTCCGGCTCGGGAGGGAGAGCTGTTCGAGGATGGCCCAATCAGGAGCGCCCTGGTAGCCCTGGTGGCACTCGGCACGCCAGAGGGCAGCGAGTATCAGCTCATCACTGATGGCCTCGGGCGGCGAGGTCTTGGGCGTCGCGTCACTCATCGCTGCCCTCGCTCTCAAGCTCCTCCCCGCGATAGCGCCACAAGCGCACGTTGCGTCGCCCGGACCTCCGCGCCTGTCGGCGCTTGCGCTCCTCCTCGCTGAACTCGGCGTCCGAGGGGTCTGAGTGCTCATCGACATCGGCGCGGGCGTCATCAGGCTCCTCCCACTCGTAGAGGCAGTAGCGCAAGGAACCCTGGCGCCGCAAAGCATGGTGCAGGCGGTCGGCTAGCTCAAGCCACGCATCCGAGGAAGGGCCGGGAGCGACAGGCATCGTCATCTCGTCAAGCATCCCCATTGCCTCTTCAAGCGAGGTGCGAAGGGAGAGGTGGAAGCGTTCTTCCTCCAGCTCGGCGTAGGTCCGCGCGTTCCTCCATGTCTTGTGCTGCGGGGACTCGGGGAGGAGGTCTGTCACCTCCGCGCCGAGGCGTCGCAGGCGTCGCTTGGCCTTCGGCGTGAGGAGAAAGAGCACGACGCCGTGCGAGCGGCCATGCTCAAGAAGGCCGCGTTCCACGAGCGCGAGGAGCTGGCGTTTCACTTCCCGCGCCTTCCCGCCACGCCGGGGGATGTCGAGGTGTTCAAGGATGGCCCAGTCAGGGCGACCCGTGCGCTGATCGTGGCGTTCGGCACGCTCCAGGGCGGCGAGCAGAAGATCGTCGGGAATGGCGTCAGGCGCCGGGGACTCTTGCATCACGGCCCTCCTTGGTGGTCTGGTTCAAGGCGGCCGGCACCGTAGGGTCGAACATCCGTCCAACCGGGGACTCATATCTTGAGTGGTGTTCGAGGGCACTTTCGCGCCTGGCGCCAGCGCGAGAAAGGCTGGTACGGCTGGCCACCAAACAAGAAAGGTGTCCGTCCCGGCGAAAGGGTCCAGTACCGCGGTGAGAACACCAGCCAGCGCAGTTACCGCCCGGTACTCCCCGGTGCGGTAGGTGCCCTGGCTACTTCGTCGGGTACGAGCGCTAGGAACACCGGCAACGAAAGCCCCTCAGTTTGCGAGGTAGCCACCTGACGTTGATAACGGAGTTACCAACCCCCGTAGGTAGAGGCGGTAGGCTGGTGGCCGTAGTAAGGCTGGCCCGGTACGGACGGTCTCCCTGGTTGAGAGCTTTGCCCGTACCGGGCCGGTGGCTTCCTACACGTCCCGTCCGAAGACACGGCGACCCAGCGCCTTCTCCCTGGTTGAGAGACCGTGCCGGCCCTGGTCCGACGCCTCCATTGGGGACGACCGACACCATACGACACAGCGGGGAGGGTTCTCGCACAGGTCGTCGTAACGGACGGGAAGTGTTACTACCTGTTAGTGCCTGAACTCGCTTGCTACTGCCAAATGCGGGGCTGCTCCTGCCACACGACGACGCTGTTGCCAATATCCTAGATTGCGATTCGTGGGCGTAATTCAGGCCGAAGACGAGCCTTACCACGCACAGGTTGGCTCGTCAGGGGAACTTAAACGTCGTTGGGACTCGGGGGCTGGCTTTCAGTGCTCCGCACCTCCAGCCAGCCCCCTCTCGCTCAATATCGAGCAACGAGGGTAGGCCGAAGCTGCGACGCGCGGGCGGCATTTTCAGCGGAGCCAACGGCTTCTCGCGCGCCGCACGCAAGCGAGCCTTTTTCGGGTCTTTCGCCGCGAGACGACGCCTCAAGCGATGCCTAGATACGGGCGAGCGCCAACGCGCCCGGCATCAATAAGCGGCGCGAACCCAGCAGTAGAGCCAAAAATCAGGCTGCGAAAGGAACCAACGGAAAGGAACCAGCGAACCTCAGCGCAGCACATCCGCCTCCAGGGGAGCGAGCATCGCCTCGCCGTTGCGCTCGAACAGGAGCGCGCGCGGCTCGTGCAGCCCGTCCACGAGCGGTTCGCCGAGGGCCCGGCAGAACGCTCGCCGCACCAGCCACTGCAGCTCCACGCCGCGCGCCGGGCGGACCTCCAGGTAGTCCGACAGGCGCGCATGCGCCTGGTCCGCGCGCACGCGCACGCGCTCGAGCTCCCGCCCCGAAAGCAGCCGCCGGTCTCCCAGCGGGAGCGCGCGCCGCAGCGCCGCCAGCCACTGCCCCGGCGTGGCCGCCGCGGCCTGGGAGACATATGAGGCGACGTCGCGCTCGGGGTCGCGCAGGCTCACCAGCACGAACAGCGCCGGCCGCTCCGCGCAGGCGCCGTCGAGACGCGCCAGCTGCTCGGTGATGTAGCGCTCGCGCGCCTGCACGTGCGCTTGCGCCAGGGGGGAGGCCGGCTGCGCGCGCAGCGTGCGCTCGTATGCGTTCACGTCCCAGCGCCGGTGCAGGCGCAGGATCTGGACGTCAGCCTCGATCGTCTCGAGCGCGCCCACGAGCGCGAGGAAGCGAGCGCGCTTGCCCTCCTCGCTGAGCCACGCATACGAGGAGGTCTCCAGCGCGAACGCCGCCCACGCGTCGTCGAGTCCCGCTGCGAACACGCAGTTGCCGTATACGAACGAGAGCGGCGCGCCCATCTCACGCGGACGGCCGGGCGGCGCCGCGTCCGGCCCGCACGTTCAGCTTCGCGCCCGCCGGCAGCACGATCACCTGCGCGTTCGGCAGCGGCCGGCCGGCGGCCGCCTGCGAGAGCGTGAGCGCCGCGCGCAGGCCGGGCCGGGCGCTCGCCACCGCTCCGCGCTCGGCGGCGCGTCCGCGTCGCCGGTGCTCCACGCACACCAGCGCCGCCCCGGGACCGTGGTAGCGCAGCTTGCGCAGGCGGGCGTCGGAGCCGTCCGGCAGCAGCACGATCTCGCGCGGGTACCAGCGTCCCGCGCTGGCCGGCACCCTGCGCCCTCCCGCATACGTACGGGCGCGCAGGCGATGGCGCAGCAGCGCGTGCGCGGCGAGATGGAAGGCGCGCCCCTCGATGCGCACGGCGCCGAGCAAGGTGGCGGCTGCGGCCGGGAGCAGCACGTCCCGCAGGTACCAGGGGAGGCTTGCCGAGAGCGCGCCCACTAGCGGCAGCCCCCCGAGGATCAGCGCCAGCGCCACCAGCGCGAGGAAGTACGCGAGCCCGCGCAGCGGCACGCCGCCGGGGTTCAGGCGCAGCTGGTCGACGCTGTAGATGCGCCGCTCGAGGTCGAACACCCGACGGTAGGAGCGGATCTCGGTCACGGCGAGCCGAACAGCGTGTTGACCGTGTCTCGCAACAGGCTCACGCCGGCTGGGGTCGCGAGCAGCACGGAGACGATGCCCACCGCGAAGACCCCTGCCGCCTCCTTGAAGTCGCGCTTGAAGGCGAGCACCGTGGCCGCAACGGCGAAGGCGAGCCCGATCAGGCTCATCGCCACCGCCCTGCCGGTGCTCCCGGCCTTGGCCGCGGCCGCTTCCAGCGAGCTGCCGCCCGCTTCGGATGAGGGCGGCGCTGACGGCGCAGCGCCGCCCGTCGTGCTCAGCACCGTCGCCCCGGCGGCGGCGGTGATGGAGCCGGCGCACCCGGCTCCGAGCAGGCATGCGCAGGCGCACAGCGCGAGCGCGAGCCTGCGGTGGCTCAGTCGCGTCATCTCGACCTCCCGTGGATCGTCTGGAACCCCGCTCGTCTCAGTCATCCGGGTCCGTCTCCACCGCCGAGATCTCCCAGCGCCCCTGCGCCCGCGTGACTTCGAGTTCGTATGCGAGCGTGTAGCGGACGCCGCTCCGGTCTTGTGCCTGCACGGTCGCCAGCACGGCGCTGCCCTGCTGCGCCCACTCAAGCCGCTGCATCGACAGCAGCGTCAACGGCGCCGCCGGCAGCGAGACCCGCGCTCGCGCGCTCAGGTCGGCGTCGAGCTCGCCAGCCGCGGAGGCGAGGTAGTTGCGCAAGGCGCGCTCAATCACCGTCGCGAGCGCGGGGTCCGACACTTCTCGCAGGTGCTCGGCGACGCGCGCCGGCCCCTGCGCCGGAGCCCCTACGAAGGCCGGGTAGCCGGCGAGCGCGAGCGCGCCGTCCACCGCCCGCGTGACCGGCACGGCGAGGTAGAGCAGTCCGGCGGTGGTCTGTGCGGCGACCGTGACGACGGTTTCGCCGGGCGCAGCCTGGCGCGCCTGCACCGCTTCGGCCCATTCCACCCGCTGCTCGCCGCCGGGCGGCAGCTGCATGCCGGCGGCGCCTTCGAGCCCGTCGCCGGCGAACGCTTCGAGCGCGCTCGCGCTGCGCTGTGGCTCCGCCGCGTTCCACGTCAGGTACCGGCGCGCGAACAGCACGGCGTACGCCCGCTCGGCCGTCTCGCCAAGGTCCGGCTCGCTCGCCGGCGCCGCGGGCGTGCTCGCGCGGGGAGGCGCGAGCGCGAAGCGCGCGCTGGCGAGCAGGCCCGCGAGCGCGCAGGCGCAGAGGAGATAGCCGGGCAGCGAGCGCGAGAGCCGGATTCGCCACAGGGGCCGGCTCGTGATCGTCACGCTCGCCCTCGTGCGCTCGCTCTGCACGGCCGCCCTCACCGTTCGAACCCGAACTCGGCATGGGCCCGCGTGGCCGGCGCCGGCGCCGACCGCGGTGGCGGCGCCGACGGCGGTGGCGGTGGCGAGGCGACCGGGGCGCCTACTGCAGCGCTGCCCGTCGCGGCGGTGCCGGCCGCAGCGCCGCTCGCCGCGGCGGCGGAGCCCCCGCCCGGGGCGCCGAGGCGCTTTGCGGGGCGACCCGGCCTCGCCTCTCGAGGCCGGCGGCGAGGGAGCCTGGCGCTCGGAGCGGCACGCAACGCGGCCGACGCGGGACGCGTGGTGGGCGCGCCGGCGAGCACCAGCGGGCCCGGCCGGCCGGGCCCGCCGAGACCCAGCCTGCGCTTGCCCGCCGGCGCCGCGTTGCGCGCGAGCGCGATCATCGCGAGGCTGGCCAAGGCGCCGGCGAGCACCGCGATCGCGGCCAGCGCGAGCGCGCGCGGGCGCTGCGGCGCTGCATCTGTGGACGGTCGAACGCCCACCGCGACATCCGGCGGGCGGGCCGCGTCGAAGAACTCGGCCTCGGAGTAGAGGCGATAGGCCTCGCGCGGCGCCCACGGCGTGCGCCTCACCACGGGCCTCCGATCCAGCGCACGCGAGCGACCGGGACCCGGAGCGGGGAGCTCTCCGAATCCCGGCCGCGTGCGCGCAGACGGGAGTCGCCACGCGGCCTTCCGTGCAACCGGCCGCCGGCGTCCCGGGAACCACACGTATGACTGGGGGGATTGACGGTCATCGAGCGGCTCCTGCCTGCCCCTTCCGACCGAACGGCGATGGCGTGACATCGAGCTCGGCGAGCCCGTGCCGCAGCCGTGTGCGCGCGCGCTGGGCGAGCTTGCGGTACTTCTCCGCGGACCACTCGCAACGGCCGCAGACCTCGGACGCGTCGATCTGGGCGAGCTGGCTGGCGAGCGCCATGCGCTGGTCGGCGCTCAGCCCGGCGGCGAGCGCCCGCACGGCGCGCAGTTCCTCGCGCATCTGCACGAGCTCCTCGAGGCCCGCGCGCGCGTCGGCGACGTCGAGCTGCGCGCGCGACAGCGCGTCCAGCGAGGAGGCGCCCTCGAGCGCCGCCTGCATCGGGCTGCGACCCGACACCGCGCGGCGATGGTCCTGCACGCGCGAGAGGAACCTCAGCTCGAGCGCGTTCGCGACGTGCCTGCGACTCGCGAAGCGCCTGCCCTGGCGCACCCGTGCCAGCAGCTCGAGCGTGGCCTGGCTGTAGGCGTCCTCGAGGTCCTCGCGTCGCAGCCGGTGGCGGTGCACGCGCAGCAGCAGCTCGCGCTTGGCGCGCGCCACCAGCGCCACCTCCTCGGCCGGATCGAGCGGGCGCCGCGCACGGGCGGCGGGCTGCGCCGCAGCCTGCGCCACTCGTGCCGGGTGCTGCGATCGGGTACACACATATGCATGTCGCAGCGAGCGGCGCCTACACCCCCCTCCCAATTTCTCGCGCCGCCCCCTGCCGAGCCGGCCGGGCAGCGAGCGCCGAGCCCCGCGAGCACCCGGACGGCGCGGCCGTGAGCCTCGGCGACCGCCTGCGCGCGCTCGACCGCCGCCAGCAGCGCAGCCGCCGGCTCTCGTTCGCGGCGGCGGTGATCAAGAAGTTCGGCGAAGACCAGGCCGGCCAGCTCGCGGCCTTGATCGCCTACTACGGCTTCGTGTCGCTGTTCCCGCTGCTGCTGGTGCTGGTGACGGTGCTGGGATTCGTGCTCCAGGGGGATCCCTCCGAGCGCCAGCGCATCCTCGACGGCACGCTCGGGCAGTTCCCGATCATCAGCGAGCAGCTCAGGCTGCAGCCGCTGACGGGCAGCGTGTTCGCGCTGGCGATCGGGATCGCGGGCTCGCTGCTGGCGGGCATGGGCATCACCGGCGCCACCCAGAACGCCTTCAACCGCATCTGGCGCGTGCCGTTCAAGCGCCGGCCCAACTGGCTGTACTCGCGCCTGCGCGGCCTCGGCATGCTGGCGGCGCTCGGCACGCTGTCGATCGTGTCCACCGTGGCGGGCGGCTTCGTGGGCTCGGCGGGGCACTCCGCGCCGCTGGTGGTGGCCGGCGTGCTCGTGGCCTTCGTCTTCAACCTGGCGCTGTTCGCGAGCGCCTTCAAACTGCTCACCGCGGTGAGGCTCGGCTGGCGCGAGCTCGCGCCGGGCGTGCTCGTGGCCGCCGTCTGCTGGCAGCTGCTGCAGCACCTCGGCGGCTTCTACGTGGACCACGAGCTCAAGCACACGCAGCCGCTGTACGGCATCTTCGCGGTCGTGCTCGGGCTGCTCGCCTGGCTCTACCTGGGCGCGCAGCTGATGCTGCTGGCGGCCGAGGTGAACGTCGTCAAAGCGCGCCGGCTGTGGCCGCGCAGCTTCTTCTCGGAGCCGCTGCTGGACGCCGACAGGCGCGCGCTGACCTCCTCGGCCGAGGTCGAGGAGCGCATCGACGAGGAGAGCGTGGAGGTCAGCTTCGAGCCGCCCTCCTAGGAAGAGCGCTTGGCGAAACGACTGGCGAAAGCTGGGCTCTTCATGAGGAGCGAGCCGACGCGAACGCGTCCTCACCGAGCTTCGCGAGATAGTAATGGATGGAGCGGTTGGCCACCTCGTACATCACCTCCTCCATCTCTTCCCGGCTCCATTCCGGCTCTCGGAAGAAGAAGCTTCCCCGGTTGAACACGCCGCCCTCGCCGAGATTCACCACACAGATCTCGTTCAGCGGCCCGAACATAGCCATCGTAATTACCCTGTCGAGGATGCTGCTGTCGTCCGCGAAGTCACAGCCGTAGCCGAAGCACACGAAGGGCATGATGCCCTCGGTCAGCATCGCCGTTCGGAAGCCGATCACGTTCTTGCCGAGCCGCTCAATCGCATTGCCCTTGGCCTGCTTGGGCTTACCTTCTTGGGCGCGAGCGTCGTTCGTTCCCTGGTTCTTGACCTCGACGATCAGGACGACGTGCTTGCCACCGTCGCGATCCACGATCGAGAGGATGCCGCCATCGGGCTTCATGGAGGTGTCCTCCCGCACGTGCGCAAACCGCACGTCTGAGAAGTCGGCCTTCAGTGAGCTGACGATATCGGCGAGCATCCACGCCTTGTCGTGGTGTAGCGGGACGGCAAAGTCCTCCTGTATACGCGCCACCACAGCTGTCAGCGCATGGCCCAACTCGGTCTCCTGCTTCGAGGAGGTCATGTTGATGACCGTTCCCGCGCGCTGCAAGCGCAGGTCCGCCTTTCTCGCCATTCAGCCCTTCTCGATCAGGTAGACATGCTCCGTCACCTGTGTGCTCCTACCTGGAGTGCTTCGGCCTGCGAAGTTCCGGCAGCCCCGAAACGTCGCGTAGGGCTGCCGCTGCTCGGTTACGGTCCCAACCTCGTTGAGCACGTTGCGCATTTCGAATGGGGAGATGTAGCCGTCGTCGTTGAACGACAGGATCACGAAGCGAGCATCAACGCCGCGGATCAGTTCGCCAAGTCGAGGAAGGGCCTTGCGACGGACGTTGTAGTCGGAGCGCCGCCAGGAGGTTGGTATCCCGGAGACTCGGCTGGTCTCGCGCGGTTCCTCGTAACTGCACAGCAGGTTGAGCATGAAGTAGTTCGAGCCATAGGGGTGCTGGTTATAGGGCGGGTCGAAGTAAGCCACGTCGAAGTCGCCAACTTCACGGACAAGGAGGTTTGCGTCCGTTTGATGCACAGCGTAAGCGCAGTCGAAGCGGCTCAGGATCGGCGGCGCGAGGGCGATCTGCCCGGTGATGCGCGAAAGCGCGTCCGCGCCGCTGCCGCCGAACTTGCCGACGCCCGTAGCTCGATCCTTATAGAAGCCCTTGAACACGCCTGCCGTGTTGGCGTGGATCGACGCCTCGGAGAGGAGCGGCCCCATCAGCAGCTTCCGGACCTCGGGCGGCTCCTCCTCGATGAGCTGCCGGTAAGCGTCAAGGCGACAGGCGTTCTCAGGCGTGTAGAAGACGCGATCGTCGGGCCCGATCGCGGCGGCGTCGCGCGGCGCATAGAGCCGCCGGATAAAGCCAGCTGGTACCGATCCAGCGTCCACGGCGCGGTTGAGCGCGTCTGCGGCAGTCACGACTGCTTCCAGCGGCGCCGCCTCACGGTTGGTGAGGTAGCACTCGCTAATCGCCCGCGCGTACTCCTCAATGTCGTTGACGACGAGCTCGCTGGCGTATTGCTTGAACATTCGCGATACAACACCAGAGCCCGAGAACGCGTCCAGAATCCGGAGCTTGTCAAGCCCTGTCCGTCGTCGCACGTCCTCGACCGCGCCCCTGATCAGCCCCAACAGGGCGCGCTTGTTGCCGATGTAGGTGACGAGCTGGTCCGTGAGGTAGGCGGGGTCCTCCTCCAGCAGCCCGAGCGGCAGTTCGGGTGCCAATAGCGGTTCTGCGGCGCTCATCGGGCGGCAGCCTATCCGCCGCTTCGGCTGCTTCGATGCGGCTGGTGGCGTCCGCTTGTGTCGGGCTTGCCGCACGGCGAGGAGATACTTGCGCGCGCAACCACCTCGCGCTATACTAACTACACTTTCGTAAGCTCATATGGAGCGATCAGCAATGTCACCATCTTCAACTCCCCCCGACACGCAGCCCACGATCCCCCAACAGCGGCTGCGGTTGATCCCGCTCGACGACACCGTGGTGTTCCCCAACATGGGCATCACGCTGACCGTCGACGTGGGCGACGATGAGCGCGTGGTGCTGGTGCCGCGCCACGAGAACGAGTTCCTCGAGGTCGGCACCGTGGCCGAGGTCTCCGAGAAGATCCGCCTGCCCGGCGGCGGGCGCGCCGTGTCGCTCTCCGGCGAGCACCGCGCGCTGATCGGCGCCGCCCAGACCGGCCCCTCCGGCGAGCTGCGCGTGGAGGTCGACGAGCGCCCCGACGAGGTGCCCACCGACAAACGCACGCGCGAGCTCGAGCGCGAGTACCGCGCCACCGTCGAGGAGATCCTCGAGCTGCGCGGCGACGACGGGCGCATCGCCGCCTTCCTGCGCGCGATCGCCGAGCCCGGCGCGCTGGCCGACTCCGCCGGCTACTCCCCCAACATCTCCTACGAGCAGAAGGTCGAGCTGCTGCGCACGCTCGACGTGAGCGACCGCCTCGAGCTGGCGGTGAAGCTGCAGCGCGAGTCGCTGGCCGAGCTGCAGGTGCGCAAGCGCATCCGCGAGGACGTGCAGGAGGGCGCCGAGAAGCAGCAGCGCGAGTACTTCCTGCGCAAGCAGATGGAGTCGATCCGCAAGGAGCTCGGCGAGGACGACGCCTCCGTCTCCGAGGAGTACCGCACCAAGATCGAGGAGGCGGAGATGCCCGAGGCGGTCAAGGAGCAGGCGCTGAAGGAGCTCGCGCGCCTGGAGCGCATGGGCGAGCAGACCGGCGAGTCGAGCATGATCCGCACCTACCTGGACTGGCTGATCGCGGTGCCGTGGGGCAAGCGCTCGGAGGAGCGCCTGGACCCGGTGGCGGCGCGGGCGGTGCTGGACGCCGACCACGCCGGCCTCGAGGACGTCAAGGACCGCGTCACCGAGTACCTGGCGGTGCGCAAGCTGCGCTCCGAGCGCGGCATCGAGGCCGACCCGAAGTCCGGCGCGATCCTCACGCTGATCGGGCCTCCCGGAACCGGCAAGACCTCGATCGGCGAGTCGATCGCCCGCGCCACCGGGCGCGAGTTCGTGCGCATGTCGCTGGGCGGCGTGCGCGACGAGGCCGAGATCCGCGGCCACCGGCGCACCTACATCGGCGCGCTCCCCGGCCGTCTGGTGAGGGCGCTGCGCGACGCCGGCACGATGAACCCGGTGATCCTGCTGGACGAGGTCGACAAGGTCGGCGCCGACTGGCGCGGCGACCCCTCCGCGGCCCTGCTGGAGGTGCTCGACCCGGCGCAGAACCACTCCTTCCGCGACCACTACCTCGACGTGGAGCTCGACCTCAGCCAGGTGATGTTCCTGGCCACCGCCAACGTCGCCGACACCATCCCCGGCCCGCTGCTGGACCGCATGGAGGTGATCAGCTTCGACGGCTACACCACCGAGGAGAAGCTCGCGATCGCCAAGGGCTACCTGTGGCCGCGCCAGCGCGAGCGCAACGGCCTGCGCGAGGAGGAGGTCGAGGTCTCAGACGAGCTGCTGAAGACGATCATCTCCGAGTACACCCGCGAGGCCGGCGTGCGCAGCCTCGAGCGCCAGCTCGGCACCGTGCTGCGCAAGACCGCCACCCGGATCGCCTCCAGCCAAGCCGTCTCGGCGGCCGCCTCGGCGGAGAACGGCGCCGAGGCGAGCGAGCCGGCGCCCGCGATCCAGACGCCCGTGCAGATCGACCTGGAGACCGTGCGCGACGCGCTCGGGCGCCAGAAGTTCTTCCAGGAGTCGGCCGCGCGCACGGCCACCCCGGGCGTGGCCACCGGCCTGGCCGTGACCGGCACCGGCGGCGACGTGCTGTTCGTCGAGGCCACCGGCATCAGGGGCGCCGGCAAGGGCGGCGGCCTGGTGCTGACCGGCCAGCTCGGCGACGTGATGAAGGAGTCGGCGCAAATCGCGCTCTCCTACGTGCGCGGCCACGCCGAGGAGCTCGGCATCGAGCCGGCGACCTTCGAGCACAAGGAGTTCCACGTGCACGTGCCCGCCGGTGCGATCCCCAAGGACGGGCCGAGCGCCGGCGTGACGATGGTCACGGCGCTCGCCTCGCTGCTGTCCGGCCGCCCGGTCAAGCACACCGTGGGCATGACCGGCGAGGTCACGCTGCAGGGCCGCGTGCTGCCGATCGGCGGGCTCAAGCAGAAGGCGCTGGCGGCGCACGCCGCCGGCCTCACCGACGTGATCCTGCCCGAGCGCAACCGCGGCGACCTGGACGACATCCCCGAGGAGGTGCGCGAGCAGATGACCTTCCATCCGGTGATGACCGTGCAGGAGGTCCTCGACCGCGCGCTCGAGCCGGCCCGCGACGTGGCGCACGCGTAACGGCGCGAGGGAGCAGGCGATGGCACGCGCACGCAGGTGCGAGCCCGTTCCGGAGGAGGTCCGCGAAGCCGCGGACCTCCTCGAGCGGCGCTGGCAGCTGTCGATCCTGTACGCCGCGCTCAGCGGCGCGCTGCGCTTCAGCGAGTTCGCCGACGCGGTCGCCGGCATCTCGCCCAGGATGCTGTCCGAGCGCCTGCGCGAACTCGAGGGCGCGGGCCTGATCGAGCGCACCGTGATCCCCTCCAGCCCGCCGGCGGTGGAGTACCGCCTCACGCCGCGCGGGCGCCGGCTCGCGCCGGTGCTGGAGGCGATGCGCGCGTACGCGCGCGAACCGGTGTAGGCGAGGACGGATCGCCGCATCCGCGGGCGCTCCGGCGGCGGGCGGCGGCCGGCGGGCCGGCGCGCGCTCGCGGCGAGCGCGGCCGCTCAGCGCAGCACGGCGAAGGGCGCGGTCAGCGAGGCGCGTCCGGGCACGCTCGCGACCAGCACGTAGCTGCCGGGGGCGAGCGTGCGCCCGCCCAGCCGGCCGCTGAAGTGCAGCGCGTCGGCGCCGGCGCCGGCGCTGCGCGCGAAGCCGCCGCGCATCCTCCGACGCAGCGTGCAGCGCTTGACCGCGCGCCCGTGGCCGTAGGGCCGGCAGCGACGGCCATGCACGTACCCGCGCACCAGCCGCTCCACCGCGAAGCTGACGCTGCCGGCCTTCGAGAGGTGGAAGCTGACACGGGCGCCGAGGTGTCGATAGCGCTTCACGCTCGGGCCCGAGCGGGCCGCGCGGAAGCTGCGCGGCGACACGCGCAGCCCCGACAGGCGCGCCGGCGAGCTGGTCCTGGAGCCCGCCACGCCGTGCTCGCCGAGCCCGCCCAGTTTCGGGCCGCCGAAGCCGAACGGCAGCCTGGGGCCGGAGCCGGAGCCGGAGCCGGCGGGCGCGGCCGAGACGCTCACGCTCACCGTGGCGGTCGCTTCGAGACCGAGCGCGTCCAGCGCCGTGAACGTGGCGGTGTGCGTGCCGGGTGTGGAGAACGCGTGCGCGACGCTGCCGGCGTCGACCGTGCCGACGCCGCCGTCGTCGAAGCTCCACTGCTCGCCGGCGAGCACGTCGCCGGGTTCGGACACGGTGGCCACGCCGCTGAAGGTGATCGGCTGGCCCACGGTGGCGGTGGCGGAGGACGCGCCGGCGCTCACCGACGGGGCGCGCCGCTGATACTCGAAGGCGCCCACGTCGCGGCTGGGCCCGACCACACGCGGATTGCCTTCGGCGTCCAGTTCGTATTCGCCGGCGGCGAGCGGACCCGGCACGCCGGCGTCGATCAGCGGCGAGCGCGGCGACAGCGACGGGTGCCAGTCGCCTTCGCCGAAGCCGCCTTCGCCGAGCACGGGCGCCACGAAGCCCGGCGCGCCGGCGACCGCGTTTTCCTCCGGCGGCGGCGCCGGCGCGACCGCGCCGTGCTCCCCCAGCTGTTCGTCGCCGGCGCTTTCGTAGCTCGAGTAGTCGCCGGCGGCGGCGGCCGTCGAGCCGGCGCCTTCGCCGAGCTCCACGATCGCGTGGGCGACGTAGGCGATCACCGAGCTCTGCAGCACCGCGGTCGCCGACGCCCCTTCCTTGGCCTGCACCAGCAGGCCGGTCGAGCCAGCACCGCCGTTGACGATCGTGAGGCCGCGCAGCGTGGCTTCGCCACGGCCTGCGCCGTTGCCGAGCACGCTCACGCCGGCGCCGGCGCCGCCACGCAGGTCGATCAGGCTGTCTTCGACGGTGACGGGGCCGGAGTGGCCGGCCACGCCCCCCTTCGCGCCGCTGATGCGGCAGCCGCGCAGCGTCTCGGGCGCACGGCCGGAGACGCCTTCGGCGGCGACGATCGTCGAGCCGCGCACTTCGCCGCCGCCTTCGAAGGAGACGCCGGCGGTGTCGCCGGCGACCGGCAGCTCGACCGAGCCGGCGCTGAAGGACCCGGCGGCGATCGCCAGGCCGGTGGTCTGGGGCGAGCCTTCGCCTTTCCGTTCGCCGGCCACGACCGCGACGTCCTGCGCGCCGCCGCCGTCGAGCGCCAGCCCCACGCGTTCTCCGCCTTCGGGCACTTCCAGGGTCACGCCTTCGAGCGTCGATTCGGGGCTCTCGAGCGTGAGCACGGCGGAGCGCCTTTCGCCGGCGCGCAGCACGGTCGCGCCCTCGCCGGCGCCGCGGATCAGCACCGCTTCGTCGCTGGTGTAGGAGTAGCCCGGTTCGAGCGTGTAGGTGCCGGGGCCGATCACCACCACGTCGGGGCCGCCGCTGTTGACGTGCGCGGCGGCGGCTTCGAGCGCGCGCTTGACGGCCTTGCCGTCGTTGCCCTTTTCCTTGCCGCCGGCTTTGCGACACAGCGGTTCGTTGACGCAGTAGGTGTCCGCCGAGGCGGCCGCCGGCGCGCACGCCAGGGCGCAGAGCGCGAGCACCGCGATCGCGCACCCTCTCCCTCCGCGCCTCCTGCGCCGTACAGCCTCCATCCTCACCGACTCATTGAACCACGCGCGCGCGCGCTTTTCGCCAGATCGCGCCCAGCGCCGGCCGCGGCGCGCGAGCGGCGCGGGGCTCGGCGCCGCGGTGGCGAGGGCCGGCGCCGGAGCGCCGCCGAGGCTCAGCGCGAGGGCTCTCGCAGCGCGCCGCGGTCGACCTGCGCGAGCTCGGTGTGGCCGCTGAGCGCGAGCGTGAGGTCGAGCTCGGCCAGCAGGCAGCGCAGCACGTGCTCCACGCCCGCCTGCCCGCCGAGCGCGAGACCCCACACGTAAGGGCGTCCCACGCAGGCGGCGTCGGCGCCCAGCGCGAGCGCCTTGAGGACGTCGGCGCCGCTGCGCACGCCGCTGTCGAACAGCACGGGGAAGCCCTCCCCCACCGCCGCGCGCACGCCCGGCAGCGCGTCGAGCGCGCCGATCGCGCCGTCGACCTGGCGCCCGCCGTGGTTGGAGACGATCAGCCCGTCCACGCCGGCGTCGAGCGCGCGGCGCGCGTCCTCGGCGTGCAGGATGCCCTTGAGCACGATCGGCAGCTTCGTCTGCTCGCGCAGCCACTCGAGGTCCGCCCACGTGACGCGCGGGTTGGCGAACTGGTAGGCCCAGTGCCCGATCGCCGGCGCCGGGTCCTCCTCCGGCGCTCGCTCCAGCGCGGCGCGGAAGACGGGGTCGCTGAAGTAGTTGGCCACGCCCTCGCCTTTGAGGAACGGCAGGTAGGCGCCGTCGAGGTCGCGCGGGCGCCAGCCCAGCAGCCACGTGTCGAGCGTGACCACGATCGCTTCGTAGCCGGCGGCGCCGGCGCGCGCCACGAAGCTGGCGGCCAGCTCGCGCTCGCGCGGCCAGTACAGCTGGAACCAGCGGCGCGCCTCGCCGACGGCGGCGGCGACGTCCTCGAGCGTGTGCGAGGAGGCCGTGCTGAGGATGAACGGCAGCCCCTGCGCGGCGGCGGCGCGGCCGACCGCCAGCTCGCCGTCGGCGTGGACGATCGACTGCACCCCCACCGGCGCCAGCAGCAGCGGCGCCGGCATGGGCGTGCCGAGCACCGAGGTGGAGAGGTCGCGCTCGGAGACGTCGCGCAGCATGCGCGGCACGATCTCCACGCGCTCGAGCGCCCACAGGTTGGCGCTCATCGTCTGCTCGGAGCCGGCGCCGCCGGCGACGTAGCCGTAGGCCTCGGGCGTCATCGCCTCGCGCGCGCGCTCCTGCAGCTCGCTCACCGAGACCGGCAGCACGGGGCGCTGCCCGCCGAGGCCCAGCGCATAGAGCTCGTACTGGAAGTTCGCGAAGGGCTGGCGCTCGGCCATCGCCCAGACCCTAACGCCAAGCGTGGCGCCGGCGCCGGGCGCCGCCGAGTAAAGCGCGCCGGGCGCGGGCGCTCTCGCGCACTTCTTCGGCGCGCTTGACCCTGGGTTGATAGATCGCTGAGGAAGCTTTTGCCGTCGACGGGTAGTTGATGGAGCTGATGAACTCGAGCACGATCACGCGCAGGCAGCTGCTGCGCTCGGCGGGAGCGGGCGCGGCCGGCGTGGCGCTGGCCACCGGTGTGGGCGAGCTGCTGGGGCGCGCCGGCGGCTCCTCGCGCGCGGTCGCCGCGGCGGGCACCACCGCGGGCACGCCGCCGGGCCCGCCGCGCTGGCGCAGCCGCCCGGACCTGCGCATCCCCGCGATCACCGTCACGCGCCTGGAGGCGGGGGCGGCGAGCGAGCCGATCTTCATCGCCCCCTACAACGCGCCGCACGCGCAGGCGGGCGCGGTGATCGTGGACGCGGCGGGCGAGCCGCTGTGGGAGCACCCGCTGCGCGGGAAGATCGCCACCAACTTGCGCGTGCAGAGCTACCGCGCCAGCCCCGTGCTGACGTGGTGGGAGGGGACGGTCGAACTCGGGCACGGCGTGGGCGAGTACGTGATCGCGGACACGAGCTACCGCACGGTCAGGAGGGTGCAGGCGGCCGCGGGCCTGCGCGGCGACCTGCACGAGTTCCGCATCACGCCGCGCGGCACGGCGCTGCTGACCAGCTACGTGGTGACCGAGGCCGACCTGTCGTCGGTGGGCGGCTCGCGCCACGGCACGATCCAGGACGCGATCTTCCAGGAGGTGGACCTGGCGAGCGGCGAGCTGCTGCTGGAGTGGCACAGCCTCGAGCACGTGGCGCTGAGCGAGTCCTACTGGCCGGTGACCTCGGACTGGGACTTCTTCCACATCAACTCGGTGGACATGGACGACGAGGGCAACCTGCTGGTGTCGGCGCGCAGCACCCACACCGTCTACAAGATCGCGCGCGACGGCACGATCCTGTGGCGGCTGGGCGGCAAATACAGCGACTTCGAGATGGGGCCGGGCACGCGCTTCGCCTGGCAGCACGACGCACGCCGCCAGCGCGACGGCACGATCACGGTGTTCGACAACGGCGCCACGCCGGCGGTGGAGGCGCTCTCGCGCGGGCTGATCCTGGACGTGGACGAGAGCGCGATGCGCGCCTCGCTGGTGAGCCAGTACCGCCACCGCGGCGTGCTCTCGGGCAGCCAGGGCAGCGTGCAGCTGCTGCCCGGCGGCAACGTGTTCGTGGGCTGGGGCGAAACGCCGCGCATCTCCGAGTTCCGCCGCGACGGCGAGCTGGTGTTCGACGCGGTGCTGGGCGCCAAGTACGAGAGCTACCGCGCGTTTCGCCTGCCCTGGAGCGGGCGCCCGGCGCAGGCGCCGGCGATCGCGGCGGCGCGGTCCGGGAGCGAGCGCATGGTGTACGCGAGCTGGAACGGGGCCACCGGGGTGCGCGCCTGGCGCCTGCTGGCCGGAGCGCACGCGGGGGCGCTGCGCGCGGTCGCGACCGGCCCGTCGCAGGGCTTCGAGACGGCCTTTGCGCTCGAGCGCCGGACCGGGCCGAGCGTGGCGATGGAGGCGCTGGACGGCGCCGGCCGGGCGATCGCGCGCACGCGCGCGATCGCGGTGTGAGCCGGACCGCGGCGCGCGGCCCGGCGCGCGGCGGCGCCTCAGCCGAGCACCAGCTCGGCGGCGGCGCGCAGCGTGGCGGCGTCGCCGGAGACGAGCAGCGTGGTGACGACCGACTCGCGCCACTTCTCGAGGTCCTCGCGGATCTTCTCGCGCGGGCCGATCAGCGAGAGCTCCTCGATCAGGGCGGTTGGCACCCTCGCCCCCGCCTCCTGCTTCTTGCCTTCCAGGTACAGCTCCTGGATCTCCGCCACCTCGCGCTCGTATCCCATGCGGATGGGCACGTTGGCGTGGAAGTTGGCGCCCTTGGCGCCCATGCCGCCGAAGTACAGCGCGTAGAAGGGGCGCAGCGCGTCGGCGGCGGCCTCGACGTCGTCGGTGACGATCAGCGGCACGGTGGCGCAGACCTCGAAGTCGCCGGCGCCGCGCCGCGCCCCCGCGCGCCCCCAGCCCTCCTCCAGCGAGGGCCGGTAGAGCTCGTCGTAGACGCTCGGGGAGAACAGCATCGCCAGCCACCCGTCGCAGAGCTCGGCGCACAGGGCGATGTTCTTGGGACCCTCGGCGCCGAGGTAGACGGGGATGTCCTCGCGCAGGGGGTGGATGGAGGACTTCAGCGGCTTGCCCAATCCCGTTCCATCCGGCAGCGGCAGCGGGTAGTGCGGGCCGGGCGCGGTGACGGGGCCCTTGCGCGCCCAGATCTCGCGCAGGATCGCGATGTACTCGCGGGTGCGCGCGAGCGGCTTGGCGAACGGCATGCCGTACCAGCCCTCCACCACCTGCGGCCCGGAGACGCCGAGGCCGAGGATGAACCTGCCGCCCGACAAATGGTCCATGGTCATCGCCGCCATCGCGGTGGCGGCGGGCTGGCGCGCGGACATCTGCACGATCGCGGTGCCGAGCTTGATGCGCTCGGTGGCGGCGCCCCACCACGCCAGCGGCGTGAGGCAGTCCGAGCCGTAGGCCTCGGCGGTCCAGATCGAGTCGAAGCCCAGCCGCTCGGCCTCGGCCACCGACTCCGCCGCCCCCGGCGGCGGCCCGCCGGCCCAGTAGCCGGTGTTCAGGCCGAGCTTCAGCTCCCCCGCCATGGCCGCGAGCCTATCGCCACGCGGGTCCCCTCGCCACGCGGGACCGCATCGCGGGTGCCGGCGCTCCGCCGGCCGGCGCGGCGAGCCTAGGACTCGACCAGCGCGAGCGTGAAGCCGTCGTAGCCCTTGGCGCCGACGGTCTGGATCGTGGTGGCGCTGACGCGGTGACCGTCGACGGCGCCGCCGGCGAGCAGCTCGTGGAAGCGGCGCATGCCGAGCGCGCGGGGGTCCCCGGTGGCGGCGTCGGCGAGCATGCCGTCGCGGACCACGTTGTCGGTGACGATCACGCTGCCCGGCCGGGTGAGGGCGAGCGCCTGCTCGAAGTACTCGGGCGTGCTCTCCTTGTCGGCGTCGATGAAGACCAGGTCGAACGGCCCGGCGCCGGCCGCGACGAGCCCGCGCAGGCTGTCGATCGCAGGGCCGACGATTATTTCTATGAGGCCGGCTACGCCGGCCCGCGCGACGTTCGCGTCGGCGACCTCGGCGTAGTCCGGCCGCAGCTCGAGCGAGACGAGACGGCCGCCTGGGGGCAGCGCCCTGGCGAGCCAGATCGTGCTGTAGCCGCCGAGCGTGCCGATCTCGAGGATCGTGCGGGCGCCGTGCACGCGCGCGATCAGGTGCAGCAGCTTGGCGTGCGAGGGGGTGAGCGCGATCGGCGGCAGGCCGGCCTCGGCGCTGGCGGCGAGCGCGGCCTCGAGCGCGGGGTCGGGCTCGATCAGGCGCTCCTCCACGTAGGCGTCGACCGCGTCCCAGCGCTCCTGGCTCACGCGCCGACCTCCTCGCGCGGCGCGGGCGCGCTCATCAGCGCCAGCGGCACCGCCAGGCCGGCCGAGCGGCGCACGGAGGCGATGCGCCTGCCGGGCTGCACCGCGTCGCGCGCCTCGCCGGCACTCTCGCCGAGCAGCGCGAGCGTGGCCTCGAGGTCCTCCACCACCAGCGCGAGGCCCCAGAAGCGCGCCGGCCGCTGCGCGCCGCCGTGGCGCGCAGCCACCTCGGCGGGCTCCTGGATCAGCTCGAGGATCTCCGCACCGAGGCGGAAGAAGGCCTGGCGCGGCGCCCCCGCGGGGGTGGGCTGCTCGCGCACGCGCCGCAGGTCCAGGCCGGCGGCCCGCAGCGCCGCGAGCGTGCGCTCGAAGGCGGGCGTGGCGGCGACGACGTGGTCGATCGCGACCGCGCCGTTGGGGTGCGCCGGCGCCGGCGGCGGCATCGGCTCGCGCGAGATCTCCGTCGGCAGGCCGTCGAGGTCCACGTCGCGCTGCACGCCGCGCAGGCTCCAGCCTGCGATTCCGCGATCCGCAGCGGGCCCTGTGAAGCGCAGGCGCACCGCTCCTATCTGGCTTTCCTCTCCCTCCACCGCGAAGCCGAGCGCGGCCCAGCGCTCCGCGCGGTCGGCGATGGTGAGCTGGTCGATGGTGACGGCGGGCATCGGGGCGGCAGGGCTGGGCGGCGGCGGCACGGACCGGGGGCGCGCGCCGGCGCCGCTAGAACTAGGTGCCGTGAACGCTACACCCCGCCCGCGCCCGTGACCGAGGAGCTGAGCGACCGCCGGCGCATGGCGATCCTCGCGATCTGCTGCATGAGCCTGCTGATCGTGGCGATGGACAACACGATCGTCAACGTCGCGTTGCCGTCGATCCGCCGCGACCTGCACGCCTCGGTGTCGGGCCTGCAGTGGACGATCGACGCCTACGTGCTGGTGATCGCGAGCCTGCTGCTGCTGTCGGGCTCCACCGCCGACCGGCTGGGGCGCCGGCGCACCTTCCAGGTGGGCCTCGCGCTGTTCTCGGCGGGCTCGCTGCTGTGCAGCCTCGCGCCCACGCTCGGCTGGCTGATCGCGGCGCGCGCGCTGCAGGGGGTGGGCGGCTCGATGCTCAACCCGGTGGCGATGTCGATCATCACCAACGTGTTCACCGACCCGCGCGAGCGCGCCAAAGCGATCGGCGCGTGGGGCGCGGTGGTGGGCATCAGCCTCGCGCTCGGCCCCATCGTCGGCGGCGCGCTCACGCAGAGCGTGGGCTGGCGCTCGATCTTCTGGATCAACGTGCCGATCGGCGTGGCGGCGGTGGCGCTGACCGCGCTGTTCGTGCCGGAGTCGCGTGCGCAGCGCGCGCGCAAAGTGGACCCGGTGGGGCAGGCGCTCGTGATCGTCACGCTGGCGTCGCTGACCTACGCGATCATCGAGGGTCCCCGCGCCGGCTGGTCCTCGGCGCTGATCGTGGCGCTGTTCGCGGCGGCGGCGGCGGCGCTGGGCGCGCTCGTGGCCTACGAGCGCCGCCGCGAGGACCCGCTGATCGAGGTGCGCTTCTTCCGCAGCGCGCCCTTCTCGGGCGCCACCGTGATCGCGATCAGCGCGTTCGCCGCCTTCAGCGGCTTCCTCTTCCTCAACACGCTCTACCTGCAGGACGTGCGCGGCTACAGCGCGCTGCAGGCGGGCCTGTGCACGCTGCCGATGGCGCTCGCCGCGCTCGCCTTCAGCCCGCTGTCGGGGCGCGCGGTGGGAGGGCGCGGGCCGCGGCTGCCGCTGGTGGTGGCGGGCACGTGCATGACCGGCGTGGCGCTCGCGCTGACCGCGCTCACGCCCACCACGCCGCTGGCGCTGCTGCTGTGCCTGTACGCCGTCTTCGGCGTGGGCTTCGGCTGCGTGAACCCGCCGATCACCTACACCGCGGTGTCGGGCATGCCCAACAGCCAGGCCGGCGTGGCGGCCGCGGTGGCCTCCACCAGCCGCCAGGTCGGCCAGGCGCTGGGGGTCGCGCTGACCGGCTCGATCGTGGGCTCCGCGGTGGGCGGCGACGTCGGCGCGCACCTGGCCGGCGCGAGCCACCCGGCGTGGTGGATGATCGCGGCCTTCGGCGCGCTGGTGCTCGCTCTGGGCGTGCTCACGAGCGGCGCCTGGGCGCGGCGCACGGCCGCGCGCTGCGCGGCGGCGCTCGAAAGGGAGGCGGCGGCGCCCCCGCTGGCGGCGGCATGAGCGCGCCGGAGGACGGGCCCGCGCAGGCGAGCCGGCCCGCGCCGGCGTCCGCGGGCGGCGGCAGCCGGCTGGGGCGGGCCGCGCTGGCGGGCCTGCGCTACGGGCTGCCGGCGCTGGCCACGGTGGTCGGCATCGTGATCATGGCGCTGGGCGGCGAAAGCAACCTCGAGGGCGGCGCCAGCATCGTCAGCGCCGGGCTCGCGATCTACTTCGTCAACTGGCTCTACCGGATCGGCGCCAGGGGCGATCGCGAGCGCGACGCCGAGGACGCCGCGCGCGAGTACTTCAGCCGCCACGGCCGCTGGCCGAAATGAGGCCCGCCGTGCGCCCGGCCCGGAGCGCGCGCCGGGCGCCGGCCCCGGACGCGCAACAATGAGCCGTGACAGTTGAGCACCACGACGAGCGCCGCTTTATCCATCCGTCGAAAGCGAAGCCGCAAACTCCACGAGAGAATCCCCCGGTGAGCTCGGGGGTGCACACAGCCGCCGTGGACGGCATCGACGGATATCGCCCGCAGGCGCCGTTCCTGGACGAGCTGTTCGAGCACGACGGCACGCCGCGGCCGACCGCGCGCTCGCTGGTGGCGGAGCTCCGCCGGCTGGGTCCCGAGGGCCTGGTGGAGGCCGGGCGCCGCCGCGACGCGATCTTCATGCAGCAGGGGATCACGTTCGAGACCAGCGGCGGCGGCGGGCCGTCGCACGAACGGCCGTTTCCGCTGGACCTGGTGCCGCGGGTGCTCAGCGGCGAGGAATGGCGCGCGATCAAGCGCGGCCTGGCGCAGCGCATCCGCGCGCTCAACCACTTCGTCGACGACGTCTACCACGCGCGCGAGATCGTGCGCGAGGGCCTCGTGCCGTGGCGGCTGGTCGCCTCCTGCTCGCACTTCGCGCGCGCCGTGCACGGCATCCGCCCGCCCGGCGGGGTGTACACGCACGTGGCCGGCTGCGACCTGGTGCGCCACTCCAACGGCACCTGGAAGGTGATCGAGGACAACGTGCGCATCCCCTCGGGCATCTCCTACGTGCTCGAGAACCGCGCCGCGATGGCGCGCCTGGTGCCGGAGCTGTTCGCCTCCTACCGCGTGCGCCCGGTGGAGCACTACCCGCAGCTGCTGCTGCGCGCGCTGCGCTCGGTGGCGCCCTCGGCGGAGAGCGAGGCCACGGTGGTGGTGTGGACGCCGGGGCCCGCCAACCCGGCCTACTTCGAGCACGCCTTCCTGGCGCGGCAGATGGGCGTGGAGCTGGTGGAGGCCTCCGACCTGGTGGTGCGCGACGACGTGCTGTACATGCGCACCACGCGCGGGCTGGAGCGCGCGCACGCGGTCTACCGGCGCCTCGACGACGACTTCGTGGACCCGCTGGAGTTCCGCGGCGACTCGCTGCTGGGCGTGCCGGGGCTGGTGCGCGCCTACCGCGCCGGCAGCGTCGCGATCGCCAACGCCTTCGGCACAGGCGTCGCCGACGACAAGGCGATCTACTGCTTCGTGCCGGACATGATCCGCTTCTACCTCGGCGAGGAGCCGATCCTGGAGAACGTGCGCACCTACCTGCTCTCGGACCCCGAAGTGCTCGAGCACGTGCTCGAGCGCCTCGAGCAGCTGGTGGTCAAGCCCACCGGCGAGTCCGGCGGGCGCGGCGTGATGATCGGCCCGCACGCCGACGAGGTGGAACTGCAGCGCATGCGCCGCGTGATCAGCACCCACCCCGACCGCTGGATCGCGCAGGACCTGGTGCGCCTGTCGACGGTGCCGACGGTCGGCGCCGACGGGCTGCTGGCGCCGCGCCACGTGGACCTGCGCCCGTTCGCGGTGTTCGGCGAGCGCATCGACATCGTGCCGGGAGGGCTCACGCGCGTGGCGCTCGAGGACGGCTCGCTGATCGTCAACTCCTCGCGCGGCGGCGGCTCCAAGGACACGTGGGTGCTGGAGGACGGCGACGACGCCGACCGCGCCGGGGTGGGCGGCTTCCCGGTAGCCGACACGCAGCCGCCGGCGCTGCCGGACCTGCGCTACGGCGCCTGGACGGGCCAGCAGCAGCAACAGCAGCAGCAGCGCTCGCGCCCGCCGGCGCGCGCGCGGCCGGGCGCGCCGCCGCCGGCGCTGCGGCGCGCGCCAAGCTGATGCTGGCGCGGATCGCGCACGAGCTCTACTGGCTGGGGCGCAACCTGGCGCGCGCGGAGTTCACCGCGCGCGCGGTCGAGGCGGTTTTCCAGGCCGAGCTGCAGGGTACCTCCGAGTCTGCGCCGGGCGTGAGCTTCGGCTCGGGAGGCCTGCTTGCGATGCTGGGAGACGCCAACGAACAGCCACATGGACGCGAAGCGCTGGGAGCGCTCACGCTCGACCCCGAGCGGCCCGGCTCGATGCTGGCGAGCGTCGAGCGCGCGCGCGAGGGCGCGCGCACGGTGCGCGACGTGATCAGCGCGGATATGTGGGAAGCGATCAACACCACCGCGCTGGGCCTGCGCGGCGGCGGCCAGGGATGGGCGGGATTCCACTCCGAGGCCCCGGCCGGGCCGTCGGTGGCCTCGCAGTACGTGAAGGAACGCACCGCGCTGATCTGGGGCGTGGCCAACCGCTCGATGCTGCGCGACGAGGCCAAGTGCTTCCTCGACGCGGGCGGGCTGATCGAGATCGCGGACATGGTGCTGCGCATGCTGCGCGTGGCTTTGCCGGTCGGGGACTCCGCCTCGGCGGACGGCCACGCGCTGATCCTGCTGCAGGCGGTGGGCGGCTTTCACGCCTACCTGCGCGCCGTCACCGCGCCCCCCAACGCGCACCCGGTCGCGCGCTTTTTGCTGTTCGAGCGCGCCTACCCCGACAGCGTGGCCGCGTGCGTGGACTCGATGCACGAGGCGTTCGCGATGGCCGACGCGGGGCCGCGCAACTCCAAGCCGGTGCTGCGGGTGAGCCGGCTGGCCGCCGACCTAGACTTCCAGCGCAGGGCCATACCCGACGGGGCGGAGTTGACAGGCATCTGCGAACAGACCCAGCAAGAGCTGAACCGCATCGACCAGGACGTCTCCGAGCGCTACTTCGCCGGTGCGGCGATGGCCGGCGCGAGGGGGTGAGGCGCGCGTGCACTTCGCGATCCGCTTCCTCACCGAGTACCGCTACGACGCGCCCGTCACCGACAACCTCAACGCCCTGCGCGTGCGCCCGGCGACGACCTCCACGCAGCGCTGCGACGAGTTCCACACGCGCATCGAGCCCGAGGCGCGCGTCAGCCGCCACCTCGACTACTTCGGCACCGAGGTGCTCGAGTTCGGCATACCGACGAGCCACGAGCAGCTCACCGTCGACGTCCGCGCGCGCGTCGTCACCTCCCCTCCCCCCGACCCCCCGGACGGCTCGTGGCAGAGCCTTGCGAGCGCGGCCTACGTCGACGCCGCCGGCGAGTTCGCGCTGCCGTGGCAGGATCAGCCCGCGGTCGAGGGCCTCGAGGAGCTCGAGGCCGCGCTCGACGGCTCGCGCTCGCCGCTCGAGCTCCTCGTGCGCCTGTGCGAGCTCGTGCCGGAGCGCTTCGAGTACCGCCCTGGCGCGACCTACGTGGGTTCGACCGTCGGCGACCTGCTG
>DATJMM010000043.1:0-58676 GCA_035508735.1 Solirubrobacteraceae bacterium | reverse complement strand
CACGGACGTGCAGCCGACGATCGCGGACGTGCTCTCGGGCCGCTCGGACGCGATCGAGGCGATCCACGAGCACATCATCCCCGCCAACCTGAGCCTCGCGGAGGCGGAGCTGATGCTCGGCGGCAAGATGGGTCGCGAGCTGACGCTGCGCCGTGCGCTGGCGAAGGCCGGCGAGCAGTACGAGCTGATCCTGATCGACTGCCCGCCGTCGCTGGGGCTGCTGACGATCAACGCGCTGGTCGCCGCCGACTACGCGCTGATCACCGCCGAGGCCCAGTACTTCGCGCTGCAGGGCGTGGAGCAGGCGATGGAGGTGGTGGAGCTCGCACGCGACAGCCTCAACCCCGAGCTCGCGCTGCTGGGGGTGCTGCTCAACCTCGCCGACATGCGCACCGTGCACTCGCGCGAGGCGCTCGCCTCGCTGAAGGAGCGCTTCGGCCAGCAGGTGTTCGACTCGGTCATCCGCTCCTCGATCGCCTACGCCGAATCGGCCGAGCGCGCGCGCTCGATCATCGACCACCGCCCCGACCTCGGCGCCGACTACCTCGCGCTGGCGGCCGAGGTGCTCGAGCGGCTGGACGGCCTCGGTGACGCCGGCGAGCGCCTGGCGAGCATCAGCCTCGGCTCCTGAGCCGCGGCCGGCGCGGGTGCAGGCGGACGCGAGGTCCCCGCGGGCTCGCGGACGCCTCGTGTAGACTGCGCGCGCTCCTGACAGGGCCCACGGGCCCGGCTTGGGGTGTTTGGCGGTGCCGGGGCGCCCGAATCCGAAGCAGCAACCTCAGACGCCCCGGCGCCGGTGCGCGGCGGGCGCGCGTTCAGGCGAGCACGTCGCTCGCGGCCATGCGCCCGTGCTCGGCGGCGATCGCGGCGAGAGCCCCCTGCGCGCCGATCGCCGGTGAGGCCGCGAGAAACGACAGCGTGGGCGCGATCCGCGGCAGTCGCCGAGCGTGCCCGCTGGCGATGTGGCGGTCGACGAGCCCCCATACGGCGCCCGCCGAGGCCTCCGCGGCGAGCTCGCTCGGGCGCTGGCCCGCAGGGCCGCTCGTCCGCAGCGTCTCCGCCGCCTTCGCGATCAGCCGTTCGCGATGGCGCATTCCGTCGGGGCCGGGCGCGAGGATCTCGGTGAACACGAGCCGAGACGGCGCGGGGTTCGCCGCGACGTACGCGCACAGCGCGTGCATCGCACGGTGCAGGGTGCCTGGCCACGTCCTCGCGCGCGTGCCCGCGGCAACGCTGTGCGCGCGCATCAGCTCGGCGTGGCGCTCGAGCGTGGCGACGAAGCAGTGCTGGACGTCGGCGAAGTGCTCGTCGAAGCATCCGCGCGAGATCCCCGCTGCGGTGCGGATGCGCGGCACCGTCAGCCGCCAGTAGCCTTCGCTCGCAGCCAGCCGCTCCACCGCGTCGAGGATCCGCGTGCGGTCGTCCGTGCCGCCGCCGGCGGTGTCACCACGCTGCTCCGCCCGGACAGCCTTGGCGCCGGGCTGAGCCGCGAGCGCGAAGAAGCGCAGCCGCGCGAGGGCCGCTGCGTCGCAGCGAAAGCACAGCATCCACTCGAGCAGCTCCTCGGCCAGGTCGGGCAGCTCGCTCGCGCGTCCGGCGAGCAACCGCGCGCGCGCGACGCGGTGCACGCCTGCGACGATGCCCTTGACCAGCAGCGGCGGCACCGCGAGACGGTCGGGCGCGCGCGCGAAGCTGCACGCGATCATCGCCTCGAACATCTCCTCCGCGCGCCGCATCCGCGCGAGCGCCGCGGGACCGCCCGCGAACGCCTCGATCAGCGCCAGCCGCGCCATCTTCGGCTGGCCGGCGATCCCGTTCGTCCACGTGCGGAACGCCAGCGCCAGCCGCTGTCGCCAGTCGCGCATGCCGACCTGCGCGTCGCCGATGCGCCTCGCCGAGCGCAGCGCGATCGCGTCGTAGGTGGCGAGGAAGCACTCGTCCTTGTCCTTGAAATGCTCGTAGAAGCTGCGCGGCGAGACGCGCGCGCGCGCCACGACCTTCGACACCGTCACCGCGCCGTAGCCGCCGCGCTCGGCCGCGAGCTCGATCATCGCGGCGTATATGCGCGCGCGCTGGTGCGAGGAGACCTCCTCGCGTGAGTGCCCCGGACCAGGGTGCAGGCACGGAAAGCACACCTGCGAAGAGGCCGCTGGACCCCGCGGCGCCCGGCCCGCAGCGCCTTCCCCCTCTCGGTCGGTTCCCGGCGTCCCCACGCTGGCGACTGATACACCACGACTCGTGTCGTGCGCCAGCCTTGAGCGCACGCAAACTCAGCGTTTTCAAGCGCTCTTTCGCTTCCACAAGCCAAATCTCGGCGCGTACGCGCTACCTTCGCGGGCTCTCCGTCTGTCTCCGACCAGCTCACGCACGCGGAGATCGCGGACCGGCGACGGGCTTCGCCCGGCGGGCGCCGTGGCTGGCTGGCCAGCCAGTTAGGAAAGATCCGCCGACAAACGTTGACGAATCCCGAGGACAGGCGTAATCCTGGCCTTCGGGCCACTGCTCGCTGACGCGCCCCCGTGCCTCGGCAACGGTGCGATGCGGGACTGAGCCTAGAGACGACAAGCACACACGCAAACCACAGAAGGAGCAGACGATGACTCGCGGCACCTCGAGACGAGCGGCCCTGGCGCTCGTCGCCTCTCTCAGCACGCTCGTGGCGGCGTCGCCGGCGTATGCGACCGTACACCACCCCACAGGCAACTACGCCCCGTACGCCGACTGCCCGCTGAGCGACAACGCAGTGGTGCTGTGCCTCTTGGCGCAGACGACCAGCGGCGAATTCACGGTCGGCACGCGGACCGTGCCGATCAACAAAACGATCACGCTGCAGGGCGGCCTGGTCGAAACCCCGGAGACCGAAGAAACCGGCGCTTACCAGCTGGTGGCGGCCGAAAACGGCGAAACGCTGTCGAAAACCGCGCTGTACGTGCCTGGCGGCCTGTTCAACAGCAAACCACCGGAATCGTGGCCCAAAGAAGCGAAAGAACACTACGAAGAAATGATCAACAAAGGGCTGACCGGCGTGACCGAGACGACCGAACTGGCGAAGCCGGCGAGCGACGTCAGCGTCAACCCGAGCAACCTCGTGAACCAGGAAGGCGTCGCGCTCGAACTTCCGGTGAAGGTCAAGCTGGGCAACTTCCTGCTCGGGAACAACTGCTACGTCGGCTCCGAAGCCAACCCGATCGTGCTGCGGCTGACGACGGGCACGACCGAACCGCCCGAACCGAACAAACCGATCAAAGGCAAGGTCGGAGAAATCATCGCCAAGGAAGAATTCAACATCGTCGAACTGCTCGGGGGCTCGCTGGTGGACAACGCGTTCGCGGCACCTGCGGCCAAAGGCTGCGGCGCGCCCTTCGAAGGCTTGGTGGATTCGCTGGTGGACTCGCTGCTGGGAGTGCCCTCGGCGGCTGGCCACAACACGGCGATCCTCAACGGGAACCTCGGTGAGGCGACCTCAGAAGGCGTGCTCGCCAGCGAATAGAACGAAGCGCAGGACACGCACGTCCGGAGCTCCGCGCGATCGCTCGCGCGGGGCGCCGGCCGCGCGCGCACCAGGCGACGGCTTTCTGATGCGGATTCGGGAGCCGGCGTCGACCAACACCCACAACACAGAAGGAGCGATACACAATGCGAAGCATCAGGATCATAGGCGCTCTTGTGGCCGTACTCGCCGTGAGCGCGCTCGCCAGCGCAGCGGCCTATGCGGCGGGGCCGGAATTCTTAAACTCCAAAGGAGAAGCGGCCAAAGGAGTGACGTTCAAAGCCACATCAGGAACAGGCAAGCTCGAAGGCACGGTAACGATCATCTGCTCGGCGGACACCGCGGAAGGTGAAATCACCGGCGCCAAAACCGTCGCCAAAGTCGTGGTGACCTACACCGGCTGCGAAAGCAGCGGCAAAAAATGCAAAAGCTCGGGCGCGGCGTCGGGCGAAATCAAGACCAGCTCCCTGAAGGGCGAACTCGGCGAAGTCGAAAAATCCGAAGCGGAATCGGAAGTAGGCGAGGACCTCGCGCCTGAATCCGGCACGACGTTCACCACTGTCGAATCGTGCACGCCCCTCGGCATCAAAGTCTCGGTGACCGGCTCGATCATCGGCGAAGTGTTACCGATCGAAAAACTGGCGACCGAAGGCGAACTGGTCTACAAAGAGAGCAGCAAAAAACAGCAGATCAAAAAATTCAAGGGTGGAAGCGAAGACACGCTCAAAGCCGCCGGCGCATCCTCGGGGCTGGAAACGACGGACAAAGTGAAATTCAGCGAAGCGATCGAGGTAGACAAGTAAGCTGATCCGGCAGTAGCTCACTAGCCCAGTCGGCGCGCCCGGCCCGACTGGAACGGATCGCTTTGGCGGTGGAGCCGCGCCCGGTGCGCGGCTCCACCGTCTTGTGGGCGCGAAGCCACGATCGGAGCAGGGCTCCCGAGGACCGCGCGGCGGCGATCCTCATCTCGCGTTCTCACGGGCACGCGCCTCACAGCTCCTGCACGTAGGCGCCCTGCGACTCGAACGGCACCCGCAGCAGGCTCGCCCAGCCCTCCACCTCGCGCGCCAGCGCCTCCGCCACCGAGCCCGTCTGCTCGTAGAAGCACCACACCAGCACCGTCGGGCCCGCGCCCGAGATCGTCGCGCCGAGCGCGCCCAGCTCGCGCGCGCGCTCGAGCAGCCGCGCCGAGCGCGGGAACAGGGACGCGCGCGCATCCTGGTGCAACCGGTCCCGCAAGCCGCGCGAGACCAGGTCCCAGTCGCCCCGCGCCAGGCCCAGCGTGAGCAGCGAGGAGTGCGCCACGTTGAAGACCGCGTCCGCCATCGGCACCTGCGCCGGCAGCGCTT
This sequence comes from Solirubrobacteraceae bacterium, assembly GCA_035508735.1. Lineage (GTDB taxonomy): Bacteria > Actinomycetota > Thermoleophilia > Solirubrobacterales > Solirubrobacteraceae > Palsa-744. The sequence goes on along the minus strand of DATJMM010000043.1, from coordinate 53,837 downwards.
CGCGCGCCGCCCGCGTGCGCACCGCCTGCTCCGGCACCACCACCAGCGCCTCCAGGCCCGTCGGCGCTTCGAAGCGGCTCGCCTGCCCGTCCGCGCACACCACGAAGCCGCCCCGCAGGGCCGCCGCCACGTTGTCCGGGTGACCCTCGATCGTGCTCGCGTGCTCCAGCAGGTCGACGTCCAGCTCGTACATATGGTCCGCCGCCATCAGCCCCGCCACGATCGCCGCCGCGCTCGAGCCGAGCCCGCCCGACAGCGGGATGCGCGAGCCGATGCGGAAGGTGAAGCCGTCCGCCGGGTGCAGGCGCTCGAACGCGCGCACGCACAGGTTCTCGCGCCCGCGCGCCACCGGCAGCTCCGTCTCCACCGCGAACGCGCCCGTCTCCTCCACCTCCAGCTCCAGCCACAGCGACAGCGCCGCCGCCATGCAGTCGAAGCCGGGGCCGAGGTTGGCGGAGGAGGCCGGCACGCGCACCAGCCGCCGCCTGCGCGTCACGCCCGAGCTCCGGTCGAGCGCCGTGCGCGCGTCATCGCCGCAGCCCCGCCGGCCGCCGGCGCGTCACGACACGTCTCCGAGCACCGCCTCCTCGAGCGCCTCCATCTCCACCGCGCAGGGGATCACCTTGCCGTCGTTGTGCGCGATCGCCGTCTCCGGGTCCTTCAGGCCGCGCCCCGTCAGCACGCACACCACCTGCTCCGCGCCTTCCGCGCCGTACTTCAGCAGGCCCGCCACCGAGGCCGCCGACGCCGGCTCGCAGAACATCCCTTCTTTGGAGGCCAGCAGGCGGAAGGCCGCCAGGATCTCCGAGTCGGTCACCATGCGGATCGAGCCGCGCGAGTCGCGCGCCGCCGCCATCGCGTCCTCCCAGCGCACCGGGTTGCCGATGCGGATCGCGCTCGCCACCGTTTCCGGATGCTCGACCGGGTGGCCCAGCACCAGCGGCGCCGCGCCCTCCGCCTGGAAGCCGAACAGCCGCGGCGCCGCCCCCAGCTCGCTGAAGCCGCGCCAGTAGGAGGTGATGTTGCCAGCGTTGCCCACCGGGATGCACAGCGCCTCCAGCTCGCCGGCCAGCGCCTCGTGGATCTCGAACGCCGCCGTCTTCTGGCCTTCCACGCGATATTCGCTGATCGAGTTCACCAGCACGATCGGGTGCGTGTCGGTCAGCTCGCGCACCAGCTCGAGCGCCTGGTCGAAGTTGCCCTGCAGCGCGATCACGCGCGCGCCGTGCATCAGCGTCTGCGCCAGCTTGCCCTGCGCGATCTTGCCCTCCGGCACGATCACCGCGCAGGTGATGCCCGCGCGCGCCGCATACGCCGCCGCGCTCGCCGCGGTGTTGCCCGTCGACGCGCAGATCACCGCCTTGGCGCCGTCGCGCACCGCCGCCGACACCGCGCACGTCATGCCGCGGTCCTTGAACGACCCCGTCGGGTTGGCCCCCTCCAGCTTCAGGCGCACGCTCGCGCCCACCATCTCCGAGAGCACCGGCGCGCGCAGCAGCGGCGTCGAGCCCTCCTGCAGGCTCACCAGCGGGTCGCCCGGCGCGAACGGCAGGCGCTCCAGGTAGCGCTCGATCAGCGGCACGTGCGTGCCCGTGAAGGCCGCCCCTTCGACGGTCGGCAGCGGTGGGGCCACGGGTTCGATCATGTGTACTCCTCTTCTATAACGCGGATCGTGCGTGGAGCGGAGCGCACGAACTCGAAGCCCTCGATCCGCGCCACCGCCGCGCGCATGCCCGACTCCAGCACCGGGTGGGTCACCATCACCAGCCGCGCGTTCTCGCCCAGGCCGCGCTGCACCACCGACTTGATCGACACCCCCTGCTCGCCCAGCGCCTGCGTCACGCCCGCCAGCACGCCCGGGTGGTCCGCCACGTCCAGGTGCACGTAGAACGCGCTCTCCACGTCCTCCACCAGCGCCAGCGCCAATGGCGGTGCCGGCGGGCGCGCACCGCCCGTCATCACGCTCACCACGTCGCCCAGCACCGCGCTCGCCGTCTGCACGCCGCCCGCGCCCGGACCCGACATCGTGATCTCGATGATCGCCTCCGATTCCACCGTCACCGCGTTGAACGGGCCCACCACCGAGGCCAGCGGGTGCCCGCCATACAGGAACGCCGGGTGCACCCGCACCGAGATGCCGCCGCGCAGGCGCTCAGCCGTGCCGATCAGCTTCAGCCCCAGCCCCAGCTCGCGCGCGTACTCCATGTCGTCGCGGTGCAGGTGCTCGATGCCCTCGTAGCTCACGTCGTCCAGGTGCACCGGCGTGCCGAACGCCAGCCGCGCCAGGATCGCCATCTTCGCCGCCGCGTCGCGTCCCGACACGTCGTCGGAGGGGTCCGCCTCCGCGTAGCCGCTGCGCTGCGCCTGCGCCAGCGCCTCCTCATAGCTCGCGCCCGCGCTCATCTCCGTGAGGATGTAGTTGGTGGTGCCGTTCACGATCCCGTGGATGCGCTCGATCGGCGTCGCCGCCAGCGACTCCTCCAGCAGCCGCACCACCGGCACCGCGCCCGCCACCGCCGCCTCGAAGCGCAGGTGCACGCCGCGCTCGCGAGCCGTCTCGAACAGCTCCTCGCCGTGCTGGGAGAGCAGCTGCTTGTTCGCCGTCACCACGTCCCTGCCCGCGCGCATCGCCGCCAGCAGGTACTCGCGCGCCGGTTCCAGCCCGCCCATCACCTCCACCACCAGGTCCGCCTCCGCCAGGATCTCCCCGAACTCGCCCCCGGAGCGCGTCAGCACCCCGCTGATCTTCGGGCGGCGCCCGTTGAAGCGCTCGATCTCATCGGCGCGCTCGTCCAGCAGCGCCGCGAAGGCCCCGCCCACGGTGCCGCGGCCGAGCAGGCCCACGCGGAAGGGCGCCGTGGCGCGCGAGCCGGCGCCGGCGGACGGCGCGGCGGGCCCCCGGACCGGCGCCGACGCATCCAGCTCGCCGCCGCGCACCTCAGCGCACATCGCGCGCCGTCAGGTCCTCGTAGGTCTCGCGCCGCACCACCACGCGCGCCTCGCCGTCGTGGCAGAACACCACCGCCGGACGCGGCACGCCGTTGTAGTTGTTGGCCATCGCGTACCCGTATGCGCCGGTCGCCGGCGTCACGATCACGTCGCCCGGCCGCGGATCGTCCAGCAGCGCCTCCGCCACGATCACGTCGCCCGACTCGCAGTGCTTGCCCGCCAGCACGCAGCGCGTGGAGCCGCCGCGTCGGGCGGGCGAGTCCGGCGAGGGGAAGCGGTCCGCCACGTGCGCCTCATAGGGCGCCCCGTAGAGCATCGGGCGCAGGTTGTCCGACATGCCCCCGTCCACCGCCACCCAGCGCGACACGTTCTGCTTCACGCTCTGCACCTCGTACAGCGTCACGCACGCGTTCGCGCACAGCGCGCGGCCCGGCTCGATCAGCAGCCGCGACCCGGCCATCGCGTGCTCGTGCGCCGCCGCCACCAGCGCGCCCACGTACTCCTCGATCGCCGGCGGCTGCTCCTGCGCCTCGGTGTAGCGCACCCCCAGCCCGCCGCCGAGATCCCACACCGGGAACTCCCCCAGCGCCGCCAGCTCCTCCACCTCGCGCCGGAACGGGCGCAGCTCCAGCAGCTGCGAGCCGATGTGCGCGTGCAGGCCCCGCACCCACACGCCGGGGATCTGCGCCAGCCGCGCGAGCGCCTCGCCCGCCTGCCCCACCGCGAAGCCGAACTTGGAGTCCGCCTGGCCCGTGGAGATCTTCTCGTGGGTCTCGCCGCGCACGTCGGGCGTCACCCGCACCAGCACCGCCTGCTCGTCGATCACGCCGTCGCGATCCGCCGCCCGCTCGGGCACGAGCCGCGCGAGCCGCTCTATCTCATCGAAGTTGTCCACCACGATCAGGCCCACGCCCAGCTCCAGCGCCGCGCGCAGCTCCGCCTCCGACTTCGCGTTGCCGTGCATCACGATCCGCTCCGCCGGGAAGCCCGCCGCGCGCGCCAGGTGCAGCTCGCCGCCCGAGGCCACGTCGCACCACAGGCCCTCCTGGGCGAACAGCTCCAGCACCGCCGTGCAGGGGAAGGCCTTGGAGGCGAACACCACGTGGAAGTCCTCGTGACCCGCGTCGGCGCCCGCCTGCACGAACGCGCGGGCGCGGGCGCGCAGGTCGTCCTCCGCCACCGCGTACAGCGGCGTGCCGAACTCGCGCGCCAGCTCGATCGCGTCGCAGCCGCCCACCTCCAGGCGCCCGCGCTCGTTCAGGCGGCTGCCCAGGGGGAACACGCCGGAGAGGCTCGTGCCGGTGACCATGACCGTGATTATCGCGTCCCACAGCCGCCTGCGCCCGCAGCCGGCGGCGCGCGCCGCCCCGCCCGCCGCGCACCACCCTGGCCCCGCGCGCCTTGCCGCCACGCTCACGGACGCTTTACCCGCTTCTGCCACAATTCCCTCGATGGCTCCCGCGCGATCCAGCTTCGGCAAGGACAACGGCCTGCAGGCGCGCATGCTGCTCACCATGTTCCTGCTGGGGCTCGTCTACGTCGTCTTCGTCGGCGTGCTCGTCGCCGCCGGCGCCGGCGCCGGCATCATCGTCGTCGTCGCGCTCGTGCTGCTCGCGCTGCAGTTCTTCGGCTCCGACAAGATCGCGCTCGCCGCCATGGGCGTCAAAGAGGTCAGCGCCGCCGAGGAGCCCGAGCTGCACGCCGTCGTCGAACGGCTGTGCGTGCAGGCCGACCTGCCCAAGCCCAAAGTCGGCGTCATCGAGACCTCCATGCCCAACGCCTGCGCCATGGGCAAATCCAAGAAGAACACCACCGTCTGCGCCACCCGCGGCATCCTGCAGCTGCTCTCGCCCGCCGAGCTCGAAGGCGTGATGGCGCACGAGCTCACCCACGTCGTCAACCGCGACGTGCTCGTGATGACGCTCGCCAGCTTCTTCGCCACGCTCGCCTCCATGATCGCCCAGTTCGCGCTGTTCTTCGGCGGCGGCTTCGGCGGCGGCTACGGTCGCAGTCGCGACGAGGAGGAGGACATCATGATCGTGCTGCTCGTCTCCGTGCTCGTCTACGCCATCTCCTTCCTGCTGCTGCGCGCGCTCTCGCGCTACCGCGAGTTCGCCGCCGACCGCGGCTCCGCCGTGCTCACCGGGCGGCCCAGCGCGCTCGCCTCCGCGCTCATCAAGATCAGCGGCACCATGGAACGCGTGCCCACCCAGGACCTGCGCAAGGCCGAGGGCATGAGCGCCTTCTTCATCCTGCCCGCCCGCACCAAGCGCTCGCTCATGAACATCTTCGCCGACCACCCGCCGCTCGAGCAGCGCCTCGCCGCGCTCGAACGGCTCGAGTCGCAGCTGCAGCGCGCCGCCTAGTGACGCCCTCCCCGCGCCGGAGCTGAGCCGTGGGCCTGCGCGACATCCTCACCGGGCGCCACACCGTCAAGGGCCCCGCCCCCGATCGCCTGTTCGCCATCGCCACCGCGTACGTCACGCTGCAGGCCGAGCACGGCATCGAGCCCGCCGGCGCCGCCGCCATCGTCTTCCAGGCGCTCGCCACCAGCGAGTTCGAAAGCGCGCTGCGCGAAACCGAAGAGGTCGTGCGCGCCACCTGCGGCGAGAGCCGCACCACCGTCTCCAGCGAAACCGACAGCTACGGCTACCGCTGGACCGTGCTGCGCAACCCCGCCGGCGCCGCCAGCGTCGAAGACCTCGCCGTCGGCATCAACGCCGTCTCCAGCTCGATCGAGACCGCCGGCCACGGCGAGCGGCTGCTGTGCGCCGTGTTCGCCTTCACGCAGGCCGCCGCCGGCGGCGCCCAGCAGTCGCGCATCTACTTCATCTACAACTACAAGCGCGGCTACTGGTACCCGTTCGTCCCCGCCGGCGCGCGGGACTCCGACCAGGCCGAGCAGCGCTCCACCGAGCGCGAGCTGCAGCTCAAGGCGCAGATCGCCTCCGAACTGCCCATCGAGCCCGAAATCGAGCGCTGGTTCCCGCTCTGGGGCATCCCGATCTAGACAACGATCTGCCTGTTGCCCGTCTGCCTGTCGGACGACTGCCTGCCCCCCGTATGCCTGTCGGACGACTGTTGCACGATCGCCGGCCGGCGATCGAACATGCGTTCGCATGGGCAACCCTCCCTTCCGCCCCGTTCGCGAGATCGAAAGCGCGGTGCAGCGCGGCGAGCTGCGCACCGCCGTCGCCCTCGCACGCGACTTCTCCGCCGAGCACAAGCGTCCCGTGCCGCTGGGCGTCGCGCTCAAGCTGCTGCCGCTGATCGCCCAGCACAGCAGCCGCGAGTACGACGCCTACGCCGTGCGCTGGCTCGAGCGCTGGCTCGCCGAGACGCCCGCGCCCACGATCGAGCAGGCGGCGGAGGTGGCCGCCTCGCTCGCCGAGCTCCCCAGCGAGCCGCTGGGCGCCGCCAGCACGCTCGCCGAAGCGGTGTGAGCCGGCTGCGCAGCGCGGTCGGCCCGAGGTCGCGCCAGCGGCGCCGGGCCCTCCTCGTCAGTCCGGTATCAGGCCCTCGCCCGTGAATTCGCGGCCGGCCTCCGCGAAGCTCACGTCCGCCGGCGGCAGGATCACGTCCGAGCCCTCCAGCTCGTCCTCGCCCAGCGGCGTGCCGTGGCTGCGCACGAAGTCCAGCATCTGCGCGAACGCCTGCGCGAAGCCGTCTTCGCTGCCGCCCTCCACGATCGCCACCACCTCGCTCTCGAGCTCGTTCAGGCGCCGGGCGTCCTCGTCGGCGAGGCGGTACTGATCCTCGCCGGAGATGCGGACGATCATGCCTGGCCGCCGTCGGCGGGCTGCGTCGCCGGCTGCTCGCCCTCACCGCCGGCGCTCGCCTCGCCGCCCTCCGGCGCCGAGATCTGCGGCGCCTGCGCCGACGCCGGCGATCCCAGTTCCGCCTTCATCTTGGCCAGCTCGTCTTCCACCGCCGGCGCGCTCGACAGCTGCTTGAGCTGGCGGTCGATGTCGTCTTCGCCGGAGCCCAGCTGGGTCACGTCTTCGAACGTCCCCGCCGCTTCCAGCTCCTGCACCGCGTCCGCCCGCGCGCGCATGTTTTCGGTCTTGTCCACCGCGCGCTGCATCGCCAGCCCCACGTCGGCCATCTGCTCGCCCACGCCCGTCGCCGCCTCCGAGATCCGCACCTGCGCCTCGGCCGCCGAGTACTGCGCCTTGATGACCTCCTTCTTGGTGCGGAACGCTTCGATCTTGGCGCGCAGTTTCTGCTCGGAGTCGGTCAGCTTCTGCTGCTGGTCTTCCAGTTCGGAGACCTGCGTGTCCAGCGACTGCAGCTCCGTCTGCGCCACGTTCTTGCGTTCCAGCGCGGCCTTCGCCAGTTCTTCGTTGCCAGCCGCCAGCGCCTGGCGCGCCTGGGTGTCCAGCTTCACCACGTTCTGCTGCAGCGAGCTCTCCTGCATCTGCAGCCGCTTCTTCGCGGTCACCACGTCGGCGATGCCCTTCTTCACGTTCTGCAGCTGTTCCACCTGCTTCTGGTAGCTGTAGTCGAGCGTCTCGGCCGGATCTTCCGCCCTGTCGAGAAGCTTCGAGACCTTCGCCTTCACGACGGTTGACATGCGCCCGGTCAAGCCGGCCATCTGATCCTCCTATCGCTGTTCTGAGCCGCGGCCGGCGCGAGCTCGGCCAACCCGTCTAGCGTAGCCGACCGCAGCCGCCGGAGACGCCGCAGCAACCGCCCGCGCGCTCGCTCGCCGCACGCCGGGGCGGCCGCGCGCGCTCAGAGCCCCGCCGGGTGGCGGACCACGAACCCCGTGTTCGACTGGCGCAGCGGCCGCCAGCGCGGGCCCTGCTCGTTGGACGGGTCATCCGCCGCGCTCGTGTCCAGCCGCAGGCCCGCCACCGTCATGTACGCGTGGCCCGCGTTGGTGAAGATCGTCACCCAGCGTCCCTCGCCGGCCGCGCCCCAGCTCTCGAATTCGCCCGAGTCGAGCGGCATGCTCAGCAGGTCCGCGCCGTGCAGCGCGTAGGACACCGTGCCCGAGCAATCGTAGCCGGGAGAGGTGAAGGTGGGGTTGTGGCCACCCCCGTATATGTACGGAAGCCCGATCAGGTGGTTGCCCGCCCAGATGATTTCCTGCACCGCCGGCGGCGCCGACTCCGGCGCCGCCGCCAAACCGTTCACGTAGCGCGCCAGCGAGCCCGGCACCAGCAGCTCCGGCGCGCCTTCTTCGCTCGGTTCGCCCGCCGCCGTGGTCGTGGTCGTCGTGCTCGCCGCCGCGCCGCCCGTCGCCACGCCCGCTTCCGTCTGGGCAGGCGCCTGCGCCGCCGTGGCCGAGGTGCTCGCGTAGGGCACCACTTCGCCGGTCGCCGTCTTCTCGTACACCGGCCCCCTGTAGTTGAGCTTCGGCGTCTTCGCCGTCACCGGCGACGCGCCCGCCGGCGCCGACGTGGCGGCCGAGCCGCCCGCGCTCTTCGTGGACGGCGACTGTGCGCTAACTCCCCCGGTTCCGTTCGCCAGAGCGCTCGAAGCTCCGGCGAGGACGGTCGTCAAGCTTGCCAGAACCGCGGTACAGCTACGCATCCACACAACGGCAACCTCTTTCGTCGGCCTGCGGGGTTAGCTGACGGGCTAGCGCTGAAAGAGCCTGCGCTTCTCACGGTCACACCGCGGGATTCGCCCCAACAACTTGGGTCCCCCGTTCCCTGACATCTGGTCAAGGACTCGGCATTCGCGCGGGCACGCTAGCAGACTGCAATGACGGTTGCGGAGAGTGCATGCCCTTTCGCAGCCTTTCCCCGCAAATGCCGCGCTTTTTCGGCGATCGCTAGTGTGCCGCGGATGCGCAGCGTCGCGCACCGAGCGCAGCTCCCGCCGTCAGCCACGTTGCTGCTCGCCGCGCTCGCGTCGGCGCTGGCGCTGGCCGGGTGCGGCAAGAGCGGGTCGCAGCGCTACGGCGGCGCCGGTGAAACGCAGGCGCTCGCCACCGCCCCCGCCCACGGCGCGCTCGGCGTCGACACCCGCAACACCACCCGTCTCGGCGGCGCCGGCGCGGTCGCCGACGCGGCGTCGGTCGCGCACGCCGTCTATCCCGGCCTCACCGCCGCCACCCGCCCCTCCGTCGCCGTGCTCGTCGACCAGCGCCGGTGGCAGGTCGCGCTCGCCGCCTCGGTGCTCGCCAGCTCGCCCGTCGACGCGCCGATCCTCTACAGCGACGACGGGCGCACGCCCGCGTCGAGCGAAGCAGCGCTCGCCTCCATGCACCCGCTCGGCGCGCCCGCGCTCGGCGGCGCGCAGGTGATCCGCATCGGCACCACCGCCCCGCTCCCGCACGGCTATCTCGCCCACCAGCTCACCGCCCGCGCGCCCGCCGCCGCGGCCGCCGCGATCGCGAGCCTGCTCGTGAAGCTCGACGCAGGCAGCGCGCCGCGGCAGGCGATCGTGCTCTCACAGGCCGCCAGCCCCGCGATGGCGATGCCGGCCGCCTCGCTCGCCGCCGAGAGCGGCGCGCCGATCCTGCTGGTCTCCCCGGGCGGCGTCCCCGCGGCCACCGCCGCAGCGCTCGCCCGCATGCGCCGGCCCACCATGTACCTGGTCGACGCCGCAGCCGTCAGCCGCCGCACGCTGCACGCGCTGCGCCGCCTGGGAGCCGTCAGGACGATCCCGAGCGGCGGCGGCGAGCACTCCACGCTCGCCGAAGCGGCTGTGCAGAACTCGATCGAAGTGGCGCGCTACACCGACGGCGCCTTCGGCTGGGGCGTCAAAGAACCGGGCCACGGCCTCGTGTTCGCCAACGCCGCGCGCCCGCTCGACGCCCCCGCCGCGGCGCTGCTCGCCGCCACCGCAGACTACGGGCCGCTGCTGCTGCTCTCCCGCGCCACCGGCGTGCCGGCCGCGCTCGCCAGCTACCTGGCCGACATCCAGCCCGCCTACTCCGACCCGCAGTTCCCCGCCGTCCGCGGCGCCTACAATCACGGCTGGCTGATCGGCGACGAAAGCGCGATCTCCGCCGTCACCCAGGCCGAAATCGACTCCATGCTGCAGATCGTCGCGCGCACGCAGGCCTCAGAAGAACCGGAAGTCGAATAGCCACTCAAGCGAGGAGCACATGAGCCAAGCCGAGGATCCCCGCCGCCTGAGCCGCAAGGCGGCCACCCAGGAGGTCACCGTGGAGGACGTGCGCCAGCTGATGGGCGCCTCCACGCCGCACTTCGCGCTGCAGCTGCGCAACCGCATCGCCACGCTGATCGCCGACCTGCCCGCCGAGCACCCCGCGCGCGTCGAAGGCCAGCGCGAGATCGCGCGGCTCGAGCGCCTCGGCTTCGACGGCGAGACGCGCGGCGAGGGCGCCGCCGAGGGCGAGCGCCCGCTGCCCTCGCTCAACATCGCCGCCGCCACGCCCGCGCAGCGATAGCCGCTCGCCGCGTTCAGCGTCCCCGTTCGGGCGCCCGCGCGCGGCGCGCCACCGCATAGCGGCCGCGCAACAGCCTGAAGCACACGATCACGACCACCGCGTCCACCGGCAGCAGCACGTAGTTCAGCCAGCGCGGCGCGCTGCCGCGCACCAGCAGCACCACCACCACCGCGACCGTGTGCAGCACCACCGCCGGGATCACCGCCAGCATCGTGGTGTGCGGGCGAAAGCCGCCGAGGTGCTCGCGCAGCGCCACCTCGGTCGTTCCGATCACCACCGCGCCGATGCCCGCCCCGAGCAACGCCGCATTGCCCTGATATCCCCTCACCCACGCCACCACCGCGCCGATCATGCCCACCAGGATCAGCAGCTCGGACAGCGGCAGCGGATGCCACGGCGCCTGCGGGCGCTCGCCCACGGCCTTGATGTCGCTGATCAGGCCCACGCTGCGCTGCGAGCCGCGAGCGGGCGCATCGTCGATGCCCACCGCCGGCCGGTGCTGGCCCGCCTGGCTCGGCCTGCGCTTGCGCGATCGTGAGCGCCGCCCGGGATTGCGCCTTGCCACGGCGCTCGTCAGAGCTCAGGCGGGCATTGGGCGCGCTGCATCGACGTCGATGCTAGCGCCTATGCTGCCTCTCGGTGTCCCGTTCCCGCGCAGATGCGCCGCCCAGCGCCGCCGCCTCCGGCGCCGCCGCCGCCGGCGCCGCCGCCGCCGGCATCCCCGGCAGCTCGCTGCCCGGTCCCTTCCCGGTGGGCGAGTACGCCGGCGCGCTGCGCGCCAAGCTGCGCTCCTTCGCGCGCGTGCAGCTGCTCGGAGAGCTGATCAACCTGCGCGTGTCCCGCGCGCGCGTGTACTTCGAGCTGCGCGACGCCGGCGGCGCGATCCCCTGCGCCGCCTGGCGCGCGGACTGGGAGGAGATCACCGCGCGCGCCGGCGGCGCCCCGAGCGAGGGCATGCAGGTCGTGGTCGCGGGCGGCTGCGACTACTACGCCGGCAGCGCCACCTCCTCGCCCGGCTTCTCCTTCGACGTGCTCGACCTGCGCCTCGCCGGCGCCGGCGACCTGCTCGCGCGCATCGAGCGACTGCGCAAGCAGCTGCACGCGGAGGGGCTGCTCGATGCGCAGCGCAAGCTCGCGCTGCCCGCCCTGCCGCGCACCATCGGCGTGGTCACCGGCGAGGGCGGCAAGGCGCGCCACGACGTGCTGGCCGCCCTGCAGCGGCGCGGATGGGCGGGGCGGCTGGTGTGGGCCTTCACGCCGGTGCAGGACCGCCACGCCGCACCCGCGATCACCCGCGCGCTCGGTGAGCTCGCCTCGGCAGCCGCCGTCGAGGTGGCGATCGTCGCTCGCGGCGGCGGCTCGCTCGTCGACCTGCTGTGCTTCTGCGACGAGACGCTGTGTCGCACGGTGGCGCTGCTGAGCGTCCCCGTGATCGCCTCCGTCGGCCACCACACCGACCGCACGCTGCTCGACGACGTCGCCGCCGTGAGCTGCTCCACGCCCACCCACGCAGCCGAAGCCGCCGTCGGCGTGGACTGCGTGCGCGCGCGCCGCCAACAGGCCATCGCCGCAGCGCGCCTGCGTGAGCAGGGACGCCGCGCGGTGCTCGCACGCGCGCGCACGCTGGTGTCGCTGTCGCGCGCGCCCGCCGCGCACCTCGAGCGCCAGCGCGCGCGCCTGCACCAGCAGCTGCGCGAGATGCGCGCGAGCTCGCGCCGGCGCGTCCACGGCGAGCACCGGCTGACCGAGCGACGGGCGATGGTGCTCGAGCGCAAGGCCGCCGCCGAGCTGCGCGACTGCCGCGAGCGACGCCCGCGGGAGCTCGAGCGGCTGGCGCTGGCGCTCGCCGGGCACGACCCGCAGCGCACGCTCGAGCGCGGCTACGTGCTCGCGCGCACCCCGCAGGGATCGCCCGTCGCCACCGCCGCCCGCGCGCTCGAGGCGGGACGCCTGCGGCTGCGCTTCGCCGACGGGTCGCTCGACGCAAGCGTGGAGGAGCGGTGAGCGAGCCCGCAGCGCTCACCTACGAGGCCGCGGCCGCGCGCGTGGAGGAGATCATCCGCCGCCTGGACTCGGGCGAGGCGAGCCTCGAGGAGACGCTCGCGCTGATCGGCGAGGGCAAGCGCCTGATCGAGCTGTGCGCCGGTCAGCTCGCGGCCGTCGGCAACGCGCTCGAGGAGCTGCGCCTGGACGAGCTGGTCGCCCGGCTAGAAGCGGAGGCCGGCGCTTGAGCACCTGGCAGGCGCTCGCCGGGCTGGAGCTCGAGGTGGAGGGGTACGCGCTCGAGCCGCTGCAGGCCCAGGTGTCGAGCGCCTTCGAGCGCAAGAGCACCGTGATCCACCTGCACGGCGCGGGTCTCGAGGGCCTGGGCGAGGACGTCACCTACGACGCCGTCGACCACGAGCTCCTGCAGGCCGCCGGCCCCACGCTCGAGCTCGCGGGGCGCCACACGCTCGGCTCCTTCTGCGAGCAGGTGCAGGAGCTCGAGCTGTTCCCCGAGCCGCCCCAGCGCGAGGTCTCCGCCCGCTACCGCCGCTGGGCCTTCGAGTCAGCCGCGCTCGACCTCGCGCTGCGCCAGGCCGGCCTCGCGCTGCACGGCGCGCTCGCGCGCGAGCCGCGGCCGGTGCGCTTCGTGGTCTCGCTGCGGCTGGGCGAGCCGCCCACGATCGAGCCGCTGCGCAGGCGCCTCGAGCTGTACCCGCGGCTGCGCTTCAAGCTCGACCCCACGAGCTCCTGGGAGGAGCCGCTGATCGCCGAGCTCGTGGCCACCGGCGCGGTCGACTCGGTCGACTTCAAGGGCTACTACTCCGGCTCGATCGTGGACCAGCCGCCGGACCCGGAGCTCTACCGGCGCGTCGCGGAGGCGTTCCCCCAGGCGTGGATCGAGGACCCGGCGCTCACGCCCGAGACCGACGAGGCGCTCGCCGCGCATCGCGAGCGCTTCTCCTGGGACGCCCCGATCCACTCGATCGCCGACATCGAGGCGCTGCCCTACCCACCGCGCATGGTCAACGTCAAGCCCTCGCGCCTGGGCGGCCTGCGCAACCTGCTCGACGCCTACGACTACTGCGCCGCGCGCTCCATCGGCAACTACGGCGGCGGGCAGTTCGAGCTCGGCGTTGGGCGCGGCCAGAACCAGTACCTGGCCTCGCTGTTCCACCCCGACGCCCCCAACGACGTCGCCCCCACCGGCTTCAACCTGCCCGAGCCGACCGGCGGGCTGCCCTCCAGCCCGCTCGCCCCGGCCCCCTCCGAGTCCGGCTTCCGCTGGGGCTGAGCGCACCGCGCGAGCACGAGCCGGCGCTCCCGCCGGGCGCGCGCAGCCGGCGCTCGCGCGCCCGGCTGCGCAACTTCCGTCCCAGCCGTCGGTTTGCAGACGCAATACCCGATAGCCTCGGGGGCCGCCGCCGGGCAGTGTGCCTGGGCTGGCCGAGGGTGGTTCTGCGCGAAGGAGCTGCACGACTTGGCGAGCACAACCCACAAGCGATCGAGCTGCGCCGCCTTGGCCGCGTTCGCCGTGTGCCTGCTCGCGGCGTTCGCCGACCCTGCATGGGCCGGCAGCGACCCCGGTGGCGCCAGCGCCGGCGCAGGCAGCTCGAGCTCGGACCGCAGCGCCAGCTCGAGCTCGGACCGCAGCGCCAGCCCGAGCGCCGGCTCCGGCGGCAGCTCGACGCGTGCCGCGAAGGCCAAGCCCGCCTCGCCCCACGTGCTCAGCGTGCGCATCACCGGCGTCGCCTGCGTGCCCTACGCGAGCTGCAGCGGCAACCCCCACCAGGTGTCGCTGCACGGCCAGCTCGAACTGCGGGGGATCGGGCTGAAGTCCGGCATGGAGGTCGCCTTCGCCAAGCGCCCGGGCGCGCGCGTCACGCGCACCTCCCCCGCCGCGCACCTGCGCTCCGCGCGCGGCACGCTCTTGGTCGAGGTCCCCAAGCGCGCCCACAGCGGGCACATCATGGTCCTGCTCGGCCACGGGCGCTACACGAGCTCCTATGGGCCCATCTACGTCTACGCCCATGCCCTGCACCCGCCGGCGCCGAAGGACCCGCCGGCGGCGACCAGCACCTCCGCCACCGGCACGCCGTTCGAAGGCCAGGGCATGTGGATCTGGTACGTGAGCGCCTCCGACCACGGCAGCGTGGCCTCGATCGTCGAACAGGCGCACGCCGCCGGCGTCACCACCCTGTTCATCAAGAGCTCCGACGGATCGAGCAACTACTGGAGCCAGTTCTCGCCGCAGCTGGTGGCCGAACTGCACGCCGCCGGGCTGCGGGTGTGCGCCTGGCAGTACGTGTACGGGAGCGACCCCGCCGGGGAGGCCGAAATGGGCGCCGAGGCGGTGGCCGACGGCGCGGAATGCCTGGTGATCGACGCCGAGTCCGAGTACGAAGGGCGCTACGCCGCCGCGCAGGCCTACATCTCCGACCTGCGCGCCAAGATCGGCGCGGAATACCCGCTCGGCCTCGCCTCCTTCCCCTACGACTGGGACCACGCCTCGTTTCCCTACTCCGTCTTCCTCGGTCCCGGCGGCGCGCAGTACAACGCGCCCCAGATGTACTGGCACGACATCGGCCAGTCCGTCGACACCGTCTACGCCAACACCTGGATCGCCAACCGCATCTACCAACGCCCCATCTTCCCGCTGGGGCAGACCTACGGCGGCGTGTCCTCCGCGGAACTGCTGCGCTTCCGCGAGGAGGCCGTGGACTACGGCGCCACCGGGCTGTCGTTCTGGGACTGGCAGGAAACCAAGGCCGGCGGCTGGAGCACGCTGGCCGAAGCGCTCTCGCCGCTCACCAGCGTGGTGCCCAACGCCAGCTGGCCGGAACTGCGCGCCGGCAACAAGGACGACGCCGTGCTGTGGATGCAGGAGCACCTCGCCACCGCCGAGCCCTCCCAGGAAACCACCGGCGTGTTCGGCGCGCAGACCGTCACCAACGTCGAGGCCTTCCAGAGCGCGCACGGCATCGTGCCCAGCGGCGTCGTAGAAGCCGCCACCTGGGAAGCGCTGCTCACGCTCGCCCCGGTCGCCGTCGAGTGGACCGGGGCCAACTCGCCCAAGGACTGAATCGGCGCGAGCGCCGTGTCGCGCCGCTCGCGGGCGCTCCCGTGCGCTTTCTAGATGGCGTTGTGCGACGGACCCGCGTCGATGGATCTGTAGCTTAGGCCACACACTACAGCAAACGCCCAGTCATTACATCACCACACCCGCGTATTATGCGAGGTGTGGGGTTCCTTATATGAACGAGACGGCGAAGATCGAGCGGATACGCGCAGTATCAAGCGCGTTCACGCCCGGCGCACCGGTGAGTCAGCTTGACATGCTCGCCGGACGGACCGACCAGCTGACCGATGTGGTCAGCGCTGTGTCGATGCGGGGCCAGCACGTCGGCCTGTATGGAGAGCGTGGAGTCGGGAAGACGTCGCTCGCCACGGTCCTCGCGGAGTACTTCGGGATCGTGGGCGCCGTCACCGGTTTGAAGGCGGTGCTCGTCAACTGCAGTACGGACGACACCTTCGAATCGCTGTGGCGAAACGTCTTCATCGAGCTGGACGTCGAGACTCCAGACATCGCCATCACGCCTGAGCTCGTACGCAGGACGCTGCAGAGCGGCGCGCCGGAGAGCTTGATCGTGATCGACGAGCTTGATCGTCTCGAGGACGACGACGCGCTGACGGCCCTGGCGGACACCATCAAGACACTTTCCGATCACGCCGTCAACTCGACGCTCATCCTGGTGGGTGTCGCCCGTTCGATCGGCGAACTGATCGGTGAGCACGCATCGATCGTGCGCGCCCTGGTGCAGATCGAGATGCCACGGATGCGCCTCGAAGAGCTTGGAGCGATCGTCATCAAGGGGTGCGAACAGGCCGGATTGACCGCGGAGCAGGCGGCCGTCGACGACATCGCGGCACTTTCGGAGGGCCTGCCTCACTACACCCATCTGCTTGCGCTGCACGCCGGCCTGCGCACCGTCCAGAACGATAGGAGTGAGATCACTCTCGACGACGTCCGCCATGCGATTCCCAAGGCGGTCGATCGCCATACGATCCTGAGCGACTATCAGAGGGCCACACGCAGCGCCCGCAAGGACGCGCTCTTCGCGGAGGTTCTGCTCGCATGCGCGCTCGCCCCGAAGAACCAGCTCGGGTTCTTCACCTCGGGGGCGATTCGCGACCCTCTCGAGGTCATCGCAGGTCGACGCATCGAGATCCCCGCGTTCTCGAACCACCTGAGCCAGTTCCTCGAAGCCGAGAGGGGCGCCGTGCTCCAGCGAGAGGGCTCATCCCGGCGATACTTCTACCGCTTCGCCGACCCGATCTTTCAGCCCTACGTGATCCTCGCCGGGCTCTCTCAGGGGCTCATCAGCGACGAGCGGCTGCGCACGCTGCAACACCGCGAGCACCAGGAGCCCGTCCCCGGCACCTATGAGGCCGACAAGCCTACGTCGCTCTTCTGAGACGAGACCGGGGCCAGCTCCTGTGCATCCATCGCACAGGAGCGACCCAGAACGACGTATCGCGCCGGCTGCTGTCGCGCCGGCTATCGCTCGTCAGAGGCGCTGGATCAGCGTGCCGGTGCCGAGCCCCCCGCCGCAGCACATGGTCACGAAGCCGACCTCCTTGTCGGAGCGCTCGAGCTCGTGCAGCAGCGTGGTGATCAGGCGCGCGCCGGTGGAGCCGAGCGGGTGCCCGAGCGCCATCGCGCCGCCGTTGACGTTCACGCGGTCCATGTCCGGCGCGAGCTCACGACGCCACGCCGCCACCACCGGCGCGAACGCCTCGTTGATCTCGAACAGGTCGATGTCGCCGATCTGCATGCCGTTGCGCTCGAGGATCTTGCGCGTCGCCGGGATCGGCCCCTCCAGCATTTTCACCGGGTCGCAGCCCACGGTGGTCTGGTCCACGATCCGCGCCCGCGGCGTCAGCCCCAGCTCTCTGGCCTTCTCGGCGCTCATCAGCAGCACCGCGGCGGCGCCGTCGGAGATCTGCGAGGAGTTGCCGGCGGTGATCTTGCCGTCGGACTTGAACGCCGGCCTCAGCTGCGAGAGCGCCTCCAGGCTGGTGTCCGGGCGGATGCCCTGGTCGGTCACGTAGGTGTCGCCGTTCACCGTCATCGGCACGATCTCGCGCTCGAAGCGGCCCTCCTCGGTGGCCTGCGCGGCGAGCATGTGCGAGCGCAGCGCCAGCTCGTCGAGCTCGGAACGGGAGATCTCCCACTGATCGGCGATCATCTCCGCGCCGAGGCCCTGGCCCACGATGTTGTGCTTGGCCAGCAGCTCCGGCGGGAAGGCCAGGCCGAACTCCTGCTGCGTCTGCGCCACCGCCGCGAACGGCAGGTGGCCCATGTGCTCCACGCCCGAGCCGATGATCGCATCGTGCACGCCCGCCGCGATCAGCCCCGCGGAGAAGTTGACCGCCTGCTGCGCCGAGCCGCACTGGCGGTCCACGGTGGTGCCCGGCGTCTCGATCGGCAGGCCCTCCTGCAGCCACGCGTTGCGCGCCACGTTCAGGCCCTGCTCGCCGAACTGCGACACGCAGCCCGCCACCACGTCTTCGACCTGCGCCGCGTCGATGCCCGCGCGCCTGATCACCTCCGCGTAGCACGTGCCCAGCAGCTCGTTGGGGTGGGTGTCCTTGTAATAGCCCTTCTCCTTGTGGCCGCGGCCGATCGGCGTGCGCACGGCCTCCACGATCACAACTTCGCGGCCCTCTGGTTGCCTCATCTCGGAAGTCCTCCTACGGGAGTTGCGGGGCGTTGACGGAGCGGAGCCGGGGGCGCCAGCGAGGCGCGGCGCGCTCTGATTAGATGCCCGGACCCTGCACCGGGTACTGTACCGCCTCCCTAGATTGACTGGTCAGTCAGCCAGGACGGCGGCGCCCGGCTGGCCCGTAGAACCGAGAGAGGAAGAGGAGGAACGTGAGCAAACGCCTCGCGATAGTCGGCAGCGGCACGATCGCATGCGGCCTGGCGGCGACCGCGGCCCACCACGGCCCCGTGCTGCTGCTGGCGCGCTCGGACAGCTCCGCCGAGCGCGCGCGGGCGAGCGTGGAGAAGACGCTCAGCAAGCTGGAAGCGGAAGTCGACCCCGAGCACGTGCAGGTCGTCACCGACGAGCAGGAGCTGGCCGACGCCACCTTCGTGGTTGAGGCCGTGGTCGAGGACCACGACGTCAAGGCCAAGCTGCTCGGCGAGCTGGACGCGCTCGTATCGCCCGAGACGATCCTCGCCAGCACCACCTCCTCGCTGTCCGTGGAGCGCCTCGCCGAGGCCAGTGGCCGTCCAGAGAGGTTCCTCGGGCTGCACGTGTTCAACCCCGTCACCAGGATGCAGCTGGTCGAGCTGATCTTCCCGAAGGCCGCCAGCGCAGACACGCGGGCGCAGGCGCTCGCGCTGTGCGAGGACTTCGAGAAGACGCCCGTGGAGGTTCCCGACATCCCCGGCTTCGTGGTCAACCGGCTGCTGTTCCCCTACCTGTTCAGCGCGGTGCGCCTGCAGGAAGAGACCGGCATGCAGGCGGCCGACATCGACACCTGCATGCAGCTCGGCGCCGGGCACCCGATGGGGCCGCTCGCGCTGCTCGACCTGGTCGGGCTGGACGTCTCCAAAGCGATCGGCGAGACCATCGGCGAGACGATCCCGCGGCGCGTCGAGCAGCTGGTCGCCGAAGGCGCGCTGGGGCGCAAGAGCGGGCACGGCCTGCACACCTATGAGCCGCGCAGCTGACCGTCCGCGCGAAATGTCGCTGTCAGCGAGCTGACCGCTCTTCGCCAGAACTTATCCTCGAGCTGCTTAGTTTTAAGTCGCGTTGATCATGCACGCGATACTGGGAGCTGCGACGTTCAACACGTCGCATCGCACACCCGCCTCCTCCCAGTGCGCACGATCCGGTCCGCTCCCCCCGCGGGCCGGACGTGTTTAAGCGCCGGGCTCGCGCTGCTCGCGCCGCGGCGAGGACCCGCGCTCGGGCAGGGCGCGCTCAGGCGTCCCCGTCCTGCTGCTCGCGCCGCGGCGAGCGCCCGCGCTCGCGGATGCGCACCGACTCGATGCGGTTGTCGCGCACCGACTCCACCCTGATCGAGTAGCCGTCGGCGTTGACCGTGTCGCCGCGTCGCGGCAGGCGGCCCAGCTCGGCGAACACGAAGCCGCCCACGGAGTTGTAGGCGTCGCTGTCGACCGGCAGCTCGAGGCCGTAGTCCACCAGGTCGGTGACCGCCACATGGCCGCGTACGAACCAGTCGCCGTTGGCCAGGCGCCGGATCTCGCCCGCCGCCGGGTCGGTCTCGTCGGCGATCTCGCCGACCACCTCCTCGATGATGTCCTCGACCGTCACCACGCCCGCCACGCGCCCGTACTCGTCCACCACGATCGCCATCGAGCTGCGCTGCCGCTGCAGGTCGGCCAGCAGGTCGTCCAGCGGCTTGGTCTCGGGCACGATCGGCGCGTCGTGCACGATCGGCTCGACCGGCGCGTGCGGGCCCTCGCGCATCAGCTGGCCGGCGAGCGTGCTCACGTGCACCAGGCCGCGCACGCGGTCGCGGTCGCCCTCTTCGGTCACCACCAGGCGCGTGTGGCCGCTGGAGATGCACAGGCGCAACGCGCTCTCCACGTCCTGGGAGACGTCCAGCGTGACCACCGCCGGGATCGGCGTCATCACCTGCCGCGCCTCCTGCTCGTGCAGGTGGAACACGCCGGTCAGCATGCCCGCCTCGCCGCGGTCGATCTGCCCGCCCGCCTCGGACTCCGCGATCAGCAGCTTCAGCTCGTCGGTGGAGCCGCTGGCGCGCTCCACGCTCATGTCCACCCCCAGCAGCCGCAGCACGCGGTCGGCCACCGCGGTGAGCGCCAGGATGAACGGCCGGAACAGCGTGCTGAACGCCTGCAGCGGCCGCGCCACGCGCCGCGCCACCGCCTCCGCACGGTCGATCGCGTAGAACTTCGGCACCATCTCGCCGG
Source organism: Solirubrobacteraceae bacterium (assembly GCA_035508735.1). Classification (GTDB taxonomy): domain Bacteria; phylum Actinomycetota; class Thermoleophilia; order Solirubrobacterales; family Solirubrobacteraceae; genus Palsa-744. The sequence continues at coordinate 33,564 of DATJMM010000043.1, read as the reverse complement.
CCACAAGCTGCACCGAGGAGATGAACAGGAACGCCACGATCACGGCGATCACCACCGCCACGCCGTGACCGAGCGCTTCGCCGAGCGGCGGCTTCAGGATCCCGGCCAGCGCCGGCTCGCCGAGCGCGCCGATGCCGATCGAGGTGAGCGTCACGCCGATCTGCACCGCGGAGATGTACTCGTTCACGTCGCCGATCTGCTGCAACGCCAGCGCCGCCCCGCGGGCGCCTTCCTCGCGCAGCACCTCCAGCCGCGCGCGACTCGAGCGCACCAGCGCGTACTCGGCGATCACGAAGAACGCGTTGACGCCCACCAGCAGCGCCGTGATGATCAGCTTCAGGCCGTTCACGCGCGCTCGCAGCGTCCCCGCAGGGGCGAGACCCCCGCCGCGCGCCGTTCGCCCTCGCCGCCGCCCCGGCCAGCGCAAGCCCGGCTGCGCAGGCCCGCCGGGGCCACGCTACTTCGAGGAGGCTCTCCTTCGTCGTTCATCAGGCGCTCGACGCTCCGAGGGTAGCAAGCACGATCGTCGGAAGTGAGCAGCGACGCGACCCCGGACGGCGACGACGCTACCGGAGCGCGTCGATCTGCGCCGCGAGCGCGAAGTCGCTGTCGGTCAGCCCGCCCTCGGAGTGGGTGCTGAGCGTGAGGCGCAGCTTGTTCCAGCCGTGCACGAGGATGTCGGGGTGGTGGTTGGCCGCCTCCGCCAGCTCGGCCACCGCGTCGACGAAAGCGATCGCAGCGGCGAAGTCCGCGAGCGCCAGCTCGCGCACGATCGTCTCTCCCTCGCGACGCCAGCCGTCGAGCTCGCCCAGTTGCGCTTGTATCTGCTGCTCGCTCAGCTTCGCCACGCTGGCGTGAGCTTACCCCGCCGCCCTCGCGCTCACACGCCGATCGCGCGCGGGCGGCGGCGACGCCTCCCCTACAGTCACCCGCATGCGCATCGTGAGCCTCGTGCCCCATGCCACCGAGCTGCTGTTCGCGCTGGGAGCCGGCGATGAGCTGGTGGGGGTGACGCACGAGTGCGACTACCCGCCGGCCGCGGCGGAGCTCGCGCATCTCACGCGCAACGCGCTGCCCGACGGCCTCGGCGCGGCCGAGATCGACGCGGCGGTGCGCGAGCGCACGCTGCGCGGCGAGTCGATCTACGAGCTCGACGAGGCCGCGCTGGCCGAGCTCGAGCCGGAGCTGATCGTGACGCAGGCGCTGTGCCCGGTGTGCGCCGTCTCCTACGAGGACGTCACCGAGATCGCAGCGAAACTGCCCTCGGCGCCGCGCGTGATCGCGCTCGACCCGAAGACGCTGGGCGAGGCGCTCGGCGACGTGCGCACGCTCGCCGAGGCCACCGGCCGGCGCGACCGCGGCGTGGAGCTGGTGGCCGCCGCCGCCGGGCGGATCGACCGCGTGAAGCTGGCGGTTCGCGGCGCCGCGCGCCCACGCGTGGCGGCGCTCGAGTGGCTCGATCCGGTGTTCGCCGCCGGGCACTGGACGCCGCAGCTGATCGAGCTCGCCGGCGGCGAGGACGCGCTCGGCATGCCCGGCGAACCGTCCGAGGCGGTCTCCTGGGAGCAGCTCGCCCAGGCGCGTCCAGAGGTGATCGTGGCGATGCCATGCGGCTATGAAGAGCGGCGCGCGCTGGCCGAGGCGCAAGCGCACGCCGCCGAGCTGGCCGCGCTCGGCGCGGCGCGCGTGCTCGCCGTCGACGCCTCCGCCTACTTCTCCAGGCCGGGCCCCCGCCTGATCGACGGGCTCGAGCTGCTCGCGCACGCGCTGCACCCGGAGCGGGTGAGCGAGCCGCCGCCCGGCGCCGTGGTGCTGGAGCTGGCGGGCTCGGCGTAGCCCGGCGCAGCCGCGAGGCACGGCGAGGCCACGGCGGGCCAGCTCAGGCGAAGCCGCTGCCGGAGGCCGCCGACACCGCGATCGCACCGATCGCCGCGGCCGCCGCCAGCAGCACGCAGGCGGCGATGCCGAGCGCCGGCATGCGCCGGTCGTCCGCCGCGCGCAGCGCAAGACCGGCCAGGAAGCCGCCGATCAGGCCGCCCACATGCGCGCCCACGGAGATGTTGGCGAGCGTGAAGCTGAGCACCAGGTTGATCACGATCAGGCCGCCGATGCCGGACTGCTGCACGCTCACGCCGCGCGCGCGCAGCTCGACCACGGCCGCGCCCATCAAGCCGAAGATCGCGCCGGAGGCGCCGAGGCTGGGGTCGGCGGTGCTGAACACCACGCCGAAGGAGCCCGCCAGCAGCGCCGTGGAGTAGATCACCGCGAAGCGCAGCGAGCCGATCGCCGGCTCGAGCATCAGCCCCAGCAGATAGAGCAGGTACATATTGAAGCCGATGTGCACGAAGTTCTCGTGCAGAAACGCGCTGCTCACCAGGCGCCAGTACTGGTCGTAGGGGTGGGCGATCGCTTCCCTGAACAGCACGCCTTCGTCGATCACCTTGCCGTGGATGCCGGTGCCGAACACGGTGAACTGGCCCTGCTCGCTCAGGAACGCCGCCACGTTGATCGCGATCAGCGCGTAGGTCACGCGCGGCGCCCGCGCGGCGCTGCGCATGCGCACCACCCTGGTGCGCTGCTTGGCGCACTCGGGGCAACGCATGCCGACCGCCGTGGGGGTCATGCAGTCGGGACAGATCGGCCGCCCGCAGTTCGAGCAGGAGACCCCCGTCTCGCGCGAGGGGTGGCGGTAGCAGGTGGCCATGTGCGGGAGTCAGAGCCTAGCTGGGGCCGCGACGGTCGAGCATCGCGGCGCCGGCCTCGATGGCTCAGTCCCTGCGCAGCAGCCTGCGCGCCTCGCGCCCGGCGTCCGCCAGCGCGCGCTCGGCGGCCTCGCGCACGGCCTCGAGGCCCTCGGGCGCGGCCTCGCGCGCGTGCCGGCGCGCGCGCAGCAACACCAGCGCCGCGCCGGCGCTGCCGCCGATCACCACCGCCGCGGCCGGCCTCACCCAGTTGCGCGGGTCGCGCATCGCCGAGAGCTCCCACGCCTCGAGCTCGTCGGCGGCCAGCTCGGTGATGTTGGTGAGCGCTCCCTCCAGGCGCTCCGCGAGGTCCGCCGGCGGCTCCACTGGCGCGAGCGCTTCGCGCAGCAGCAGCTCGAAGTTGGGCGCGGCCTCAGTCATGCACCGCCTCCTCCAGCTGCTTGATGGCGCGATGGATGAGCACCTTGGTGGCCCCGTCCGAGCGTCCCAGCGCGCGCGCAATCTCGCGGTTGTCCATGCCGAGCGCGAAGCGCATGATCAGCGCCTCGCGGCGGTCGTCCGGCAGCGCCTGCACGCCGTCCAGCACACGGCTGAGCTCGTCGCGCCCCTCGACCAGCTGCTCGGTGGTGTGCGCGGCGGCCAGCGCGGTGGTGTCGTCGATCGGCGAGACCGGCTTGCGTGAGCGGTCGCGGTACAGGTTGGCGGCGAGGTTGTGCGCGATGCGGATCAGCCACGGGCGCAGCGGCCGCCCGTGCGATTCGCGTTGCGCGCGCTCGAAGTGCCGGTAGGCCTGCAGGAAGGTCTGCTCTGTCAGGTCCTCGGCGTCGTGATGGTCGCCGACGCGATAGTAGGCGTAGCTGTACACGTCGCGCAGGTGCGCCCGATAGAGCTCCGAGAACTCCGCGTCCAGCTGCGCCTTGGGCTTGTGATCTGAAGCCTCCTCGCTCACTCATTCGCACCCTACCTCCGCGGCGCGGCGCCGCGCTCACGCGGCGCGCGAGACCTCGCGGTCCGGGGAGCGCTCCGGCGCAGGCTCCGGGGCGGCGGCGACCTCGCCGCCGAGCCACTCCCACTGCAGCCGCACGCATGCCCAGATGCGATCGGTGACGCCCGCCGCCAGCGCCGGCGAGCAGCGCTCCACCGTGGGGAACAGCAGCGGCCGGCCCACGCGCAGGCGCACGCGCCGGGGCCGGATGCGCCAGCCTCGGCGCACCTGGTCGCTGCCGATCACCGTCACCGGCGCCACCGGCGCTCCGGTTTCGAGCGCCAGGCGGCCGACGCCGCGCCGCGGCTGGGCCAGCGACCCCGAGCGGATGCGCGTGCCCTCCGGGAACACCACCACGCAGTCGCCGCGTTCGAGGATCGCGCGCGCGGTCTGCATGGCGGCGCCGTCGCCGGCGCCGCGGTCCACCGGGAAGGCGCCCAGCGCGTTCAGCGCCACCGCCTGCCAGCGCTTCTCGAACAGCTCGCGCTTGGCCATGTAGTAGACCGGGCGGCGCAGCAGCGTGCCGATCACGAACGGGTCGAGGAAGCTGCGGTGGTTGGCCGCCAGCAGCAGCGGGCCGCTGCTCGGCAGGTGCTCGCGGCCGATCCGCTGCATGCGGAAGTACACCAAAAAGAACGGCACGAACAGCGCGCGGATGAACCAGTAGAAGAGCGGGTTCACGCCCCGCCGCAGCGAGCGCTCACGGAAGCCGTCGAGGTCCGCGCCGGGCTGGCGCGCGCGCGCCAGCTCCGCGGCGTGGGCGCCCTCGGGCGCACGCACCCGGTCGCGCTCGGGGAGATGGTCCGGATCCCGCTTGACGATGCGTTCGCGCACGTACCTGATACACCGCGCCGGAGCGCACCGTTACATGCCGTCGCAGGCCACACCCGCCGGTACCATGCCGTGCAGCGACGCCGTTCGCGCGCCGGAGTAGCTCAGCTGGTAGAGCACCTGTCTTGTAAACAGGTGGTCACGGGTTCGAGTCCCGTCTCCGGCTCTGCGCGCAGCCCGAGCACCGCGCCGCAGAGCACCCTCGGAGCGCGCCGGGAGGCGCACCTTCATACTCCCTGCGATGGACGCCGAGCACGCACGCGAGCTCCTCGCACGGGAGCGCGCGCGCATCGAACACGCGCTGGCCGGCCTCACCCGTGGCTCGGTGGAAGACGTGCCCGACCCCTCCGACGCCTCGGACGCAGGCGAGGAGCTGTTCGAGCAGGAGCTCGCAGAGGGCGAGACGCGGGCGCTGCGCGAGGAGCTCGAGGCAATCGCGCGCGCCGAGCGGCGGCTCGCGGACGGCACCTACGGCATCTCGGTGCACAGCGGCGAGCCGATCCCCGACGCGCGCCTGGAGGCGGTCCCGTGGGCGGAGCGCACCGCCGAGGAGCAGGCACAGCTCGACGCACGCGGCGGCTGACCCTGGCGCCGGGGCGGCGGCGTTTGTCGGCTCGTTGACCGCGAACCGCTGGGATTGACGGCAGCGAACCATGACTGTACGCTGAGCGGCGGCGGAGCACCGTTCCGCGGGGGACGGGAGGTGCACACCTGACTGACCGGAGGTAGGGATGCTCGGGCGGATGTGGGCTTGCGCGAGGGACGTGACCGGGCGGCGGCGCGCCTTCGGACTGTGCCTGCTGGCCGCGTTGGCGGCGGGGGCCGCCGCGATGGCACCGGTCGCCTCCGCCGGCTCGGCGCAGCTGTTCGACTGGGGAGCCAACCAGAGCGGGCAGCTCGGCGACGGCACCACGGCCCCGAGCGACTCCGCAACGGCCGTCAACGGCCTGGAAGCCGTGACGAGCACGGCGAGCGACGGCGGCCACACGCTGGCGCTGCTCGCGAACGGCACGGTGATGGCATGGGGCGGCAACGCCTACGGCCAGCTCGGCGACGGCACCACCGAAAGCAGCTACGCGCCGGTGCCCGTGAGCGGGCTGGAAGGCGTGACCGCGATCGCCGCCGGCGAACGCTTCAGCCTCGCGCTGCTGGCCGACGGCGACGTCGTGGCCTGGGGAGCCGACGAAGCAGGGCAGCTTGGCGACGGCTCGGGCGAAGCGAGCAGCACGCCGGTGCCGGTGGCGAGCCTGACGGGGGTCCGCGCGATCTCGGCGGGCAGCGACTTCGGCCTGGCCCTGAGCGCCGGCGGGACCGTGATGAGCTGGGGAGGCGACGGGTGGGGACAGCTCGGCGACGGCGGCGGCGCAGGCAGCCGCACGCCGATGCCGGTGAGCGGCCTCGAAGACGTCACCGCGATCTCCGCCGGGGATCTGTTCGGCCTCGCATTGCTGGGCGACGGCACGGTGATGGCTTGGGGCGCCCACAACTACGGCCAGCTCGGGGACGGCAGCTTCAACGAAAGCGCGGGACCGGTCGAGGTGAGGGAACTGACCCGCATCACCGCGATCTCGGCGGGCGGGGACCACAGCCTGGCGCTGACCGACCGCGGGGACGTGTGGGCATGGGGCGACGGCTACGAAGGCGACCTCGGCGACGGAAAGACCCAGGATGCGGACACGCCGGTGAAACTCAAGGCGATCGCGGGCGTAGCAGCGATCTCGGCGGGGGAGCGCAGCAGCCTTGCGCTGCTGCGCTCCGGGGCGGTGTGGGGCTGGGGCGGCAACCAGTCCGGTGAGCTCGGCGTCGGCAGCGAAGGAGCCAACCGCTACAGCGACGTGCCGGTGCCCGTTCCCGGCCTCTGCCTGGCGAGCTGGATCTGGGTGGGGGATCTCGACGGCTTCGCCTCTGGCGCATCGGGGTCCGGCTGCCCCGTTGTGACCGGGCTCGGCCCCGACTCGGGCCCGCCCGCCGGCGGGACCCCGGTGACCGTCACCGGCAGCGAATTGGGCGACGCCACGGCGGTCTACTTCGGCACGGTGAAGGCGGACGGCTTCACCGTGAGCTCCCCCAGCTCGATCAGCGTCGATGCGCCGCCGGGGCTCGGGACGGTGAACGTCACCGTGTACAGCCCCGCGGGCACCAGCGCCTCGAGCCCCGCGGACGAGTTCGAATACGCCTCCTCGACGCCCGCGCCGACGATCACCGGCGTGTCCCCCAAAAAGGGGCCGGAGACGGGCGGCACCACCGTGACGATCAAAGGCACGAACCTCGGGGAAGCCACGGAAGTGGTGTTCGTGACCGCCACCGGGACCGCGACCGCCTCGGACGTGCACGTCGTATCCCAGACGGAGCTCACCGCGGTGTCCCCGCCGGCGGAAAAGTCGGGCTCGGCGAAAATCCAGGTGACGACGCCCGGCGGCACGAGCCCGCTCAGCCGCAAGGGCCGCTTCAAATACAAGCGTTGAGCGACAAGCGCTGAGCGGCCCGCCGGGCTAGCCCGCGTACATCCCCTCGATCGTCTGCCCGTACTTCTCTGCGATCGGCCTGCGCTTCAGCTTCATCGTGGGCGTGAGCTCGTCGCCGCCGGGAAGCCAGTCGCCCGACACGATCGCGAAGCGCTTGATCTGTTCCACGCGGGCGAGCTTCTCGTTGGCGGCGTCCACGCCCTCCTGCACCGCCTCGCGCACGCGCTCATCGCCGGCGAGCGCCTCGAGCGAGTGCTCTGCCTCGACGCCGTGCTGCGCAGCCCACATCGGCGCGAAGTCCGCGTCGAGCACGATCAGCGCGGTGTTGTACGGGCGGCGGTCGCCGATGCAGCAGGCCTGGCCGATCAGCGGCGAGGAGGCCTTCAGCGTGGCCTCGATGTTGGCCGGCGACATATTCTTGCCGGCTGCGTTGATGATCAGCTCCTTCTTGCGATCGACGATCGTCAGGTAGCCGTCCTCGTCGAAGGCGCCGATGTCGCCGGTGCGCAGCCAGCCGTCCTCTGTGAACGCCTCGCGCGTCTTCTCCGGCAGGTTGCGGTAGCCCGGCATCACCACGTCCGAGCGCACCAGCACCTCGCCGTCCTCGTCGAGCTTGATCTCCACGCCGGGCGCCGGCGGGCCCACCGTGCCGAGCTTGATCTTCTCGCGCGGGTTCACGGCGCCCGCGCCGCAGGTCTCGCTCATGCCCCACAGCTCCGCCAGCGGCAAGCCGATGGCGTGGAAGAACTCGAGCACCTCCACCGGCGTGGGCGCGGCGCCGACGTTGATCGCCAGCACCTGATCGAGCCCCAGCATCTCGCGCAGGCCCGCGAAGATGTGCTCGTCGGCCTTGCACACCTCCGCCGCCAGCTCGGCCGGCACTGGCTCGCCGGCCTGCTCGAGGCGCACCTTGCGCACCCCCGCCGCGATCGCCGCCTGCATCGCCGCCCGCCGCTCCTGCGGCTGGCCCTCGATCATCGCCTCCAGACCCGCCTTCAGCTTCTCCCAGATGCGCGGCACCGCGAAGAACCAGCTCGGCCTCACTTCCGGCAGGTAGGCGATCACCTCGCGCGGCTCGTGGCAGCAGGTGACCTGCAGGCCGAACACGATCGGCAGGTAGTGGTGGGCGTTGCGCTCGGCGATGTGCGCCGCCGGCAGCCACGACACCACCCGCCCGTCGCGGGGGAAGTCGATCATGCTGACCACGCCGTCCACCATCGTCAGCAGGTTGCGGTGCGTCAGCTGCACGCCCTTCGGCGGCCCGGTGGTGCCCGAGGTGTAGATCAGCGTGACCACGTCGGTGGGCTCGATCCGCGCGACCGCGGACTCCACGTCGAAGTCGGGGTCAGAGCCCTCCACGTCGGCGAGCGACAGCATCCCGATCGGCGCCTTGCCGTCCACCACGATCACGTGCTCCAGCCCCGGCAGCTCGCGGCGCGCCTCGCGCACCTGCTGCAGGTAGCGTTGCTCGCAGATCAGCACCTTCGCGCCGGCGTCCTCGACCAGGTAGCCGATCTGCTCGGGCGTGTACGTGGTGTACAGCGAGAACGGCGTCGCCCCCAGCATCATCGCCGCCAGGTCGGCGAGGTGGAACTCCGGGCGGTTGCCCAGCATCAGCGCCACCGCCTGGCCGCGCCCCACGCCGAGCTTCGCGAGCCCTCCGGCGAGCGCGTCGACGCGCTCGCGCAGCTCGCCCCAGGTGATCGCGAGCTCGTCGCCACGGGTGCGGATCGCGACCTCATCCGCGCGTTCGTTGGCGGTCAGCCTGAACGCCTGCGCGATCGTGCTGGCGGCCAGCGCGGCCGGCTCGTGGCTCCTCACTTCAACGGCTGCCGCCTCCATCGATGCGCCTCCTTGTTGCTCTCTCCTCCAGCCATCCGCCGGTCCCCCTCTGCCACGGCAGAGCCCGGCGGCCCCGATCGATCATACCCCCGCGCGATTAGGCTTGCGAACGATGCGCAACGGCGAGTTGAGCTGGTGGTGGCGCTCGCTGGGCGGGCCGCCGCCCCCGCGCCCGCCGCTGGCCGGCCCCACCGAGGCCGACGTGGCGATCGTGGGCGCGGGCTTCACCGGGCTGTGGACGGCCTACCACCTCAAGCGCGCGCGACCCTCGCTCGAGATCGTGGTGCTGGAGCGCGAGCACGCCGGCTTCGGCGCCTCGGGCCGAAACGGCGGTTGGGTGTCGGGGTTCTTCTCCGGCGCGCCACGCGCCTACGAGCGCTCCGCGGGCGCCGGGAGCGCCGGCTACGCCGCGCTGCAACGGACGATGATCGCCACCGTGGCGAGCATCGGCGAGCTCGTCTCGGCGCAGCGCATCGAGGCCGACTTCGTGCACGGCGGCGCCTTGAGCGTCGCGCTCAACGCGGCGCAGGCCGCGCGCCTGCGCGAGCGCACGGCGACACAGCGTGCGCACGGGTTGCTGCGGGCGCGGGACCTGCACGAGCTGGGCGCCGGGGAGCTGGCCGAGCGAGTGCGCGTGGCCGGCGCGCAGGCGGCTGCGTTCTCGCCGCACGTGGCGCGCGTGCAGCCTGTGAAGCTGGTGCTCGGCCTGGCCGCGGCGGTCGAGCGCGCCGGCGTGCGCATCTATGAGCGCACGCCGGTCAGCGCGATCGTGGCGCACGAGGCGCGCACGCCGATGGGCGCCGTCCGGGCGCGCTGGGTGGTGCGCGCGACCGAGGCCTTCACCGCCGACCTCCCCGGCCGCCGCCGCGAGCTGGCCCCGGTCACCAGCTCGATGATCGTCACCGAGCCGCTCGCGCCGGACGTCTGGGAGGAGCTCGGCTGGTCAGGCTGCGAGCTGCTCGACGACGGCGCGCACGTGTACGCGTACCTGCAGCGCACCGCCGACGGGCGCATCGCGATCGGCGGGCGCGGCGTGCCCTATCGCTTCGGCTCGCGCACCGAGCGCGACGGGGTCGCGGCGGACACCGTGGCCGCCCTGCGCGCGCGGCTCGTCGCGATGTTCCCCGCGGCGGGCGGGGCGCAGATCGAGCACGCCTGGTCGGGCGTGCTGGGCGTGGCGCGCGACTGGTGCGTGTCAGTCCAGGCCGACCCGACGAGCGGGCTGGCCTCGGCGGGCGGCTACGCCGGCGAGGGCGTGGCGGCCTCGAACCTCGCCGCACGCACGCTGAGAGACCTGATCCTCGGCGAGCGCAGCGAGCTCACCGCGCTGCCGTGGGTGGCGCATCGCTCGCGGCGCTGGGAGCCCGAGCCGCTGCGCTGGGCCGGCATCCGCGGCGTCTACGCGCTGTACCGCGCCGCCGACCGCGCCGAGCGCCGCAGCGGGCGCCCCTCGCGCCTGGCGCGCGTGCTCGATTCCGTCTCCGCGCGCAGCTGAGCCGTGTGCACGCCGCGCAACCGACCGCATCGATGCGAAGGCGAACGGGTTCTCCTGTCGTAGGAAGCACCCGACGAGCACGCTCAGTGCGCACCACAAGGAGAAGGCACGAATGCGATCGATGAAGCTGGTTGCGGCGCTGTCAGCCGCGCTGCTGGTGCCCGCCGCCGCGGCCTCCGCGGGCCCGCGCCACGCACACCACGCGCCGAGACGGCTGAGGCTGGCCGGCGCGGGCGCCTGCCGGGTGAGGCTGGAAGTGGCGCCGCGCGCGATCACCGCCGGCGAAGGCGTGCTCGCGCACGGGCAGCTCAAATGCGTGGGCGAAGTCGCCGGGCAGACCGTCACGCTGTACGAGGCCACGGTCGAAACCCCCTTCACCGCGGTCGGCTCGACCACCACCGATCAAGAAGGCGCGTTCGCGATCCCGGTTGCGGCGCTCACCCAGAACAGCCGCTTCTACGCGTTCGCCGACGGCGCACGCAGCCCCGGCAAGACGGTGAAGGTGGCCGCCGAAGTCAAGCTCCAGGGTCCGCCCGAAGGCGTGGTGGCGACCGCGCTTCGCACCGGCTACCCCAACCGCGTGAAGTTCACGGGCACGGTCAGCCCCGACGACGCGGGCGCGCATGTCGTGCTGCAGCGCCAGGACGCCGCCAACGGCCACGAATGGTTCCGCATCCAGCGCAGCGGCCCGGTCGCCAAAGACGGCAGCTTCACGATTACGCACACGTTCGTGGTGCCCGGCCCGGCCAACATCCGGGTGGTGGTGCACAGCGACCGTCGCAACGTGCCGAGCGCCTCCAACATCCTCAACTACGAGATCGAGCAGGCCGAGGACCCCGCGCTGGAACTCGCCAGCACGGCCGACCCGCTCTCCTACGAGCAGTCGCTCACGCTGCACGGCAGGGCCAGGACCTCGAGCGCCGCGGCGGTCCCCGACGCCCCGGTGAAGCTGCTGGCGCGCACCACCAGGCAGCGCGCCTTCACGCTGATCGGCGAAACCACCACCAACGGCAGCGGCGAATACTCCTTCCCAGAACAGAAGCCGCTGGTCAACACCTTCTACGAGGTGCAGGTCGCGGGCAAAACCTCCGCGGTGCTGTTCGAGGGCGTGAAATTCGTGCTCACCGCCGAAGCCAGCGCGACCAGCGTCGAGGCCGGCGAAGCGGTCACCTTCTCCGGCACCGTCAACCCGGGCGAAGGCGGGCACGCGATCTACCTCGAGCGCGCCAACGCCGGTGGCACCGCCTACCACGTGATCCAGCAGCCCACCGAGGCGAGCGGCTCGAGCTACTCGTTCGTGCACTACTTCTACGCCGCGGGCACATACGTGCTGCGGGTGGCGATCCCCGGCGGCAGGCTCAACGGCACCACCGTGAGCCAGCCGTTCACCGTCACGGTCGGGCCGGCAAGCACCCCCGCGGTCGCGCCCGAGCCCCCCGGCAACTCCACGCAGCCCCCGGAAGGCCAGCTCTAGCGGCCGAGCTGCGCCGCCGGCCTCAGGCGGCTACGGCGCGCGACTGCAGGTGCGCTCCCACCTTGCGCTTCACGCGCTGAAGCGCGTTGTCCACGGTCTTGGTGTCGCACGAGAGGCGGCTGCCGACCTGCTCGTAGGAGTAGCCGTCGAGGTACAGCGACAACACGCGGCTCTCGAGCTCCGAGAGCGCGGTGGACAGGCAGCCCACCAGCGAGCGCAGCTCCTCGGAGGAGATCACCTGGTTGACGGGGTCCTGCACGTTGGGGCCCGGCAGCATCTGATCGAGCGTGGGCACGTCCTCGCCGGTCCCCGCCGGCGTGGAGGAGAACGACACGTACTGGTTCAGCGGCGTGTGCTTGTTGCGCGTGGCCGTCTTCACCGCGGTGATGATCTGGCGCGTGATGCACAACTCGGCGAAGTTGCGGAAGCTCGACTCGCGGTCGGTGCGGAAGTCGCGGATCGCCTTGTAGAGGCCGACGAGGCCCTCCTGGATCAGGTCTTCGGAGTCGCCGCCGGCGAGGAAGTAGGAAGACGCCTTGAGGCGCACGAAGCCGTGATATCGGCGGACCAGCCGGTCGTAGGCGTTGCGATCGCCCTGCTTGGCGAGGGCGATCAAGAACACATCCTCGACCTTAGGTTCAGAGTTAGAGTTATGGGAGATTCGTGCCACGAGCAGATCCTTTCTTAGGAAGACCGCCTCCCACCGGGCAGGCGGAACCTCGAAAAATGCTCAGTGGCGCACTCCTCCCCTGGCGCCAACCGCTATGAAAGCGCCTCACCCGGTCTTTCTCAACCTTAGGTTCAGCGTTATGTCAGCGCAGCCTTACACAGTTATGGAACCTTGTCAACCCCCGCGAGAGCGAACTTGCAAGATCTCATACAGCATCGCCGCCGCGGCAGCGCTGACGCCGAGCGAGTCGATGCGGCCGCGCAGCGGCAGCGACACGAGCTGGTCGCACGCGTCGGCCACGCGCGGGCGCAGCCCCCTGCCCTCGCTGCCCAGCACCAGCACCACGCCCGCGCCGGCGTAGTCGGGGGCGTCGTAGGACACCGGCTGCCGCCGCCGCGTTCGCGAACCACCGCCGGCCTGCTCGCCGGCGTCCTCGGGACCGGGCGCTCCGCGGAGCGCCGGCGCGTCGCTGCCGGCCGGCGCGCTCGCGCCATAGCACCAGCAGCCGGCCTCGCGTGCCTGCACCAGGAAGTCCGTGAGGTTGCGCACGCGCGCCACCAGCAGGTGCTCCACGGCGCCCGCCGAGGCCTTGCACACGGCCGCGGTGATCTCGGCGGCGCGACGCTCGGGGATCACCACCCCGCTGGCCCCGGCGCACTCGGCGGTGCGGCAGATCGAGCCGAGGTTCTGGGGGTCCTGGACCTGGTCGAGGGCCACGATCAGCGGCTGCGCGCCCGCGAGCACCGCCTCGGCGCTCGCGTAGGGGTAGGGGCCGGCGTGCGCGCACACGCCCTGGTGGGCGGGCGACCCGCAGCGGCGCTCGATCTCCTCGGCGCTCGCCGCGCGCACCGGCACCCCCGCCAGCCACGGCTCGCGCGCGGCGCCCGCGCTCGCCCACACCTCCGTCACGCTCGCCGCCCGGCGCCCCCGCAACGCCTCCATCACGGGGTTGCGGCCGTAGAGGATCACCGGGGGATCAGCTCGAACCCGCCGACGGCATCGCGCACCTCCCAACCGAGCGCGGCGATCTGCGCGCGCAGCCGGTCGGACGCCGCGAAGTCGCGCTCGGCGCGCGCCCGCTGACGCTGCTCGGCCAGCTCGCGCACCTGGCCGGGGGCCTGCTCGTCGGCGGCCAGCAGGCGCTCCAGGCCGATGACCGCGAGCATCTCGCCCAGATCCTCATCCCCCTGCACGCCGAGGTGGCCGGCGCAGCGAACCCACTCCCACAGCTGCGCCAGCGCCAGCGGCGTGTTGAAGTCGTTGGCGAGCGCCGCGAAGAAGGCCTCGCGGAGGGCGTCCAGCTGCCGCTCGTCCCCCGCGGTCCGGCAGCTGCTCGGCCCCGGACCGAGGCGCCGTCCCGTCTCGCGGATGCGGCTGACGTTCGCCTGCGCCTGCTCGAGCGCGGCCTGCGAGAACGCCAGCGGCTGGCGGTAGTGGCCGGAGATCAGGTACATCACCACCGCCTGCGCGCCGTACGCGTCGATCACCTCGTGCAGCAGCGCGATGTTGCCGACGGACTTGGCCATCTTCTCGCCGGTGAACTGGATCATGCCGTTGTGCACCCACAGCCTCGCCAGCTCCGCGCCGCGCGCGGCGCGCGTCTGCGCGGCCTCGTTCTCGTGGTGTGGGAACACCAGGTCCGAGCCGCCCCCGTGGATGTCGAAGCCGACGCCCAGCAGCTGCTCGGCCATCGCCGAGCACTCGATGTGCCAGCCCGGGCGCCCGCTGCCCCACGGCGCCTGCCAGCAGGTGTCCTCGCCTGGCTTGTGCGCCTTCCACAGTGCGAAGTCGAGCGGGTCCTGCTTGAGCGACGCGCCGCCTGCGCCGGCGGCATCTTCGCCCTGGTCCATGTTCTCCAGGCGGCGGTGCGAGAGCGAGCCGTAGCGCTCGTCGGAGCGCACGCGGAAGTAGACGTCGCCGTCGGCCACATAGGCGTGGCCGCGCTCGATCAACGCCTGGATGTGCTCCACGATCGGCCCGATCGTCTCCGATGCGAGCGGCTCGTGGTCGGGCCGGCCGAGCCCGAGCGCGTCGGTGTCGGCGCGGTAGCTCGCGGTCATCTCCGCGGCCAGCTCGGCGCTGGGGCGGCCCAGTGGCCGGGCGGCGTCGTAGATCTTGTCGTTGATGTCGGTGACGTTGACGACCAGCTCGACCGCGTAGCCCTCGTGCTCGAGGAAGCGCTTCAGCAGGCTGAAGAGCACGAACGGACGCGCGTTGCCGATGTGGATGCGGCTGTAGACGGTGGGCCCGCAGGCGTAGATGCCCACGCGCCCGGGGTCGCGCGGGCGCAGCGGCTGCGGCTCGCCGGTGAGGGTGTCGTGGAGGACGACCTCGCGCATCGCCGCGCAACCCTAGCGCGGGATGCCGGCGACGCTCACGACGACGGCGCAGCCCCGATCGGCCCGCCGCTCGCCTGCGCTAGCGACGCAACCCCGCGACCGCCAGCGCCGCCACGCCCTCCCCGCGCCCGACGAAGCCCATGCGCTCGCCGGTGCTCGCCTTGACGTTGACGCGCGCGGGGTCGATGCCGAGCGCCTGCGCGAGCCGCTCGCGGACGGCGGCGCGGTGCGGCGCGAGCTTCGGCGCCTCCATCACGACGGTGCAGTCCACGTTCTCGATCTCGAGGGCGGCCGCGCGCAGGCTCCGCACGACGCTCTCCAGCAGCTGCATCGAGTCGGCGTCGCGCCAGCGCTCGTCGGTGTCCGGGAAGCGCTCGCCGATGTCGCCCATGCCGGCTGCGCCGAGCAGCGCGTCGATCACGGCGTGGGCGAGCACGTCGGCGTCCGAGTGGCCGTCGAGCCCGCGCTCGCAGGCGATCTCCACCCCACCGATCACCAGCTTGCGCCCGCCGGCCAGCCTGTGGGAGTCGAACCCGATCCCGACGAGCGTCATCTGGCGCTGGGCTCGCCGGAGCCGGCCGCCGGCCCCGGCGCCGGGCTGGTGGCGCCGATCGGCTCGAGCCGCCGCGCCCGGCCCTCGAACACGGACAGCTCGCCCACGCCCACCGCGGCCAGCAGCTCCAGCGCCCGCTCGTAGCCGGCGCCGACGTCCTCGGGGCGGTGGGCGTCGCTGGAGAGCGCCACCGGCACGTTCGCTTCCACGCACATCTCCAGGAAGGGCCGCGCGGGGTAGAGCTCGCCGGCGGGCTTGCGCAGGCCGGCGGTCGACACCTCCACGGCGACGTCGGCTTCGGCGAACGCTTCCACGGTCGGCTCGTAGTAGCGCCTGAGATCCCCGCCGGGGATGCGACGGGGGTGGGCCGGGCCCCAGTACTTCACGAGGTCGGGGTGGGAGACGATGTCGAACAGGCCGCTGCGGGCGCTCTCGGCGACGGTCTCGAAGTAGCGCCTCCAGATCTCCTCCACGCCGCGGCCGGAGTCCCACACGCTGTAGTCGTCCATGTCCACGGCGCCGTCGCGGATGAAGTGCACGGAGCCCACCACGTAGTCGAACTCGCGCACGTCGAGCAGGCTCGCGAGTCGGTCCTCTGCGTCGGGCACGAAGTCGGCCTCGATGCCGAGCCGCAGGTCCGTGTGCTCGCGCACGAAGGCGCAGTAGGCGTCGATGTCGTCGTGGGCGAAGGACTCCCAGAAGGGGTGCCGCCAGACCTCGAGCGCCTGCGTGAAGCGGTACACGTGTTCGGAGACGCCGAGCTCGGCGATCCCGCGCTCGCCGGCGGCGGCGCGGTAGCGCTCGGCGTTGGCCTCGGTGTGATAGTCGGCCACGCTCGCGTCGTGCCCGTCGGGGCGAAGGTGCAGGTGGTAGTCGGTGAGCACGTCGGCCTGCGATTCAAGCAGGATCGGCCGGCCCCTCCGGCCGAGCCCGCCCCCCCAGCCGATCCGGCCGCTGCGGCCGAGCGGGCGCCTCCGTCCGAGCCGGTCCCCCCAGCCGATCCGGCCCCTCCGGCCGAGCGGACGCCCGGCGCTCGCGCAGCAGCAGCTCGGCGAGGCGCAGGTCGAGCGGCGTTGTGACCTTGAGGTTCTCGGCGCCGGCGGGCACGACCAGCACCAGCCCGCCGGCGCGCTCTACCAGCCAGGCATCGTCGGTGGCGCGGGCGAGCTCGTGCGCCGGCACGTCGAGCGCGCGCTCGAGCGCGTGCCGGCGAAAGACCTGCGGCGTCTGCACCGCCCACAGCTCGCTGCGCTCGAGCGTCTCGAGGACCGCGCCCGCGGCGTCGACGCGCTTGACGGTGTCGGCCACGGGGACGGCGGCGATCGCGCCGTGGGCGGCGCGGTCGGCGGCGAGCGCGGCGATCACGGCGCGCGCGAGCTCGGCGCTGAGCAGCGGGCGCGCGGCGTCGTGCACGAGCACGAGCTGGTCGGCTCGGCCGGAGGCGCTGCCGGCGCCGGCGAGCGCGCGGGCCACGGACTCCGAGCGGGAGTCGCCGCCGGCGACCGCGCCGACGCGCGCATGGGCGCGACCCAGGGCGGCCTCGGCCGAGACCCCGGCGGGCAGCGCCAGCACGATCCGCTCGATCTCCTCGAGCGCGAGCAGCGCCTCGACGCTCCAGGCGAGCAGCGGGCGCCCGGCCAGCGCGACCAGGGCCTTGGGCCGGCCGGCGCCGAGGCGCTCGCCGCTGCCGGCGGCCACGATCAGGGCGACGGTCATGGCGCTGGTCGGGTCTGCGGCGCTCGTCCTGTGGGGCGCTCGCGCACGCGGCAATCGTCGCTGCCGCGTGCGCGAAAGCCTCGTTACTTGACTCCGGCCGCCGCGAGCTGGCTGGAGGCGGAGTCGGCGAGCAGCTCGTCGAGGTAGCTCTCGGCCTCCTCCTCGTCCTTGTCGAGCGCGTACATCAGCTCGGAGGCGAGGATCTTCTTGGTGCGCGTGAACATCTGCTTCTCGCCGGTGGAGAGGCCCTTCTCGCTCTCGCGCAGGGAGAGGTTGCGGACGACCTCCGCGAGCTCGTAGATGTCGCCGGTCTTGATCTTGTCGCGGTTGTGCTTGAAGCGGCGGTTCCAGTTCTTGGGCATCTCGGAGACTTCGTCGCGCAGCACGTCGAGCACTTTCTTGACGGTCTCTTCGTCGATCACGCGGCGCAGG
Source organism: Solirubrobacteraceae bacterium (assembly GCA_035508735.1). GTDB lineage: Bacteria > Actinomycetota > Thermoleophilia > Solirubrobacterales > Solirubrobacteraceae > Palsa-744. The sequence continues at coordinate 16,060 of DATJMM010000043.1, read as the reverse complement.
CCGGCGAGCGCGGCGTTCTCGGTGGGAACGCGCACGGTCATGTCGTTGTGGAGGATCTTGATCGTCAAGTACTCGCGGCGTTCGCCGAGGATCTCCATCTCTTCCTTCTTGAGGACCTTGCCGGCGCCGTGATGGGGGTAGACCACGTGGTCGCCGAGCTCGAACTCGATGAACTCGACCTCGCGGGTGACCTCGAGCTCATCCTCTGCGAGCGTTGCTTCTTCGATTTGTGCGGGAATGATGTCCTCCTTCGTTACGAGCGACCGGTCGGGTCGGCCCTTGACTCAAGTCTGCAGGTAGCGATCCACGAGGTTGAGCTCCTGCAGCCTGCGCAGGCCCTCGCGGATGTCCTTGGCGCGAATCTCGCCCACGCCCTCGACCGCCTCGAGCTCCGCGTCGCCGGCGGCCAGCAGCTCGTCGAGGCCGCCGAACACCTCCACTATGTGCGAGACGACGAGCTTGGGCAGGCGCGGTATGCGCCCCAGCACGCGGTACCCCCGCGGCGAGACGGGATAGTCGAGCGTGTTGAGCTTGCGGTCGTAGCCGAGCAGCTCGGCGAGACGTCCGAAGTCGAGCAGGTCCTGGTGCGCCAGCCGCCCGATCTCCTCGAGCGCGGCGGCGAAGGCCTCGTCGGAGTAGCTGGAGAGGTAGTCGCGCACCAGCGCGGCCTTCTCCGCGGCCGCCCCCACCATCGTCTCCTCGAGCTGCATCTCGATCAGCCGGCCCTCGCTGCCGAGCTCGACGATGTAGCGCTCGATCTCGACCGCCATGCGCGTGACGAGCTCGGAGCGCTGCAGCACGGTGAGCACGTCGTGCAGGGTGGTGCCGCCCTCGAACTCGAGCGCGGTCAGGCGCGTGGAGACCTGGTCCAGGCGGCTGCGGAACTTGTCCAGCGTGGCGAGCGCCTGGTTGGCCTTGGCGAGCACCACGGGGATGTCCTCGAGGATGTACTTGACCCCGTCCACGTACACCGACACCACCTCGCGGCGCTGGGAGATCGCGAGCACGAGCGCGTCGGTCTGCTTGGAAACGCGCTCGGCGGTGCGATGGCGGGTGCCGGTCTCGTGGGAGGAGATGGTCGGATCGGGCATCAGCTGCACGTTGGCCATCGTGATCTTGGTGGCGTTGGCGTTGAGGATGATCGCGCCGTCCATCTTCGCCACCTGGTAGAGGAAGGCGGGGGTGTAGTCGATGTCGAGCTTGATGCCCCCGGAGAACATGAAGCTGAGGTCTTCGGGCTCGCCGATCACGATCAGCCCGCCGGTGCGCGCGTGCAGGATGCTCTCGATGCCCTCCCTCAGCGCGGTGCCGGGGGCGATCATCTCGAGCGCCCTCATCAGTCCTGGATCCGGTCGTACCTCATTGTCTACGTCTTCGCCGGATCTTGGTGCCACGTTCTCCAATTCTAGGGCAATCGCTGATTTCTCAGCAGCTCCCCGGCCGTGCGGCCAGCCTCGCGAGGCGCTCGCGAGGGGTTGCACGCGCGCCTTGGCCGGCGCTCAGCTGGAGCTCGCGGCGGGGTCGGGCGCGGGTCGCAGGGCGCGCTCGCGCGCGTGCGCGCGGCGATCCTCGACGTGCGCGACCGCGGCGCCGGCCGGCTCGGGCACCGTGTGCGGGCGCCCGCCGGGCGGCGACGAGGGCAGGGCGGCGGCGAGCGCGGCGCGCAGCGTGGGCGCCTCGCACGCGCCCTCGCCGCTGCCGGGCGGCGCGATCACCTCGTGCAGGCCGTGCTTGGCGGCCTCCGCCAGCCGCCGCTCGGGATGGCCCACCCAGCGCAGCTCGCCGGTCAGGCCGAGCTCGCCGAAGCAAGCGCGCGGCGCCGCCGGCTGGGCGCCGCGCAGCGGCACGCCGCGGCTGGCGCTGGCCACCGCGAGCGCCACCGCGAGATCGCAGCCCGGCTCGTCCACGCGCACGCCGCCGACCACGTTGACGAACACGTCGGCGCGGCCGGTTTGCACGCGCCCGTGGCGGGAGAGGATCGCGAGCACCAGCGCCAGGCGGTTGCGATCGAGCCCGGAGACCACGCGGCGGGGCTGCTCCAGCTCGGAAGGGGCGACCAGCGCCTGCACCTCGACCAGCAGCGGCCGCGAGCCCTCCATCGCCGCCAGCACCACGCTGCCGGGCGCGCGCGTGGCCTCCCCCACGAAGCGCGCGGAGGCGTCGCGCACCTCCACCAGCCCCCCCTGGCGCATCTCGAACAGGCCGGACTCGTTGGTCGAGCCGAAGCGGTTCTTGAGCGCGCGCAGCTCGCGATAGGGGCGCTCGCGCTCGCCCTCGAACTGCAGCACGCAGTCGACCAGGTGCTCGAGCACGCGCGGCCCGGCGAGCGCGCCCTCCTTGGTGACGTGGCCGACGAGGATCACCGCGATGGAGCGCTCCTTGGCGAGCTCCATCACGCGCGCAGCCACCTCGCGCACCTGGCCGACCGACCCCGGCGCGCCCGCGAGCTCGGCGGCCCTGAGCGTCTGCACGGAATCGATCACGCACACCCTGGGGGCGTGCTCGGCGAGCGTTCCCAGGACCGCGTCGAGGTCTGTCTCCGCCAGCACCGGGACATCGAGGGCGGCACCCCCTGCGCCCCCGCCCGCGCCGCGGGGGGCGGCACCCGCCCCGCCCTCGCCCGCCCCGCCTGCGCTCGCCCCTCCATCGCCGGCGAGCGCGAGCCGCTCGGCGCGCAGGCGCACCTGCTCGGCCGACTCCTCGCCGCTGACGTACAGCGTGCTGCGGCCGGCGCGCTGCAGGTGCGCGAGCACCATGTTGGTGAGCGTGGACTTGCCGATGCCGGGCGAGCCGCCGAGCAGCACCAGCGCGCCCGGCACGAGCCCGCCGCCGAGCACGCGGTCGAGCTCCTCGAGCCCGGTGGACATGCGCTGCGGCGCCGTCGCGACCACGTCCTTGAGCGCCGGCGGCGGACCGGGCGCGGAGCGCGCCCGCCGGCCCTTCTGCACACCGCCGCCGCGGCGCCCCCCGACGCCGGCCTTCGCGGCGGCGCCGCTCGCGCGTTCCTCCACCAGCGTGTTCCACTCGCCGCAGCCTGGGCACTGCCCGAGCCACTGCGCGGAGGAGAAGCCGCACTGCGAGCAGCTGTGGACGACGTCCCTGGGCACCTCGCCAGCGTACGCGCGGGCGGGGATGGATCGAGCGCAAGCCCCCTCCGGTCGCGCCCACCCGCGATGCGCACGGGGCCGCGCGGCGCGCAGGCGCGGCGCTACTGCTCGGCGGGCTCGTCCTCGAGCGCGGGACCGTCGGCGGGGTCCTCGCCGTCGGGCAGCTCATCGCCGCCCGAGCTCTCGGCGCCGACGCCCACCGGCGTCTTCTGCTTCTTGGGCTTGACGATCGACAGGCGCACCTCGTCCTCGCCGTCGCCCCCGCCCGGGTTGACCACGACGGTGGCCCCCGGCGTGAGCTGCTCGCGCAGCACGAAGTCGGCGAGCGGATCCTCGATGTAGCGCTGGATGGCGCGGCGCAGCGGACGCGCGCCCATCGCCGGGTCCCAGCCCTTTTCGACCAGCATGTCCTTGGCCGGCTCGGTGAGCTCGAGCTGCAGCTCGCGTTCGGCCATCGACTCGCGGATGCGCAGCAGCAGCAGCTCCACGATCTGCTTGATTTCCTCCTTCTGCAGCTTGTGGAAGACGATCACGTCGTCGATGCGGTTGAGGAACTCGGGGCGGAACACCTTCTTCAGCTCGCCCATGATGCGGTTCTTCATGTCCTCGTAGGAGATGCCGGTCTCGTCCTCGGAGACGGCGAAGCCGAGCGGGGTGTTGCGGGCGATCTCGGCGGCGCCGATGTTGGAGGTCATGATCACGATCGCGTGGCGGAAGTCCACGGTGCGGCCCTGGGCGTCGGTGAGGCGGCCGTCCTCGAGGATCTGCAGGAGGATGTTGAAGACGTCGGGGTGGGCCTTCTCGATCTCGTCGAGCAGCAGCACGCTGTAGGGCTTGCGGCGCACCGCCTCGGTCAGCTGGCCGCCCTCGTCGTAGCCGATGTAGCCGGGGGGCGAGCCGACCAGGCGCGAGACGGCGTGCTTCTCCATGTACTCGGACATATCGATGCGGATCAGCGCGTCGTCGTCGCCGAACAGGAACTCGGCGAGCGTGCGCGCGAGCTCGGTCTTGCCGACCCCGGTGGGGCCGAGGAAGATGAACGATCCCGTCGGGCGCTTGGGGTCCTTCAGCCCCGCGCGCGAGCGGCGGATCGCCTTTGAGATGACCTCGATCGCGGGGTGCTGGCCGATCACGCGCTTGTGCAGTTCGTCCTCCATGCGCATCAGCTTCTGCGTCTCGGCCTCGGTGAGCTTGAACACGGGGATGCCGGTCCACATCGAGACGATGTCGGCGATCTCCTCCTCGCCGATCGCGGGGCGCTCGCCGGACTCGCCCGATTCCCAGGCCTGCTCGAGCTCGCGTTTCTTGTTGGTGAGCTTGCGCTCCTTGTCGCGCAGCGCGGCGGCCTTCTCGAACTCCTGGGCGTCGATCGCGGCCTCCTTCTCGCGCCGCGTGGTCTCCACCTCGGCCTCCAGCTCGCGGTTGGCGGGCGGCGAGGTCATCGACTTGATGCGCATGCGCGAGGCGGCCTCGTCGATCAGGTCGATCGCCTTGTCGGGCAGGAAGCGGTCGGAGATGTAGCGGCTGGCCAGTTCGCCGGCGGCGCGCAGCGCCTCGTCGGTGATCTGCACCTTGTGGTGCTGCTCGTAGCGGTCGCGCAGGCCCGTCAAGATCTCCACGGTCTGGTCGATCGTGGGCTCGTCCACGCGGATCTGCTGGAAGCGGCGCTCCAGCGCGGAGTCGCGCTCGAGGTACTTGCGGTACTCGTCCAGGGTGGTGGCGCCGATCGTCTGCAGCTCGCCGCGCGCGAGCGCGGGCTTGAGGATCGAGGCTGCGTCGATCGCGCCCTCGGCGGCGCCGGCGCCGACGAGGTTGTGGAGCTCGTCGATGAACAGGATGATGTCGCCGCGCTGGGTGATCTCCTTCATCACCTTCTTCAGGCGCTCCTCGAACTCCCCGCGGTACTTGGAGCCGGCCACCAGCGCGGCCAGGTCGAGCGTGTAGATCTGCTTGTTCTTGAGCAGCTCGGGCACCTCGGAGCTGGTGATGCGCTGCGCCAGGCCCTCCACCACGGCGGTCTTGCCGACGCCGGGCTCCCCCACCAGCACGGGGTTGTTCTTGGTGCGCCGCGAGAGGATCTGCATGATCCGCTCGATCTCGGTCTCGCGCCCCACGCAGGGGTCGAGCTTGCCCTCGGCGGCCAGCTTGGTGAGGTTGCGCCCGAACTGGTCGAGCAGCTTCGAGGACTTCTTGCCCTCGCCGGAGGAGCCGCTGCCGGCGCCGGCGCCGGCGCCCGCGCCCTGGCCCTGGCGGCGCCCGCCGGGGCCCGAGAGCATGCGGATCACCTCGTTGCGGATCTTCTCGGAGTCGGCGTCGAAGTCGAGCAGGATGCGGGCGGCCACGCCCTCGTTCTCGCGCACGAGCCCCAGCAGGATGTGCTCGGTGCCGATGTAGTTGTGGCCGAGCGACAGCGCCTCGCGCAGCGCCAGCTCGAGCACCTTCTTGGCGCGCGGCGTGAACGGGATCTGCCCGGAGGTGACCTCCTCGCCGGAGCCGACGATGCGCACCACCTGGGCGCGCACGCGCTCGACGGTGATGTCGAGGCTCTCCAGCACGCGCGCGGCCAGCCCCTCCTCCTCGCGCAGCAGCCCCAGCAGGATGTGCTCGGTGCCGATGTAGTTGTGCTTGAGCGTGCGGGCCTCCTCCTGGGCAAGGACGACCACCTGTCGGGCCCTTTCTGTAAATCGCTCGAACATGGTGCGCTTCCTTCCTGCCGGGAGGCCCCCAAAAGCGGCTTTTGGGTTCCTGATGACGCCTTGCGGAGCAGTCTACCAACCGCTCACCCTGCCCCATCGGGGTCATCGGCACGGGGGTGGCGGCGCTTGACTTCGGGACCGGGCGGGGCCTCAGTCGCGCATGGCGGGGAACAGCACGACCTCGCGGATCGAGTCGTGCCCGGTCAGCAGCATGACCAGGCGGTCGATGCCGAGGCCGACGCCGGCGGTGGGCGGCATGCCCTGCTCGAGCGCCTGCACGAAGGCCTCGTCGTAGGGCATCGTCTCGGCCTCGCCGTCGCTTGCGAGCTCGACGCGCCGCTGGGCCTCGAAGCGCTCGCGCTGCACGTCGGGGTCGATCAGCTCGCTGAAGCCGTTGGCGATCTCCATGCCGCCGGCGAAGGCCTCGAAGCGCTCGACCACGCCGGGCTTGGAGCGGTGCTCGCGCGCCAGCGGCGAGATCTCGGTGGGGTAGTCGACCACGAAGGCAGGCTGCACGAGGCTCGGCTCGACGTACTTGGAGAGCAGGTCGTCGGCCATCTGGAACCACGCCGTGCCGGTCTTGACCTCGAGGCCGCGGCGCTCGACCTCGGCGGCGAGCGCCTGCGCGGTGGGGTGCGCGCCGAGCTCGACGCCGCACGCCTGCGCGATCGCCTCGACGAAGCCGACGCGCGCCCAAGGCGCGGAGAAGTCGAGCTCGCCGGCGTAGCCGCAGGCCTGCGCGGCGGCGCGCACGATCGCTTCGGTGCGCGCCATCGCGCCCTCGTAGTCGGCGTAGGCCTCGTAGAACTCCACCATCGTGAACTCGGGGTTGTGCTTGTGCGAGACGCCCTCGTTGCGGAAGTCCTTGCCGAGCTCGTACACCCGCTCCAGGCCCCCCACGATCAGGCGCTTGAGGTAGAGCTCGGTGGCGATGCGCAGGTACAGGTCGCGGTCGAGCGCGTTGTGGTGGGTGGTGAAGGGCCGCGCCATGGCGCCGCCGTAGAGCGGCTGCAGCACGGGCGTCTCGACCTCGACGAAGCCGTCGCCGTCGAGTGCGGCGCGGATCGCGGAGACGATGCGCGCGCGGTCGAGGAACAGGCGGCGGGCATCCTCGCTCGAGATCAGGTCGAGCTCGCGGTGGCGGTAGCGCGTCTCCACGTCGCTGAGCCCGCGGTGCTTGTCGGGCGGCGGGCGCAGCGCCTTGGCCAGCACCTGGAAGGCGTCGACGCGCAGGCTGAGCTCGCCGTGGCGGCTGCGCAGCACGGCGCCGTCGACCCCGACCAGGTCGCCGAGGTCGAGCGCGGTGATGAGCGCGAAGCGCTCGGCCCCGAGCACGTCCACGCGTGCGTGCAGCTGGATCTTGCCGGTGCGGTCGACGAGATCGAGGAAGGCGGCGCGACCGGCGCCGCGGCGCGCGGCGATGCGTCCGGCGACGCGGTGTTTGTCCTCGGTCTCCTCGCCCGTGTCGAGCTGTGCGTAGCCCTCGAGGATGGAGGCGATCGGCTCGACCCCGGCGAAGGCGTGGGGGAACGCGCCGGGGTCGGCCCCGCGCAGCTGCTCGCGCTTGGCGCGGCGCTCGGCGATCAGCGCCTCGAGCCCGTGCCGGGCGGAGGCGTCGGGGCCGGGCGCCGGGGCCGGCTCGCCCGGCTGCTCCGACGCGGGCTCCTCGCTTCCGCTCATCAGCGGCGAGCCTACTCGAGGCCGACGTCGATCTTGGTGATCTTGAGCTTGCGGGCGGGGCCGCGCGGCACCTTCACCGCCACGGTCTCGTTGCGTTTGCGCCCGATCAGCGCGCGCCCGACGGGTGACTCGTTGGAGAGCTTGTGCTCGTCGGGCTTGGCCTCGGCGGAGCCCACGATCGTGTACTTGACGGACTTGCCCGTCTTCTCGTCCTTTACGTGCACCACCGAGCCGATCTGCACGACGTCGGTGGAGAGGTCCTTGGCCTGGATCACCGTGGCCATGCGCAGCTTCTCCTGCAGCTGCGCGATGCGGCTCTCGACCATCGCCTGCTCGTTCTTGGCGTCGTCGTACTCGGAGTTCTCGGAGATGTCTCCGAACTCGCGCGCCTCCTTGATGCGCTCGGCGACCTCGCGCCGCTTCTCGGTGGACAGCAGCTCGAGCTCGTCCTTGAGCTTCTGCAGGCCTTCCGGTGTGAGGATGACGTCCTTCGGCATGTGGCTGGTCCGGATGAATCGGTGGATCGGAGTTGCGGCCCTCGGTCCGCGACACACAAAACCCCGCTGCGAGCGGGGAAGTAGCCGGCCCGGCGGGTCCGGCGAGCGCAGCAGTATAGCGGGGAGCCGAATCGCCCCGGCGACGGCGCAAAGGGCCGTGCCGGCGCGGCTCACGCGGGCAGCGGCGAGGGCTCGGCGACGGGCGCGAGCAGCGCCTCCACGTCCTCCAGCGTAGGCGCGCCCTGCAGCGTCTGCTGCAGGCGCTTGGCGCGATCGCGCTCGAGCTCCAGCCGCGTGACGTACCACGGATAGAACTTGCGCAGGTAGCGGGTGGCGCGCTCGGCGCCGAGGTGCTCGACCGCCCGTGCGATCGTCCAGCGCAGCTCGCGGAGCACCTGCTCGCGGGTGGGGCGCAGCTCGCACGGGCGGGCGGGGTCCTGGAGGACTTCGGAGAACAGCCAGGGGTTGCCGAGCGCGCCGCGCGCGAGCATCACGGCGGCGGCGCCGGTGTGCGCGAACGCCTCGCGCACGGCGTCGGCGTCGTCCATGCCTCCGGTGAGCACCACGGGCGCGGGCAGCGAGGCGACGAGGCGGGCGACGAGCTCGTAGTCGGGCCGGCCCTTGTGGTGGACGGCGGCGGCGCGCGGGTGAAAGCCGATGGCGGCGACGCCCGCCTCCTCGACCAGGCGGTGGGCGAGCGCGAAGCCGCTGTCCTCGCCGGCGCGCAGCCCGGAGCGCAGCTTGCACGTGACCGGCACCCCACCGTCGCGGCCGCCGGCGCCGGCGACGGCGGCGCGGGCGAGCGCCACCGCGAGGTCGGGGTTCTCGAGCAGGGCGGCGCCGGCGCCGGTCTTGCGCACCTTGGGCACGGGACAGCCCATGTTGATGTCGATCGCGTCGGCGCCGGCGGCGGCCACCTGGGCGGCGGCCTCGCGCATGATGCGGGGGTCCTCGCCGAACAGCTGGATCGCGACCGGCCCTCCGGGGGCGGGCGGGCCGGGGGCGCGCTCGCGCGGGTCGATGCGGAGCATCTCGGTGCAGGTCCTCTCGTTGCGGTGGTGGACGGCGTGCGAGGAGACCATCTCCGAGACCGCCATGCCGGCGCCGTAGCGCTTGGCCTGCAGGCGCACGAACCAGTTGCCGATGCCGGCCAGCGGCGCGAGCAGCACGCGGTTGGGCACGCGCAGCGAGCCGAGCGTCCAGCTTTCGTTCAGGCGCAGGGGCGCGGGCACGCGGACCATGCTAGGCGGGCTCAGGAGTTGCGCTCGTACAGCAGCCGCAGGCCGGTGAGCGTGAGCTCCTGGTCGATCTCCTCGATCTCCTCGGTGAACGGCACCACCAGGCTCGCGAGGCCGCCGGTGGCGACCACCTCGGCGCGTTCGCCGAGCTCGTCGTAGAGGCGGCGCAGGATCGCGTCGATGGCGCCGGCGTAACCGAACACGACGCCGGAGCGGATCGCGTCGATGGTGTTCTTGCCGATCACGCTGCGCGGCGGCGCGAGGTCCACCTTGGGCAGCCGCGCGCCGCGTTCGGAGAGCGCTTCGAGCGAGATCTCGATGCCGGTCATGAGCGCGCCGCCGACGTACTCGCCCTCGCGCGAGACGACGTCGAAGGTGGTGGCGGTGCCGAAGTCGACGCACACCACCGGACCGCCGAAGCGCTCGCGGATGGCGACCGCGTTGACGAGGCGGTCGGGGCCGATCTCGCGCGGGTTGTCGTAGCGGATCGCCATGCCGGTGCGCGTGCCGGGACCGACGGCGTGCATCTCGTGGGACAGGTAGCGGCTGGCCATCGACGTCCACTCGGGCTCGAGCTGCGGCACGGTGGAGGAGACGATCGAGGCGTCGACGTCGGCGAACTCGTAGCCGCGCAGGCCCAGCAGGTTGCGCAGCGCGGCGCCGAGCTGGTCGGCGGTGGATTGGCGCACGGTGGCGAAGCGCCAGTGCTCGAGCAGGCGCTCGCCGTCGAAGACGCCGAAGTGCGTCTGCGTGTTTCCTACGTCGACGACGAGCAGCATCGCGAGGGCATTATGCTCGTGGAGCTGTGTCGGCGAGGGAACCCAGGCTGTACGCGCTGCCGGCCTCGCACCCGTGCGCGGCGGTGGAGGCCGCGCTGAAGGCGAAGTCGATCCCCTACAGGCGCGTCGACCTGCTGCCCCAGGGGGAGATGCTGCTGGGTCCGCTGCTGTGGGGCGGGCGCACCGTGCCGGGGATGCGCCTGGACGGGGAGCGGCTGGTGGGCTCGCGCACGATCATGCGGCGCCTGGACGAGCTGGTGGCGGAGCCGGCGCTGCTGCCGGCCGAGGAGCCGGCGCGGGCACGGGTGCTGGAGGCGGAGCGCTGGGGCGATGAGGTCTTCCAGCCGGTGCCGCGACGGCTGATCGACGTGGCGTTCATGCGCAGCCCGCGGGCGATGGAGAGCTACGCGGCGAACGCGCGGCTGCCGCTGCCGGTGGCGCTGCTGCGTCCGGCGATGCCGCTGACGGCGCGACTGATGGCGCGCAAGAACGCGGCCAGCGAGGAGCGCGCGCGCCTCGACGCGCAGGCGCTCCCCGAGCAGCTCGCGCAGATCGACGGCTGGATCGCGCAGGGCGTGCTGGGCGGGGAGCGACCGAACGCGGCGGACCTGCAGGTCGGCAGCACGATCCGGCTGCTGATGACGATCGCCGACGTGCGCCCGGCGATCGAGGGGCACCCCGCCGCGACGCTCGCCCGCTACTTCCCGCCGATGCTCGGCGAAGTGCCGGCTGGGGTGCTGCCGGCGTGGTCGCGCGCCGGCGCGTCCTAGCGGCGGCCGGGGAGCGGGCGCGGGCCGATGACAGTGCGCGAGCTGCGGCGCGCCGACTGGCCGGCGGCGCTGGCGTTGAACCGGGCCTCCGAGCGGGAGCTCAGCCCGCTGGACGAGGCGCGGCTGCAGTGGATCCTCTCGCTGGCCCGCCGCGCGCTGGGGGTCGAGCAGGCGGGGGAGCTCGTGGGCTTCGCGGTGGCGGTCGCGCAGGGCAGCGGCTACGACAGCGAGAACTACCGCTGGTTCGCCGGCCGCTATGAGCGCTTCCTGTACCTCGACCGCATCGCGGTGGCCGAGGCGATGCGCCGCAGGGGCGTGGCGACGCTCCTTTACGACGCCATGGAGGAGCAGGCGCGCGCGCTCGGGCGGATGGTCTGCGAGGTCAACCTGGAGCCTGCCAACACCGCCTCGCTGGCCTTCCACGCGGCACGCGGGTACGTCGAGGTGGGACGTTTGGCGCACGGTCAGGAGAAGCTCGTGGCGCTCCTGGCCAAGGAGCTCGCGGCCACCTGCGAACCCCTCTGAGACGCCTTCCGGCGCACATCCTTCCCCGCCTCGAAGGCGGCTTGCTCGACCGCTCCCGGGTGGCTCTCGCGCGCGCTACAGTCGCAGCCGGAGAGCCCCTCGAGCGAGGCGGCCCACCGTCATGCGCAAGCTCGACCCGCAATCCCTGACGCAGCACGTGGATCGCCTCTACCGCGCCGCCTGGGCGCTGTGCGGCTCCCGCGAGGACGCCGAGGACCTCGTCCAGGAGACCTTCGCGCGGGTGCTCGCGCGCCCACGGGTGCTGCGCGGCGAGAACGAGCTGTACTACCTGCTGAGGGTGCTGCGCAACACCTTCCTGACGGGCCGGCGCACCGCCTCGCGGCGCCCGGCGACGGCGGCGGCGCTGGAGGAGGCGGTGACGGTGGACCCGCGTCCCACCAACCGCCCGGAGCAGGCGCTCGAGGTGCAGGAGCTCTACGCCACGATCGCCGCCCTGCCGGAGCCCTTTCGGCTGGCGCTGGTGGCGGTGGACGTGCTCGGCCTCTCCTACCGGGAGGCCTCGCGCGCGCTCGGCGTGCGCGAGGCGACGATCACCACGCGGCTGTTCCGCGCCCGCAGGCAGGTGGCCGAGCGTCTCGGCGTGGGCGGCGAGGACCGCGCCGGTCCCGATGGCGCGCGCGAGCGCGAGCCGCGGTCGCCGGCGGGGGAGCGGCCCGCGGCGCTGGTCGACGGGGGCGACGCGGCAGCGCGGGGTGCGCCGCTGGTGGCCGAGCTGGGCGGGAAGGACACGGGGCCCGGTGGAGTCCTGAGCGCGGAAGGCAGACCATGAGCGAGCAGCGACCACGCACAGAGTCAGAGCTCGTGGAGCTCGTTCGCGCGATCGACGTGAGCGCTCCCGCGCACGTGCACGAGCGCGTGCGCGGGCTGGTGCAGGCGCGCTCGCGCACGCCGCGCCGCAGGCCCGCGCCGCTGCGCTTCGGCCTCGCCGCGGTGGGGCTCGCGTGCGTGCTCGCGCTGGCGCTCGCCCTCGCGCTGTCCGGTGGGGGCGGAGCGCGCGTGACGTTGCAGGAGACGGTGGCGTTCACGCTGCGGCGTCCGACGATGCCGGCGCCGGCGGAGAGCCCCCGCCATGGAGAGGAGCTCGCGGCGCGGGTGGAAGGGGTGTCGTTCCCCTACTGGGGTGAGCGCTTCGGCTGGCGCGCCACCGGCGCGCGCATGGACCGCGTGGACGGACGCAGCGTGACGACCGTGTTCTACGCGGACCGTCGCGGGCAGTGGCTCGGCTACGCGATCGTCTCGGGCACGCCCGCGCCGGCGAGCGCCGGCGGCGCCGTGGTGCGCCGCGACGGCGTCTCCTACCGGTTCATGGTGGAGCACGGCGCGCGGGTCGTGACGTGGCTGCGCGACGGCCGCCTGTGCGTGATCTCGGCGCGCGGGATCGACCCGGCGAGGCTGTTGGCGCTCGCGAGCTGGGGCGAACGCGCCACGGCGTCCTGACGGTCCCGAGCGACCGGCCGCCGAACACGACCGAACCGCCGGCCGAGCGAGCGGCCGCACCCGTGCCCACGGGCCGGCGGGTCAGCGCCAGCCCGTGGCGGCGCCCGTGCGCAGCGGCGGCCCGGCCCAGCGCACGCCCTCCCCCGGCGGCATCGCCGCGAGCGCGTCGGCCAGCGGCACGCCGGCCGGTGTGCGCAGCTCGAAGTCGAGCTCGAGCGCCGGGACCAGCACGAAGCGCCGGCTGAGCAGCTGCTCGTGGGGGAGCGCGATGCGCTCGTGGCACAGCTCCAGGTCACCGAGCAGCAGCACGTCGACGTCGATCGCCCGGGGACCGTGGCGCGCGCCGCGCTCGCGTCCCAGCTCACGCTCGATGCGCTTGGCGGCGTCGAGCAGCTCGAGCGGCTCGAGCTCGGTGCGCACCGACACGCAGGCGTTGAGGAAGTCGGGCTGGTCGAGCACCTCACCGACCGGGTCGGTGTCGTACGTGCTGGAGCTGGCGAGCACGCGCACCCCCGCGGCCGGCAGCGCGTCGACGGCGGCCTGCAGGTGCGCGCGACGATCCCCCACGTTGCTGCCGAGGCCCAGCAGTCCCGTGCGTGCGCGGCGCTCAGCCACGCGCCGCGCGCATGGGCGCCGCCCCCCTCGCGGGCGCGCCGGGGCAGGCCGGGAGGCGGCGCTCGGCCGGCTTGGGAAAGGCGTCGGCGTCGCTCATTCCCCACCCGCCGCTTCGCGCCAGACCTCGACCGAGACCTCCTCGACGCTGAGCGCGATCGGCGGCTCGGGCTTGGAGGCCTTGACCCACACGCCCTCGAGCTCGTAGTCGGCCAGCAGGCGGTCGGCGATCGTGCTGCACAGGCGCTCGAGCGTCTTGTGCGAGCGCTGCTGGGCGATCAGCGCGACCAGCTGGCAGACCTCGGCGTAGTCGACGGTGTCCTCGATCGAGTCGGTGACGGTGGCGTCGGCTTCGCCGACGTCGAGGCGCAGGTCGATCACCAGCCGCTGGCCGACCTCGCGCTCCGCCTCGCTGACGCCGTGGTGGGTGTAGAGCGAGAGCCCGGTGATCTCGATCGAGACCGACTCGCCGGTGTCCTCGCGGTCTTCCTCGACGTCGTCGTCTAGCTCGTCCGCGTCGTCGTCCCCACCGTCGACTTCCATCGCCCGCCCAAGGTAGCAGCAGCGACCGCGAGCGCAGCGCCGACGGCGGCGACGTCGTGCACGCGGAACACGCTGGCGCCGCGCTCCAGCGCCAGCACGTTGGTGGCGATCGTGCCGGGCAGGCGCTGCTCCGGCGTCGCCGCCTCGCGCGCACCTGGCGAGGCGGCGACGATGCGCCCGAGGAAGCTCTTGCGGGAGGTGCCGACCACGAGCGGGCGCCCGAGCGTGGCCAGCTCGTGCAGGCGGGAGAGCAGCTCGAGATTGTGCTCGGCGGTCTTGCCGAAGCCGATGCCGGGGTCCAGCAGCAGGCGCTGCTCGCTCACGCCCTCGGCCACTGCGAAGGCGAGACGCTCCTCCAGGAACGCCTTGACGTCGTCCACGACGTCCTCATAGCGCGGTTCGGCCTGCATCGTGCGCGGCTCGCCGAGCATGTGCATGAGGCAGCAGTCGGCTTTCCGCGCCGCCACGAGGCCGACCATGTCGGCGTCCGCCCGCAGCGCGCTGACGTCGTTGACGAGCGTGGCGCCGGCGTCGAGCGCCATCCGCGCCACCTGCGCCTTGCAGGTGTCGATCGAGATCTGGGCGCGCGCGGGCGCGCCGTCCGCCGCCAGGCCCTCCAGCACCGGGCGCACCCGCGCCAGCTCCTCCGAGGCGCTCACCGGCTCGGCGCCGGGCCGGGTGGACTCGCCGCCCACGTCGAGGATGTCGGCCCCTTCCTCCAGCAGCCCGCGTGCGCGCGCCACGGCCGCGTCGGCATCGAGGTAGCGCCCGCCGTCGGAGAAGGAGTCGGGGGTGACGTTGAGCACCCCCATCAGGCGATAGGGCAGGGTTGGCGTCAGATGGGTTTGGGGCGCTCTTGGCCGGTGGCGCGCATCTCGGCGGTGCCGCCGGCGAGGCCGGGACGCGGCAGCGTGCGCGGCGCTTCGCGCTCGGCGCGGTCGACGACGGCGGGCGGCGCGGGCAGCTGCGGCTTGGCCTCCTCTTCGACGCCGAACACCTCCTCCTCGCCCTTGCCGGCGAGCAGCGCGAGGAACTCCTCCTTCTCGATCGTCTCGCGCTTGACGAGGATCTCGGAGATGTTCTGCAGGTCGTGCTGGTGCTCGCCCAGGATGCTGCGCGCGCGCCCGTGCGCGGACTCGATGATGCGCCTGACCTCGTCGTCGATCTCGCGGGCGATCTCGTCGGAGTAGTCCGGCTCGGTGGAGAACTCGCGCCCGAGGAAGGGCTGGCCGTGGTCGTGGCCGAACACCCGCGGACCGAGCTTTTCGCTCATGCCGAAGCGCATCACCATCTGCTTGGCGGTCTGCGTGACCTTCTCCAGGTCGTTGGAGGCGCCGGTGGTGATCTCGCCGAACACGAGCTCCTCGGCGGCGCGCCCGCCGAGCGTCATCGCCATCGTGTCCTCGAGCTCGGCGCGGGTGGTCAGGAAGCGGTCCTCCGGGGGCATCGAGATCGTGTAGCCGAGAGCGCGACCGCGGGCGATGATCGAGATCTTGTGCACCGGGTCGGCGTGCTCGAGGTAGTGGCCGACGATCGCGTGGCCCATCTCGTGGAAGGCGGTGATGCGCCGCTCCTTGTCGCTCATCACGCGCGTCTTCTTCTCGGGCCCGGCGATGACCCGCAGGATGCCCTCCTCGAGCTCGACCTGCGTGATCTCGCGCTTGCCGGTGCGGGCCGTCAGCAGCGCCGCCTCGTTGATCAGGTTCGAGAGGTCGGCGCCGGTGAAGCCCGGCGTCTGGCCCGCGAGCGCGTCGATGTTGATGCCCTTCGCGAGCGGCTTGCCGCGCGTGTGGACGTCGAGGATCTTCGCGCGACCCTTGCGGTCGGGGCGGTCGACGGCGATCTGGCGGTCGAAGCGGCCCGGGCGCAGCAGCGCCGGGTCGAGGATGTCGGGCCGGTTGGTGGCCGCGATCATGATGATGTTGTCCTTCGCCTCGAAGCCGTCCATCTCGACGAGCAGCTGGTTGAGCGTCTGCTCGCGCTCGTCGTGGCCGCCGCCGAGTCCGGCGCCGCGATGGCGGCCGACGGCGTCGATCTCGTCCATGAAGATGATGCAGGGGCTGTTCTGCTTGGCCTGCTCGAAGAGGTCGCGCACGCGCGAGGCGCCGACGCCGACGAACATCTCGACGAAGTCCGAGCCCGAGATCGAGAAGAA
>DATJMM010000042.1:0-34437 GCA_035508735.1 Solirubrobacteraceae bacterium | reverse complement strand
ACCCCAAACGACACCCCCGAGAGCACCGCCCGCCCCCGCACATACTCATACCCCACACCCTCAAACACAAGCGAACGCACACCCGACAAACCCACCCCACCAAACACCGGCGCACTCTCCCGATACCGCCGCTCCGCCTCCCGCGCGCGTTCGACGAACGGGATCGCCTGGATCATCGTCTGGTATGAGCCCTGCACGTTCTGGCCGCTGGAGCTAGCGCGGATCAGGATCAGGATCACGGCGACCAGCGCGCCGGCGTGGCCCTTGCCGATCTCCGACAGCAGGAACAGGGTGCAGATCGTCAGCAGCGAGATGACCGAGCCGTAGAGGTTGCCGGCGAAGCGCATCAGCATCTGCGTGGCGAAGGCGTTGGCGCGCGTGTCGTGCACCAGGCCTGCCACACGCTCGCGCTGGGCCGCGTCGGCGCCGAACACCTGCGTGTCCTCGGCCAGGCGGATCGACTCGGCGATCCCTCGCGCGTAGGCCACCTGCGAAGCCGAGAGCGCGCGCGAGCGGCGCACCGCCGCCTTGCGCAGCGGCCGCAACAGGGCCAGCAGCGCCGCCGTGAGCACCACCACGAAGGCGGCCGCCAGCGCGTTCAGCGCAAACGCGGTGGCGAGCAGCATCAGCAGCACCAGGACCGAGGAGATCAGCCCCATCGCTCCCTGCGCGGCCAACGTCGCCTGCCCCACCTGGCCGGTGATCGTTTCCTGCAGCTGGCCCTCGCGGTCGCGCGACTGCACCTCCCACGAGGCGCTGGTGAAGGCGTGGAGCAGCCGTTTGCGCAGTTTCGCCTGCACGCTCGTGAGGATGCGCGGCGGCAGCATCGTGATCGGGATCTGGACGAGCAGGCGGAACACCATCAGCACGAGCGCGGCCAAGAACAGGGCGCCGATGCGCGGCTGCAGGTTCAGCCCGAGCACGTGGATGTGCGCGCGCGAGGCGCCGCCGGCGATGGCGGCGCCCGTCTCGGCCAGCACCGCCAGGATCAGCGATTCGCTGAAGGCCGACAGCATCGACGCGCTCACCAGCGCCAGCACCGACCAGCGCTGCTCGGACAGCAGCGGCGCCACCAGCGAGCGCGCGGCCCGGCGCCGCGCCGGCGCCGGCGCCACGGCGGCGGTCGCGCTCAGCGCCACGCCGGCCCCGTGCTCGCTCATGCTGAAGCTCCGTTCATGTCAGCCAGCCCCACTGCGGTCCTCGCCGCAGCGCCTCGCGCGCGGCGAGCGATTGCCAACGCCGCCACGCACGATACCCGAAGGTCATGCTCGCTCTCGCGCGGCGGGGCGCCCCGTGGCGCCTGCGTCCGCCACCTTCGCGTCGCCGCCGACGGTGGGCGACAGACGCGACACGGCGATCGTCCACGGGAGCTGCAGGAGCGTGGTGAGGCGGGAGCGCCGAGGCGCCCGCGGGGCCTTGGCGCGGACCGCGATGCGTTCGAGCCTGAGCAGCCGGTTGCCCTTCAGCGGCAGGCCCGTGCTGAGCGCTCCCAGCTCCGGCACCGCCGCGGAGGAGCCCACCCGGCGCAGGATCTCCCCCACCACGCCCTCCGGGTCCGCCAGGAAGTTCTCGTGGCGGAGCATCATCCGTCGCGAGCGTGGCTGGCGCGCGAACACCAGCAAGGACAGCAGCGTGGTGACCCACAGGTTGAGGTTGGTGGCCAGTTCTCGCCGGCGCCGCTCGGCGACGTCCTGGCGGCGAATCAGGCGCGCGAACGACGCCACCACGCTGTGCGGGTCGCGGTACAGGAAGATCAGGTGCAGCTCGAGCTCCGGGATCGCCTGCAGCTCGAGCGCGCGCAGGGGGAAATGCGAGCTGTCGACCACGTAGTCCTCGCCGGACACGGCGAGGATCGCACGGTACAAGTCTCCGGTCACGCGACGGAAGCGAGGCTGCAGGCCTCGCCGTCGACGCCAGCGGTCGGGACGCAGCAGCGCGGACGCGCGTTCCACGTGCCGGCGGGCGTCCTCGCCGAAGAGCTCCTCGGCCTCGTCGCGCATCTGTGCGCGCACCGAGCGCCAGAAGCGGGTGCGCTCGAGCCCGCCGAGCACCGGCTCTCCGGCGCGCGCAAGCCAGGTGTCCAGCTCGCCCGCGTAGAACATGCCCTCGCAGTTGCCCAGCGTGACGCCGAGCACGGTGCTGCCGCTGCGACCCGATCCCATCACGTACACCACCCGCGGCCGGCGCTGCGGGCCGGCCCGCCGCCCCGGCCCGGCCGCGCCCCGGCTGCCGCGGGGCGCGACGGGGCCGCCCGCGGGGCGGCCGCCGGCGCTCATGTCGAGGGCGCAAGCCGCGCCGCGAGCCCGCCGGCGCCCGCGCCGAGCTTGCCGGCCATCGCGCTGCGTCCCGGCCCCGCGAGCCAGTAGGCGAGCACCCCTGGGGCGAACCACAGGTACGCGCCGGCGGGCGTCACGGCCAGGGTGGGACCGACGAAGCCCTCCACGGTGAGCATCGTGAAGGCGGCGACGATGGCCACGAGGTAGGTGCGCAGCTCGACATCCTGCACGCGACGCAGCCGCGCCAGCGCGAGCGCCAGCACCGAGATGCTGAAGCCGACCCACAGCAGCAGCCCCGGCAGCCCGAGTTCGACCGCCAGCAGGTTGAAGGCGGAGCCGCCGCTGACCTTCTGTTCTTCGATCGTTTTCTCCTGCTTGCCGCCCAACCCGGCGACCGATCCAGCCACGCCGAGGCCCAGCCCGAACGGCTCGTTCGCGATCACGCTGGGAATCTGGTTGAGATGCTTGACCTTCGCGTCGCCCCCGCCTTCGGCTTCTTCGCCTTCCGCGCCGGAGGCTTCCGAGCTCACGCCGTTGATGGCGTGTTCGATGCTCGCCTGGCGCTTGAAGACGCCGCTGCCCTCGACCGCCACCAGCACACCCGCCACGCCGAAGGCAAGCGCCACCACCATCAGCAGCCCGGAGAGCGCGCGCGTGAGCCGCAATCGCGCCAGCATCGACAGCAGCACGAAGCTGGCGAGCACGACCAGCAGGTCCACGAGCGACGATCGCGAGGCCGCGGTGGCGACGCCCAGCAGGGCCCCCGCGCTGCACAGCAGCACCGGCCAGCGCCGCCGCAGCGCCCCGGTGTTGAGCAGGGCGATCAGGCCGGGCAGCGCGATCGTGCCGACGCCCCCGCCGAAGCCGGCGTCCGAGCCGAGCGCCGGGGGCCGGCTGTGGGCGCTGCCTTCGGCCTTGTAGGTACGACCGTGCTTGCCGGCCACGCGTTCGTTGTAGCCCGGTCCCCAGCGACCGAGCGCCGCCGGCGAAAGCCGGTACTGGACCGCGCCGACGACGCCGTTGGCGAGCGCGATCACGCCGAGCAGCAGGAACAGCTGGCGCAGGCGCTGCTTGCTGCGCACGATCGCATAGCCGAAGAAGAACAGCGGCACGAACTCGAGCTCCTGCCGGTAGCCGCCGACCGACTTCAGGAAGCCGCCGGTGTTGGGGTTCAAGGCCTCGACCACCACCAGCGCGGCGAACCCCAGCACCCAGCCGCTCAGCGGCGGCAGCGAGATGCGCTGCTGCTTGAGCGGCAGGCGCGCGAGCATGCCGATGGCGACCGCGAGGATCAGCACGTCGCGCACGCCGGAGAAGTACCTGCTGCTGGTGAGGAGCTTCACCGGGCCGTCGAGCAGCCCGAGGTACAGCATCAGCAGGGTGAGCGTGACCGTGTAGCGCCTGCTGGTGGCGAGCGCCACCACGGCCACCAGGCCGGCGAGCGCGGCCGCCACCTCGGCCACGGTGCCGATGCCCGGCGTGGGCATCTCGTAGCTGATCGCCAGCGCCGCGGCGAGCGGCACGAGCACGCCCACCAGCACGAGCAGCGCCCGCTCGCTGCCGCGCCTGGCCAGCACGACCGGATGGCGAGCCGGAGCCGCTCGACCGGTCACGCTCGGGTAGGAGCTGCTCATCGGCTGAGCAGGCGTTGCAGCCAGCCCGGCCGGTACTGCGACGAGAGGCCGTACTTCTTGATTTCACGGGGCGAGACCCCGTTGGCGACGACGCCGAGCAGCGGCGCGGCGGGGGTGTTGGCGAGCAGCTGCATCAGCCTCGACGCCGACGCCTCGCGCGTATGCGCCGCACGAGCCACCAGGACGATCCCGTCGACGGCATCGAGCAGCGGCATCGCGTCGCTGACCTGCAGGGGACCCGGCGCGTCCACCAGCACGTAGTCGTACTCATCCGCCAGCGCCCGCGGCAGCTCCGACATCGCCGGGCGTGCCATCAGCGCCGGCGGGTTGGCGACCTTGGTGGCGCCGGCCAGCAGGGACACCGAGCCGGCGGCCTCGACGACCGTCGCGGTCGCTCCCCCCTGGCCCGGCTCGGCCGTGCGCTGGAGCTCCGGCTCGATGCGCGCGAAGGGCACCTCCTGCAGCGCTTCCTCCGCCGTCAGCCGTCCCGACAGCACATCCGCCAGCCCCTGGCCGCCGCTCAGCCCGAGCAGCCGGCTCTGCACCGGGTTGCGGAAGTCCGCCTCGATCACCGCCACCCGCTCGCCGGACTCGGCCTGCACCAGCGCCAGCGCGGCGATCAGCGTGGACTTCCCGTCGCCGGGCTCGGCGCTCGTGAACAGGATCACCCGCGGTCCGGCGCCGCCGTCGCCGTTGCTCGCGGCCGTGGCGCCAGGGGCCACCTGCAGGACCGTCTGCAGCCGCCACAGCGCCTCGCGCAGCGTCCTCGCCGGCACCGGGCGTCCGTCGCGGCTGAGCAGCGGTCGCCTGACCGCCTGCAGGGCGCTAAGCACTCGCACGTGGAAGGCAGCTTCGATCGACGCGATCGTCCGCAGGCGCCGGTCGAAGCGGTTGAGCAGGTAGACGGCGAAGCAGGCCAGCAGCAGCCCGATCAGGAAGCCGAAGATCGCGTTGCTCTTGGGGTGCGGTCCCACCAGGTGACCCTGGCGCTTGCCGGCCGGGTTGACCTGGGCGACCTGCCGGATCGACAGGTCCGATTCGAGCTGGTTGATCTTGTTGGCGAGCGTGGCGGCCTGGAGCGTGGCGCTGACGCTCGAGCCCGCCTTTCCCTTCTTGCTGCTCACGGCCGAATGTTCGGCCTCCGCCACTTCGAGCTTGCGCTCCTGCCTGCGCGCGAGCAGGATCGCCTGCAGGATCTCTTTGCGGTAGCGGTCGTTCTGGCGCTTGACGTAGGCCTGCGCGGTGGTGTTCACGAGCAGCACCGCGCCCTTTGCGTTGTGCGCTTCGGCGCCGATCGTTAGGAACTGGCTCTTCTGCCCGGCCTTGGCCTTGATCTTGCCCTTGAGCGCGGCGCGCACGACGCGGCTCTTGGGCTCTTTGCGCAAGCGCTGCTTGACCGTTTCCTTGATGATGCTCGAGTTGATCAGCGCAGCCTGCGTGGCGGGTTCGAGCGCCAGGCTCTTCTTGCCGATGCCGCCGCCGCTGCCGACATGCGACTGTTCTTCGGAGCCGTTGGCGAGGTAAACCTGGGTCGACGCCGAGTAAGTGGAGGGCTTGTGACGGTAATAGAGGTAGCTGCCGACGCCCGCGATGACCGCCACGGCCAGGACCAGCCACTTGCGTCGCCACAGCGGCCCGAGTACAGCGCTGGCTTCAGTAGTCTCGTTCATTCGGCTGAGGGTCCGTCCGGGGCCGTATGGGGGCCATCGCCAAGCTTAAGTTGTGGCGTAAGCGGACGCTAAAGACTACCGCCGGCCCACAGCCCGCGGTAGACACGCACGTGTCCGTGCAACGATATCCAGGTGGCAGCTCCGGCCAGCCTATCGCACGCCAGCGCCAGGCCCGACGCCGCCACGCGGCGGCTGCTCGTGGTCAGCCATCCCGCCGTGGTGAGCGTCAACCAGGCGGTCTACAGGGAGCTGCGCGAACGCGGTTGGGAGCTCACCCTGGTGCTGCCGAGCAGCTGGCGCAACGAGTACCGGCGCGAGGGCTTCGCGCCGCAGGCGCTGCCCGGCATGGAGGACGTCCTGCGACCGGTGCCGGTGGCGCTGCGCGGGCGCGTGCAGCGCCACGTCTATCTCACCAGCACGCGGCTGCTGTGCGCCCGCGTGCGCCCGCATGTCGCGTTCGTGGAGGCCGAGCCGTATGCGCTGTGCGCGGCGCAGTGGGGGCGCACGTTCAGACGTCTCGGCGTCCCCTTCGGCGTGCAGTGCTACGAGAACATCGACCGCGCGCTGCCGGCCCCGGTGCGCCGGCTGCGCGCAGGGGTGCTGCGCGACGCCGCCTTCGTGGCCGCGCGCTCGCAGACGGCGGCGCAGCTCGCGCGCGCCTGGGGCGCCGCCGGCGTCGTGGACTTCGCGCCCCCCGCCGTCCCGCACTGGCTCGCCCCGGCCGATCGCGGCGAGCGCGCCGGGAGCGAGCGTCCGTTCACGGTCGGCTACGCGGGCCGGCTGACGGACAGCAAGGGGCTGCTCGACCTGCTCGCCGCGGTGCGGCTGCTGCCGGCCCCGGTGCAGCTGGTGCTGATCGGCAACGGCGAGCTGCGGGCGCAGCTGGAGGGGCAGAGCCTGCCGGGATCGCGCGTGCGCGTGGTCGACGATCTCACCCACGAGCAGATGGCCAGCGGTTACGCCCAGCTCGACGTGCTGGCCATGCCCTCGCGCACCACGGCCACCTGGAAGGAGCAGTTCGGCAGGGCGATCGTCGAGGCGATGTCGTGCGGAGTGCCGGTGGTCGGATCCGACTCCGGTGAGATCCCATGGCTGATCGGCCTCACCGGCGGCGGCCTGGTCTTCGCCGAGGGCGACGTGCGGGACCTGGCGGCGCAGCTCAGCCGGCTGCGCCAGCAGCCGCAGCTGCGCGCCGAGCTCGCCGCGCGCGGGCGCGAGGCGGTCGAGCGCATGTTCTCCGTGCCGGCGGCCTGCGACCGGCTCGAGCGCCTGTTGCTCGACGCCGCCGAGCGAGGGACGGGCTGAGGCCGGCGAGCGAGGGCGGGCTCAGGCCGCCGAGCGAGGGACGGGCTGACGCCGCCGAGCGAGGGACGGGCCGACGGCGCGGCGCTCAGCCTGCCGACGCGGCGAGGCGCTGATAGAGCTCGTGGTGCTCGGCCACCATCCGCTCGACGCCGTAGGCGAGCGCGGACTCGCGTGCCGCCCGGCCCAGTCGCGCCCGCAGCCCCCCGTCGGCGCCCAGCTCGCGCAGGCGCCCCGCGATCGTCTCCGGCTCGGGCTCGATCAGCATGCCGTTGCGCCCGTCCTCGATCAGCTCGCGCACGCCGTTGACCGGCGTCACCAGCACGGGCAGGCCGCTGGCGGCCGCCTCGAAGGTGACGAGCGAGAAGCTCTCGTAGCTGGTCGGCAGGACGAACGCGTCGGCCAGCTGGTAGACGAGCTGCACCTGCCCGGTGACGCCCAGCCAGCGCACGCGCGCTGCCACGCCGAGCTTCTCGGCCAGCGCCCGGTAGGCCGGCTCGTCGCCGCCGCCGGCCACCACCAGCGTCCAGCCGTCGGCCAGCGCGAGCGCGCGCAGCAGCGGGCCCAGGCCCTTGCGCTCCCACTCGCCGGCCACGAACGCGGCCACCAGGGCGTGCTCGTCGAGTCCCAGCGTGCGCCGCAGCGCCGCCGCCTCGGCACGATGCGCGCCCGGCGCGAACGCATCGGTGTCGATGCCGTTGTGGATCGTCACCACGCGCTGCTCGAGCCACGGGAAGTGCTCCCGTATCTCGTCGGCTACGCCGTCGGAGACGCACACGATCGCGCGAGCGCGCGCCGTCCTCAGGCAGAGCCTTTCGCCGGCGCGCTTGAGCCTGCCCGCCAAGCTCACGTGCAGGCGGTAGAGCCAGGTGGATCGGCTCGGGGTTGGCGCGCCCACCTGATGGCAGTAGTGCACCGCCACCACGTCCACGCGGTTGAGCACGATCGCGCCCGTGGCCTGCACCACGCCTCGCCGCCAGCGCCGCACCGCCAAGCTGCCGGCCAGCAGGAACCAGGGGTAGGCCAGCAGGAACGGCCGTCCGGGGCCGCGCACGCGGTGGAACTCCACGCCGCTGCCGGGCGGCAGCTCGCACGTGCGCGCGAGCAGCCGCACGCGGTGCCCGCGCCGAACGAGCCCCAGCAGCAGGCCCGACAGCTGGCGCTCCATGCCCCGCACGGCGCTCACGTCGTGCGCAACCACCGTCACGTCACAGGCCTGCGCAGCCCCTGCGCCAGCCTGCGCAGCCCCTGCACCAGCCTGCGCCGCCGGGCCTGCGGCGAGCTCGGCGGCGGGCGCGCGCATCAGCTCACCGGCCGTGCACGCGGCCGTTGGCGGCGGCGCGCACCGCTGCGGTCCCGCTCCCCCGCGCCTCGATCACGCCGGCGAGGCCTGCGAAGAAGCGCTTGCGCATGGCCGCGTCGGTGTAGTCGCGCAGGAAGCTCTCGCGTCCCGCCGCGCCGAGCTCGCGGCGACGTTGCTCGGAGACGAGCAGCGGCTCGAGCGCGTCCGCCAGCGCCTCGGGCGCACCCGAGCGCGCCAGCGCGCCCGTGCGGCCGTCCTCGATGAACTCCCCAGGGCCGCCTGAGTCGACCGCCACCACCGCGACGCCCCGCGCCATCCCCTCCAGCAGCACGATGCCGAACGGCTCCGGGTCCGAGGCGTTGACGAGGATGTCCAGCTGTTCCATGTAGGGGCCCGCGTCCGGCACCTGCCCGGTCATCGTAACCGCGCCCGTCAGCCCCAGCTCCGCGACCAGCTCGGGCAGCGACTGCGCATATTGCGATGACAGGCCGTAGGCGTCGCCCCCGACGATCACGGTGTGCATCTCCAGGCCGCGCTCGCGCAGCAGCGCCTGCGCGCGCAGCAGCCGATCCTGGCCCTTCCACGGCTGCAGGCGACCGACCAGGCCCACGGCCGGAACGCCGTCGGGGAGCTCGAGCGGCGCAGGCTGCGCGCCCTGCCGCTGCTGCGGCGGCGGCGCGCCGGCCGCCACGATGAAGGTGGGCCGCGCCGGGAAGAGGCGCGCCTGCGCGCGCGCCGACGCAGTCGAGTAGCAGCCGATCGCCGCCGCCGGCAGGAGTGTGGCGCAGCCGTCGAGCCAGCTGCGCCGCGGAATCGCCTGCTGCCACCACACCACGCGGTCGGCCATGCCGCTGAGCGCCGCCGCGGGCGCCCCGTAGAGCTGTGTTTTGGCCGCCCAGTTGAGCATCAGGTCCGGCCTGCGGGAGCGCATCATGCCGGCCAGGCGCAGCACCGTGCGCAGCCATCGGTGCGCTTCGCGCAGACGACCCGCGGGCAGCACGGTGACGCGAAAGCCCTGCCGCGCCAGCGCCTGCGGCCACGGCCCCGGCCGGAAGAACACCAGCTCGAGCTCGTGTCCTTCCTGCTGCGCGCCGTCCAGCACGGCCTGCAGCATCGCCTCGGCTCCGCCGAGGGACTCGCCCCACGGCACGGTCACGAGAACGCGCATCAACCGTTCCCAAATGCCATATCGCCGTCCCTCGCTATCCGTGCGACGCGTCCCTCACCGCGGCCCATATTACACGGGCAACTCCTCGCGCCCCAGCGGGCATGGGTTATGCTCGCCCCATGCTTGACAGGTTGCTCAGGCTGTTCGGGTGGAGGCTTCTACTGATCACTGGAGACCCCTGTGTCTTGGATCGCTGGCGGTGGCTGCGCGGCCACCTGCTGGGAGGGAAGCTGCGCACATTCGACGCCGGTTGTGGCAACGGCGGCTTTAGCATCTATGCGGCCAGGCAAGGTAACGAAGTCGTAGCCGCGTCATTTCAGTCAAACGAGCAGGAGAGCGCGGAACGACGCGCGGAGATACTCGGGGTGAGCGGCATCGACTTTCGCGTGATCGACCTGCGCGAACTCGAGCGCCACCGCGAGGAGCTGGGCACGTTCGACCAGATCATGTGCCTCGAGACGATCGAGCACGTGCGTGACGACGAGGGTTTGGTGAAGCGGCTCACCACCCTGCTCAGGCCTGGCGGGCGCATGCTGTTGAGCACGCCCTACGACGCTCACCGGCCGCTTTACACCGAGGATCCCGCTCCCGCCGAGGTGGAGGACGGCTCGCATGTGCGATTCGGCTACTCGCGCGAGCGCCTGCGCGAGATCGCCGCCGCCGCGGGCCTGGAGGTGGACAGTGAGAGCTTCGTCAGCGGCCTCGTCTCGCAGAAGCTGACCGATTTGATGAGACGGTTGAGCGAGCGCCTGGGCCTGATGCCGGCATGGTTGATCGTGCTGCCGCTGCGCATGCTCGCGCCGCTGGACGCGCCCCTGAGCGCGATGCTCCGTTACCCCTATCTCAGCGTGGCGCTCTGCGCCGTCAAGCCCTCCGCGGCGAGCTCCACATGATGCGCGGCCGAGCGTCATGAGCATCGACGAGCGTGTCGTGCGGGACACCGCCGTGACCCCGCCGGCCGCCGACGGCGCAAGCCTCGTTCATGACTATCTGCTCGTGATGCGCGGCGCCGAGCGCACCTTCGCGGCGATCGCCGAACTGTACTCGCAGGCCCCGATCTTCACGCTGCTCTACGACGAGCGCGGCACGCACGGGCGCTTCGCCGGTCGTGCGGTGAGCGCCTCTCCGTTGCAGCGGCTGGGCGCGCGCCAGTCCAACTTCCGTCGCCTGCTGCCGTTCTATCCGACCGCCATCGGCCGTCTGCGCCTGCCGCCGTCGCGCCTGGTGCTGAGCAGCAGCAGCGCCTTCGCCCACGGCGTGAGCGTGCCCGAGGGCGCGGTGCACGTGTGCTACTGCCACACGCCCTTCCGCTACGCCTGGTATGCGCAGGAGCGCGCGCTTGGCGAGACGCCGAGGATGCTGCGGCCGCTGATGCGCGCGCAGCTGCGTCAGATGCGCCGCTGGGACGGGGCGGCGTCGCGCAAAGTGCACGCGTACATCGCGAACTCGATGCTGAGCCGCGAGCGCATCAGGCGCTACTACGGGCTGGAGGCCGAGATCATCTACCCGCCGGTGGAAACGCGCCGCTTCGCCGCCGGCGAGGGCGGCGACGCGCTGCTGGTGGTCTCCGAGATCGTCCGCCACAAGCGCATCGAGGTGGCGCTCGAGGCGGCTCGGCGCGCTGGCGCGCCGATTCGCGTGGTCGGCTCCGGGCCGGACTACGCGCTGCTCAAGGATCGCTACCCCGAGGCGGAGTTCCTCGGCCGCACCTCCGACGAGGAGCTCGCCGGCCTGTACGCGCAGGCGCGCGCGGTGGTCGTTCCCAGCATGGAGGAGTTCGGGATAACCGCGGTGGAGGCGCAGGCCTCAGGACGGCCGGTGATCGCCGCCGGAGCCGGCGGCGCGCTCGAGACGGTGTTGAACGGCAGCACCGGCCTGCTCGCCACGCTCGACGACGTCGAGTCCTTCCGGCGCGCGATCGAGGCGATCGATCGCCTCGACTTCGACCAGGCGCGCGCCCTCGAGAACGCCGAGCGCTTCTCGGTGGCGAGCTTTCAGGAGAAGCTGGCGGTGCAGGTCGGGGCGGTGCTCGAACGCCACGCCCTCTCGAGCCAGACCTACGCCTGAGCGTCATC
Organism: Solirubrobacteraceae bacterium; assembly: GCA_035508735.1. Taxonomy (GTDB): domain Bacteria; phylum Actinomycetota; class Thermoleophilia; order Solirubrobacterales; family Solirubrobacteraceae; genus Palsa-744. Next base: position 23,009 of record DATJMM010000042.1, on the reverse strand, counting down.
TAGGGTGTGCTTGGTGCAGGGGCGATCGCTGCGCATAGCGTGGCTGGGGGCGGGCCCAGGGGCACGCGAGAGCGGCGGCGTGCCGGGGGTGGCCACCGATCTGCTGCAGGGTCTTGCGCAACGCGGGCACCGCGTCGACTGCCTGTTCCCTGGCCGTGGCCACAGCCTGCCTCAGCGCCTGCACGACAAGCCCAATCTCACGTTCGTGTGGGGCACCGCGGTGCAGCGCTGGGACCGCTGGTACAGCCGCACCCGCATCGGCGCGTTCGTGTCCGGGATGCTGGTGCGCGCCCTCGGCTCGCTGCGGCTGCGCCGCGAGGTCGCGCGCCGGCACCGCCGCGACCCCTACGACGTCATCTACCAGTTCTCCAACATCGAGTCGCTGGCGGTGCCGTGGCGACTGAGAGATCGGGTGCCGCTCGCGATTCACCCCGAGACCCACGTCATGGGCGAGCTGCGGTTCCTGATCGCCGAGCGGGGCCTGGCGCGACGCGCCGGCGCCACGCGCACGCTGGCGATCGCCGCCGCGTTGATGGCGGTGCGCTCGCTGGTGCAGCGGCTGCGGATCCGCCGCGCGGACCTGCTGGTGTGCATCAGCGCGGTCTTCCGCGACCACATCGTGGCCGACTACGGCTTCCCGGCGGCGAAGACCGTCGTGATCCCCAACCCGGTGCGCATGGAGCGCTTCCCCGAGCGCCCGCGGGCGCTGGGCGAGCCGGCTGCGGTGCTGGTGCTGGGACGCGTGTCGGCACGCAAGGGAGTGGAGGACGTCCTCGCCGTCGCCCACGAGCTGCTCGCCCGCGGGGTCCGCGCGCGCGTGCGCGTGGTCGGTGGCCCGAGCATGTGGTCGGACTACACGAAGCTGCTCGACGAGCTGCCTGCGGCCAATGCCGAATACGTGGGCCGCATCCAGCCGGCGGACATCCCGGCGGAGCTCGCGCGCACCGACGTGCTGTTGCAGGCCAGCAAGTACGAGCCCTTCGGGCTGACCGTGGCGGAGGCGCTGGCCTCGGGCGTGCCGGTGGTCGCGACCAGCGAGGTGGGCGCCAGCGAGGGCGTGGACCGATCGGTCATGAGCGTGCTCGCGCCCGGTGACGTGGCGGGCATGGCGGACGCGCTCGAGGCGACGATCGCGCGGCTGAGGGTGGACGCCGCGGGCACCCGCTCGCTGGCGCGCGCCGAGGCGCAGCGCCTGTTCGCGAGCGAGCGCGTGTGCGACCTGATCGCCGCCGCGCTGCAGGCCCTGGTCGCGGGCGAGGACGGCGCCGGCGCCCGTGGACGTTCGTATGAAGCGTCCGCGGACGCTCAAGGATCCCCCGCCGCGGGCCGATAGGAAGCGCAAGCGAGCCGTCCGCAAGACCGCGGGCGCGCCGCGAACTTTGCACCGATGCTGATCCTCGTCATAGCCGCAGCGTGGTTTGCGATCGTGGCCTTCGCCGTGGTCCTCTGTCGCGGCGCCGCGCGCGCCGACGCGATCGCGCTCGACCAGCAGCGCCAGGCCAGCGAGCGCGTGCGAATCGTCGCGGCGCGCGAGCCGGCCGCGCCGCAGCGCCGTCCGCGCGCCTCCACGGCGCGGCGGCTTTCGAGCGCCGCGCGCCGCCGCGAGAGTCGCTGCGTGGTCGGCTCCTGAGCGCCGGCGCTTTCATTTGACAGCAGCGCCGATGCGCTCGCGCTCGCCGGAAAAGGCCGCGTGTAGTATTGCCATGTGCAAGTCGTCGCCCTGCTTCAGACCTACAACGAGCAGCGCTTCATCGCCCGTTGCATCGAGCATTTGAGCGAACAGGGTGTGTCGGTGTACCTGGTGGACAACGAATCCACCGACGACACGCTGGCGATCGCCGAACGCCATCTCGGCCAGGGCGTGATCGGGGTGGAGACGCTGCCGCGCGACGGCAGCTTCTCGCTGCACACGCAGCTGCGGCGCAAGCAGGAGCTCGCGCAGGAGCTCGACGCCGACTGGTTCATCCACCAGGACGCCGACGAACTGCGCGTGTCCTCCGAGCGCGGGCGCACGCTCGCGCAGACCCTCGCAGCGCTCGACGAGGCCGGCTACAACGCGGCCAACTTCCTGGAGTTCACCTTCATGCCGACGCGCGAGCAACCCAACCACGAAGATGGCGACTTCGCCGCGACGATGCGCTCCTACTACAGCTACGTGGGCAAGTTCCCGCATCGCCTGAACGCGTGGAAGCGCCAAGACGGCCCGGTCGAACTGGCCCGCCAGGGGGGGCACAGGATCCGCTTCCCTGGGCTGCGCATGGCGCCGCTGTCGCTGTACTCGCGCCATTACATCTTCCTCAGTCCCGAGCACGCTGCGCTCAAGTTCGGGCCAGGGCGCTACGCGAGCGAGGACCTCAAGGCGGGCTGGTTCAACTGGCGCTCGCGCCTGGACCCGGCGCTGATCGAGCTGCCGTCGGAGCAGGAGCTGCTGAGCTACGAGGCCGACCACCTGCTCGACGCCTCCAACCCGCGCACGCACCACATCGCGGCGCAGTGGACGCGGGCCGCCGGCGCGCACGACGCGCCCTTCAAGCGGGTGGTGGCGCGCGGCCGGCGCGCCGCCAGGCGCCTGTCGGGCTGAACGCTCAGAGCCCTTTGCGCCCGAGCACGTGCGGCACCGTGCGCAGCAGGATCTTGAGGTCGTTCCAGAGCGACCAGTTGGCGATGTAGAGATAGTCGAGCGCGACCATCTCCTTGAGCGGCACGCGCGAAGGGCCGAGGATCTGCCACGGGCCGGTCATGCCCGGCATCAGCTCCAGCCGGCGACGGTGCCAGCCCTCGATGCGCCGGTCCTCGTCCACCACCAGCGGGCGCGGCCCGACCAGGCTCATCTCGCCGCGCACGATGTTCCACAGCTGCGGCAGCTCGTCCAGCGCGCTGCCGCGCAGCCAGCGCCCCACGCGCGTGATGCGCGGGTCCTCGGCGATCTTGAAGAGCCCCTCCTGGGCCTCGTTGCGGTCGCGCAGCGAGTCCTTCATCGCGTCGGCGTCCGGGATCATCGTGCGGAACTTCAACATCTGAAAGCGCTTGCCGTGACGGCCGACGCGCTGCTGACGGAAGAACACCGGGCCGCCGTCGTCGAGCTTGATCGCGAGCGCGATCACGCCCAGCAGCGGCGCCACCGCCAGCAGCCCGAGCGAGGCGCCGAGCAGATCGAAGGCGCGCTTGAACGCCGCCGAGGAGCGCGTCAGTTCGAAGCGGCGGACTCCCATCACGGTGACGCCGTGCAGATCGTCGAACTCCACCGAGGAGCCCACCACCTCGAGCAGTCGCGGCAGCACGCTCACGCGCACGCCGACCGCCTTGAGCGTGCGCACCAGGTTCAGCATCTCGCCGCCGTCGACGCTGCGCGGCGCGATGATCGCGCGCTGCACGTCCAGCGTCTGCGCCAGGTCCCTGATCTCGGCCAGCCGCCGTTCGGAGAAGCTGTCGGTGGACCAGGCGGAGACCTTGTCGAGGTCGAGGTGCGCCACCATCTCCGCCTTCACGCCGCCGCGCCCGGCGAGCTTGACGCGGATCGTCTCGGCCGATACCTCGTCGCCGATGAACAGGCACCGCTCCGCCGGCGCCAGGTGCAGCGCCAGCGTGCGCGAGCCGGCCCGCGCCAGCATCAGGGCCGCCGACAGCGCGAGCCACAGGAACAGCGCCTCGTGGCGGTCCAGCGGGCCCTTCACCAGCAGGCCGCCGGTCAGCCATGCGACCAGAGCGCACAGCGTGGCGAGCTGAAACAGGCGCGGCGCCTCATCCAGCGTGGTCTTGCGCAGCAGCATCTCGTCGCGGTCGTAGAGCCCGGTGAGCTTCGCGCCCACGATCAGGATCGGCACCGCGGCGACGCCCACCCACGTGAGCTGCACCGACCTGCGCGACAGCGCCACCGTCAGCAGGAACGCGCCGACGATCGCCGTCACGTCGGCGATCAGCAGCAGCCTGCGGAACAGCGCGTCCCTGCGCAGGCACGCAGCCGGGCCGCGCACGCCTTCCAGGCCGCCCACGCCGAGGCCGCGCAAAGCGCCTGTGACGAGCGCGCCGCGAGAGCCCGCGCCAGCACGGGCATGCGCCAGCGACCCGGAATCCACCAGCGACGGGCCGCCCCACGCCATGCCCCTCTCGGCGCCGCTCCCGGTCTCCACACTCATAGCCTCTACCGCCTCCTTGCTTGCCACGAACGCTCCCCGCGCCGGGAAACCAACGGACCCGACAGCTGTCGAGAATCCACGGCCCCTGCCAAGCTCGCCGGCATCATAAACATCATGCGCCCCTAAAGCAAGGCTGCGGGCGGAGCGCATGCTGCGCAAATCCGCTCAACCGGACCCACAACGTGAGAAATATCTCTATACTGCCCTCCTCGACGGTCGAGCCGTCCTGCGCGATCGGCGCGCGGCGCAGAGCGGCCAGCGCGGCGCGATCGCTGCACGGGGAATCATGCACGTGGATCCGTACATCGTTCTGGGCAGCGCAGTAGTCGGCTTCCTGGTGGGCATGACAGGAGCGGGCGGCGGCGCGCTGATGACGCCGATGCTGATCCTGCTGTTCAACGTGAAGGCGTCGGCGGCGATCTCCAGCGACCTGGTCGCGGCGGTGGTGATGCGCCCGTTCGGCGCCGGCGTGCACCTGCGCAAAGGCACCGTCAACAAACGGCTCGTGCAGTGGATGGTGCTGGGCTCGGTGCCGATGGCCTTCCTCGGCGCCTACCTGCTGCACGTGATGGGCCAGGCCTCCTCCGCCCAGGAGAACATCGAGACGGCGCTCGGCGCGGCGCTGCTGCTGGGAGCCAGCGCGATGGTGCTCCGCTACGCGCTCGACCGCCGCACCGGCTCCTCGCGCACCGGCGTGGTGCACGAGATCGAGGTGCATCCGCTGCGCACGGTGGCGATCGGGATGGTCGGCGGCGTGATCGTCGGCATGACCTCGGTCGGCTCGGGATCGCTGATGATCATCCTGCTGCTGTTCCTCTACCCCATGCTCGGCGCCAACCAGCTGGTCGGCACCGACCTCACGCAGGCGGTGCCGCTGACGATCGCCGCCGCGCTCGGCGCGCTCGCCTTCGGGCACGTGGAATTCCCGGTCACCGTGTCGCTGATCATCGGCAGCGTGCCGGCGGTGCTGCTCGGCTCGCTGCTCTCCTCGAGCGCCCCCGACCGCTACGTCCGCCCCGCCATCACGTTCGTGATCTTCGCGTCGGGGCTGAAGTACGTGGGCGTGGAAACCACCGCGCTGGGCTGGATCCTGTGCGCCGTGCTGCTGGCCGTGGGGCTCGCCTGGGCGCTCGTCGGCAAGCCGTGGCTGCGCGGCGAACAGACCGGCGAGGGCGAGGCCGCGTCCGCGCCGAGCGCGAACGGCCGCGTCCAGCTCGTCGAGGCGCCTCCGTCCGAGGCGGTCGAGTCCGAGCGCGGCTGAGCGCTCGAGCGGCTCCCTGCGCCGCGACCCGCTCTCCGCGGAGCCGTGCGACGGCGGGGCGCTCCCCCCGGAACTGCGCGACGGCGGCCCGTTCACCTGCTTGCGACTCACGCGTGAGGCCTCCGTGCTCATCGCCCGACAGCTTGCGCCACCAGGCCGCGGCAGATGTCGTGATTTCGTAACCGCGAGAGGGCGCGCGCGACCTTGAGCGCGGACGAGCCGAGCGGGTCGTCCTCAAAGCCGTGGGGCCGCCCCCTTGCGTGGGCGGCCCGACGCTGTGACTTCTTTGTCTTCGGACTTTCCGTGTCCTAGCCGATCACGCCGCGGCGTGAGGGCTCATCCACTCTTTCACTACGCTTTCTTCCAGCCGATTTCTTCGATGCCTTTTTTGGCCTCGGTGATGATGCTCGACGGAAGCGCTTCGTAGTCGTGCTTCTTGGCGATCGCCTTGCCGCCGCCCTTGGCGTTGACCTCGTAGTTGAGGTAGTTCTCAACGGTCGTGGCGATGTTTTTGGAGACTTCTTCGGTGCCGTAGCCGAAGAAGCCGTACTGGCGGTAGGCCAGGTCGTAGGTCAGACCGCAGATCGGGTAGCCGGTCTCGTACTTGTAGGCCTTCGCCTGGTTCCACAGGGCACGCGTGCTCGCCGGCGGGAAGTGTTTACCTTCGCCTTCGACGTATTCGCTGCCTTTGCAGTTGGAGTTGGCCCCCTTTTCGCTGTCGCCGTCGGTGGACGGTTCGGCGTACGTCAGGCCTTCGCCGTTCTGGACCGGGACCCAGAATTTCGAGTAGCCTTCGCCGCCCTGGCCCTTCTTCGAGAACTGGCCGTATTCACGCGCCACGGCCAGGTCGGCGTAGCCGACGCTGCTGGCGTTGCTGGCCACTTCGTTGATGACGCCGGGGTTACCCGATTCTTTGGCGTGCTTCACGTGCGCCGCTTCCGGCCAGCGCTGGTTCGGGCAGGCTTCGGCGACTTCTTCCCACGTCTTTTCTTCGGGCGGGAAGACCGCGCCGCAGCCGGTGCTGCTGCCTTCGTAGCTTTCCAGGTATTCTTCCGCCTCGAATTTGCCGCTGTAGACCTGCTCGAGGAACGTCTTGAAGATGTGCGTCGTTCCTGAGTGGTCCTGGCGCACGACCCGTTTGATCTGTTCTTTGAGTTCAGACGGTTCTTTGCAGACGATCGCGTCGTGACCGTCGGTGCCCTGAGCGGTGAGCAGCCCTTCCCAGGTGCTGATCGTGCCGCGGTACAGACCCTCGACCGTCGCCTGGTCGAGCACGAGACGACGGATTGCCTTGGTGGTGCCGCCGATGTCGGCTTCCGCCGAGGCGGTGCAGCCGGCCGGCAGGTGCACGATCACCGCGACCGCGCCCTGGAGCACGGGGACGGTCTCGAGCGCTTCCGGTTCCACGCCCGCTTCCGCGTGCAGTTCGATTTCTTCTTTCTGTTTGGCGTTGGGCGCTTCGTCGGTGCCGCAGAAGTCGATTTCACGTTCGACCGCGTGTTTTTCGGCCCCGAACGCCTTCAGGCAGGAGCCGCTGCCGCGGTCTTTCGATTCGGTGTTTTTGTAGTCGACCGTGGGGCTCCCCGGACAGCCGCCCTTCTTCGCCGAGGTTTTGTTGAAGCCGGGGTTCCAGATCAGCTGGGCCGGGTTCTGGAAGGTCGAGCCGCGGCCGTTGATGGACGAGCCCGAGCACTGCGCGCCGCGATCCGTTTCCGGGCCGCCGCCGCCTTTCGATTTTTTGGCGCTGGCCGTAGCCGGCATCACCGCGGCGGCCATAGCCACCGAGGCCACGCAGGCGAGCACGCGCCGCGCCTTGCTAGAGGTCATTACGTAGCTACCTCCTGGTTGCGATTCCATTTGCCAACACGGCCACACAGCCGCGCGCGGGGGTACTTCCCCGCCGCAGCGCAGTCTCTACGACGCCGGACGCGAGCACGTTACGATTCTGTGCTGAGGTCGAGCGTTTCACCGGTCGTTGACATTCGGCTACCGGTGCTTCACAGGCTGTTCACAGCATGATGACGAGCGTCTTCGGGGCGGGGCCGACGGCGGTGCCGCTCTCCTCGCTCAGCCGCGCTCGGGCGCGGTGGCCCGAATGCCCTACTTGTGATGGTGAGCGGGAGCCTTCGCGAGCCGCAGCGCCAGATTGCTTCTGGTCGTCTTGCTCGGCCCGCCGCCCTGGTCGGCCGTCAGCATCACCGCGGCCCGCAGCGTGTGCAGGTGCTTGAGCAGCGCCAGCGCGGTGGCCGACAGGCGCAGCGTCAACAGCTTCGCCTGCCCCGGCGTCACGCTGAACGTGCCCCTCGCCAGCGTCAGGATCGCCTTCTTCTTGTGATGCCCGGCGCTGATCGCGCCCGCGCTGCGCACGATCAGGCTGCCAACGCAGGTCGCAACGCTGCCGGGACAGCTGAGCTTGAGCTTGAAGACGCCGTGCGCGCTCACCTTGGTCGCGGACAGCAGCTTGGCTTCGACGAAGCCGAGCACGCCGCCATGGCCGCTTGAGCTGCTGCCCGTGGTGGAGGAGGTGCCGCCGCCCGTAGACGTGGTTGCAGGCGTCGTGGTAGGTGTGGTTTCCGTGCTCGTCGTCGGTGGCGGGGGCGCTGCTACGACGACCTTGAGCGGGACCGCTTTGGCTTGCGCATTCGATCCGTCTTTCACCGTCAGCGTCACTTCATATGTGCCGGCGCTCGCGAACGAATGGGCTTGCGACAGCGTGATGTGGGATGAGCTTGAGCCCTGTTTGCCCTTCACTTCAGCGCCGTCGCCGAAACTCCACGTGTATTCGAGCTTGGGTTCCGGTTCATCTTCATCGCTGACGTTCGCCTGGAACTTCACTTCTTCGCCAACCAGCGGGCTCGCCGTCAGGAGTTTCAGGCTGGCAACCGCGAGGCTGGCGGTCACCTCGAACTTCTTGCGGACCTTCACCAGCTGGGGGTGGGCGAGGTTGTCGGTCGCGATCGTGTCGATGATTTCGTATTCGCCGATGTGCGCGAAGGCGTGTTCGACGCTCGAGGTACGGCCCTGGAAGGCCGTGTGGGCTTCTTCGGTTTCGCTTCCGAGCTTGAACTGCCAGTCGCTGGCAAGCGCGTCGCCGTCTTCGAGCTTGGAGCTGACCGTGACGAGTTCGCCGGCCCTGACTTCGGAGAGGTTCTGGGCTTCGCCCTTCGAGACCGCCGGTTCGCTCGCCTTCGGTTCCCCGCACGCTTCGCCTTCGGGCCCGTACCCAAGGACTTCCGGCTGCGCTCCTTCAAAGCCGCTGTTGAAGGCGAGCACCAGCGCGTCTTCCCCGTCTGCGGCCAGCGCCAGGGGCGAGTGGTGCGGGAGGCGGCACTTCGAGGGGTTGAAGTTTTCTTCGCTGACGCCCGCCGTCCAGCCGCCGTGTTCCTCGGTGACCGAGCTCGCCGACCCCGCTTCGTCGAGGTGCAGCAGCAGCAGCGCGGTGGAGCCGATGCCTTCGTTGAGGTCGACCAGCGAGTAGATCGCGTCTTCGTGGGCGCCGGCCGAGGTCATCGCAAACGCCGTTTCACCGGAGTCGTATTCGAATTCGGGCATGCGCGCGGTGAGCAAGGCGGCGCCTTCCGCTTCCGGCAGCGAGAAGACGTGCCTGGGGCCGGTCGCGGCTTCGTCGCGCACCTCCGCTTTGGCGGCTTCGGCGGCGCCGGCGTAGCTCTGGGAGTTGGCCGCTTCGAGGTTGACCGGGAATTCCCATATTTCAAACGGTGGTTCGTCGGCCTCGAAGGGGCCGTTGTCGAGGAGGTAGGCGCGCCCTTCGCCGGAGACCACGAGCCCGGTGGGGAATTCTTCTTCTTCTTCGTATTTTGCGCAGGGGTTGCCTTCATCGTCTTCGTAGAGTTCACCGTCGTCGAGGCAGTCTTCGGCGTCGACGTAGCGCGCGCCGAGTTCGCCGCTCGCGTGCACCCGCTGGACGATCGCGAGCGGCTTTTCAAATTCCTGTTCTTCGCCAAGCTTGCTCGCTTCTTCTCCGGTGCCTTCTTCCTGCTCGCCCGAGATCAGCACTTCGTGCGTCTTGGGGTCCACGGCGAGGCCCGACGGCGCCAGGATCGGCACCGCGTGTTCGCTTGCGTCTTCGCTGGCATACGCTCCCAGCTTTTCCGCTTCGAGCGTTTTGAAGCTGGTGAGGCGGGGCAGTTCAGAGCCGCTCACGGTCGTCTTGAAGGCGTACAGTTCGCCCGCCACCGGCACTTCCTCGTCGAAGATCACGATTTCTTCGAGCGCGCTTTCTTCTTCGAGCAGCGTCAGCCACCGCTTGTTGTCTTCGGCGACTTCTTTCTTCAGTTCTTCGATCGTCTGCTGAGACTCTTTTTTCTCTTCGGCCTTCGCGAGTTCGTTTTCAGCGTGCTGCAGCTTGATCAGCGCCTGGTTGGATTCCTGTTCCTTTTCCTTGATCTCTTTCGCGACGGCGGCCGTGTGTTCGGGGCGCTTCTGGTCCACCAGCAGATAGATCGCGTTGTCGGCTTCGTCGACGGCCAGCTGCAACCCGGAGATGCTCGCTTCTTCGGCGAGGCGCTTCTTGGCCGACACGACGGCCTTGCCTTCGAAGTGGGTGCCGTTGAACTCCTGCAGGCGAACTTCGGCAGCCTGGATGTCGGCGACGAAGTAGCGTCCGGTCTTGTGGTCGACCGCGAAGGCGAATTGGCCTTTGACGATTTCTCCCGCGCCAGGGCCGTATTTGTACTTCGCCACGGAGCCGAGGCCGCCGAAGACGCCCGCGGCGCTCGCCGAGGCGGCGCCCACGGCGGCGGTCGCGAGCAGCGCGCAAAGCGCTGCGAGCGCGCAACGGGAGATCGCCTGGCGCAGTGTCGGGTGCGAAAGAGACATACCGGACTCGCAGCGAAGCCTCGTCGATTTCCGGGCTTGCCTTGTTGCCAAGCCGTGAACAAATTGCGAACGCACGCGGGTCAGGGGCGGTGTCGCGTCGCCCGTCGCTCGCCCCGCCGCGCTGCGCCGCCGTCCGCGCCGGCGCGCGCGAAGCGCACCCCTCGGCGCCCGCGGCGGGTGCGCACGGTCGACGCTCCGGCGAGCGCCGCGAGCACGATCAGGCCGATCAGGTACTCGGGCAGCGGATCGTGTTCGTCTGAGCGATATGCGACCGCCAGGTTCGACGCCTGCTCGGTCGCGCTCTCCTCCTCCTCTTCTTTTTCCACCGCCTCCACCGGCGAGGTCACGGCCGAGGTCCCGGTCGGGGGGTTCGGCCGAGCCGGCGTGGGCACGGGCGGCGGCACGAACGCGAGCAGCGGCGTGCTCGGCACGACGAGCGGGATGAACGGCGTTGGCGTCGGGGTCTTGGCCGGCGTCTGTCGCACCGGCGGCGGCGGCGCGGGCGGCGGCGGCAGCGACAGCGGCGGCGGCGAGGAGGCCGGCGCGGGGCTCACCGGGGCCGGGGCCGGGGCCGGCGGCGGCGAGGGGCTCGCGAGCTGCTGGGCCGGAGGGCGCGATTTCGCCGGAACCGTCCCGCAGGGCTCGCGCACGCTGCCGGCCTGCACCACCACGCGCAGCGAGGCCTTCAGGCCGCCGGCGCTGACGGTGATCGTGGTTTCGCCCTTGTTGTAGGGGCAGAAGAGGCCGAACTCGCGCGGTTCGGCTGGAGTCACCACGCCTTCGTCGGTTTCGTCGTCGATCGGTTCGCCCCTTTCGTTCTGGAGCACGGCCAGAGGGTCGTTGGCCGCTTCGGTGTTGTGCTCGACGAAGGCGCCGACCGAGGGATCCGAGGAGGTGAACGAGTATTCGGGAAAGACGCCGACGGGGCATTCCCTGCCCACGCATTCGGAGGGGATCGGGATGTACGGGTCGACTTCCGGTTCGATGCTCGCTTCGCTCGCGCGGCTGCCGGCGCGCGGACGGCGCGCGAGCGCTTCGAAGCGCACCGGCTGGCTGCGACGCAGCAGCGTGCCCTGCTTCGCTTCGATCGCCAGTTCGCCGATCACCGGGATCAGCCGCGCCCTCACCGGCGCGATGTTCGACGTCGGGTTGCGCTTTTCGGCCCCGGTCTGCACCTGGGCGAGCAGGATCCCGCTGGCGCCGTGAAACCCGGCGGAAGCCTCCTTCTGGACCGCCTCGTAGCCGAGCGTGCCCGAGCCGAAGGTGGGGATCGAGAAGGACCCCAGCTGCAGGGGTTCCTGGACGTTCTCTTCGGGCGAGTCGTAGAAGTAGGCCGAGGCGGCGTCGGCCTGCCTGCCGTCGAGCAGGCCGTTGGCGCCGTACACCAGGGCTTCCGCCACGCGCTCGTTCTCGTGCGAGGCGAGCTGCGCTTTCAGGCTTTCGCTGCCGATCACGACCGCGGGTTCGGCGTCATCGGCGGCGCTTTCGAGCTGTTCCTTGAGCCATTTGAGCTGCGTTTCGTCGACTTCGCCGCTGTCGTCGATCACGATCACGCGCACGCGGGCGTCGCCTTCCAGCGCCACTTCCGAGAAGGAGTAGTAGGCCTCTTCGGATTCGCCGAAGGGCGCCGGCAGGCCCGCGAACGCCTGCTCGAAGGTGGACAGGTTGCCTTCGCTTTCGGGTCGGGCGTTGCGATCGGGCAGCGACGGCGCCACGTAGACGTTCATGCCGCTGGCCTGGAAGATCGAGCGCTCGCGCTCGAATTCTTCGCCGAAGGGAACGGGAAGCGAGCGGATGCCGTTCACGGCGCCCTCCGTCACCGACGGGCCCGTGTAGAGGAACGAGTGGACGCCGGCGATCCGGTGCGCGAGCGCGAGCGCTTCGGTGAGCCACACCTGCGGCCCCGGTTTCGCCTGCACGCGCGCGACGCAGGGCGCTGCGCACTGGGCGTCGCCGCCGACGGCGAACGTGACGGGGAGCGGTTCCGGCGCGCGTACCTGCTTCTTTTCGGCTTCCCCCCGTTCGGATTCGGTCTGCAACGGCACGGCCGCCGTGCTCTGCCCGGTGGCTTCGCCGCCTTCGGCCGGGTAGCGCTCGACGTCGCCGGTGTCGAGCAGCGGCTCCTCGCTGCCCGAATACCCGCCGACGGCCCAGCCCTGGGTGCCGCTCGCGTTCACCAGCACGGCGCGGATCGGATCGGGACGGTAGGGCATGTCGTAGTAGATGTAGGAGCCTTCGGGGTTGCCGGCGGGCCGCAGTTCGTGCTCCTGATCGCTCCAGCCGGTGGCCGTCTGTCGCATGATCTCCCCGCTGAGGGCGCCGGTGCCGGTTATCCCCGACGGCGGGTAGTAGTCGGGCGGAAGGCCGGCGGGCGGCGGCTGTTCCACCGCGAGCGAACCGACCGCGGAGCCGACCGCGACGATCGCGCGGACCGCCCCGCCTTCGCGGAACAGCGCCAGCTGTCCCGCCCCGCGTGGCAGCGGCTGTGGCGTTTCACGCCATGGCGAGCTTTCGGATTCACGCTCGAACACGCGCCCGACGCCGCCGCCGACGGTGGCGAAGGCCGCGCCACCGTCGGGCAGGCCGGCGACCGCCACGGGCACGCCTTCGCCGGTCACCTGCGCGGCCTGTTCGTCGACGTGCCAGCCCGAGCCGTCGTTCACGAGCAGGCCGCCTTCGAATTTCGATTCCTGGTCGGACTGCCTGCGATAGGCGACGATCGCCTCGGAGCCGGCGAAGGCGATCGAGGTGAACGCCGCGCCCTGGACCTGCGGCGGCAGGTCCGTTTCTTCGGTCCAGGTCTTGCCGTAGCGCAGGAGCACGCCGCCGAGTCCGACTTCGGTGGTGCCGACCGCGTAGCCGAGGGAGGTGTCGCCGGGGTCGAAGGCCACGCCCAGCAGATCGCCACGGAAGTTCCGCGGCGTCGCCGGGTCGCTTTCCCACAGGCCTGTTTCCGCCCGCCACAGCCACATCTGCCCTTCATCGCCGACCGCGAAGGCGCGGGTTGGGGTGGGCCACGCGACCGCGCGCAGCTGCACGTTGCGTTCCACCCTCTCGCCGGGGCCGAACAGGCTTTCGGGCTGCCAGCCCTCGCCGGGGCGGAAGCGCGCCACCTCGCCGTCGACCCCGACCGCCAGCGCTTCGCTTGAGAGCGAGCCTTCCGGCGCGCCGGGCTCGGGCGCGATCGCCAGCAGCGGGTGACGAAACGGCGAGGGCCAGATCGCGAGCTTGCTGGCGATCGGTTCCTCGGTCAGGTGCACGGGCAGGCTGCTTTCTCCCAGCCACCCCTCGGCGGGGCTCACGAAGGCGGCGCCGAATTCGGCGCCGGGGCGTTCGCCGGCTGTTTTGCCGGCTCCAAGCGCGAGCACGCGCTTGAACGATTCCCCTTCCAGTCGCAGGCTCAGGCCTTCCGGGCCCCCGGTGATCACCCGTTCGCCGAGCCCGGCGCCCGCCCAGGCGAAGCTGCGATAGGTCATGCGACCCGAGGGGAGCGCTTCGGGCAGTTCGTGCTGGCAGGGGGTCGCCCCCGTAGCGCCCGCCGGCCAGCACCAGCTGGAGCTGACTTCGGCTTCGCCGCCGGTGGCGCTGAGGTACATCGTCACGGACGGCCGTTCGCGCGTTTCCAGACCCTCCCGTTCGCCGTCCACCCACACGCCTTCAGCGCCTTCGGCGACGGTGAGCAGCTGGCCGCTGGCGGTGACCGTGGTGCCGTGGCCGGCGACCGTGAACGGCGCCGGTTCGCCTTCGCGCAGCGGCACGCTCAGCGTGTACGGTTCTTCCGCCGGGGCTCCCCTGATGGCGACCGGCTTCCAGCTCCAGCCGCCCGCTTCTGCGCGCACCCGCCGAAACAGCGCCACCTCGCCTTCGCTGGACAGCTGCCCGAGCAGCCACGCGTCGGTCGGCGAGCCCGCCGCGATCGCCAGCACGCGAAACTCGCTCCGGCTGGCTTCGGGGACTTCGATCTGCTCGCGTTCCCACTTGCTCCCGCTCCAGTGGAGCACCGCTTCTTCGCTGCCTTTGCCTTCCTTCTGCACGGGCACCAGGAGCGCTTCCGCCTGCCCTTCGGCGCCTTCGATCGCAGCCATCAGCGGCGCCCGTCCGGCGCCGTAGAGCTCGTCGCCGGCTTCGAGCAGGGGTTCTTCGCCATGGGCTTCAGCTTCTTCGGAACTCGGGATCGGAGCTTGCTCGAAGGCGCCGCCGGGCGCGCGCACGAGCACGCCCTGCGCGGAGCCGATCTCGCCGGCGAGCACGATCGTGCCGCGCGCGGTGAGGGAGCCGGCCAGCGGCTCGCCTGCAGGCGGTTTGAAGCCGGCCGGCAGCGTGCGTTCGAGCGCCCACGAGCCTTCTTCGCCCTGGTCGCGGTGGTAGCGGACGATCACCGCTTCGCCGCCGAGCTGCCCCGCGCCCCATACCTCGTTCGCGCCGGGCGCCCCCGGTTCCTTCGGCGTGGCGCCGATCAGGGTCACCTGCGAGGCGGGCACGGAGGCGTCGGTCTGCGCGCTCACTTCGCCGGCGGCGCTCGCCGCGGCGGCGCGCTGGGGCGCGCCGGAGCTCCATGGGAGCCCCGCGAGCGCGAGCACCGCAACGAGCAGCAAGCCGCCGAGCAGCGCCGGCGCGAGCACGCGCATCCGCCGACCCCCACCCCGCGACCCCCTCGGCGCGCGCATCAGGGAAGCGTTCCCGGTCCACCCATCGGCGATACGCGCGGCAGCGCGCTCAGGCCGGTCGTCTCGGTCGTCACGCCCGCGCCTTCGCCCGTGACCGAGGAGACCAGCGGCAGCGGCGCGAGCGCCTTGGTCTGCAGCGTCAGCTTGGTCGGCCAGCGATGGCGGTCGAGCGCGAGCATCAGCTTGCGCTCGCCCGCCTTGAAGGTGTGGGTGGGGGTGCGCGCGATCACGCGCCCGCGGCGCCTGGCGAGCAGCCGCACGCGGGCCATCACGGCCAGGTGGAAGCGCAGTTCCAGCTCCGATCCGTGCACGAGCCGGCTGCGCACGCGCGAGAGCAGCGGCAGCTCCACCTTCGGCTGTTCCGCCGTCTGCTTCTGTTCCTTGAAGGCGCCTTCGGGCTCGATTATTTCTTCGTTGACGCCGGAGTCGTCGGCCGGCGGCGCGTCCGGCACCACCTGCGGCAGGCCCTGGTCTTTGGGGCGGTAGCTGATCACTTCGCCCGAGAAGTATTCGGATTCGCGCGGGTCTCTCAGCGCGCCTTCGGCGATCAGGCGCCGTTCGCCGGCGGTGGCGCGGTGGAAGAGCCAGCCCTGTGCGGTCCCCGTCCAGCAGTCCTCGACCGCCGGGCAGGTGAGGGCCGTGACCGCGCCCTTGGGGCCGATGCCGACGCTCTCTTCGGCGGCGGAGGGGAGCGTCTGCTCTTCCAGCAGGTCGCCTTCGGCGTCGATGTGGACGAGCACGGCCCGCTGGCCCGTGAGCGGCCCCCGCGCGCTCAGGGCCAGCCAGGCGCTGTCGGTCCCCGGTTCCGCCGCGATCGCGTCCACGACGGCGTACCGGGCGGTGCCGCCGTGGGTCGCCTGCGCTTCGGTGCCGCCCAGCAGCTGCACTTCTTCGCTCGGGCTGGCCAGCACCGGCCCGAGCGGTTTGGCGGCGAGGCCGTGTCCGTCGCCGGGGCCGATCAGCTGCGTCCATTCGCCACCCACGTCGCGGATCACCGTGACTTCGCCCTTTTCGTCTTTGAGCCCGGTTTCGGTGGCGCCGGCGGCGGCCCACAGCGCGCCGTCCGCCTGGGAGAGGCGCAGGTAGGAGAGCGCTTTGGCGGGCTCCCCCGTCTGATACAGCGGCAGCCCTTCGCCGAACGGCCCTTCTTCGGCTTCCATCGGGGGCGAGAAGCCCTGCGGGTTGATCCGGTGCAGCACGGGCGGGTAGGGCTTTTCCTCGCTCACGCGGTCGCCGGCGGCGAGCAGCACGCTCTCGAACAGGGCGCCTTCGAACGGTGTCAGCGCCTCCGCCGCGTGCCCTTCTTCGGGGTACGGTTCGGCGCCCAGCGACGAGCCGTTCCAGTGCAGCTGGAACGCCCCCAGCTGCGGTTCCGCCAGCGGCGCGCCGACGAACCAGCAGTCGCTCGGGCCGAGGCAGGCGGCGCCGCTCATCGCCTGGTAGGAGTCGGCCTGGAAGGCCGGATGCGCATAGGAGCCCGCGATCGCGCCGCCGGCGAAGTGGCAGAGCGTGTTGTCTTCGCGCGGCGGCACGATTTCTTCACCGCCCGGCCCGATTTCATTGGCCTGCCCTGGGCGTCCGTCGGAGACGGTCCAGAACTCGCTCGGCCCCGCCCACGCGACGCGCCCGTCGCTGGCGCCGCATTCGATCGCGTACTCGTGCCATTCGACGCCGTTGTAGGCCCAGATCCCCTTCGGCACGGTGGGTTCCTCGCCGTCGGTGATCAGCACGCCGCGATCGGGGGCGTAGAACTCGACGTCGCCGATGTAGCCGAGCCCCACCGGCCAGGCCGAGCCCGAGGCGCCCGGCGGGCGCGGCTGTTCGAGCCCGCTCCAGGTGGCTTCTTCGGCGAGCGCCGGCGCGCAGGCCAGCAGGGCGATCGCATACGCGAGCGCCGCCGTGGCGATCGCGCCGGCCATGCTCCTGGCGTGCGCGGTCATCGGGCCGACCCCCGGTGCGCGCGCTTCGCTCCGCTCCCGGCCGCGCCACCGCGGCGGTGGCGCCGCGCGGGCACGCGCGCGAAGCGGACCTCGAGCGCGTCGCTCACGCTCGCGTGGCCGCTCGCCGTGAAGCGCAGCGTGACGCGCGCGTACAGGCCTCCGGCGCGGGCGGCGAGCGCCGCGTAGGGCTTGGCGAGCTTCAGCACCAGCTCGACGAGCTGGCCGCCCGCTTCGTGGACCGCGCGGCTGGAGCGGGCAACGGTGCGCGAGACGACCGTCTCGCGCGCGAGCGCGTTCGCCTTCGCGGCGGCGCCGTGCGCCCTGGCGCCAGCGCGGCGGCCCCGGCGCGAGAGCCTCGCGGATCGCCTCGCCGGCACCGCGCCGGCGGCGCTCGCGCGCAGCGTGCCGGCTGCGGGCGTCTGCACGTACAGCACGACGGTGCCGTTGCGGCGCGTCGATGCCGTGGCCCCCAGCCGCCACAGCGGGGCGATCGAGGTTTCGGGCGCCGCGGAGATGGACTGCTGCGTGGGCGAGGATTCGAAGGTCCTGCGTTCGACCACGAACGCGTCGCTGCCGTCGGGCAGCGACGCCCCACGGGTCACGCCTTCGAAGCGCGGGCCGTTGCCGTCTCCGGGCGCCAGGTTGGATGCAGTGGAGCAGAACGCGAGCTCGAGCCCATCCTGGGAGAAGGACGGCGACTGGGCGCCGAGCGTCGGCGGTTCGCAGTACGCGTCTTCGTCGCCCTCGCATTCCAGCTTGCTGCCGTGCGGCTGCTCGCTCGGTTCGCCGTCCTCGCCGTGCGTCACGCGCGTGAGCGTGTCGTCTTCGAGGTCGGCGTCGTAGAGCTCGCTCTCGCCCGCTTCTCCCAGCGGGGCGGTGATGTACGCGGGCGAGCCGAGCAGGAACTCGGCGCGCCTGGTGGTGAACGCCACCTGGCGGCCGTCGGGCGAGATGTCGAAGTCGGTGATCGCGTCGCCGGCGCCGACGTTGGCTCCGTCGATCTGGGTGAGCGCCGTGAGCGCCTGCCTGCGGTTCAGCCCCGGCTGCATGTCGGCCACGTACAGGTCCGCCGACTGGCCGTCCTCGTGGTTGAAGCCCAGGCCGACCGACAGCGGCAGCGCCGAGGCCACGAAGGCGACCTCCTCGCCGTCCTCGCTCAGGCGCGGCACGAAGTCGACCGAGTTGTTGCCCGGCCCGCCCACACGTTCTGTCCAGATGCCGTAGGACTCTTCGCCGGAGGAGGCCAGTTCGATCTGGAAGGGGCCCTGACACGGGTCCGAGGCGGACGCCGGGAAGGGCGGGAGTTCGCGCTCGCCGCTTTCCGCGCACCCGGGATCGGCTGGTTCGGAGCCGCCGGTGACGCGCTCGGTGGGCGTTTCCGAGCCGGGCTCGACGCGCCGCCACAGCGGTTCGGTGTAGAGCCCGCCGGGATCTTCGGCGGCCAGCATCGGCGCCTGCTTGGCGATGTCGTCGCCCAGCCACGCGACCGTCGAGCCGTCCGCGCTGATCGAGGCGCCGACGGGCGGATGCGATCCCCAGCGACCGTCCGGCGGCGGGTCGGTGAACCCAGGGTTGACGCCCGTCCCGGCGAACACGGCGCCGAAGCGACGGCCGCCTTCTTCGGAGGACACCGGGGTGTCCGTCGTCTGCCCGGTGGCGGCGTCGTATTCGCCGCTGACGAGCTTCGTCTGCTCGCTTTCCAGGTAGCGCACGGCGACCTGCAGCGCGGGCGTGTGTGGGCCGGCGAGGTTCGAGGCGGCGGTGGTGACGAACGCGACCTCCCGGCCGTCGGCGCTGATCGCCGAGCGTCCCACCGCGGCGGCGCCGTACTCCTGTTCTTCCGCGCTCGGTTCGGAGCCGTATTCGTAGGTGAGCGCCCGGTTCGAGCCGTCGGCAGCCGAGGCGAGGACGTATTCGGGTTCGCCCGGCCCCGGTTCCATGTCGCGCACCCACACGTTCGGTCCCCGCGCTTCGTCTTCCGCCACCAGGTCCTCGGTGCTCGTGAAGCTGATGTAGCGTCCGCTCGCGCTGATCGAGGGCAGCTCGGAGTCGCCCGGCGCGACGGCTTCGATCGCGCCGGTGGCGAGATCGCGCCGCCACACGCCGGTGAGGCCCCCGAACGACCCGTCGAACGCGACGTACTCGCCGTTGCCGGAGATGGCGGCGTCGTGGGCGTATTCGACCTGCTGCGCGGGCGCGCCGTAGAGACTGCCCTCGGAGACCAGTGAGATCGACCCGAACAGGTCGGCGTCGGCCCGCGGCGCGCCACCCAGCGCCGCCGCCAGCGAGAGCGCCAGCGCAACCGCCGTGCCGATCCGCCGCGCGCGCACGGCGCCGGCGGGCGCGGGCGCCGGCGTGTCCAGGCCGGCCGCCTTCCGCGCGCCGGTGGCGCTCATCGCACGCTCACCCACTGGCGCACCACGCCGGCGTTGCCGAGCTCATCGCGCGAGCGCACCACCACGCGGTAGACGCCGGCGCGGGCGTAGCGGTGCGACAGGCGCGCGCGGCCGTGGGCGCTCGTGCCGTCGCCGAAGCTGACCCGCACGGCCTTGGCGTCGAGGCCCGAGTAGGCGTCGCTGACGCGCACGGTCACGCCTGCGCCGTGCTCGGCGCGCTTGATCCTCACCTTGGGCGGCACTCCGTCGAGCAGCAGCGCCGACGGCGCCGACAGCGTCGACTGGCCGTTGCGGTCGCTCGCCAGCACCTGCACCTGGTGTCGGCCGGGGCCGAGGCCGCGCGTGCGTATGTGGAAGCGCAGCGCGCCCGGCGGGGGCTTCTGCACGTGGCCGTCGACCACCACCTCGTAGGTGAGCGGGCCGGCGCCGCTGACGGCCGGCAGCCACGAGATCGTGGCCTGGGAGGGCTTCACCCAGCCGTTCGGAACCGTCATCAGCGCCGCCACGGGCGGCGCCGTCACCGTCGCCACCACGATCGCGGCGTCGCCCAGCGGACCCTGGCGGAAGGCGATCAGGCCGTCGCCGAGGCCGGAGCGCCCCACCGACAGTTCGGTCACTTCGCCGCCGGAGGCGCCGCTCAGCAGCGCCGTCTGCACCGCCCCGCTCGGGAAGTCCTCGCGCGCGGCCACCTCGGGCTGGCCCTGCGCGTTGGCGCTGGGCCACGCCGAGACGCCGCCGCCCTGGGGGTTCATCACGCTGACCGCCAGCGGTTCGGGCCCGGCGAAGGGCGGCCCCAGCGAGACCGCGGTGATCAGGCCGCGGTCGGTGCCGTCGATGACCTTCGGCATGCCGTCGTCGTCGTAGAGCATGCGCATGTAGCGCTGTTCGTCGATGTCGATGCTCGGAGGCCCGACGAACGCGGCCTTGCCGCCCGGCACTTCGCCGTCGGCGATCAGCGCGCCCTTGAACTCCGCGCCGCTTTCCGATTCGCCGTCGGAGAGCACGTTGAGGAAGATGCGCGGCCCCGGCAGCGGCGAGCCCGGCCCGGCCGGCTGGCGGTATGCGACCTCGGCCTGGCCGAGGCGCGAGAAGGACACGCTGGGCGCTTCCGCGTCGTCGGGTATCGGCGCGCCGTTGAAGGTGGAGGTGGAGACCGGCATCACGTAGTCGAGCGCGGTGCCGAAGATGCGCCGCGCCCAGATCTCCGCCACGCCTTCGATTTCCGGCTCCTGCCAGACGACCACGCCGTTGCCGGTCGGCCCGATCGCCACCTTCGGCGCGTTGGCTTCGCTCGGCGGGCGCATCGACACGCCGAGGTTGCGGTTGATCGCGCCGACGTTGGTCCAGCGCTCGCCGTCGAAGACCGCCAGGCGCACCTGCTCGGTGACGTCGCCGGAGCGCAGCGGCGTGACGCTCGTGTTGTTGGGTTCCACCACGCGGTAGACCACGTCCGCCTGGCCGGTCGAGCTGACGGCCAGGTCGGGGCTCGTGCCGGTCGCTTCTTCGATGTTGCGGTCGATGATCATCGGCGGCCCGAACGTCTGGCCGCCGGGGCCGAGCAGCGAGCCCACGAGCTCGTACAGCAGCCTGCCGTCGCGCGTCGCGAACGGCGTCGCCCACACCACGATCAGCTCGCCGTGTTCGGCCGCGCCGATGCGGGGCCAGCTCGCCTCGTAGGGTTCGTTGCACGCGCCTTCCGCGTCGCTCGAGGAGACCGGCGCGCAGCTGTCGACGCGGACCGGCGCGAGCCACTTGCCTTCGACGTAGCGCGAGACGAACACGTGCGGCACGCCGTCCACGCGCTTGAGGAAGACGAGCCCGCCGGTGCCGTCTTCGGCCATCGCCACGCCGCCGAAGCCCACGACTTCCTCGCCCGGACCTTCGATCGTCTGCGCCGGCAGGATCACGGCGGCGGCGCCCGGCGCGCGCGCCGCGAACGCCGCCAGCGCCAGCGCCGAGAGCGCGCAGGCGAGCAGCGCGCGCCCGAGCGCTGCGCTCGAGGGTGGCGCGGGGCCCAGCACGCAAACGAACCTAGCCGCGTGCGCCGGGTGCGGTCGCGGTTGCGCGCGTGGCTTCACAAGAAGGTCACGAATGGACACCCCGACCGTCCCGACCCCACGTTCAGGAGGTGTTTTTTTCCAGCGCGCCGGGGAGCAGGTCGTAGGCGCAGCGGAAGTTCTCGGCTTTGTTGACGGGCTCCGAGCCGGCGAAGCCGCCGTTGTTGTGGTTGTCGTAGACCGTCACGTACTGCAGCGATTCCGGCAGCGGGTTGGCCGGCAGCGGCAGCGGGTTCGCCTGGCCCTGGCGCGGGTCGCCGGTGGCCCCTTCGGTGACGCCCTCGAAGCCGGCCGCCGCCGAGCCGGCTTCGGTGGTCACCAGGGTCGAGCTCATCTCGCGTTCGTCTTTGAGTCCGCGTGTGGGGTCGAGGTTGATCTCGGCCGTGAGCTCGGAGTCGGTGATCGTCGACTCGAGCTTCACTTTGTTGGCCGCTCCGAGCAGTTCCGCCGCGGAGGGCAGCCAGCCGCCCTGTTCCTCGCAGGTTTTGCTCGCCCAGATGAAGTTGTTCTTGCCGAGGTCTTCCTTGGTCAGCGGGTAGGGGGCGCTTTCCAGGCACCAGGTGCCGATGTCGACGGTTTCCGGCGGGCAGCTGCCTTCCAGCTGCTTGGCGCTCTTGCCGTCGAGCTGCTTGGCGTTCCTCACGGTCGGGATCGCCGAGGCCGGGAACTTCCTGTGCTTGTTCAACACCAGGATGCCGCCGGCGTGCGGCTTGGCGCTGACGGGGTGGCCCGCAACGGCGCTGAGGACCGCGTGCCGGGCGGCGTCGGCGAGGCCGGTGGTGGAGAACACGAGCGCGGCCAGCGCCACGGCCATCGCCGGCGAGGGTAGGCGCGGACGGCGCCGCCTCATGCTCCCTGCTCGCCGTCGCGCGTGGTGAAGCGCGGCGGTGCCGCGCGGCGCACCTGTTCGATCTCCTCGAGCGTGACCTCCTGGACCGTCGAGAGCACCGCGTCCAGCGCCACGCCCGAGAGCGTCTCCTGCTCGAGCAGCGCCGTGGCGGTCTCCTCCACCGTGCTCCAGTTGCGGTCGAGGATCGCCGCCGCGCGCGCCTCCGCGTCGCCCACCAGCCGCTCCACCTCGTTGTCGA
The DNA here is from genome assembly GCA_035508735.1 of Solirubrobacteraceae bacterium. Taxonomy (GTDB): domain Bacteria; phylum Actinomycetota; class Thermoleophilia; order Solirubrobacterales; family Solirubrobacteraceae; genus Palsa-744. The sequence continues at coordinate 625 of DATJMM010000042.1, read as the reverse complement.
TCAGGTTCAGCGTCTCCGGGCCGACCGAGCCGAGGTCCTGCAGCGAGGCGCCGAGGAAGACCTCGCCGCTCTTCTCGCCGATCGTCACCAGGCCGAGCGCCTCGGACATGCCGAACGAGGTGACCATGCTGCGCGCCAGCGCGGTCGCGGCATGCAGGTCGTCGTTGACGGTCGTAGAGGTGTGCCCGAACGCGATCCGCTCGCCGGCGAGGCCCGCGGTGATCACGATCAGCTGGCTCATCAGGTCGGGCTTGCTCATGATCACCTGGTCGCGGTCGGAGAGCATGTTCGCCGCGGTGCCGAGCTGGCGCCCGCGCGCCACGATCGAAAGCTTGCGGGTCGAGGTCGTGTGCCCCAGCGCCTCGGTGACGACCGCGTGAGAGGACTCGTGGATGGCGATCAGCCAGCGCTCGCGCTCGGTCAGGATGTGGTGCTTGGCGGGACCGGCGACGACACGGTCGATCGCCTCCTCGAGTGTCTTCTGGTCGATCTGCTCGCGCCCGTCGCGCACACTCAGCAGCGCCGCCTCGTTGATCACGTTCGCGAGCTCGGCGCCGCTGAAGCCCGGTGTCTCGCGCGCGACCTCCTCGAGTGAGGCGTCCGGCGCGAGCGGGCGCTTGCCTCC
>DATJMM010000041.1:0-54310 GCA_035508735.1 Solirubrobacteraceae bacterium | reverse complement strand
ACCCCAAACGACACCCCCGAGAGCACCGCCCGCCCCCGCACATACTCATACCCCACACCCTCAAACACAAGCGAACGCACACCCGACAAACCCACCCCACCAAACACCGGCGCACTCTCCCGATACCGCCGCTCCGCCTCCTGGACACGCTCGACGAACGGCATCGACTGGACCAGGCTCTGGTATGAGCTCTGGATGCTCTGGCCGCTGGAGCTCGCGCGCACGAGGATGAGCACGACGGCGCCGAGCGAGCCCACGTGCTTGCCGCCCTCGAGGTGGACGAGGAACAGCCCGCCGACCAGCAGCGCGTAGATCACCGTTTCGGACAGGTTCGAGCCGAGGCGCGAGACTATCTGCGTCTGGAACAGCAGCCGCCGCGCTCTTTCCACCCGTTTGTCCATCTGCGCGCGCTGCGCAGCGCCGGCGCCGAACACCCTGGACTCCTGCGCCAGGCGGATCGTCTCCGCGAGGCCGGTGGCGTAGGCCACCTGCGCCGCCGACCACGCGCGCGCCTTGCGGAAGCTGACTCCGCGCAGCGGTCGCAGCAGGGCGAACATGGTGACCGCGATCGCCAGCACGACGATCGCGGCGAACAGGTTGAGCGCGAGCGCCGAGGCGAGCAGCACGGTGAAGGTGAGCGTGGAGTTGATCAGGCCCATCAGGTTGGTGGCGGACTGCGAGGCGTTGGCGGCTTGATTGGTGAGCGTCTCCTGCAACTGGCCCTCGCGGTCGCGCGACTGCACCTCCCACGAGGCGCGGCTGAAGGCGTCGAACATCCGCAGGCGCAGGCGCGCGCTCACCTCGCTGCTGATCCGCGCGGGCAGGATCGTGGCGGGCAGTTGCAACAGCGGGATGCGGGCGAGCGCGATCGCCAGCGCGACCAGGATCAAGGTGTGCGTGGGGGCGTGTATGTGAACGAGCGACAGGCGCACGTGCTTGCTGCCCTTGCTCCTCACCAGCGTGGCCGCGATCTGGGCGATCAGCGCCAACGACACCGCTTCGGCCAGCGCCGAGAGGATCGCGATCGCGGTCATCGCCACGAGCCGCCTGCGCTGGCCGGCCAGCATCACCAGCACTCCGCTGCGCATCGCCGCGATCTCAGGGCGCTTCGCAGCCGGCGCACGGCGGCGCGCGCGCCGGCCTGATGAGATGCTCATGCCGCCGGCGTGGAGCGCTGCTCGCGGTGGTGCTCTCGGTGTGATGCGCGCATCTCGCTTGAGCGTAAAGATACCCTATGGTCCTGTGTTCCAGTGAGGGGGAGAGCATGCTGCACGTCGCCACCGTCCACTACCAGTCCCCCCGCTGGATCGAGATCCAGAGCGAGCACCTGCGCCGTCACCTGTCGCCGCCTTTCAAGACCTGGACCTCGCTGGAGGGGATAGATCCCTCCTATCGCACCTTCTTCGACGAGGTGCTCGAGCAGCGCGGCCCGCACGCCGGCAAGCTCAACCACCTGGCGCTGGAGATCTGCCACGCGGCCGACGACGACGACCTGATCATGTTCCTCGACGGCGACGCCTTCCCGATCGCCGACCCGATGCCGGTGGTGAACGACGCGCTCGGGCGCGCGCCGTTGGTGGCGGTGAGGCGGGCGGAGAACCTCGACGATCCCCAGCCGCATCCCTGCTTCTGCGTGACGACCGTGCGCACATGGCGCTCGCTGCCCGGCGACTGGTCGGTGGCGCCGGTGTGGCCTGGGGTGAAAGGCAAGCTGGTGAGCGACGTGGGCGCCAACCTGCTGCGCGCGCTGCAGCTCACGCAGACACCGTGGGTGCAGCTGCTGCGCAGCAACGGCACGAGGCTTCACCCGCTCTTCTTCGCCGTCTACGGCGGTGTCGTCTACCACCACGGCGCGGGCTTCCGCGAGGGCGCGCTGCCGCGCGCGGAGCGCCAGCGGCTGAAGGCGCGGGCGGCCGACCAGCAGCGCTCGCACCCGGCGGCGCGGCTGCTGCGCTCGGGCCTCGAGCGGCTGCGCGGCAGCAGCTGGCAGGAGGCGATCGAGCGCGGCGAGGAGCTCTCGCGGCAGGTCTACGAGGCGATCCGCAGCGGCCAGCCGGACTGGCTCGAGCAGATCAGCGATCCGCTCGCCGCGAGCCCCAGCTGAGGCGCGCCTGCGCGTAGGCGTCGAGCAGCGCCTCGAGGTGACGCTGCGGGGAGAAGCGCTCGCGGGCGAGCCGCCTGCCGGCGGCTCCCATCGCGCGCGCGCGCTCGCGGTCGCCCAGCAGCTCCGCCAGCGCGCGCGCCAGCGCGCGCGCGTCGCCGGGCCTCACGCACAGGCCGCTGACGCCGTCGTCGAGCCACTCGCGCACGCCGCCGGTGTCGCTCGCCACCACCGGCTTGCCGGCGGCGAAGGCCTCGATCCCGACCAGCCCGAACGGCTCCGGCCACAGCGAGGGCATCGCCACCACGGAGGCGGCGGCGAACTCGCGCGCCAGCTGCTCGGCGTCGAGCCAGCCCGTGAAGGTCACGCGCCCTGCCACGCCCGCGCGCTGCGCGAGCCGGCGCATCGCCGGGAGCTCGCGGCCCTCGCCGCAGATCACGAGCTCGGCATCGAGCTCGCGGGCCGCACGGATCAGCACGGCCACCCCCTTCTGCGCCACGATGCGCCCGGCGAACAGCACCCGCGGCCTGCTCGCCTCCGCCGCCTGCGCCGGCGGGGCGACCGTGGCGGGGAGCGGGACCACGCGCCGCCGCGCGAGGCCGTTGGCGGCCAGGTGACGGTCGATCGCGCCGGAGTAGGAGATCACGAGGTCGGCGCCGCGCAGCGCCTCGAGGCGCCGGCTGGCGCCGCGATAGCGGGCCGGCAGCGAAGCGAGGTTGCGCGTGTGCGCGCAGCCCCGCGCGAGCAGGTTCGGCACGCACGCCGGCCCGTGCGCGCGCGTGCACTCCTGGCCAGGGCGGAAGTAGTAGAGCCCGGAGGTGCAGGCGGCGTAGACGTGGGCGCTGACCACCACCGCAGCCCGTGCGCGCAGCGCGGCGACCACCTCGGGCAGGTCGACCTGGTGCAGGTGGACCACGTCCGGCGCGAACGACAGCGCCTCGCCCAGCCGCTCCTGCATCGGCGCCTCGCTCTTGAACAGCTCGGGGCAGCGGTAGACGGTCACCCCCGCCGGCGCGTCGCCCGGCTCCACGCGGGCCGCCATCACGCGCACGTCGAGCCCGCGACCGGCGAGGACCGCGGCGCTCACCTGCACGTGCGCGGAGATGCCGCCGTCGCGCGTCCAGCGTGGCACGCCAAGCAGCACCGAGCGCGGCGCGGACGGCGCGGGCGCCGGCGCGTCCGGCGCCGGTGGGGTGGTGCCGGCCATCTGCACGCAAAGATAGCCACTCGCAGAGGCGGCTCGCCCGCGCGCTGCGCAGCCCCGAAGCGCCTGCCTGCACGGGCGAATCGCGCCGCTGCGCGACTGCTACAGTCGGCGCCGATGGGCTGGCCTCGATCGGTGCAGACAGCGGCGGAGGCCCTTCGTGAGCAGTGAACGCGCGGTCGTGCTGGGCGCGCCGCGCTCGGGCACGACCTTCCTGATGAGCGCGCTCGGCACGCTGCCGGCGCTCGAGTGCGTGAGCGGCAACCTGTTGCCGGTGGGGATCGCGCACCTGGCCGCGCAGCCGCTGGCGCCGGAGATCGGCGAGGCGCTGGAGCGCAGCTTCCGCGGCGCGCTGGCCGACTATCTCACCACCAGCGTCTACCACGCGCGCGCGGCCGCGCTGCGCAAGTGGTGGACCGCCTCCAGGCGCCCGGCGCAGCTGCGCGGCGCGCTGCGCGGCCGGCGCCTCGAGCAGATGCTGGTCTACAAGGAGCCGTTCCTGGCGTTCGCGCCGCAGCTCGCCTACCGCGCGCTGCCGCAGGCGCGCCTCGTCTACATCTACCGGGACGGGCGCGACGTGGCCGACTCGCTGGTGCGCACCTACGACGTGCTCAGCGACGCGAAGCTGGCGAGCCTGGACAGCAACGAGGTGCAGCTCGGCCGCCGCGTCGGGGAGCTGTACGTGCCGTGGTGGGTGGCCGAGGGCGAGCAGGAGGCGTTCCTGCAGGCAAGCCAGTACGTGCGCGCGGTGTGGATGTGGCGCGAGATGGTGCGGCGCTGCCGCGAGTTCTTCGCCGGCGAGGAGGTGCGCGCCTCGGGCAGGGCGTTGCAGGTGCGCTACGAGCAGCTGGTGTCCGATCCGCTGGCGCAGGGAGCGGCGATCGCGCGGCACCTGGGGCAGCCGCTGACGGCGAGGACGCGGGCGGTGCTCTCCGGCGCGCATCCGCGCTCGGTGGGCGCCCACGCGCGCCGCGAGCCCGGCGAGCTGGCAGCGGCCGAGCGCGTGGCGGCGGCAGAGCTGGAGGCGCTCGGCTATCTCGTGCGCGCCGGCGGCGCGCCGCGGCCGTCGCTCACGGCGCCGGCGTGACCGCGAGCGTGAACGCTTCGCCGGCGGTGGCGGCCAGTTCGCCGGCGGCGGGCACGCTCACGCGCAGCAGCGCCTGGCCCGGCGTGGCGAAGGTGCAGGGGATGGTGTAGGTGGAGCCGGGCCCGACCGTGCCGGTGGCGATCACGTGGAAGCCGTGCAGGCGTGAGAGCGCCTCGCGTTCGAGCTCGACCGTCTGGCCTTCGACGGCGGGCGTGAGCGTGCCGCCGAAGTAGACCGTCGCGCCGGCCTGCGCTTCGGCGGGCGCCGGCGCGGGCAGCAGCGTGAAGGTGGGCGCGCTCGCGGGGGCGCCGGTCGTGAGCGCCCGCCGACGCCGCGAGGCGATCGTGTAGGCGACGGGCGCCGAGGCGGTGCGGCCGTAGCCTCCGTAGGCGTGCACGAGCACCCGCAGGCGCACGCTGCCGGTCCTCGCGAAGCTGTGCACGAGCGCGAAGCGTCCTTCCTCGCCGACGCGCCCGAGCGCGATGCGCTGCCAGCGTTCGTGGCCGAATTCGCGCTCCAGCGCCACGCCGGCGCCGGCGGCGGCCGGCGTGACGGTGCCGGCGAAGGTGACCGCGCCGCTCGGCGACGAGCCTGCGCCGGCGGCTCCGCCGGCGCCGGCGGCCGGCAGCGTGGCACCGGCGGCAGGCGTCTGCAGCGTGACCTGCGTGAGCAGGCTGACGCGCACGCGCGCGCTGCGCGCGCCGGCGGCGCGCGCGTAGAAGGCGCTGTCGCCGGCGAGCGGCGCGGGCGAGAAGCTGAACGAGCCGTCGGCTTCGGTCTGCGTGCTGGCAGCTTCGAAGAAGCCGGGCGTGCCGAGCAGCTTCTGAAAGAGCACCACGGTCTGCTCTCCGGCGCCTCCTTCGCAGCTCAGCGTGCCCGAGAGCTGGGGCGCGCCGGAGGCGACCAGCGCGCGCGGGCCCTGCAGCTCCACCGTGCAGCCGGCGCGCTCGTCCTGCCGGCGCGCGCGGCGTTCGCGCCGCGGCGAGCTCGGGGCTTCGCCGGCGGCGGGTTCTTCCTGCTGTTCGCCGGCTTCTTCGCCGCCCTGGCCTTCGCCCGGCGCCGGCGCCGGCGCTTCTTCGCCTGGCGTGGCTTGCGGGCGGGCCCGGTGGCGCGCGCCGGCGGCGGCGGGCGCGAGCAGCAGGCAGAGGCAGCCTAGGATCGTTGCTGCGAGCACGGAGCCCAGGCGGCGGGCGCGCGCGCGATCGGTGATGGGCATGGTGGCGTGACCGTCCTTGGGCTCGAGGGTGGATGCGCTGCAGGGATCGGCTCCGATCTGGATCGACAGCGCGGCGGCGAACCTTTAGCCGCCGGCTCGGAGTGCCTTCAGCCGCCCGCTCGGAGTGCCGGCGGGCGCGCGCTCAGCCGGCCGGCACGCCGCGGCGGGCGCCCAGCACCTGCTCGTAGACGCGTTCGAGACGCTCCGCGATGCGCTCGGGGCGATACGGCTCGACGGCGGCGCGCGCGGCCTCGCCGAGGCGCGCGCGCTCGCCGGCGTCGTCGCGCAGCTCGCGCATCGCCTGCGCCAGCGAGCCCGGCTCGCGGCTGCGAAACAGCCGGCCGGTGCGGCCGTGCTCGATCACGTCGGCCGGCCCCCCCTCGTCGGAAGCGATCACGGCCAGCCCGGCGGCCATGCCCTCGAGCACCACGGCGCCGAACGGCTCGGGGATCAGCGAGGCGTGCACGAGCACGTCGAGCTCGGCGAGCTCGGCGGCGACGTCCTCGCGGAAGCCGCGGAACTCGACGCGCGCGGCGAGGCCGAGCTCGGCGGCGAGCGCGTGCAGCTCGCGCTCGTAGGCCTCCTCGCCGAACATCGGCGCGCCCACCAGCACGGCGCGCTCGCGGCCCTCGGCGAAGGCGGCGGCGAAGGCGCGCAGGAACAGGTCCTGCCCCTTCCACGGCGCGATCCGCCCGAGCAGGCCGAAGCGCACCGCGCCGGCGCTCGCCGCGTGCGGGCGCCGCTCGATCTGCACCGGCGAGGGCACGACCCAGGCGTGGGTGCGAGCACGCCGCGGCAGCGTCTCGAGCGTGGCCTGCGAGTTGGCCACCACGCCGTCGGCCAGGCGGGCGATCAGCACGCGCACCAGCCGCACGGCGCCGGCGGGCAGGTAGTCCTCGGCGATGCGGTCGCGCACGTGCCATACGAGCGGCACGCCGGCGGCGCGGGCGGCGAGGCTGCCGTACACGCCGGCCTTGAGCGAGTTGGTGTGCACCAGGTCGGGCCGCAGCGCGCGCAGCCGCAGCGTGAGCCTTGCGACGTAGGCGAGCGCCTGCGCCGCCCCGCGCGGCGAGGCGCCGCCGAGGCGCACGGTGTCGCGGCGGGCGTCGCGCGCGGCGGGCGCGATCGGCAGCACCTCCACCGAGACCCCCTCGCGCTGCAGGCGCTCGACCAGCGGGCCCTGCTCGCCGAGGATCACGTGCGCGTTGACGCCGTCGAGCCGCGCCAGCACGCGCATCAGAGCGATCTCGCCGCCGGACAGGCGCGCCACGTGGTCGAGGTAGACCACGCGCGGGCGCGGGTCGCGCCCGCCGGCGAGCAGGCGCCGGTAGAGGACGCGGTGGCGCTCCGCCAGCGCGGGCCAGGAGAAGCGCTGCGCGAACTGCCGCGTGCGCTCGCGCGAGGGCAGCTCTCCCTGCGCGGCGCTCAGCAGGCGCCGGGCGAGCGCGCCGGCGTCCTCGCGCGCCACGACCAGCGAGCGCTCGAGCGCGCCGGCGGCCTCGGGCAGGCCGCCGACGTCGGTGACGATGCTGGGCGTGCCGCAGGCGGCCGCCTCGGGAACCACCATGCCGAAGCCCTCGAGGCTCGCGCTCGGCACCACCGCCACGTCGGCGGCGCGGTAGGCCTGCACCAGCTGCGGCTCGCCGAGGCGTCCCAGCACCTGCACGCTGCCGGCGAGCGGGGAGCGGGCGGCGCGCTCGCGCAGCGGCTCGCGCAGCGGACCGTCGCCGACGATCAACAGCTGCGCGCCGCCCGGCAGCGACGGCAGCGCGAGCTGCCAGGCGTCGAGCAGCACCTCGAGGCCCATGCGCGCCACCAGCCGGCGCACGCACACCGCCACGAACGCCCCCTCGGCGAGGCCGAGCTGCGCGCGCGCCGCCGCCCGCGGTCCGGGGGCGAAGCGCTCAAGCTCCACACCGGCGCCCCAAGCGTGCACCTCCCAGGGCGCCACGCGATAGCTCTCCACGAGCACGCGCTTGAAGGCGTGGGAGAGCACCACGTGAGCGTCGGCGCTGCGCATCACGCGTCGCTCGAGCGCGTGGCGCAGGGCGCGGCGCAGGCGCGAGCTGTCGCCGGCGGCTACGTTCTCCTCCGCCCAGGGGCCGTGGAAGTGGAACACGGTGGGGCGCGAGCGCAGCGTGCCGGAGAGCTGCGCCGGCAGCGCGTAGAGCGCGAAGTGGCAGTCGATCAGCTCGCTCTCGCGGGCGAGCTCGCGCGTCCGCAGCCAGTAGTGCGCCAGCCGCAGCGCCAGCGCCGTGGCCGGGCCGTCGATCGCGCTCAGCGTGGGCGGGGCGTCCTCGGCCGGTCCCACCACCACCCCGCGCGCCTGCGGCAGCTGCTCGTACAGGCCCCGGTAGTAGCGGTTGAGCCCGCCCAGCGTGCTGGGGAACCAGCCCATGCCGAGCATCAGCACGCGCGCGCCGTCGCGCTCCGCGTCCCCGGGGCGACCGCGGGCGGGTGCCTTGTGCGATGGCGTCATGGCGAGGGTGCGAGCACGAGACGGCGCGCGGCGGGGCGCGAACGGCCCGCACCGTAGCAGGGCGCGCCGCTGGGGGAACGCGCCGCCAGCGCTTGCGAATCTTGAAAAGCGCGGACTCGACCCCTAATGTTCACATCTCTCCAGCCAGGGTGACCCACACTGCGGTGGCGCCCCGCCACCCCGTCACTGAAAGCCAGCAGGGATGCAAGCCAGCTACCACCTCTCGCACCTTCGCACCCTCGAGTCAGAGGCGATCCACGTGATGCGCGAGGCCGTGGCGGAGTTCGAGCGCCCGGTGCTGCTGTTCAGCGGCGGCAAGGACTCGATCGTGCTGCTGCGCCTGGCTGAGAAGGCGTTCCGCCCGGCGCCGTTCCCGTTTCCGGTGATGCACGTGGACACCGGCCACAACTTCCCCGAGGCGATCGAGTACCGCGACCGGCGCGTGGCGGAGCTGGGCGAGCGCCTGATCGTGGCCTCGGTGGAGGACTCGATCAGCGAAGGCCGCGTGGTCGAGGAGACCGGTCCGCGCGCCTCGCGCAACGCCTTGCAGACGGTGACGCTGCTGGACGCGATCGCCGCGCACGGCTTCGACGCCGCCTTCGGCGGCGCGCGCCGCGACGAGGAGCGCGCCCGCGCGAAGGAGCGCGTGCTGTCCTTCCGCGACGAGTTCGGCCAGTGGGAGCCCCAGAAACAGCGCCCGGAGCTGTGGAGCCTCTACAATGGCCGCATCCGCAAGGGGGAGCACGCGCGTGTGTTCCCGATCTCCAACTGGACCGAGCTGGACGTGTGGCAGTACGTGGCCGAAGAGGGGTTGGAGGTGCCCTCGATCTACTTCGCGCACGAGCGCGAGGTGTTCGACCGCGACGGCATGCTCTACGCGGTGAGCCCGTTCGTGCAGCTGATGGACGGGGAGGTCCCGTTCACGGCGACGGTGCGCTACCGCACGGTGGGCGACATGAGCTGCACGGGGGCGGTGGAGTCGAGCGCGGCGACGATCGAGGCGGTGGTGTCGGAGATCGCCGCCACCGAGGTGACCGAGCGCGGGCAGACGCGCGCCGACGACCGCGCCAGCGAGGCGGCGATGGAGGACCGCAAGCGGCAGGGGTACTTCTGATGGCGCGCAACGGCAACGGCGCCGCGAGCGCCGGCGTGCAGGCGCCGGTGACGGTTGCGGGCGAGGGCGCGCGCGAGGCGTTCCGCCTGCTCACCGAGCGCCCGGCGGAGCTGCTGCGCTTCGCCACCGCGGGCTCGGTGGACGACGGCAAGAGCACGCTGATCGGGCGGCTGCTGTACGACTCCAAGCAGGTACTCTCCGACCAGCTGGCGCACGTGGAGCAGACGAGCCAGCGCATGGGCCACGACTTCCTCGACCTGTCGCTGCTCACCGACGGCCTGCGCGCGGAGCGCGAGCAGGGCATCACGATCGACGTCGCCTACCGCTACTTCGCCACCGCGCAGCGGCGCTTCATCATCGCCGACACGCCGGGCCACGAGCAGTACACGCGCAACATGGTCACCGGCGCCTCCACGGCGGATCTGGCGATCGTGCTGGTGGACGCGCGCAAGGGGGTGGTGGCGCAGTCCAAGCGCCACGCCTTCATCAGCTCGCTGCTGGGCATCCCGCACGTGGTGGTGTGCGTGAACAAGATGGACCTGGTCGACTACGAGGAGTCGGTGTTCGAGGCGATCGTCGAGGAGTTCGACGACTTCGCGGCGCGCCTGGAGCTCTCCGACGTGACCTTCATCCCGATCTCGGCGCTGCTGGGCGATAACGTGGTGGAGCGCTCGCAGGCGATGCCGTGGTACCAGGGCCCGCCGCTGCTCTACCACCTCGAGCACGTGCACATCGCCTCCGACCGCAACCTGATCGACGTGCGCTTCCCGGTGCAGTGGGTGATCCGTCCGCCGGCGAGCAAGGAGGCGGACTACCGCGCCTACGCCGGACAGCTGGCGGGCGGCATCCTGCGCCCAGGCGATCAGGTGGTGGTGCTGCCGGGCGGGCACCACACCACGGTGGCCGGCGTCGACACCTACGACGGGCCGGTGGCGGAGGCGTTCCCGCCGATGTCGGTGGCGCTGCGCCTGAGCGACGACATCGACGTCTCGCGCGGCAGCATGATCGTGCGCGCGCAGAACCAGCCGACGGTGTCCAACCGCTTCGAGTGCCTGATGTGCTGGATGTCCGAGCAGCCGCTGAGCCCGCGCCGGCGCTACCTGGTCAAGCACACCACGCGCACGGCGATGGTGGGACGCGTGGACGTGCGCTACCGCATCGACGTGGAGAGCCTGCGCCGCGACGCCAGCGCGGACACGCTCGAGCTCAACGACCTGGCGCGCGTGCACATGGAGCTGAGCTCGCCGCTGGTGTTCGACTCCTACAGGCGCAACCGCATCACCGGCAGCCTGATCGTGATCGACGAGGCGACCAACGACACGGTCGGCGCGGCGGTGATCCTCGACACCGAGGTCGAGGGCTCGGCCGTCGACTCGGCCACCGAGCGCAAGAGCGAGCGCAGCCCCAACGTGCGCTGGCAGGGCACGCGCATGACGCGCGAGCGCCGCTGGGAGGCGCTGGGCCACGGCGGCGCGACGCTGTGGTTCACGGGCCTGCCCGGCGCCGGCAAGTCGACGGTGGCGGCGGCGGTCGAGGAGCGGCTGCTGGAGTGCGGGCAGTCGGCCTTCCTGCTCGACGGCGACAACCTGCGCCACGGGCTCAACGGCGACCTCGGCTTCGACGAGACCGCGCGGCGCGAGAACGTGCGGCGCACCGCGCATGTGGCGCGGCTGCTGGCGGAGTCGGGCACGATCGCGCTGGTGAGCCTGGTCAGCCCCTACGCGGCCGACCGCGAGAAGGCGGCGGGGCTGCACGCCGAGGACGAGCTCGAGTTCCTGGAGATCTTCGTGGACGCGCCGCTGGAGCTGTGCGAGCAGCGCGATCCGAAGGGCCTGTACGCGCGCGCCCGCGCGGGCGAGCTGAGCGGCCTGACCGGTGTGGGCGCCCCCTACGAGGCCCCCGAGGATCCCGCGCTGGTGCTGGGCTCGCTCGGCGAAACGGTCGAGGAAGAGGTCGAGCGGGTGATCGACCTGCTGCGCGCCCGTGGCGTGATCTCGCCCGAGGACTGAGGCGCGCCGGCGCGGCTAGCTGCTCCGCCGCTTGCGCTTCTGCTTGTCCTTCTTGGCGCTGGGCGCTGCGCGCAGCTGCACGCTCTGGCTGGTGCCGGAGACGAGCGCGCCGGGGCGCACCTGCACGTAGGCGCGATAGCGCCCCGCCTGCTGGACCTTGACGATCACGCTGAAGCGCGAGATCGAGCGAGTGGCGTGCTTGACGACGGTGGTGAACTTGGTCTTGAAGGAGGCGGGCTTTTCGCGTTCGGCCTTCTTTTCGGCTCGTTCGCCGGCCTTGGATTTGTTGCCTTTTTCGGGCTTTTCGAGCTTCGCCGGCTTTTCCGGCTGGATGCCTTCCTTGTGCTTGCGCGGCTGTTCCAGCTGCAGGTACACGTGCGCCCCGGTCTCGGCCGGCGTGACGGTGCCGTACAGCCGCACGAGACCCGGCGTGCGGCGCGAGCTGCGCACCTTCAGGGCGACCCTCACCGACACCCGCTGCGGCACGACCGGGCTGTACAGCGGTTTGTCGCCGACGGTGGCGACGCGGAATTTGGCGCTGGTCTTGAGGTCGGGCACGCTGAAGGCGAAGCGCCCGCCGCTGGTCGTGAGGATCGGCGCGCCCACGTCGGCGTAGCCGCGCGTGTAGGGATAGGGGCTCTCCTGGAGCACGATGCTGCGAGCGCCGTTGCCGGCGCCCGTGAGCGCGCCGGTGAGCACGAACGTGCCCCCCAGCGGGATCGCGGCGTAGGTCTTGGGCAGCTCGAAGCCGGGTTTGCCGGAGCTGCCCGAGGAGGAGACGACGCGGTCGTGGCCGTCGCTGGTGCCGTCCGCGTTGCTCGCCACGAGCCGGTAGTGGTAGCCGGCCTGGACGCCGATCACGGTTTTCGCGACCTTCACCTTGGCGCTGCCGGCGGGCAGCGTGGCCACCGCCGTCTGCGAGCCGTACGCGCTGGTGGGGCCGTACTGGAAGTAGTAGGTGGTGGCGAGCGTGCGCGGGTCGACGCTGCCCTGCAGCACCGCGGAGGGAGGGTCGACGTGGTTGCTCGAGCCGGTGCTGACGAGCGGCGGGCCGGGCGTGCTCTGCCTGCCCGAGCCGCCGGCGGCGGCCTGCGCGGCGAGCGGCAGCGCGAGCGCGAGCGCGAGCAGCAGGCCGGCGAGCGCCGCCGGCAGGCTCGCGGGCGCCGCCGGTGGCAGGGCTCCGAGGCGTCTTATCTGGCTTCTCATCCCGAATCCCTTCCGTGGCCGATTTCCGCGCGGTTGTGCAGGCGCGGGCGCGCGCTTGCGCTGTGCGCGCCGCACCCCCACAAACCCCGTGGAGGCCGATTCGTTGCGGTCGGGCGCACCGCCCGCGACCCTCTCCTCGAGGCCCTGTGCTTGCAACGCCGGCGTGTTGTTGGCGAGCCGCAGATGCTAGCAACGGGTTTGTGCGGGGACGGCTGCGGGCAGCTTTCACGTGGGAGGCGTCGGACCCGCGTCCGCAGCGCATGTTCAGGGCCCGCCGATATATTTCTATAAAGCTGATATGATCAGTGATCAATGCTGCCGAACGAGAACAGGAGCGGACGATGCTGGTGATCATCGCGCTGGTCTCCGCGTGGGCGCTGCTGCTGTGGCTGGTGGTGGGGCTGTGCGCGAGCGCGCACGCGGGCGACGCGGGCGCGCCCCCGGCTGAGCGCGCCGTGGGGCTGGGCGGCCCGCCGGCGCGGCGCGAGCTGAACGTCACGGCGGCGCGCCCCGACGATCTGGCGGCATAGAGCGGCGCGGGGCGTCCCGGCGGGGCCGGCCTTCACAAGATCGTTACGAGCTGGCGCCCGCGCGTAGGGAGCATAGGAGCGCGGCGCCGCGGTCGCACGGGCGCGGCTGCGAAGATTGCGCTTACGTTTGCGCCGACGAGAGGCGAGCACCCTGTCCACCGAATCGATCGCAAGCCCTTCACCAGAGCCGGTCGCGAGCTCCGGCGAGCAGCCTGCGGGGGTCGACCTCGAGCCGAGATGCTCGCGCTGCGGCGCGCCGCTGGCGGGCGATCAGCGCTACTGCCTGGAGTGCGGCGAGCGCAGCGTGCCGATGAGCAGCCTGCTGTTCGGCGGCCCGCCGGCGCTCGCCGGCGCGGCCGAGCCTGCCGCCGCCGGGACGCCGCGGACGCCGCCGCCGGAGCTGCTGCCGCCACGGGCGGGCGCGCAGCGCAACAGCACGCTGATCGCGATCGCCGGCGTGGGCGTGCTGCTGCTGGCGATGGGCGTGGGCGTGCTGATCGGACGCTCCGGCGCCTCCAAGCAGACGCCGGGGCCGGCGCAGGTGATCACGGTGGCCGCGGCGGGCACGTCCGGCGCGCCGTCGAGCGCGTCCGGCGAAGCGGCGTTCACGAGCAGCTGGCCGGCGGGCAAGAGCGGCTACACGGTGCAGCTGCAGACGCTGAGCCAGTCGGGCACCGGCGTGAGCGCGGTGGAAGCGGCCAAGTCCGCGGCCAGCGCGAAGGGCGCGAACGCGGTGGGGGCGCTCGAATCGAGCGAGTTCACGAGCCTCACGCCGGGCGAGTACGTGATCTACTCGGGCGTGTACGGCAAGCGCGCGGAAGCGGAGAAGGCGCTGGCGGGACTGCGCGGGAGCTTCCCGGCGGCGAAGGTGGTGCAGGTCGGCAACGCCAGCCCGGCCGGCGCCGCCGGCGCCGGCGCGGGCGCCTCGGGCAGCTCCCCGAGCGGCGCGCCCTCCGGCGGGGCGAGCGGCAGCGAGAGCCACCCGGCGCCCGCGACGGTGCTCAAAAGCGAGAAAGGCAAGAAAGGCAAGAGCTACGAGGAACAGTCGAAGAACCTCCCCAACGTGGTGGAAACCGGCTGAGGGCCGTGGGCATCCTGCGCGACACGATCGACGGTGACGGCGACGGCGAGGCCTTTGGCGGGTACGCGTCCACGCCGGCGGAGGCGGCGACGATGGTGCAGGGCCCGCGCGCCGGCGCGCCGGCTCCGGCGGCGGTGCCGCCGCCCGCCTCCGCGTCGCCCGCCGCCGCGTCGCCCGCCGCCTCGACGGGGTTGCCGTCGCCGGGCGCGGCGGTGCCCGACCCCCCCGTGGGGGTGCGCTCGGAGCTCGAACGCAGACGCGACGCGCTGGCCGAGCAGGTCACGGAGATGCACTGGGACCTGGGCGGCCTGGCGTACGAGATGGCGATCCGCGACCACTTCCGGCTGGACGTGCTGGTTCGGCGTGCGGCGCTGCTGCAGCAGCGCGACGCGGAGCTGGCGGAGGTGGAGCGCCTGCTGCGCATGGAGAACGACGGCGTGGCCGGCAGCTGCCCGGCGTGCGCCGCGCCGCACAGCCGCGGCGCGATCTACTGCTGGCAGTGCGGCGCCACCTTGATGGCGCGAGTGCCCGGCGGCGCGGCCGGCCTCGACGGCTAGAGGGAAGCTGCGATCGGCGCCGAGGCGAGCAAGCGTTGCGCGGAGTGCGGCGCGCCCCTGGCGGGCGATCAGCGCTACTGCCTGGAGTGCGGCGCGCGCGCGGGCGGGCGCAGCGCGCCGCTGCAGGAGCTGCTGCGGCGCGCGGGCGGGCGCGCGGGCAGAGCTGCCGGACCTCCACGGGCTCCGGCTGCGGGCGCGCGGGCGGCGGGCGCGGGTGGCGGCCTGGGGTTGCCCTCGGCGCGCGTATGCGCGCTGCTGGTGGCTGCCTTCCTGGGCTTCGGCGTGGTGCTCGGTCATGCGGCGAGCTCGCCGGTCGCCGACACGCTGGCGTCGGCGCGCGCGCCGCTGAAGCTGGTGGTGCCGCGGGCGACGGCCGCGAGCGCCCCGGCCGGCGCGGGCGCCGCCGCCGGAGAAGCCGCCGAAGCCGGCGGCGAAGCGGAACTGCCGGAAGCGCAGCCGGAACCCACCCCGGCGCCGGCGGGCGCGAGCGCGGAAACGGGGACGGGCGGCGGATCGCAGGGCAGCGCGCCTGCGCCCCGCTCGGGGGCGCATACGCGCCCGTCGGGCGGCCCCTCCCCCGAAGCGGCCGGCGAACCCGCCAAGGAGCTGCCGCCGCTGAAGCACGTGTTCGTGGTGATGCTCTCCGACGAGCCGTACGCGTCCGTGTTCGGCCCGTCCTCCACCGCGCCCTACCTGTCGCGCACGCTGGAGCGCCGGGGCGAGCTGCTGGCGCGCTTCGACGCGGTGGCGCACGAGGAGCTGGCCGACGAGGCGGCGCTGGTCAGCGGCCAGGGGCCGACGCTGGAAACGGCGGCGAACTGCCGCGACTACACGGAAATCGCGCAGACGGGCAGCGGCGCGGACTCGCAGGTGCTGGGCAACGGCTGCGTGTACCCGCGCTCGACGCAGACGCTGGCGGGCCAGCTGGCGGCCAAGCACCTGAGCTGGCGCGCGTACGTGCAGGGGATCGATGAAGCGGGCACGCAGCAGCCGGCCTGCGCCCATCCGGCGCTCGGCGCCGGCGACCCGACGGCCGAACAGGGCGCCGGCACGGGCCCGTATGCGACCTTCCGCAACCCCTTCGTGTACTTCGCCTCGATCGTGCAGACGCCGGAATGCGCGGCGGACGACGTGGGCCTGGCGGCGTTGAAGGGCGACCTGGCCTCGCCGAGGACCACGCCGAACTTCGCCTACATCGCGCCGGACCGCTGCGACGACGGCAACCCCACGCCGTGCACGGCGGGCGCGCGCGCGGGCGTGGCGGCGGCGGAACCGTTCCTGCGGCAGGTGGTGGGGGAGATCGTGGCCTCGAAGGCGTTCAAGCAAGACGGCCTGCTGGTGATCACGACCGACGAGGCGCCTTCCAGCGGCGCGTTCGCGGACTCGAGCTCGTGCTGCGGGCAGCCGCTGTTCCCGAACGACCCGGCGACGACGATCGCGGGCGCGCCGCGCGGCGGCGGGCTGGTGGGCGCGCTGCTGCTCTCGCCGTACGTGAAGGGGGGAAGCACCGGCCAGGAAGCGGCCAACGACTTCTCGCTGCTGGCCACGATCGAGGACCTGTTCGGGCTGGAACGCCTGGGCTACGCGGGGGCGGCCGGCGTGAAGCCGCTCGAAGCTGAACTGTTCACGGCGGGGAAGGTGGCCAAGGGCTGAGCCGGCGGCCGGCCGTGCGAGCCGCCCGCGGCGCCGCGGCCGGCGGCTGCGGCGCCGGCTCACGTGCGGCCCGCTCAGGTGCCGGCGAGCTCGCGGTAGGTGACGGCGCGACGGCGCGGGCCGGAGCGGGCGAGCACCCACTCGAGCGCGAGCATGTGGCGGGGGTGGCGCAGGTAGGCGGGGTGCAGGTCGAGCCGCAGCGTGTTGATCGGCAGCAGCGAGCTGGCGCGCACGATCGAGGGCGAGAGCACCCGGCCGATGGCGCCGGCGCCGGCGAGGCTGAGCGCGGGCGCGAGCTGTGCGCCGCCGGCGGCCGGCGGCGGCTCGGGGGCCTGGCGGTGGTGGCCTGCGCGGCCGTCGGCGTGTGGCGCGGCGCGGTGCACGCGCAGCTGGTCGGCCCACCAGCGGAAGCGCTGGGCGAGCGTCTGGCGCAGCGCGGCGGTGTAGGCGTAGGCGGGCGCGACGAAGCCGTCGGGTTCGATGCCGGCGAGCTTGAGCACGCGCCAGCCGGCGCTGACGGCGCGGCGCGTCTCCTCGCCGTCGAGCCCGAGGAACTCGCCTTCGTGGCGGCCCTGGGCGCGGGCGAGCAGCCAGCGGGCGGAGCCGTCGGCGCGGGCGCCGGCGTGCTGGAAGCCGTGCTGGGCGATGGAGTCGCCGGCGCGGGCGCGCTGCTGGAGCCAGCGCACCATCTGCGGCGAGCGCTCGCCGACGGGGTGCAGGTCGCGCGCGGGGATGACGAGCAGCGTGACGCGGTCGACGCCGTGGTCGTCGAGCCAGTCGCGGATGACGGCGCAGCGCTCGAAGGTGGCGGGCTCGATGCCGTGGAGGGCGACGGCGATCTGCTGCGGGCGGTGGGTGTTCATGGCGGCCGGCGTCCCAGGGCCTCGCTAGGCGGCCCGGTGCCCGGCCCCGGCGGAGGCGCGCTGGTGGTGGGGCAGCAGCGCGCGCCGGTAGCCGTGCGCGAGGCGCTGCAGGGTTCGCTCCCAGGTGCGCGCGCGCACCGCGCGCAGGCCGCCGAGCGCGAGGTGCTCGCGCAGCAGCGGCGAGCGCGCGAGCTCGACGAGCGCGTCGGCCAGCGCCTGCGGTCGGGGCTCGCACAGCAGGCCGCTGAGGCGCTGCTCGATCAGCGACAGCGGGCCGCCGCGGGCGAGCGCGACGACGGGCAGCCCGCTGGCCTGCGCCTCGAGGATGACCTGGCCGAAGGTGTCGGTGGCGCTGGGGAAGAGGAAGGCGTCGGCGCTGGCGTAGGCGCGCGCGAGCTGCTCGCCGTGCAGCCAGCCGAGGAAGCTGGCGTGCTCGCCGAGGCGCGCGCGCAGCTGCTCCTGCTCGGGGCCGCCGCCGGCGAGCACGAGGTGCAGGCGCGGCTCGCGGGCGTGCGCGTCGAGGAAGGCGTCGGCGAGCAGCTCGACGCCCTTCTCCTTGGTGATGCGGCCGCTGTAGAGGACGTTGAAGGCGCCTGGCAGCAGCTCGGGGTCGCGCAGCTGCGGGCGAAAGCGCTCGGTGTCGACGCCGCGGTCCCAGCGCATCACGTGCGCGCCGCTGACGCCGATCTGGGCGAGCGCGGAGTCGGCGGCCTCGCTGGGGGAGAGCACCACGTCGCAGGCGCCGTAAAAGGCGCCGACGGCGAGCGCCATGGCCTCGGTGAGCTGCGGGTCGCCGGAGCGCAGCCCGGCGTAGGCGGTGAGCTCGGTGTGGTAGCTGCCGAGCAGCGGCAGGTTCATGGCGCGCGCGACGAGCGCGCCGGCGATGCCGGCGGGGCCGGGCGAGCAGACGTGGATGGCGTCGAAGCAGCAGCCGTCGGCGCCGGCGAGCGTTTGCACGGCGATCGGCAGGCTGGGCACGCCGATGCGCAGGCCGGGGTACAGCGGCACGTCGACTTCGGCGACGGCGGACAGGCGGCGGTCGACGTGGGGGTCGGTGCCGACGACCTCGACCTCGAAGCCGGGCACGCCGCGCTGGCGGATCTCCTCGATCGTGCGCGTGACGCCGTGCGTGGAGCCGATGCCGTCGGCAAGGATGGCAACGCGCGGCGGATCGCCTTCCTCGCGGCGGGCCTCGTAGGCGCGCCTGCCGAGCGCGCGCGTGTAGCCGTCGGGGATGCGCGCGAGCTTGGCCTGCTCGCTGGCGAGGAAGGCGCTTGCGGGGGCGTAGGGGATGGCGGCGACGCAGGCCTCGAACAGCCCCTCGGCGGCGGCGCCCACCGACGCCTGCCCGCCGACTGCGGCGAGCGCCTGCGCGACGGCGAGACGCAGCTTGCGCTCGTGCGCGCGGCAGGCGCGGCGGTAGAGGTCGGCGTGGCTGAAGTCCTCGCGCTGCATGTAGGCGATCAGCGTGCGCTCGCCCTCGCCGCGTCCCTCGCCGTGCTCGTGCTCGAGCTCGTCGAGCCCGACGGCGCACAGCCAGGCGCGCAGCAGGCAGCGCGCGTCGGCGGGCTCGAGGTCGCCGGGGAGCGCGCCATGGCGGGCGTCCGCCTCGCGCAGCAGCCGGCGCACCATGGCCATGACGCGCGCGGGGTCGGGGCGCTGCGCGTCGCCGGGACGCCCGCTGCCGAGCGCGCGCGCGGCCAGCGCGATGGCGGCGTGCGCCCACTTGGCGGCGCTGCCCTGGGCGCCGCGGGCGAGCACCTGGCCGTCGCGGACGTGCTCGAGGAACTGCTGGGGGGTGCTGCACAGCGGCGCCTCGGTGCAGGTGCGCCCGATGTCGACGCCGGCGTGGTCGTCGCTGCCGCCGATGCCGACGCCGTCGCGGGTGGCGACGTAGGTGGCGGCGGGCCGGTTGAGCTCGCGGGCGCGCGCGCCGTTGCGGATCTCCCAGATGCCGAACAGCTCGGCCAGGCGCCGGCGGTGGCGGGCGCTGAGCGGCGCGGCGACGGTGTAGTAGGGGTGGGCGAGCGCGCACACGATGTGGCGCTCGAGCATGTAGCCGGCGCACAGCTCGACGTCGTGGCTGTGGGCCTGCAGCCACTCGTGGTCCTCGCCGTCGATGTCGTAGCAGAGCACGTGCACGGCCTGCGGCTCGCCGCGGAAGCGGGCGGTGAGCTCCTCGGAGACGAACACGTCGGGGCGGTCGGCGATCTGCATGACGCCGTCGATGGTGTCGTGGTCGGTGATCGTGACGAAGTCCATGCCGCGCCGCTTGGCGAGCTCGTAGACCTCCTCGGGCGGGGTGGCGCACTCGGGCAGCCCGACGGCGCGCTGCACGCCGAGCTTGGACTGCTCGGAGGCGCTGGAGTGGCAGTGCATGTCCACCCGGCTGGTCGTTCCTCGACTGTGCATAGCAAACAGATTTCCCCGCAAAGAGCGATTTTTTGTGACCAAGCGGGAACGATCGTGTGAAGCGATCGTGAAGATCGGGTCGCGTGTCTCCGGGCCCGGCGGGCGGCGGATCGCCGAATGCCGTGCGGAGCCGGGCGCGCCGGCCGCGGCCGCGCGGGGCGCGGCCGCGGCTCTCAGCCCGGCGCGGGCGCGCCCAGGAGCACGGCGGCGGTGCCCACGGCGCCGGCGCCGAGCAGCGTGGGCACGACGCCTCGTCGCAGCGCGAGCAGCGCGACGGCGGCGCCGGCGAGCAGCGCGTACTGCCAGCCCTCGGCGAGGGCGCGCGCGAGCGGGACGGCGGCGCCGACGATGGCGCCGGCGGCGGCGGGAGCGGCGCCGGCGAGGAAGGCGAGCGCGCGCGGATCGGCGAGCAGGCGCTCGAAGCGGCCGCCGCCGAGCAGCACGAAGGCGAACGAGGGGGCGAAGGCGATGGCGGCGGCGAGCAGGCCGCCGGGCAGGCCGCCGGCGGCGTAGCCGACGACGGCGACGGTCTGCACGACCGGTCCGGGCGTGAGCTGTCCGAGCGCGACCGCGTCGAGGAACTGCGCGTGCGACATCCAGTGGTAGGCGCCGACGGCGTCGGCCTGCATCAGCGGCACGATCACGAAGCCGCCGCCGAAGGCGAGCGCTCCGACCTTGACGGCGGTCCAGGCGAGCGCGAGCAGGCCGCCCTGGGCTCCCGCGGCTGCGCCGGCGGCGGCCAGCGGCGCGCGCGAGCGCACGCCGGCGCCCCTCACGGCAGCGAGGCGCGCGAGCGCCGGCAGGAGCGATGCGTGCAGGCGCTCGCCCGGCCCGGACCGGCGGTGCATGAGCAGCTCGAGCGCGCCGCAGCCGAGCAGCACCAGCACCAGCCACGCGCCGAGCAGCGCCGCGGCGAGGCCGCCGGCGAGGGCGTAGGCGAGCGTGCGCGGACGGGCGGGGCGAGGCGTCCTGCGCCAGATCGGCACGGCCACGTCGAGCCCGGCGCGGGCGGCGACGGCGGCGAGCGCGGCGCCGGCGCCCATGCCGGCGCCGCGCACCGAGGCCGGCGGCGAGCCGGCCAGGAACAGCACGGCCAGCGCGAGGATGGCGACCAGGCCGGGCGCGATGAAGCAGATCCCGCCGACGAGCGCGCCGCGCGCGCCGCGCAGGCGCCAGGCGCAGTAGATGGCGAGCTGCGTGGAGGACGGGCCGGGGAGCAGGCTGGTGGCGGCGATGGCGTGCTCGAACTGGCTCGCGCTGAGCCAGCGCGTGCGCGCCACGCACAGCTCGCGCAGCAGCGCGATGTGCGCGGGCGGGCCGCCGAAGCCGGTGCAGCCGATCCTGCCCCAGGCCCGCGCGATCTCGCTCAGCGCGGGCGTGCGGCCGCCGCCGGGCATGGGCCCGGTCCGTGGGGCGGCTTGGCTCGCGCGTGCCACCGGCGCAGCGTACGTGCCGCGCGCACGGGTAAGCTCTCGCGGCGGTGACGGCCCTCGTGACAGTCCCGGTCGCCTCGGCCCTCAGCTACTTCCAGGCGGTGGTGCTCGGCCTGCTGCAGGGCGTGACCGAGCTGTTCCCGATCTCGAGCCTCGGGCACACGGTGCTGTTCCCGACGCTGTTCGGCTGGAACAAGCTGGTCGACGCGCAGTCGCAGAGGGAGTCCTTCTGGCTGGCGCTGGTGGTGATGCTGCACGTGGGCAGCGCGCTGGGCCTGCTGGCGTACTTCTGGCGCGACTGGGTGGAGATCGTGAGCGCGTTCTTCCGCAGCCTCTTCAGGCGGCGGGTGGAGACGGCCACCGAGCGCCTGGCATGGCTGATCGTGGTGGCGAGCATCCCGGCGGGCCTGATCGGCCTGGCGCTGGAGCACCAGCTGCGCACGCTGACCGCCAAGCCGGAGATCGCGTCGATCTTCCTGATGGTGAACGGCTGCTTGCTGGTGGCGGCGGAGCGCTTCCGCCGCCGCGCGCAGGTGCGCGAACTGGCGGTCCGCGAGGGCGCCAAGCCGGACGGCGCGCGCCGCCTGGACACGCTGGCGTACCGCGAGGCGCTGGTGGTGGGGGTGGCGCAGTCGACGGCGCTGGTGGCGGGCATCAGCCGCGACGGCGTGACGATGGGGGCGGGCCTGGCGCGCGGCATGGACCACAGCGACTCGGCGCGCTTCGCGTTCCTGCTGGCGACGCCGATCATCCTCGCGGCCGGCATCTTCAAGATCGGCGACCTGCTCGGGCACAACGGCGACGGCATCCGCGGCCAGGCGCTGGTGGCGTGCGCGGTGGCGGCCGTGACGGCGGTGTTCACGGTGGCCTTCCTGGTGCGCTACTTCAAGACCAAGACGCTGATCCCGTTCGCGGTCTACTGCCTGCTGTTCGGGTTGGCGATGCTGATCTACACCGAGGTCTAGCGGCTCGCTGGCCGGCGCGAGGCGGCGTCCTTCCTCGCCCGCGTGCGCGAGGCACGCCACGCTCCCTGCGTCCTTGCTCGGCTTGGCCGGCGAGCCGCTGGCCGCAGGTCCGCACGCCGTCGCCCGGACTGCGCGAGTCGATGCACCATCATTGACGGCGATGCCGGTGCCGCGCACGCCGCCGAAGATGTTCGAAACCCGCAGCCAGGCGTGGCGCGAGGTGGGGCTGCTGCGCCAGATCAGCCCGGCGGTGGTCAAACGGGCGCGCCTGGAGGCGCTGGTGCTGGTGCCGCTGTTCGCGGGCGTGGTGTTCGTGTACGACCACCGCGTGAGCCTGTTCGGCCGCCAGGTGGCGGCCACGCACCCCCGCCACGGCGCGCCGGCGCCGGCGCACAAGGTGCTCGAAGAACCGCTCGACGCGACCGTGCGCGTGATCACGGTGATCGTGCTGGTGATCCTCGGCTGGGCGATCGCGCGCGACGTCGGCCGCGGCCTCGGGCCGCCCCTGTTCAGGCGCCTGGAACCGGCGACGGCGGGGACGGTGGGCTTCCTGATACGCCTGGCGACGATCGCGCTGGCGCTGGTGGTGGCGCTGCGGGTGGCCGGCATCGAACCGCGCACGCTGGCGCTCGGCACGGCCTTCACGGCGGTGATCTTCGGCCTGGCGGCGCAGCAGACGCTCGGCAACCTGATCGCCGGCATGGTGCTGCTGAGCGCGCGCCCCTTCAGGGTGGGCGAACGCGTGCGCCTGCAGGGCGGCAACCTGGCCGGCCAGATCGAGGGCACGGTGAGCTCGCTGGGGCTGCTGTACACGACCTTCGCCACCGGCGAAGACGCGATCATGGTGCCCAACAGCGTGGTGCTGAACGTGGCGGTGCTGCCGCTGCGCGAGCCGGAGGCGGTGAACCTGCGCGCACGCCTGCGCGCGGGCATGACGCCGGCGGACCTGCAGGAGATCCTGGAGAAGTCGCTGAAGACGCCGCTGCGGGACGCGCCGCGGATCACGCTGGAGGAGCTCGACGGCGAGGAGGTGGTGGTGCTGATCGCGGCGACGCCGCGGGTGGCCTCGCAGGGTCGCCTGCTGGCCAGCGAACTGCTGTCGATCGTCTCCCGCGAGACCCGCGCGTCGGGCGCTCAGGCGGGCAGGGCGTAGCGCAGGAACAGCTGCGAGCCGCTGCGCAGCACGTCCAGCAGGCGCGCCCGCAGCGGCGGCTCGAGCTCCGTTCCGGCGAGGATGCGAAGCGCCTCCCCGCCCGCGGGCTCGCCGCCGACGAGGACCGGCGCGAGCGACAGCAGCAGCTCGTCGAGCAGCCCGGCGGCTAGCAGCTGGCGCGCGAGGTGCGGTCCGCCCTCGCACAGGAGGCTCTCCACGGCGAAGCGCTCGCGCAGCTCCCGCAGCGCGGCGGCCAGGTCGAGCTGCCCGTTGCGAGCGGCGCGCACGTACTGCACCTGGGCCGCGGTGGCGGGCAGGCTGGCGGCGGACGCGGTGAGGATCACCACGCGCGCCTGCGGCTCGCGCAGCAGCGGCAGCTGGGGGTCGAGCGCCATGCGCCCGGACACCACGCACGCCAGCGGCTCGGCGTCGAGGCCGCGCTGCCGGCGCAGGCGCCGCCGGCGCTCGTCGGCGATGATGCGCCCGTAGCGCTCGCTGCGCACCGTGCCGGCGCCCACCAGCACGGCGTCCACGGCGCTGCGCAGCGCGTGGAACAGCTGCCGGTCGGCGCGGTCGCTGAGCGGCCCCGAGCGGCCCTCGACGCTGGCCCTGCCGTCGAGCGTGCAGACCATGTTGAGGCGCGCGTAGGGCCGCAGCTCGCCCGCCCGCCCGCGGCGCGGCGCGCCGCGCTGCCACAGCCCCATCCGCTCCACCGCCTCGGCCGCGTCGAGCGTGCCGGCGCCCGCGTCTGTCGTGCGGGCGCCCGCCGTGCAGGCGCCTGCGGTGGCCGTCCGGCCGCCCGCGATCAGCGGCTCCAGACGCGCCGGCGCGTCGTCTGGCTGCGCGCGATGCTCGCCGTCGGATGCGGCCATCGCCTCACCCTAGCCGCGAGAAACGCGCCTGGGCAGCCCGGCAGGGCCGCGGGCCGGGCTGCCCAGGGCGGAGAGGGCGCGCGCGCCCGGCAACAAATCGACAACACACGGCCGGTGCGACGTGCTACGGTCGTGCCGTATGGCCGGAGCAAAAAGCCGGCGAAGTTGTGCTAACGCTCGCAGGTCGAAGCTTCTGAAGCATCCTCCGCGGAGCAGCACGCACCAACCGTGGAGGAATTCACACATGCCAACTGGCACCGTAAAGTGGTTCAGCGACGACAAGGGGTTTGGCTTCATCACCCCCGATGACGGCGACAAGGACCTGTTCGTGCATCACACCGGGATCAACGGCGAGGGCTATCGCTCGCTGCAGGAGGGCGCGAAGGTCTCCTACGACCCGGAGCAGGGCGACAAGGGCCCCAAGGCCGTCAACGTGACGACCCTGTAGCTCGCCGGCGACAGCCGCTCGACGAGGGCCCGCGTTGCGGGCCCTCCGCGTATCACGGGCCCGTTGCGCGCGCTCCGCGTGGGCCGCCGCCGCGCCCGCCGCTCGGCGCTTCGCCTGGGCGGTAGGGGATAGGGTGGCGGTCCTGCGCATGTCAGGCGACGCCAGCACGCTTCCCCTTCGCCCGTCTGCGCCTGAGCGCGGCGGTCGCCTCGATGGCCTGCTGGGACGCGCGCGCGTCGGCGCGCACGAAGACGCGGAGCGCGGCGCACGCCTCGGCGCGTTCGCGCTGGCGACGATCGTGGCGCTCAGCCTGCTGATCGTGCTGGTGGCGGCCAACCGGCCGAGCCTGCTGACCCCGACCAGCCATCCGGGCTACTTCCCCCACTGGATGGCGGGGCCGCTGGGGGGCCTGCTGCAGGGCTTCACCAACAACGGCAGCGTGCTCAAGGCGCTGTTCTCGGGGGCGCTGGTGGCGATGTACTGCGCGTATGCGCTGATCTGCAAACGGGCCTCGCGGCTGCCGGCGCGCTGGCTGATCGCGGCGATCGCGGCGGCGCACGCGATCTTTCTGCTCTCGCCGCCGTTGGCGCTCACCGATCTCTTCAACTACGTCAACTACGGGCGCATGGAGGTGATCCACGGGCTCAACCCCTACACCACCATCCCGGTGCTCGAGCCGCACGACGATCCCAGCTTCGTGCTCAGCAACTGGCATCAACTGCTGAGCCCCTATGGGCCGCTGTTCACGATCCTCACCTTCGCGGTGGTGCCGTTCGGCGTGGCCGTCTCGTTCTGGGCGCTGAAGGCCGTGCTGATGGCGGCCAGCCTTGCGATCGTGTGGATGGTTTGGCGCTGTGCGCGGCTGCTGGGGCGCGACCCGCGAGCGGCGGTGGCGCTGGCGGGGCTGAACCCGGTGGTGCTCGTGTGGGGCCTGGGCGGCGACCACAACGACTTCCTGATGATCGTATGCGTGGTGCTCGGCTTCTACCTGCTGCTGCTGGCGGCCGCCCGCGCGAGCCCGCCGGCGCCGGCCGTGTCGCTCGCTGGGCTGCTCGCGGCGCTGCGCGCGCCCGGCGCGCTGCTGGCGCCGCTCAGCGGCCTCGAGCTGACGGCGGGCGCGGCGTTCGCGGCGGCGGTGGCGATCAAGGCGTCGGCGGCGGTGCTGGTGCCGGTGGTGCTGGCGGGGCTGGCGCGCCGGCCGCGCGCCGCTGCGCAGACGCTGCTGGGGATGATCGCCGGCGCGGTGGTGTTCGGCGCGGCGACCCTCCTCGCCTTCGGGCCGAACTTCCCCGACCTGAGCACGCAAAGCAGCCTGGTCACCGGCGAGAGCGTGCCCAACCTCGTCGGCCTGGCGATCGGGGTGGGCGGCGAGAGCGCAGGCGTGCGCCTGGCGATGGACGTGTTCCTGCTGGCCTCGGTGCTCGCCTGCTGTCGCCTGGCCTGGCGCAGCGGCGAGGCGCTCACGGCGGCCGGCTGGTCGAGCGTGGCGTTGCTGATGACGCTCGGCTGGGTGCTGCCGTGGTACGTGTTGTGGGTGCTGCCGTTCGCGGCGCTGTCGCGCTCGCGCGCGCTGCGCACGGCGGCGCTCGTGCTGGGCGCCTATCTGATCGTGGCGTGGGCGCCCGTCTCCGGCCTGCTGTGGAAAGCGATCTCCTTCCGCCCGGAAAAGACGCCGCTGGGCCGTCTGCATCAACGCTACGTGCGCGAGCTGCTCGACTGAGCGTGCGCTCGCACGCCCGCGCCCCGCGCCCGCGCCCCACGCTGCCGGCCTACACGTAGCCGAAGCGCGTGAGGCCGTGGCGGCCCGCCTCCTCGACCTCCGGCGGCAGCGGCTCGCCGGCGAGCGCGGGCGGTGGCTTGACCAGGGCTGCGGCCCGGCCCAGCAGCTCCTCTGAGGGCGCGTCGCCGCGCGTGAAGGCGATCAGCTGCGCGCACTCCTCGCGCGGGCGCTCGCACACGTCCTCGAAGCGCACGCGCAGGTAGCGCTCGGCCATGTGCTGCTCGCCGTAGTCGGCGGCGCGTTCGTTGGCCCAGCTCCAGAAGCGCAGCGCGCGCTCCTGCTCGCCCCACAGCTCGGCCTGCGCCCCGAACACCGCGGGGCCGTAGTAGAGCGGCTGTTTCTGGTTGCGCGAGCGCGCGATCCTGCGCCCGTCGCGGACCACGTGGATGAAGCGCAGGTGCGGGATCACGCTGTCCAGCCACGGCAGCAGCAGGTATGCGTGGGGGTGCTTCCAGCCCCACCGCGCGGCGGTCGCGTCGAGCTCGCCCAGATGCGCGCGCAGGCTCACCTGCAGCTCCTGCTCCATCATCTCCAGGGGTGCCGCGCTGCCGCCGTGCTCAGCTTCCAGGTAGGGCTTGGCCCAGCGCCAGTCGAAGTCGGACAGGTCGAGCGAGTCGCCCGCGCGGTTGAGGTGCGCGCCCATGAACACGCCTGCGGTGCTCAGCACCTCGGTGACGATGCGCGTGCCCGAGCCGCCGGTGCCGCCGGCCGCGACCGGAGGCGCGACCGTCTCCCAGAAGGCGTCCATCGAGCGCTGCACCCTAGCAGAGGGTTGACCGCGCAAAACGGCTCTGGCAGGGCGCGCAGACCGCTCCGGGAGCCGCGTTCCGGCCGCTAGTCCTGCTCGCTCGAGGGCGGCCTGCGCTCGCGCTTGCGCTGCGCTGCGCGGCGCTTGTCGGCCAGGCGGCGCTCGCGCTCGCCGGCGCTGGGCCTGGTGGCACGGCGGCGGGGCGGCACGCGCAACGCGCCGGCCAGGCGCTCGCGCAGCCGCGCCAGCGCGAGCTCGCGGTTGCGCGCCTGCGAGCGCTCGTCCTGCGCTACGGCCACCACGCGCGGGCCGGCGCGCGCCAGCAGGCGCTCGCGCTGGGCCTCGCTGAGCGTGCGCGAGGCGGTCACGTCGAAGATCGCTTCCACGCGCGAGGCGGTGACGTTGGCGTGCTGGCCGCCGGGGCCCGACGAGCGGCTGGTGCGCAGCGCGATCTCGCCGAGCGGGATCGACAGCCCCGCGGCCACGGCGAGCGCGCGGCCTGGGGGCTCGGGGCCCTCGCCGCGTCCGGGGGTCCCGCGGCGTCCGGTGGGCTCGCCGCGTCCGGCGGTCCCGCCGCGTCCGGGGGTCTCGCCGCGTCCGGCGGTCCCGCCGTGCTCGCGGGGCTTGCCGCGCCGGGCGGGCGCCGGCGTGGCGTCCTCGGCCGGGCTCACCGCGGCGCCGCGCGTGCGCTCAGCCGGGCTGCTGCCCGGAGGACGGGTCGATGGCCTGCACGCGCTGGCGCTCGCCCTCCGGCGCGCGCCCGTCGCGCCCCACGTAGCCGTCCTTGCCGCCCGCGCACAGGTACACCGCGTCCACTTCGCCGGCGTTGCGGATCTTGCGCACGGTGGCCGCGTCGACGCGTGCGAGCGCGCCCTCGCCCATCCGCCTCACGGTGCCGTCGCCGAACTCCATCTCGATCGTGCCGCGGTGCACGAAGTACAGCTCCTCCTGCTGGTCGTGGTAGTGGAAGCCGGTTTCGATCCCCGGCGGCAGCACGACCGCGTTCACCCCGAACGCGGTCACGCCGAGTCCCTTGCGCACCTTGCGAAAGCCCGGCCCCTCGCCGAGGTCCTCGAGGCTGCCGATCGCATAGCCCTCGCCAACCTCCACCCCCGGGTAGTCCGTCGAAGCCTCCATCGCGTCATCTCCCTCCATCGCTAGTGATCCGCCACGCGGCCGCCGTCGGGCGCGAGCGGGCGGCCCTCATCGTGCCAGCGCAGCAGCCCGCCGGCCATCGAGTAGGCCTCATAGCCGGAGGCCCGCAGCGCCTGCGCCGCCATCTCCGAGCGCGCGCCGACGCGGCAGTACACCACCACCGGGCGCTCGCTGTCGATCGTGCCCGCCTGCGCGGACAGCTGCTGGAGCTCGATGTGGCGCGTTCCCTCGATGTGCCCCGCCTCGCGCTCGTAGCGCTCGCGCACGTCGATCACCTGCGGCGGGCGCGGCTCGGCCATCCACTCGGCCACCCGTCCCGGCTCCAGCCCGATCTGGTCCGCTTCTGCGCCCGCGCCCATGCCAATGAGCCTATCGCCGCGCGGCGCGACCCCCTCGCCTCATCAATAAGATCAGCTGTGGTGCAGGCGCTCGACGATCTCTACACGATCCCGCAGGAGCACCTCGACCTCTGCGCCACGATCGGCCAGATGGCGCGCGAGAAGATCGCGCCGCGCTCGGCCGAGATCGACGAGCGCGCGGAATACCCGTGGGACCTGCGCAAGCTGCTGGCCGAGCAGGACGTGCTGGGGCTTCCGTTCGCGATCGAGCACGGCGGCACCGGCACCGGCACGCTGATGCTCAACATGGCCGTCGAGGAGCTCGCCAAGGTGGACGCGTCGGTGGCGCTGATGCTGATGGTGCAGGAGCTCGGCACGCTGCCGATCCAGCTGTTCGGCTCGGACGAGCTCAAGGAGCGCCTGCTGCCGCGCTGCGCCAGCGGCGAGTGGTCCCCCGCCTTCGCGCTGTCCGAGCCGGAGGCGGGCTCGGACCCGGCGGGGATGAAGACCGCGGCCGTCAAGGACGGCGGCGAGTGGGTGATCAACGGCACCAAGAACTGGATCTCCAACCTCGGCGTGGCGGACTTCTACGTGGTGTTCGCGGTGACCGACCGCGACAGCCGCAGGATGACGGCGTTCGTGGTCGAGGCCGATCGTCCCGGCTTCAGCGTGGGCAAGCTCGAGCACAAGCTCGGCATCCGCGCCTCGCCCACCGGCCAGCCGATCTTCGAGGACGTGCGCGTGGGTGAGGAGAACGTGATCGGCGAGGTCGGCAAGGGCCTGTCGGTGGCGCTCGCCACGCTCGAGAAAACCCGCCTGGGGGCGGCGGCGCAGGCGGTGGGGATCGCCCAGGGCGCCACCGACTACGCGGTCGCATACGCGCGCGAGCGCAGGCAGTTCGGCCGGGCGATCAACGAGTTCCAGGGCATCTCCTTCAAGCTGGCCGACATGGAAACACGCACCGCCGCCGCGCGCGAGCTGCTGTACAAGGCCTGCGCGATGGCCGATCAGCGCCATCCCGAGCGCGCCAAGTACTCCTCGATGGCGAAGGTGTTCTGCTCGGACACCGCGATGGCGGTGACGGTGGATGCGGTGCAGGTGCTCGGCGGCTACGGTTATGTCAAGGAGTACCCGCTCGAGCGCATGATGCGAGACGCCAAGATCACCCAGATCTACGAGGGCACCAACGAGATCCAGCGTCTCGTGATCGCCCGCGCCTTGAAATAGGGGCTGGGGCCAGGCGATGCCCGCGTCGAAGCCGCCAGGAGCCAGCAAGCTTCGGCGCGTCGGCGCGGCGGCGCTGATCGCGATGTCGCTCGGCCTGGTGGTGCTGGTGGTGGCCCAGGGCTTCAGCTCGGTGGGCGCGGTGCGCGCGCTCGAGGACGTTGCGTTGGGGGTGATCGTGGCGGCTGCGCTGATGGGCAGCGTGGCGTTCGTGGCCGTGCACATGGCCGGCTGGCGCGACCCCGAGTCCGAGCTCGAGTTCGACGAGATCGTGCGCCAGTCCGAGGAGCTCGCCCGCGAAGGCCTGGCGGTGGCGCCCGACGAAGGCGAGTTCATGGAGCTCGACCCGCTCGACGACGACGACTTCGAGGAGCTGGTGCGCGAAGCGCTCGACGACCTGCCCGACCTGCTCGTCAACGCGCTCGCGCACGTTGCCGTGGTGATCTCCGACGGCGGCCGCCGCCGCGGCGCCTACGGCCTGTACCAGGGCGACGGCGCCGCGCGCGAAGACGCCCACGACCGCATCGTGATCTTCCGCGACACGCTGCGTCGCGACTTCGGGCACGATCCCGAGCTGCTGCGCGAGCAGGTCACGCGCACGGTCAGGCACGAGCTGGCCCACCACGTGGGCTTCGACGAGCTCGGGGTCAGTCGCTTGGACCTGTGAAAACTCGCCTGTATGCTCTGCTCTGGTGGGGATGACTGTGTCGAGGGAGCGACCGGTATCTGAGCAGCAGGGACGCGGCGGCGGCGAGCGTGCGGCCGTGCAGGCGCCGGCGGCGGCGGGCGCGAGGGTGCCCGACTTCTTCATCGTCGGGCACGCCAAGAGCGGCACCACGGCGCTGCACCGCATGCTGGACAGGCACCCCGGCATCCACATGCCGGCGAAGGAGCCGCGCTTCTTCGCGATCAAGGAGATCGACCTGCACGGCGGCCGCCTGAGCGACCAGCCGGGGCGTCGCCCGCGGACGCTCGAGGGTTACATGGCGCTGTTCGCGGGCGCCCGCGAGGACCAGCTGATCGGCGAGGCCACGCCCGCCTACCTGCGCTCCCCGCTGGCGGCCGCGCGCATCGCCGAGGTCTGCCCGCAGGCGCGCATCATCGCGATCCTGCGCGAGCCCACGAGCTTCCTGAGCTCCTTCCACCTGCAGTCGCTGCGCGGCTACAACGAGACGCAGAAGGACTTCCGCAAGGCGATCGAACTGGTCGAGCCGCGCCGGCAGGGGCGCTCGATCCCCCCGCTCAGCCGCTCGCCCTGGGACCTGCTCTACACCGACCACGTGCGCTACACCGAGCAGCTGCGCCGCTACCACGAGCTGTTCGGACGCGAGCAGGTGCTGGTGCTGATCTACGACGATCTCCTGCGCGACAACGAGGGCACCGTGCGCCAGGTGGTGCGCTTCCTCGGCCTCGACGACACGGTGGCGATCGCGCCGGCGCGTACGCGCCCCTCCCGCGACGTGCGCTTCGGGCCGCTGCACCGGCTCGTGCAGCTGCGGCGGATCGCGCTGCGCAGCCTGCCGGCCGCCGGCGCGCTCTCGCGCGCCGCCGGCGCGCTCACCCCGGCGCCGCTGCGCGGCAAGCTGCGCTCCAGCTGGCGCAGCGTGGGGTTCGCCCCGCCGGCCGGGGCCGACGAGGAGTTCACGCGCGAGCTGCGCCGGCGCTTCAAGCCCGAGGTGCAGGTGCTCAGCGAGTACCTCGGGCGCGATCTGGTGAGCCTGTGGGGCTATGACGATGTCGGCTGAGCCGGCGCAGCGAGAGCCCGCGGGCGCGCCCTCGGGCGGCCGGGGCGCCGCCGCCGCCGCCGGCCGGCGCTTCCCCGACTTCTACATCGTGGGCCACGGCAAGTGCGGCACCACCGCGCTCTACCGCATGCTGCTCGCCCACCCGCAGATCCACATGCCGGTGAAGGAGCCGCGCTACTTCGCGCCGGACCGGCGCACGCGCTACTGGCGGCCCGCCGCGAGCATGCGCAAGCACCCCGACACGCTCGCGGGCTACCTGGCGCTGTACGCCGACGCGCCCGCCGGCAAGCTCGTGGGCGAGGCCTCGCCCACCTACCTGCGCTCCACCTTGGCCGCGCGCAACATCGCGGCGGTGCGCCCGGACGCGCGCATCGTCGCGATCCTGCGCGAGCCCGCCAGCCTGCTGCGCTCCGTGCATCTGCAGGCGCTGCGCAACTACGACGAGACCGAGAAGGACTTCGCCAAGGCGCTGGCGCTGGAGGACGCGCGCAAGCGGGGCCGGCGCATACCGCTGCTCTCGCAGTTCCCCGAGGTGCTGCTCTACTCCGAGCTGATCCGCTACACCGAGCAGCTGCGCCGCTACCACGAGCTGTTCGGACGCGAGCAGGTGCTGGTGCTGATCTACGACGACTTTCGCGCCGACAACGCCGGCACCGTGCGCCAGGTGCTGCGCTTCCTCGGCCTCGACGACTCGATCGCGATCCCGCAGGTCGAGCTCGAGTCGCTGCGTCACCCCCGCTCGGTGCTGCTCGACCAGGCCGCGCGCGCGACCACGATGATCGGGCGCAGCCGCCTGGGGCGCGGCCCCTCGCGCGCGCTGGCGGCGCTCACGCCGCGCGCGCTCGGCGACAGCGAGCGCCTCGCCGCCGCCTGGCGGCGGCTGCGCTTCGTCGAGACGCCCCCGGCAGACGAGCGGCTGATGCTCGAGCTGCGCCGGCGCTTCAAGGACGAGGTGCAGGCCGTCAGCGACCATCTCGGGCGCGACCTCGTGAGCCTGTGGGGCTATGACCGCCTCGACTGACTAGGATGGCTCGCGGCCGGGCCCCACGCCCGGCTGCCCGCCGGGCGCCACCCGCACCAAGG
The DNA here is from genome assembly GCA_035508735.1 of Solirubrobacteraceae bacterium. Classification (GTDB taxonomy): domain Bacteria; phylum Actinomycetota; class Thermoleophilia; order Solirubrobacterales; family Solirubrobacteraceae; genus Palsa-744. The sequence continues at coordinate 21,854 of DATJMM010000041.1, read as the reverse complement.
AGAGAGTCCACATGCCAGAAGCAGTGATCGTCGATGCCGTACGCACGCCCATCGGACGGGCCGTCAAGGGCTCGCTCAAGAGCGTCCGCGGCGACGATTTGGCGGCGGTCCCGCTGAAGGCGCTGATCGAGCGCAACCCCCAGCTCGACCAAAGCACGATCGGCGACGTGATGATGGGCTGCGGCTACGGCGAGCGCGAGACCGGCTACAACATCGGCCGCATGGCCTCGCTGCTGGCCGGCATCGACTACCACGTGCCCGGCTGCACCGTCAACCGCTTCTGCGCCTCCTCGCTGCAGACCACGCGCATGGCCTTCCACGCGATCAGGTGCGGCGAGGGCGACACCTCCATCGCGGCCGGCGTGGAGGCGGTCTCGCGCACCGCCCCCGGCGCGCCGTTCGAGTTCCACCCCAAGCTCGACGGCTCGCCCGGCTCGCTGTACGACGCCTACATCTCGATGGGCATGACCGCCGAGAACGTCGCCGCCGAACGCAACGTCAGCCGCGAGGCGCAGGACGAATGGGCCGTGATCTCGCAGGAACGCGCGGTCAAAGCGGTCGAGTCCGGGCACTTCGACAAGGAGATCGTGCCGGTCACCGTGCCCGCGCACAAGGACGTGGACAGGGAGGGCAACGAGATCGACGTGCCCGAGACGGTGGTCACCAGGGACGACGGGCCGCGCGCCGGCACCACCATGGAAGTGCTCGCCAAGCTCAAGCCGGTGTTCAAGGAGGACGGCACCGTCACCGCCGGCAACGCCTGCCCGCTCAACGACGGCGCCGCCGCGCTCTTGATCATGAGCGAGGAGAAGGCCGGGGCCGCGGGCTTCCAGCCCCGCGCGCGCATCGTCGCCTCCACGGTGGCGGCGATCCGCCCCGAGGTGATGGGCCTCGGGCCGATCCCCGCGATCCAGGCGCTGCTGAAGAGCACCGGCATGACGATCGACGACATCGACGTGGTCGAGATCAACGAGGCGTTCGCCGCGCAGATCGTGCCGTGCAAGCAGGATCTGGAGATCCCCGACGAGAAGCTCAACCCCTTCGGCGGCGCGATCGCGCTCGGCCACCCGTTCGGCATGACCGGCGCGCGCATCATGACCACGCTGCTCAACGACCTCGAGACGCTCGATGTGACCTACGGCATCGAGTCGATGTGCGTGGCCGGCGGCATGGGCATGGCGATGCTGGTCGAACGCCTGAGCTGAGCGAGCCGGTGCCGGCCTTGCGCGAGATGCAGGGGCTGCTCGGGAGAGCGCTGCGGGCGGGGCGCAGGCGGGCGCTGTTCTTCACCAGCGGCGCGGCGCGGCGGCACGCCCACGTGGGGCCGCCGCGGCTGTGGGAGATGAAGCGGCGCTTCCAGTTCGAGTTCCTGACCTCGCACGGCCTGCGCCCGTCCTCGCGCCTGCTGGACATCGGCTGCGGCACCCTGCGCGGCGGCATCCCGCTGATCGACTACCTCCAGGAGGGCCACTACACCGGCGTGGAGGCGCGCGCGGAGGTGCTCGAGGAGGCACGCCGCGAGCTGGCAGAGGCCGGCCTGGAGCACAAGCGTCCCACCCTGATCTGCTCCGAGGACCCCGCGCAGGTGCAGCTCGCCGAGCCGGTCGACGTCGCCTGGTCCTTCTCGGTGCTGTTCCACATGCGCGACGAGATCGTCGACGCCTGCTTCGCCTTGGTGGCGCGCTCGCTGTCCGAGCACGGCGTGTTCTACGCCAACGTCAGCCTCAGCGACGAGCGCGAGGAGCAGGGCCGCTGGCAGGGCTTCCCGGTGATCTCGCGCCCACGCGAGTTCTATGCGCAGCTGGCCGCGCGGCACGGGCTCTCGATCGAGGACGTGGGCCGGCTCGACGCGCTCGGGCACGGCGCCGGGCCGGGCGAGAAGTCGATCATGCTGCGCTTCGCGCGCGCCGGCGGCGAGGCGGGCGCCGGCTCGGCGGGCAGCCAGCGCGAGTCGAGCTAGCGCGCGGGTCGCGACAGCGTCAGCGCGAACAGGCCGTCGGCGTCGGTCAGCCAGCGCACCAGCTCGAGGCCCGCCGCCGCCAGGTCGCCGGCCACGCGCTCGGGGGTGAACTTGGCGCTGATCTCCGTGCGCAGCTCCTCGCCGGCCTCGAAGTGCACCGGCAGGTCGAGGTCGCGCACGAGCGTGGTGTGCTCGCGGCGCGCGCGCAGGCGCATCTCGATCCACTCGTGCTGCTCGTCGAACAGCGCCACGTGCTCGAAGTCATCGGGGTCGAAGTCGGCGCGCAGCTCGCGGTTGAGCACGCGCAGCACGTTGCGGTTGAACTCCGCGGTGACGCCCTCGGCGTCATCGTAGGCGGCCTCCAGCACGCCACGGTCCTTGACCAGGTCGGTCCCCAGCAGCAGGTGGTCGCCGTCCGCCAGCAGGCGCGCGATCTGCCGCAGCACGCGGCGGCGGCTGCCGGGCGGGAAGTTGCCGATGGTGCCGCCGAGGAAGGCCACCAGGCGCGGTCCGCGCGCCGCCGGCACGTGCTCGAGGTGGCGCTCGAAGTCGCCGATCACGCCGTGCACGCGCAGGCCGGGGTACTCGCCGGTGAGGGCGTGCGCGCTCTCGCGCACCATGCTCTCGGTCACGTCCACCGGGATGTAGCGCTCGAGCGTGCCGGCGGCGCTCAGCGCGTCCAGCAGCACGCGTGTCTTGGCGGCCGTGCCGGAGCCCAGCTCGACCAGCTCGCGGGCGCCGGTCACGCTCGCGATCAGCTCGGCCTGCTGCTCGAGGATCGCACGCTCCGCACGCGTGGGGTAGTACTCCGGCAGCTCGCAGATGCGGTCGAACAGCTCCGCGCCGCGCGCGTCGTAGAAGTGCTTCGGCGGCAGCTCCTTGAAGGGGCGCGTGAGCCCGTCGAGCACGTCGTCGGCGAGCGAGCGCTCGTGCGCGCCGTCGAGGTGCGAGTCGATCGTCACCGCCTCGCGCTCGAGCCTGGGGTCGGCCGCGAAGCTCACAGCTCCCTCGCGAGGCGCACGCCGGCGAAGATCTGGCGGCGCAGCGGCAGGTCCCAGTTGCGGAAGGTGAGCGTGGCCACGCGCGCGTCGCTCGCCCACGAGCCGCCGCGCAGCACCCGGTAGTGCTTGCCGAAGAACACCTCGGAGTACTCGCGGTAGGGGTGCGCCACGAAGCCGGGGTAGCCGCCGAAGCGCGAGCGCGTCCACTCCCACACCCGCCCCACGCCGAGGAGCCGCGCTCCGCTCTGCTGGGTCCAGGTCGCCGCCCTCTCCCACTGCGCCTCGCTCGGCAGCAGCGCACCGTGGGCGCGGGCGAAGGCGTCGGCCTCGAACCAGGAGACGTGACACACGGGCGCCTCCGGGTCGCCCCGCTCGCTGCCGTGGTGATGGGTGATGTCGTACTGCTGCTTCCAGGCCCAGCCCTCGCGCGACCACCACTCGCGCCGCTCGTAGCCGCCGCCCTCGCTGAAGCGCAGCCAGCTGGCGTTGGTGACCGGACGGCGGGCGAGCGCGAACGCTGCCAGCTCGACCGTGTGGCGCGGGCGCTCGTTGTCGTAGGCGAAGCCCTCCGCGCCGGCGCCCATCGCGAACGCGCCGGCCGGCACCTCGACCCAGTCCGCCGCGGCCTGTTCGCGCCCGCCGCCGGCGCGGTGCTCGCCGGCGCCGGCCGCGTCGCCGCCGGCGACGGTGACGTCCGCGGCGTCCGCGAGCGGCGCGTCGCGCCTGGCCCGCTCGCGGGCCGGCAGCAGCCCCGCGATCGCCATCGTCTGGCGCATCGTCTCGCAGTGCTGCAGCTCGTGGCGCAGCACCATCTCGAACACGCTGCCGTCGCCCACGCCCCGTTCGCGCGCCACCTGCGCGCTGCGCGCGCTGACCGCTGCCATGTACTCCATCGCCTCCGCGGCGCCGAGCGCCTCGATCTCGCCGCGCACCGCGCGCGGCGTCTCGAACGCGTCGTACAGGCTCGCGAGGTCCGCGCGCAGCAGCTCGAGGCCGCCGTGCCGGTGCGCCAGCCACAGGTCCTCGTAGGCGGCGATGTGCCCGAGGTCCCACGCCAGCGGGCTCATGATCGGCGAGTGCACGCGCTCGAGCTGCTCGTCGTCGAGCCCGGCCACCAGCGCCAGCGTGCGCTCGCGCACGGCCTGCATGTCCACGATCGCCTGCGCGGCGTCCGTGAAGGGCGTGGGGTTCTCTACCGCGCGGGCTGCCATCGCTCCCTGTGGTCGGTCACTCTAGAACGATTGGTCCCCGCAGCGGGGATCTCGTTACACGGCGGCGCGTTCCAGCAGTTGGCACGGACGGCTCGCGGGCTGCGCCGGCGCGAGCGGGCGCGCGCCGCGGCTCAGCGCGCCGGCGCGTCGTTCCAGCGGGAGATGATCGCCTCGCCGTGCTCGCTGCCCAGCTCGCAGATCGCCGCCGGCGCGAGGCCCAGGCGCCCGCCGCCGGCGGGCGCAAGCGCGATCCAGCGCGCCCCCAGCACGCGCAGCAGGTGCCCGTGCGAGAACACCGCGGTGGGGCCTTCGGCGCCGCGCAGCTCGGCGATCACGCGGTCGGCGCGCGCGCCCACCTCGGCGGGGCGCTCGCCGCCGGGGCAGCCGTCGCGCCACAGCACCCAGCCGGGGCGCAGCGCCTCGATCTGCTGGCTGGTGAGGCCCTCGTAGTCGCCGTAGTCCCACTCGTGCAGGTCCTCGCGCACCTGCGCCTGCGCGCCCAGGCCGCACAGCTCGCAGGTTTCGCGGGCGCGCCGCAGGGGGCTCACCAGCACCAGCGCGAAGCGCTCCTCGCCGAGCCTGCCGCGCAGCTCCCGCGCGCGCTCGCGCCCGCGCTCGGTGAGGGGGATGTCGGTACAGCCGGTGTGGCGGCCGTCGAGGCTCCACTCCGTCTCGGCGTGGCGCACCAGCGTCGCCGGGACAAGCTCCGCTCGCTCGCGCTGCTCGTCGGGCTCGCTCACTCGCCGGCCCCGTTCACGCCACGGGCCCGGCGGGCGCGGCGGCGTCGTCCGCGAACACGGTCAGGCGCTCGCGGCGCAGCAGGCTGGCCGGCACGTGGCGGCTGGGCTCGGCCAGCATCGCGCTGACCGCGTCGGCCTTGCTCGCGCCGGTGGCCAGCAGCACGCACTCGCGCGCCGCGCGCAGCACGGCGAGGCTGAGCGTGATGCGCTGCGGCGGCGGCTTGGGAGAGTCGTGCACGCCGAGGCACACCGCCTGCTCGCCGGCCTCCAGCGTGTCCGCGCCGGGGAACAGCGAGGCCACGTGACCGTCGGGCCCGATCCCGAGCACGATCACGTCCAGCGCCGGCGGCGCGCCGGCGCCGAGCGCTTGCGCGAGCTCCCGCTCGTATTGCGCCGCGCCCTCGTCCGGTCCCGCCTCGCCGAGCATGCGGTGCACGCGCTCGGCGGCCACGCCGGCCGGCCCCAGCAGCGTCTCCGCCGCCAGGCGGTAGTTGCTCTCCGCGTCGGTGGGCGGCACGCAGCGCTCGTCGGCGAACCACACGTGCGCGTGCTCCAGCGCCGCTGCGTGCTCGGCCAGCAGCTCGTAGGTGCGGGCGGGCGTGGTGCCGCCGCTCAGCGCCAGGTGCGCCACGCCGCGCTCCTCGCGCGCCTGCTCCAGCTGGCGCACCACGTGGGCGGCGGCGCGCTGCGCGACGCTCTCGCCGTCCGCGCAGGCCGTCAGCCGCGTCATCCCAGCAGCGCCCGCGCCGCCTCGAGCGCCGGCACGTAGGTGGGGTCGCGCAGCAGCGCCTGCCTGATGCCCTCGCCGAGCACGCCGCTCTCGCCGCGCGACGCTCCCGGGATCGTCCACTCGCGCTCGGCGCCGTCGGGCTCGTGCCAGCGCGCGCGCAGGCCGCCGGTGCCGCGCCCGAGGCTGAGGCGGCGTCCCGCCGCCGTCTCGATCGCCACCGTCTCGAGCCCCGGCACCCGCAGCCGCGGCTCGACCTCGAGCCGCAGCGCCACCTCGTGCGCGGCCGAGCGCGCGGCGCCCGCCAGCGCGGCCCCGTCCTCGAGGCTCAGCGCCTGCCCCGTGCGCCAGCCCAGGCGCGAGGTCAGCCAGCCGGCCATCAGCGCGGCGGCGACCGTGGAGGCCGGGTGGTGGCGCACGCTCACGCTCACGATCTCGCGCAGTTCGTCGCGCAGCCAGCCGGGGTCGAAGGTGGCCGCCACGCGCTCGCGCCAGGGGGTCGAGCGCAGCCAGGCCAGGTCGACCACGTAGGCCTGCCCGGTCAACGCCCAGGCGCGCGCCAGCGCCTCGGCGGCGTCGGGCTCGTCGACCGAGTCCAGCAGGATCGCCTGCGACATCGCCAGCAGCGCCTCGACCACGTCGTGGTGCCCGTGCGGCGACCACAGCAGCGTGGGCAGGTCGGTCACGACCAGCGGGTCTGCGATCGTGAGCAGGTCGTCGAGGTGGCGGTCGCCGATCTCCACCACCACCGTCTCGCGCAGCAGCGCCAGCTCGCCTTCGTGGGGCTCGCCTTCGGAGGCGATCATCACGCGCGCGTCCAGGCGCTGCCGGCGCGGCTCGTAGGAGAGCACCACCATGCGCGAGGCGTGGTAGCGGCCCACGCCGCGCAGCCGGTTTGCGATCTCGCCGCTCCACTCGCGGTCCACGAACGCGATCATGTTGAGCACGCGCGCCGGCACGAAGCCCTCGTTTTCGGCGTGGCGCTGCACCAGCAGCTCGCGCAGCGCCGCTTCGATCGCGTCCGGCGTGGTGCCCTGCTCGCTCCACACCGCGTCGCTGGTGGCGCTCATCAGATCGCGCGCCAGCGGTCGCCCTCGCGCAGCAGCGCGCCGGCCTCCTCCGGCCCCTGCGAGCCCGCCTCGTATTTCGCCAGCGGGCCAGGGGTCTGCGACCAGGTCCCCACGATCGGGTCGCACACGCGCCACTGCGCCTCCACCTCGTCGTTGCGCGTGAACAGCGTCGCATCGCCGCGCATCGCGTCGGTGATCAGGCGCTCGTAGGCCTCCGGCGACTGCGACAGGAAGGCGGTGCCGTACAGGAACTCCATGTTGACCGGGCGGATCAGCATGCGCGTGCCGGGGATCTTCGCGCCGAGGCGCAGCGACACGCCCTCGTTGGGCTGCAGCGTCAGCACCAGCTGGTTGGGCTGCACGCCGAGCGAGCCGTCCTGGCTGAAGGCCAGGTGCGGCACCGGCTTGAGCGTCACCGCGATCTCCGTGACCTTGCGCGCCAGGCGCTTGCCGGTGCGCAGGTAGAAGGGCACGCCGGCCCAGCGCCAGTTGTCCACTTCCAGGCGCAGCGCCGCGTAGGTCTCCGTGATCGAGTCCTCGGGCACGCCGTCCTCTTCCAGGTAGCCCGGCACGTCCTCGCCGCCCGCGTGGCCCGGCGCGTACTGCGCGCGCACCGCCATCTCCGGCACGTGCTGCGGCGTGATCTCGGGGATCGCGTGCAGCACCTTGACCTTCTCGTTGCGCACCTCTTCGGCGGTGAAGCTCACCGGCGGCTCCATCGCCACGTGGCAGAGCAGCTGCAGCATGTGGTTCTGGATCAGGTCGCGCAGCGCGCCGGCGGCGTCGTAGTAGTCCGCGCGCGAGCCGATCCCCAGCTCCTCGGCGGCGGTGATCTGCACGCAGTCGATGTAGTTGCGGTTCCACAGCGGCTCGAACATGCCGTTGGCGAAGCGGAACGCCATCATGTTCTGCACCGTCTCCTTGCCCAGGTAGTGGTCGATGCGGAACACCTGGGGCTCTTCAAAGGTGGACAGCACGCGCCGGTTGAGCTCGCGCGCCTCCTTCAACGTGGTGCCGAACGGCTTCTCGACGATCAGGCGCACCTGTGCGCTCTCGTGACGGTTGAGCTTGCTCTGGCCGAGCTGGTCGACGATCACCGGGAAGAAGCCCGGCGCGGTGGACAGGTAGAAGGCGCGGTTCAGCGGCTCGCCGGCCTCCGCTTCAAAGCCGTCCAGCACCTCGCCCAGCTCGCGGTACACCGAGGGGTCGTCGAAGGTGCCCGGCACGTAGCGCACGTTGTCGAGCAGGCTGTTCAGCACGTCCTCGTTGGGCTTGCGCCGCGAGAAGCGGCGGATCGCCTGCTCGCACTCGCCGCGGTAGTCCTCGTCCTCTTTCTCTTTGCGCGAGACGCCGACCAGGTGGAAGCGCTCCGGCAGCGCGCCCTCGTGCGCGAGGTTGTACAGCGCGGGCAGCAGTTTGCGCCTGGCGAGGTCGCCGGTGGCGCCGAAGATCACGAGCGTGGTCGGCGCCACCGGCAGGCGCTCGAGCCCGGCGGTGAGCGGGTTCTCCGGCCCCGGCTCGCCGGTGGGGCGCCCCGCTGCCACCGCCACGGTCAGCTGCCCCCGCGCGGCGGCGCGCTCTTGACCGCGTGCCCGCCGAACTGGTTGCGCAGCGCCGCCAGCACGCGGTCGGCGAAGTCGCCGTTGCCGCGCGAGCGAAAGCGCGAGTACAGCGACGCGGTGATCACCGGCGTGGGCACGTCGTGCGCGGTCGCGTCCTCGATCGTCCAGCGGCCCTCGCCGGAGTCCTCGGTCCAGCCCTCGATCGCCTCCAGGCCGTTGCCGTCGGCTTCGAAGGCGCGCGCCGCCAGTTCGCACAGCCACGAGCGCACCACCGAGCCCTGGCCCCACAGGTGCGCGACCTTGGCGTTGTCGAGCTCGTACTCGCACTTGTCGAACACGTCGAAGCCCTCCGCGTAGGCCTGCATCAGCCCGTACTCCACGCCGTTGTGCACCATCTTCACGTAGTGGCCCGCGCCGGCCGGGCCGAAGTGCACCCACCCGTGCGGGCCGATCGCCTTCACGGCCTCCTCGCTGGTGGGGGGCGCCAGCACGTCGAGGATCGGCGCCAGGCGCTTTACCGCTTTGGGGGGTCCGCCCACCATCATGCAGTAGCCCACCTCCAGTCCCCACACGCCGCCGGAGACGCCCACGTCGACGTAGTCGATGCCCGCTTTCCTCAGCTCGGCGGCGCGGCGCTTGTCTTCGGTCCACTTGGAGTTGCCGCCGTCGACGATCACATCGCCCCTGTCCAGCAGCTTGGCGAGCTTGTCCACCGTTTCCTGGGTGGGGGCTCCGTGGGGCACCATGATCCACACCATCCGCGGCGGCGCCAGCTGCTTCACCAGCGCCTTCAGCGAGTCCGCGCCGGCGGCGCCGTTCTTGACCGCCTTCTTCACGGCCTTGGCGTCGAAGTCGAAGGCCACCACCTCGTGCTCGGAGTCGCGGCGGATGCGGTGCACCATGTTGCCGCCCATCTTGCCCAGCCCGACGAAGCCGATCTGCGTCATTTGGTCACCTCGATCCGGCCTCCGGCCGGCTCTCTCGATTGGCATGTTCGCCCTCCGGGCTCTCTCGACCGGGCCTATCGGCCCTTTCCTTGATCGTCGCGGTGAGGGCGCGCAGCGCGCCCACGGGGTCCTCTCCGCTCAGCCGCACCCGCTCGGCCGGCAGCCCTAGCTCGCGCAGCGTCTGCAGGTCGCCGGTCGCCTGCGCGTTCTTCAGGGTGGTGAACGTGTAGGGCTCGCCGGGGATCGCCACGTCCTGCCCGGCGTCGTGGATCAGCTGCAGGAAGCGACCGGTCTTCGGCCCGCCCTTGTGGAACTGCCCGGTGGAGTGCAGGAAGCGCGGGCCGTAGCCGAAGGTGGTGGTGGCCTTGCCGGCCGCGCGGATCGCCTCGCGCAGCTCGGCGATCGCCGCGTCGAACTCCTGCGAGGGCTCCAGGTAGGCCATCAGCGCCACGTACGCGGGCGCCGCCGCGCCCAGCAGCAGCTCGCGCAGGCGGTCGCTGCTCGCGTCGCCCACGCTCGGCAGCGAGCCGCTCGACCGGAAGTCGGCCAGCACGCGGTTGGTGGCGTCCTTGGCCTGCTGCACGTTGGGCTGGTCGAAGGGGTTGATCTGCAGCCCCCAGCCCGCCACCGCCACGGCCAGCTCCGCGAGCAGGAACACGCGCCCGAGGTCGTGCGGCCCGCGCGTGGGAACGCGCAGCAGCGGGTGCCCCGCGTCGGCCAGCGCCTGCACGCGCGCGTCCGTGTCGGGGTCCGGCGCGCCCACGTCGGGCAGGTAGGCGAACACGCGGTCCTCGCCGTACGCCGCGGGCTCTCCCAGTGGCTCCTCCGCCACCGGCAGGATGCCGGTGCCGTGCTTGCCGGTGGACTCCGCCACCAGCTGCTCGAGCCACAGCCCCAGCCCCGGCAGCGTGGGCGAGATCACGAACGTGAGCTTGTCGCGGCCGGCCCGCGCCAGCGCCGCCAGCGCCGCGCCCAGCCAGACCGCCGCCGGCAGCTGCGCGCCCGCGCCGCCCGTGCCAGCGCCCCCGCCCGCGGCGTCCGCTTCGGTCAGCTGCGTCTCCCACGCCTGCGACGCGCCGGCCAGCAGCGTGCGCACGTCGATTCCGACGAGCGCCGCCGGCACCACTCCGAACGCCGACAGCGCGCTGTAGCGCCCGCCGATGTCGGGGTCGCCGTGGAACACGCGCAGGAAGCCGCGCTCGCCGGCGAGCTGCTCGAGGCCGGTGCCGGGGTCGGTGACCGCCACGAAGCGGTTGCCGTTCTCCACCAGCGAGAAGAAGTGCGCGAACAGCGACAGCGGCTCGATCGTGCCGCCCGACTTCGAGGACACCAGGAACAGCGTGTTGGGCAGGTCCACCGCCTCCTGCACCGCGCGCACGCGCGCCGCGTCGGTGGAGTCCAGCACGTGCAGGCGCGGGGCGGGCGGGGACCCGGTCGCCGCGCCGGCGAAGGCGCGCCGCAGCACCTCCGGCGCCAGCGACGAGCCGCCCATGCCGAGCAGCACCACGTCGCTCACTTCGCCGTCGCGCTGCTCGGCCGCGAACAGCTCGATCGGGCCGAGCTCGTCCAGCGTGCGCTCCGCGATCGTCAGCCAGCCGAGCCGGTTCGCCACCTCGGGCGTGCCCGGCGGGCCCCACAGCGTGGCGTCGCCCTGGCGCAGCCGCTCAGCCACGCGCTCGTCCTGTGCGCGCGCCAGCGCCGTCTGCACCTGTCCGTCGAGCGAAGCGGGGATCCGGGCTTCGACGGTCGGGGCGCGGTCGCTCACGCCACGATCGTAGTGATCGCGGCCCTGGTATACGTTTCCGGCGCCCGTGAGCTCAGACTCCTCACAGCAGCTGCCCGATCGCAACCTCGCGCTCGAGCTCGTCCGGGTCACCGAGGCCGCCGCGCTGGCCGCCGCGCCGCTGGTCGGCAAGGGCGACAAGGAGGCCGCCGACCAGGCGGCCGTCGACGGCATGCGCTACATGCTGCACTCCGTGCCCATGGACGGCATCGTCGTGATCGGCGAGGGCGAGAAGGACGAGGCGCCGATGCTCTACAACGGCGAGCACATCGGCGACGGCTCGCCGCCCCAGGTCGACATCGCCGTCGACCCGCTCGAGGGCACCACGCTCGCCGCCCACGGCATGCCCAGCGCGCTCGCCGTGATCGCGCTGTCGGCGCGCGGCACCATGTTCGACCCCGGCCCGTGCGTGTACATGGAGAAGATGGCCGGCGCCCCCGACGTCGCCGACCTGCTCGACCTCGACCGCCCGCTCGGCGAGACCGTCGCGCTGATAGCCGAGCGCCGGGGCTGCCCGGTGGGCGACGTGATCGTGGTGGTGCTCGACCGCCCCCGCCACGAGCAGGGGATCGCGGCGATCCGCGCCGCCGGCGCACGCGTGCGCCTGATCGCGCACGGCGACGTCTCGGCGGCGCTGCTGGCCGTCACCGAGCGCTCGCCGGTGGACCTGCTGTGGGGCATCGGCGGCACGCCCGAGGGGGTGATCTCGGCGGCCGCCGTGAAGTGCCTCGGCGGTCAGCTGCTGGGGCGGCTGTGGCCGCGCGACGAGGCCGAGCGCGAGGCGGCCCTCGACGCCGGCTACGAGCTCGAGCGCGTGCTGGACCGCGACGACCTCGTCGCCGGCGAGGACGTGTTCTTCTCCGCCACCGGCATCACCGACGGCGACGTGCTCGAGGGCGTGCGCTACCCCAGCGCCGGCGGCGCCACCACCGAATCGCTCGTCACCCGCTCGCGCTCGGGCACCGTGCGGCGCATCAAGGCGAGCCACGATCGCGCCAAGCTGCGCGCGCTCGCCGGCGCCCGCTACTGACGCGGGACGCGGACGCCGGCGCGGCGCTCGCGCCCTCCTCGAACGCGTTCAGGCCCGCGGCTGGGGCGCGCCCATGCTGCCCACGCGCGACTCGGCGAGGTCGAGGCGCACCAGCGAGCGCAGGAACCCGTAGGTGACGATCACGTGGATGCGCGACTGCGTGGCGTTGTACACGCGCAAGCTCAGCCGCGAGGCGATCGAGGGGTAGAAGTTCGCCACCTCCACCTCCACGTGCAGCGGCACGCACGCCCCGGCCGGTGCGCTCCCGTCCGCCGGCGCGCGCCGCACTTCGATCTGCAGGTAGCCGCGTCCGTCGCGGCCGCGCCGCGAGACCAGCAGCCCGCGCGCGATGCGCCAGCGCACCAGCCCGCGGGTGGCGTCCATCTCGTATTCGGGGGCCTGGAAGATGAGCAGCTTGAGCGGGCGCGCGAGCAGCACCACGGCGCGCTCCCGCTCGCCATAGCGGACGCGGATGAGCCCCAGCGTCACGCGCGTCAGGAAGCGCCAGTAGGTGCGCGCCAGGCGCTCGAGGTGAGCCGGCGTCCAGATCGCCTCGAGCGCCTCGAGCTCGATCTCCATGTCCGCGCGCTGCACCGAGCGCACTGCGCCGCTGCGAGGGTCGACCGAGGTCGAGTCCCGCAACGCGACGATGCGCGCGCGCCGGCGCGCGCGGCGCCCGTGCCTCAGGCTCAGCATCGAGCTCAGGCTATCCCGTGGCTGCGCCCGCGAGCGCCCCGCTCCGGCCGGCGCTTGAGAGCGGCCGGTGCGGCTGGTAGCTTGGTGCGAGCGGGTGATTCGGTGAAAGGTCGTAGAGTTCTGCGCACGGCGTTTGCCTGCCCGCTGCTCGTGCTCGTGTCCGTTCCGATCGGCGGCTGTGGGGGCTCCGCCTCCAAGCAGAAGACGAGCGGGTCGAGCGCGGCGCAGATCGAACGCGACGAAGAACAGCAGGTCCAGCAGGCCGAAGCGCAGGAACTCGCGAAGGATCGCGAACTGCTCGACTCGATCGAAGAAAAGTCTCAGGAAGAAGCGGCGGAAGGCAGGGCGGAAAAAATCGAAGCCGCGGCCCGCGCGAAAGCCAGGAAACGCGAACAGGCGGCCGACAAGCGAGCCAAGGAAAGGGAAAGGGCCGCAGAAGCGAAGCTGAAGGCGGCCGAAGCGCACGCAAGGAAGCTGGAAGCAGAAGCCGGCGAAGCGATCGCCAAGAGGAAACGCGACGCCGCCGGCAAGGGTGAGCACACACGCTCTACGTCGACGAGCCAAGTGGAGGGCAAACCGTTGAGCCAGCCGGAACAGAGCACGACCACGACCACGCAAACCCAGCCGACCCAGGCGCAGGGCTGAGCCGTGAGGGAGCCCGAGGGCCACACCGCAGGCGCCGGCGCGCGCGCGCGCGCCGGCTGCGCGCCTGCCCGCGGCCCGCTCGCGCGCGCGCTGCTCGCGCTGCTCGCGCTGGCGCTCCTCGCCGGCGCGCTCGCCGGCTGCGGCGGCGGCTCTCACGGCGGCAAGGGCGCCGGCAAGGAAGGTCGCGCCGAAGCGGCCGAAGCGCCCTCCAAGCAAGGCGAAGAAGAAGAAGAACCGAGCCTGGCGGCACTGGAGAGGCACGAGCGCGAAGCCGAAGCCAAGTCCGAAGAGGAAACCAAGGAGGCCGTGGCCGCCGCCAAGAAGCGCGCCGAAGCGGCCGCCGGGAAGCAGCCGAGCAAGCAGAAGGGATCGAAGCGCAAGCGCAAGAAAGCGCGCGGGAAAGGCTCGAAGAAGAAGAAGCGCACCGGCGCCAACAACGGCAAGAAGCGGTCCGCCAAGTCGGGCGGTTCCTCGAAGGCGAGCGCCGCCGAAGAAGCGCAGCGCAAGCAGTTCGCCGCAGAAGAAGCGGCTGAAGCGAAGGCCTTCAAGCACCTCGAAAAGAGCGAAGCGAAGTGAACGCGGCCGGCCGCGGCGCGCCGCCCGCCCGCCCGGACGAGCTCGCCAAGCGCTGGCTCGTAGCGCTGATCCTCGACCGTCCGCTCGAGGGCGCCGTCGCTCTGCCGGTCGCGCGCCTCGCGCGCGAGGCTCCGGCGCTGTGCGAGCAGCTGCTCGCCGCGCTCGAGTCCGAGGCGGCGCTCGCCGAGCTGCAGGCGGCAGAGCCGCGCGAGGCCCCCGCGCAGCGCGGGTCCGTCGCCGCCGAGCTCGCCGGGATCGTCGGCGCTCATGACGCGGCCTCGCTGGCGAAGGCCGTCGAGGCGCTGCGCGGCGTGCTCTGGGCGGAGCTGCGCGTGGACGCCGAGCAGCGTTCGGCGCGCGAGGCGGGCGAGATCGCCGAGCGCCTCGCCGCGGTGTGCGCCGCCGCGCTCGCCCGCGCGCTCGAGGCGCTCGAGGCCGGCCGGGAGGACCGCGCCGCGCCTGCCACGGCCTACGCGCAGCACGCCGCCGCCCGCCCGGCGCTCCTGGACGAGCCGCGCCCCGGTCACCGCCACGGCGATCACGGCGGCGCGCGGCGCGGCACGGCCACGATCGTCGACGAGGGCGCCGCCGCCGACGTGGTGGCGCAGGCGCGCATGCCCCCGCCGCCGGAGCCGTCCGCGCCGGCGCGCGCGCCGCGGCCGCCCGGCGCGGCGCCCGGCGCGGCGCCGCCCGGAGCTGCGCCGTCCGCCCCGCCCTCGCCGGGATCGGGCGAGATCGAGATACACGACCAGCGCGGCGAGGAGGGACCGGCTGCCTGGATCGGCGCGATCGGCGGCGAGCTCGAGCGCTTCGAGCGCGACGGCGCGCCGTTCGCCGTGCTGCTGGTCGAGCTCGCCGAGCTCGAGCGGCTGCGGCGCGAGGTGCCGGCGCAGGCGCTCGCAGCGCTGTCGGCGCGCATGGAGCAGGCGCTCGCCGGCGAGCTGGAACGCTGGGCGGCGACGATCACGCGCGAGCGGCCGGGACGCTGTTGGGTGCTCGTGCGCGGCGTCGATCGCGCTGGCGTGCGCGCGCTTTGCGAGCTGCTGAGCGCGGCCGCCGGCGCCAGCCATGGCGGCGCACCGCTGCGGGTGGCGATCGGGCACGCGCTCTGCCCCCAGGACGCGCGCGAGGCGGCCGCGCTGGCGGCGCACGCGGACGTGGGGCTGTACGCGGCGCGTGCTGCGTTGCGGGCGGCCGACGCCGGCCTGTCCGGCGGCGCGCTGGAGGGCCGCTGAGCTCCAGCTCGCCGGCGCCGGCCGTCTACGCCGCCAGCGCGCCGCCCTCGAGCGCCGCTTCGACGGCGCCCGGCGGCAGGCCGAGCGTGGGCGTGTTGGCGGTCCTGCCGATCACGCGCGTCGCGATTCGCGTGGTTTCGGTGATGCCGAGCGCGGCGGCCGCGCCGAACGTGAGGTCCCAGGTGACGCCGTGGCGATAGGGGCCGCGGTCGAGCACGGGCACGGTGAGCGTGCGGCCTTCGTAGGTCACGTCGATCAGCGTGCCGCAGGGCAGCGTGCGGCTGGCCACGCCCACCACCGTCGGCGTTAGCGTCTGACCGCAAGCGGTGTGGCGGCCGTACAGTCCTGGGCCGAACAGGGTGGCGATCCCGCCGGGGCGCGTCTTGGCGGGCGCGGAGGCCGCCGGCGTTCGCGTCGAAGAGCCCGTCTGCGCGGGCGCCGCGGAGGCGCCGCCGGCATCGGCGGCACAGCCGGCCGCCGGCCAGGACAGCGAAGCTGCCGCGGTCACGGCGAGCACGAGCAGGGTCTTGTGGCGTTCCAATCGCATCGCAACGTCGCCTACGGGGTGAGCTGACGGGCTCGCGCGGCTTGCTCGCGCTACGGCCCCGGTGGGCCGATTCGCCCCGGCGAACGAGCTGCGTCCGCATCTGGGTCCCCCGCCTGCCGGACCTGGGCCGCGGCAGCTCGGCGTTGCGCGCCAGTATACAGAGACCGCCGGCGCTCAGGACAGCGGCAGGCGCAGACCGCCGGCGCTCAGGCAGCGGCAGGCGCAGACCGCCGTCGCTCAGGGCAGCGGCAGGCGCGAGAGCGCCTCTCTGAGCATGCGCTCGCCGCGGGCTGCGCCGGCCTTGGCCAGCTCGCTGACGATCTCGGCGGCCGAGGCCACCAGCTCGGCGCCCCCGGGCGGGTGCACCGAGCTGCCTGGGCGCTCGCCCTCGCACTCGAAGCCCTGGCGCGGCACCCGCTCCTCCGCGCCGCGCCCGTCCTTTGCGGCGCTCGTGCTCGCGCCCGCGCGCCCGCGCCCGCCGGTGCGCGCGGAGCCGGCCGCGCCCGCGCGTGAAGAGGTGGCTGCGCTGGCGCGTGAAGAGCCGGCCGCGCCCTGCGCCCGCGACGCGCGGGTCGTCTTCGCCTTGCCGGCGGCGCCCTTGCGCGCGCCGGCCGGCGGGGAGGGCGCCCGCGCGGCCTCGCCTTCGCGCGCCGCTGCGCGGCGTGCGCTGGCGCGCTGGGGACGCGTTCGCGGCAGCTTTGAAAGCACGCCGTCCGCGTTCGTCCCCTGCCTGTCGCCCGCAGCGCTCACGCGAGACATGATTGCTTAATGCCAAGCGCAGGGCGCATTGCGCGCCCGGCGCCTCGCGCCTTGCGCGGCTTTGCGCGGCCGCGCTCACGCGTTAGCATGGAGTCCCGCGAAGGCGCGTGCGTTCGCCCGCAGCGTGGCGTTGGGAGAGCAAAGGCGCGGGGCGTCAGCTGCGCTCCGCAATAATGCTTGCGCGAGGCCGCCCTCGCCCTTGGATTGTCGATCGACCCCAGGAATGGAAACGCGAATGTCAGTAGTCGAGCTGCAGGAGCTGGATGAGGTCAAGGGCCTGCTGGCCAAGGGGCAGCAGGTGGGTGTGCTCTCGTACGCCGAGATAACGAGGGCGACCTCGGAGCTGGACCTCGACGAGTCGGACGTCGAAGAGCTTCACGGCTTCCTCGAGCGCGCCGAGATCGAGCTCGTGGAGGACATCGACCCGGCGATCGCCGCCTCCGCCCAGCTCGAGCGGGCGCCCGACAAGCGCGGGCGGCGCAAAGCGAAAGCGGCGCTCGACCTGAAGCCGGACATGACCACCGACTCGCTGCAGCTGTTCCTCAAGGACATCGGCAAGGTGCGCCTGCTGACCGCCCAGGAGGAGGTGGACCTCGCCAAGCGCATCGAGCGCGGCGATCTCGACGCCAAGCAGAAGATGGTGGAGTCGAACCTGCGCCTGGTGGTGTCGATCGCCAAGAACTACCGCAACCAGGGGCTGCCGTTCCTGGACCTGATCCAGGAGGGCACGCTCGGGCTCGTCCGGGCCGCGGAGAAGTTCGACTACCGCAAGGGCTTCAAGTTCTCCACCTACGCCACGTGGTGGATCCGCCAGGCGATCGCGCGCGCGCTCGCCGACAAGGCGCGCACGATCCGCATCCCCGTGCACGTGGTGGAGAAGCTCAACAAGATCGGGCGCGCGGAGCGCAAGCTCGTCACCGAGCTCGGCCGCGAGCCCACCGCCGACGAGATCGCCGAGGTCACCGGCATCGACCCCGAGGAGGTCGACTCGATCAAGCGCTCGGCGCAGGCGCCGGTGTCGCTGGAGAAGCCCGTGGGCGACGAGGAGGAGTCCGAGTTCGGCCAGTTCATCGCCGACGAGCGCGCCGAGTCGCCGTATGAGCGCGCCGCGGAGATCCTCACCAAGGAGGCGCTGCGCGAGGCGCTCGAGAACCTCTCCTACCGCGAACGCCGCGTGCTCGAGCTGCGCTACGGCCTCGGCGGCGAGCACCCGCGCACGCTCGACGAGGTGGGGCGCACCTTCAACGTCACCCGCGAGCGCATCCGCCAGATCGAGAACCAGTCGCTGAAGAAGCTGCAGTCCCTCGCCGAGGCGCAGAAGCTCCGCGACGTCGCCTGATACCCCGTTCGGGGCACAGGCGGCCGTGCTCTCAGCGATCGCCTGAGCCGTCCACGGCGCCTCGACGCCGGCTCAAGGCGCGCCGGGCGATTGCCGATCAGGGGGTATGTTCGACGTCAAGGCCGCGCTGCGCGAGCTCGTCGAGAAAGAGGGATCGGACCTGCACCTGAAGGTCGGCTCGGCGCCGCTGCACCGCGTGCACGGCGAGCTCACCCTGGACCAGCGCCAGCAGCCGCTGAGCGCCGAGGACACCGAGGGGGCGCTCAAGGGCCTGCTCAGCGACGAGGTCAAGCTCGGCGAATTCGCGCGCGAGCACGAGGTCGACTTCTCCTTTGAAATCGCCGACGTGGCGCGCTACCGCATCAACGCCTTCCAGCAGCGCGGCGTGATCTCGATGGTCTGTCGCGCGATCCCGCATCGCATCTCCACGATCGAGGAGCTGGCGCTGCCGGACGTCGTGCGGGAGCTGGCCGAGGAGGAGCGCGGGATCGTGCTGCTGACCGGCACCACCGGCTCGGGCAAGTCGACCACGCTGGCGGCCATGATCGACCACATGAACCACACGATGAGCAAGCACATCGTGACGATCGAGGACCCGATCGAGTTCGTGCACACCGACTCGCGCTGCGTGATCAACCAGCGCGAAGTGGGCATGGACACCGCCTCCTTCAAGCGCGCGCTGCGCCGCGTGCTGCGCCAGGACCCCGATGTGATCCTGGTGGGGGAGATGCGCGACGAGGAGACCGTGCAGACCGCGCTGTCGGCGGCCGAGACCGGCCACCTGGTGCTGTCCACGATCCACACCGTGGACGCGACCGAGTCGATCAACCGCATGCTCGACTTCTTTCCGCCCCACCAGCACTCGCAGGCGCGCAGCATGATCGCGGGCACCGTCAAGGGCGTGATCTCCCAGCGCCTCGTGCCGGGCGCCGACGGCGGCCGCGTGGCGGTGTGCGAGATCCTGCGCATGACCGGGCGGGTGCGCGACATGATCGTGGACCCCTCCCAGACCGGCAAGCTCGTCGAGGTGATCACCTCGGGCGGCTTCTACGGCATGCAGACCTTCGACCAGGCGCTGTTCGGCCATGTCAAGGCAGGGCGCGTGACCTTCGAGGACGCCATGCGCGTGGCCTCGAGCCCGCACGACTTCAAGCTGCTGATGCAGGCTGACGGGCGCCGCGGCACCACCATGGAGGACGTCGCCGCCGCCGAGGCCAACCGCGAGGCCGGCGCCCAGCCGAAGCCCTCGCTCAACGCCGCCTGACCGGCCTTCGCTCCGGCCTGCGGCTCAGGCGGTCCGCGCGCGCCGCGCGCACCGCGCCGGCCGCCAGTACTTCAATTGGTAAAGTAAAGGGCGACATGGCCCTGGACGAAAGCTGCCCGGTCTGCATGACCGCGGACATCGTGTGCGGAAAGTGGACGCTGCTGCTCGTGCGCGACCTCGCTGCCGGCTGTTCGCGCTTCTGCGAGCTCGAGCGCTCGCTCGCCGGGATCAGCCCGCGCACCCTCTCGCTGCGCCTGCGCGCGCTCGAGGAGGAGGGCATCGTCGAACGCCACACCTTCCCCGAGGTGCCTCCGCGCGTGGAATATGCGCTGACCGCCAAGGGTTGCGCGCTGCTGCCGATCATCGACGACATGCGCGCCTACGGCGAACGCTGGCTGGGCGCCGAGTGCGCGGAGCACGCCGAGCCGCGGCCCGCGACGGCGCTGGCGGCGGCCTGATCCCGGCGGCGCTGGCAGCGGCCTGATCCCGGCGGCGCTGGCGGCGGCCTGATCCAACCCCTCGCTGCAAGCGCCGCTGCGCGATGCAGGAGCGCGCGGCGCCAGCGAGAACTCAGCGCACCATGCGCTCGCACGATCTCAGGGCCGCCGCGACCGAGCTGCTGCGAGAGGCTTCGACTCACCTGCAGGGACTCCTGGCCGCCGGCGCGGAGGTGCGCTTCGAGCTCGAGGGACACAGCGCACGGCGCCGCGGCGGGCAGGGAGCGCCCGTGCTCTACGCCTACCGCGCGATGACCGGCGAGTTCATCGACGAGCACCGCGCGGAGCTCGAGCGGCTGCGGGGGCACGGGGCGCTCGCTGCGGCGCTCGAGGGCTTCGCGGGGCTGGAGCGCTACCTGGCGAGCGTGGGGCTCGAGTCGGCTCGCGCGGACAGGCGCATGCGGGTCCGCGCGGCGATCGGCGCGCTGCTGCACGAGGCGTTCGAGGAGCAGAGCGACTTCGAGCTGCGCGACGAGCGCATGCACGCGGCGCTCGAGCGGCTCGAGCGCTCGGCGCTGAGCGACGGCCGCGAAACCACGATCGTGGCGACCCTGCACGGCCTGGCGATCGGATCCGAGGAGCTGGCGCTGACGAAGCGCCTGATGATCGCCCGGCCGCAGGCGCTCGAGGGACTGCCCGAGCAGGCGCTGGCGGGCGCGGAGCACGGCGCCCAGGACCACCTGATCGTCGCGCTGGCCGCCGGCGAGAGCGAGCCGCAGGAGGCGATCGCGCAGGCGCGCGAGCTGTTCGCGGACCTGCTGCGCGCGCTGCGGCTGTTCGGCGACGGGCGTGTGACGCTGGGCGAGCTGGCGTGGGCGCGCGTGGCCGGCGGCCGCTGGCGCGCGCTCGCGCTCGGACACGGCGGGCGCCCGCACGGGATGCTGGTCGTGGCCCCCGAGCAGGAGGACGAGCTGCGCGCCTTCTGCAGTCTCGTCTCGCGGCGCGCGCCGGACGGCAACGAGCTCGCCTGGGCGCTCGGGCGCTTCGAGCTCGGCTGCGAGCGCGCCAGCGCGCTGGACGGGCTGAGCGACCACCTGATGGCGCTGCGGGCGCTGCTCGAGCCGGAGGGGCCGGCGAGCGCGCTGCTGCCGGGGCGCCTGTCGGCGCTCTGCGCGACCCCGGAGCGCCGGCTCGAGCTGAACGAGCGCGTGCTCGCGGCGCTGGCGCTCGAGCGCCAGCTGATCGCGGGGACCGGCCCGGCGCCGCCTGCGCGCCGCGCCGCGGTCGAGCTCGCCCGCGAGCTCGCCAACCATCTGCGCGCGCTGCTGCGCGACGTGATCTGCGGTCATCTCGACCAGGACCTGATCTCGCTCGCCGATCAGCTGCTGGCGCCTGCGGAGCAGCCCGACGGCGCGCCCGCCGAGGCGCGCGCGCCGGCGCTGGCGCCGGAGCAGGCTGACTGGGAGCTGGGCTGGTGCGAGCCGCTCATGGCGGCGTCGGGCTCAGGCGAACAGGTGGCCGGCGACTCGCGCGAGGCCCCGGAGATCCTGGACGTCTTCATCTAGCTGCGGCACCACGACCGGACGCCCGCCGGCGCCGAACGCGCCCGTGAGCTGCGCGAGCGTCTGCCGGTCGCGCCGGGCGAGCAGGTCGTAGTCGGCCAGGTTGGAGGCGACGCGCGCGCCCAGGCGCTCGCCGAGCTGCGGTTCCAGCAGCCGCGCGAGCTGCTCGGGGGCGAGCCCGTGCAGGCAGTGCGGCTGCACGCGGTTGACGATCAGCTCGTCGACGTGGATGCCGGCGCGCGCCAGCCGCTCTGCCAGGAAGACGGCCTCCCGCGCCGGCTCCTGCTCGGCGGAGGTGACGATCGCGAAGCTGGTGCTGGGCGCGCGCAGCAGCGCCGAGACGCTGCGCGTGCGCTCGCCGAAGCCGTCCGTCACCCCCGACAGCGAGCGGAAGAAGCGCGAGAGCTCGGCCAGCATGTCCACGCCGGTGACGCGCGCGAAGATCGCGAACACGAGCGCGGTGCCGCGCCCGAACAGGCGCGCGGTCACGCCGCCGGGGCCGAGGAACGCCTGCAGGGCGCGGCCTTCGAGGAAGCGCAGCATGTGCTCGGGCGCGTCGAGGAAGTCGAGCGCGTTGCGCGAGGGCGGCGTGTCGAGCACGATCGCGTCGAAGTCGTGCTCTTCGTGCAGCTCATACAGCTTCGCGATCGCGCTCAGCTCATGCGAGCCTGCGACCGCGTTGGAGAGCTCGCGATAAACCGGGTTGGCAAGGATCTCCTCGCGCGATCGCGCGTCCGCTGCCAAGCGTCCGATCAGCTCGTCG
>DATJMM010000040.1:0-23319 GCA_035508735.1 Solirubrobacteraceae bacterium | reverse complement strand
GCCTTGGGCCCCCGCGCACCGCGGGGGCTCGCCGCGGGGGCTCGCCGCGAGGGCGCACCCGTGGAGCTGCTAACTCGGCAACTCGAGCACGCCGTGCGGCGAGCCGTACTCGGCGAGCAGCGCCAGGAACGGCGCCGGCGGGAACGCCTCCGGCCCGAGCACGCCCGTGCCCGTCCACTCGCCGCGGTCGAGCAGCTCGAGCGCCACCGCGGGGTTGACGGCCGTCTGCCACACCACCGCCTGGCTGCCGTACTCGCGCATCGTGGTCTCGTTGTCGACCACGTGGTAGAGGTAGGTGGAGCGCGGCCGCCCGTCGTTGCCGGCGCCGGTGACCCATGTGCCGGCGCAGGTGCGCCCGCTCATGCGCTCGCCGAGCGTGGCGGGGTCCGGCAGCGCCGCCGCCACCACGTCGCGCGGCGCCACCTGCAGTCCCCGCACAGACACCGGCTCGGTCGAGTCGAGGCCGAGCTTGTGCAGGGTCTGGAGCACCTCGATGAACTCCCGGCCGAGGCCGTACTTGAACGTCACCCGCCGGCAGCTCACCCAGCGCGGGATCAGCACCACCTCCTCGTGCTCAACGTTCACGCATTCCACCGGCCCGATGCCCTCCGGGAACACGAACACCTCCGGCTCTGAGAACGGCGCGGTGGTGTAGAAGCCGCGCTCGCGCTCCCAGATCAACGGCGGGTTCAGGCACTCCTCGATCGTCGTCCAGATCGAGAACGTGGGCGCGAACTCGTAGCCCTCGACGACCAGGTCGGCGCCGTCTCGGACGCCGATCTCCTCGATCTCCGAGAACAGCTCCTCGGCGGCATGGCGGGCGAGCACGTCCGACAGTCCGGGCTCCACGCCGATCCCCACCAGCGCCA
The DNA here is from genome assembly GCA_035508735.1 of Solirubrobacteraceae bacterium. Lineage (GTDB taxonomy): Bacteria > Actinomycetota > Thermoleophilia > Solirubrobacterales > Solirubrobacteraceae > Palsa-744. Next base: position 22,450 of record DATJMM010000040.1, on the reverse strand, counting down.
GCAGCCCCGCGTCGCGCCAGGCCTGCTCGCGCGCGAACTGCCTGTCGCCGAGCATCTCGCCTGTGAGCTCGTACGGGCGCTCGGGGTGGGGGTGCGAAAGCGTCATCGCCATGTCGAGGTAGGTGGCGCGGGCCTCGAAGCACGCTTCGAAGATCGGCTCGTTGAAGCGCGGGTCGCAGGCGTTGAGCACCGCGTCGGGCGCCACCCGTGCGATCAGCTCCACGAGCTGCTCGCGACTGGATGCGTCCACGCGCTCGGCCGCGAAGCGATCCTGCTCGCCGAGGCGCCGCACGGCCGCCGCCGCGCGATCGAGCGACACGTCCGCCAGCACGACCCGCGTGAAGGCGGCACGCCGCTGAGCGATCGCGGCGAACGCCGATCCCACGCCACCCGCTCCGACCACCAGCACCTTCATGCGCGCAAGTCTGCCGCAACCCGCAAGGTCGAGACGTCACAACCGCGACGCCGCGATGCTACGCAATGCAGCAGAGCGCTCGCGTATGCTGCGCCGATCCGCGTGCGGTTCAGAACAACAGCCGGCCAAGAGCCCCACATGAGCACCGGCCCCGTCAGCCCGCCGCAGACGCCGCCCCCACCGCCGTCCGAGGGCGCGAGCGCGCACGGTCCCCCTCCGACCCCGGCGAGCGAGGGCGGCGGGCGGGCGAGCCGGCTGCAGACGCCGGCGCCGGCGGGCCCGCGCTGGGCGCCCTCGCCGGCGATCTCCCGGCGCGAGGCGCTGCTCGTGCTCGCCGGCGGGGCGCTGCTGGCGGTGCTCACGAGCTGGCCGCTCACGTTGCACATGGGCAGCGTCATCTCGCCGGATCTCGGCGATCCCGTGAGGACGGCGTGGGAGATCGCCTGGGACGGGCACGCGCTCCTCCACGACCCGCTGCACGTCTTCGACTCCAACGCGTTCTACCCCCACCCGCTCAGCCTCGCGTTCTCGGACTCGCTGCTCGGGTACGGCCCGGCGGCGTTCTTCGGCTCCGGCACCGTGGCGGCGCTCGTCCGCTACAACCTGCTGTTCCTGTGGGCGTGGACGTTCTGCCTCGTGGGCGCCTACATGCTCGCCCGCGAGCTCGGCCTCGGCCGCCTCGGCGCCAGCGCCGCCGGGCTCGCCTTCGCCTACGCCCCATACCGCGTCACCGAGGCCGGGCACCTGCACGTGATCTCCTCCGGCGGGATCGCCTTCGGCCTGTTCCTGCTGCTGCGCGGATACCGCCGCTGGCCGATTACCAATCGCTCGCGCGGGCTCGTGCTCGCCGGCTGGCTGGTGACCGCCTGGCAGGTCAGCCTCGGCTTCACGCTCGGCCTGCAGTACGCCTACCTGCTCGCGGTGCTGGGGTTGCTCGTGCTGGGGGCGTGGTGGCGCGGACGCCTCACGCCCGCGGCGGCGTGGCGCCCCGCCCCTGGCCATGCGCGCGGCGCCCTGATCCCGCGGCCGCTGCTGGCCGTCACGCTGATCGGGATCGCGCTCACCGGCGCGACCACCGTGTACGAGGCGCGGCCGTACCTGCGGGTGGAGCAGCTGTACCCGACCGCCAAGCGCACGCTCACGGAAGTGGAGCTCTACTCCTCGGGTCCGGCGGCGCTGCTCGCAGCCTCCTCGGAGAATCGCGTTTGGGGCGAAGCGACCGCAGGCATGCGCGCGAAAGTGAGCTCCAAGAACGAGAGCGTGTTCTTCCCGGGCGGGCTGATCCTGGCCCTCGCGCTCGCCGGTCTCGCCGCCGGCACGCTCACGAGGCGGCTGCGCGCGGGGCTCGTGGCGGGCATCGTCGTGTGCTCGGTGCTGGCGATGGGCTTCGGCCTCACCGGCGCCGGCTACCCATATCGCCTGCTCTACGACTACGCCCCCGGCTGGGACGGCATCCGTGTGCCGGGACGCATCTTCACGCTCGCCACGCTCTGCTACGCGCTGCTCGCCGGCGCCGGGGCGGAGTTGCTGGTGCGCCAGGCGGTGCCGTGGGCGCGCCGGCTCGCTCTCGAGCGGCTGGGGCCGCTGTGGCGCCGGCCGCTGCGGACACGGCGCGCCGGCCGTGACGGGCCCCCGCGAGCCAGGCCACGCCTGGGCGCCAGCGCCCTGCCGGCGCTCGGACTGCCGGCGCTCGTCGGCGCGGCGCTGCTCGTCGGCATCCTCGGCGAAGGCGCCGGTCACCTCGGGCACCCGCGCGTGCCGCAGCCGGCGAGGGCCGAGATCGGCCTGCCGGGGCCGATCCTCGACCTGCCCACCGACGGCGCGCTCGACCGCGTGTGGCAGTACTTCTCGACCGACGGCTTCCCCAAGATCGCCAACGGCGAGAGCACCTTCGACATCCCCGCCCAGGACGACCTGCGCGGCGGCATGAATGGCTTCCCCGACCGTGGCAGCGTGGAGAAGCTCCGCTACTACGGCATTCGCACGGTGGTGCTGCACACGGCGTTGCCCAAGCACCTGCCGCCGGAGACCGGCACGGTCCTCCCCAACCCGCCCGACCCGGCCGCCAACGCGCGCAAGCCGATAGCCGGCCTCGGCATCACCCGCCGGCGCGCGGGCTCGCTGGTGATCTACGAGATCGGCCCGGGCCCGGCGGCGCTGCACGCCGGCTCGCGATGAGCGCGGCGGGCGACGGCGCAGCCGCGGTGCCGGGCCAGCCCGCGCCCGACCGCCCCCCTCCCGGCCCCGCGCGCGCCGCCCGGCGGCGCGGGATCAGGCTCGGCCGCCGCCACGCGGCGCTCGCGGCGGTGCTGCTGACGGGCCTCTCCTACGCGGTCGTGATCCAGAGCTTCTCCTGGAACCAAACCTCGCACTACGACCTGCTGCGCGCCCTCAACGACGGCGAGGCCACGATCGACCGCTATCAGGACAACACCGGCGACAAGGTCTTCTACAAGGGCCATTACTACTCGGCCCGCGCTCCCGGCCTGGCGCTGTTCGCGATGCCCTTCTACGACACGATCAAAGGGCTGGGGCTCGAATCGTGGACCTACCGCCACGTGGCCCCGCCCGAGCACCCGGGCGATGAGATGATCTACCTGGTCGGCCTGTGGGGCAACGTGCTGCCGGGGCTGCTGCTGGTGGCGCTGGTGTGGCGCGTGGCCGACGGCTTCGAGCCCGGCTGCGGAGCGGCCGCCGCGGTGGCGATGGGCCTCGGCACGATGGTGCTGCCGCTGTCCACGCTGCTGTTCTCGCACGTGTTCACCACCTTCCTCGCGTTCGCCGCCTTCGCGCTGATGCTGTGGGAGCGGCGCGGTCCGCCCAGCCCCACGCTCGCCGCCATCGCAGGCCTCGCGATGGGCTACGCCTTCTCCTCCGAGTACCCCACCTTCTTCGCCGCGGTCGTGCTCGGCGGCTACCTGCTCTCGCGGCGCGACGCGCTCACCGCCGGCTGGGCGTTGCGGCGCGGCGGCGCCTACGTGCTCGGCGGGCTCGTGGGCATCGTGCCGCTGCTGCTGTACAACCACTACGCCTTCCACTCCTGGACGCACCTCGCCTACTCGGACGTGCCGCGCCAGCAGAAAGGCTTCTTCGGCATCGACGCGCCGAGCCTGCGCGTGCTGGCCACGCTGCTGCTGGACTCGCGCGGGCTCTTGACGATCTCGCCCGTGCTGGCGATGGGCGCGCTCGGCACCGCGCTGCTGTACAGGCGCGGGCGGCGCGCGGAGGCGCTCACGATCACCGCCGTCTGCCTGTGCTACCTGCTCTACAACTCCGGCTACTACCTGCCGTTCGGGGGCGGCTTCATGGGGCCGCGCTTCCTGGACACGCTGCTGCCGTTCCTCGCCTTCCCGGTGGCGCTGGCGCTGAAGCGCTATCCGGGCCCCACGGTGGCGCTCGCCGCCGTGTCGATCACCACCACCGTGATCGCCACCATCACGCACCCGCTGGTCGGCTACGAGACCGAGACCGTCACCTGGATGCGCTACCTGCGCGAGGGGCTGTTCCAGCCGACGATCGCCTCCGCCTACGGTCTCGGGCGCGGCTGGGGCGGCGTGTGGGTGTTCCTCGCGCCAGCCGCCGGCGCGGTCGCGCTGGCCGCCTGGGCCACGCCGCGCCTGGCGCTCGACGGCGCCTCCCTGCGCGCGGGCGTGCTCACGCTGCTCGGCTGGGGCCTGTTCGCGGCGCTCGCACCCACCCTGCTGGGAATCGACCACGCGGGGCTGGTCAGCATCTACAACGCCGGCGACCACACCGCGCTCAGCGCGGCCGACCACCCCGGCTTCCGCACCTACCCGCTGCGCGTGCTCGCACCCGTGGCCGCCGGCGCCGGGCTGCTGGCGCTCGCGGCGACGCGCCTGGTGCGCGCGCAGCGCCGCGGGATCAGTTCCGGGCCACCTTCACCCCGCATCTCGCGCCGCGAAGCCGGCGGCAGACCACCACGTAGCCTTCGCGCGGCTGTTCGCGGGCGTTGGTGAGCCCTGCGTCGAAGCGGGTCGAGGCGGTGCCTCCGTTCCAGTCGTAGATGTAGATCCGCTTGATCTGCGGATGCTCGCCGGCGACCTTGAACATGAACTTCAGCACCTTCGCCGAGCGCCGCAGCCCGGAGCCGTGCTTGTTGGGGAACGAGCCCCCGAACTTGACGATGCCGCCGGTCTCGGTCAGCCACACCTTGCCGCCGAGCGCGCGCACCAGGTCGGTCGTGCGCCAGCCTTCCAGGCGGTTCACGTCTGAGTAGTTGTGCAGCCCCCAGACCTTGGGCATGACCGTCTCCAGACGGTAGATCTCGCGCTTGAATTCCGCGATGTAGCGGAGCGTGGGCTGGATGTAGTAGGCATCGAGCACGTCCAGGCCCACCACGGTGCAGCGACGGCAGACGCGAATCAGCGCCTGGTAGTACTTGGCGGCCTGCACGGCGGAGGGGCTGGTGAACAGCGGCGGTTCGTTGCCGCGGTTGGACTCGTCCCAGGACTCGTACTGCCTGACGTGCGGGAAGAGCTTGATGAACCGCTGCACGTCGCGTTTGTAGGCGGGCACGCTCGGCAGTCGCGTGGGGCTGTATTCGGAGTGGTAGAAGGCCACCAGCACCTGCTGGTGGGCGGCTTCGGCGGCGCGGATGAAATCGATCGCCTGGTCCAGCGACCAGGAGTGCGCGACCGCGTCGTAGGGCACCACGTAGCGCACGATCTTCGTCTTCAGCTGCTTCCACAGCGGGTTGGCGAACATCGTGGCCTGCTCGTCGCCCAGGCCGCTCAGGTAGGAGGCGACCCTTGCGCGGTGCGCCCCCTTCGCGTGGCGCGCGGCCCTGCCCCGGCGCGCGCTGCTCGCTCGAGCGCCGCCAGCGCGGTGCGTCCCCGCCCCTGCGGTCTCGCCGGCGCCGGCGGAGGCCGCGCCGGCCGCACCGACGGCGCCGAGCACGAGCGCGCACAGCAGGGCGGCGGCGAGGAGCTTGGCGAGGGGTCGGCGAGGCGTGCTCACATCGGTGCTCAACAGCCGGGCGGCGGGGTGGTTGCGTGACATCCCACAGTCTTACGTGACGCTTAGCGCGCCCCCTGCCGCCTGCAAGCAGTTTTACCAGCGGTTTAGGAGTCGGGTGCGGGCCCCTGCGCGCGCAGCGTGGGGTCGCTCACCACGCGCACGTCGACGCCGGGCAGCCCGCGCACCAGGCGCATCAGCAGCGAGCGCTCGGGGTTGGCGCCCAGGCGCGCCAGCCCGCGCGGCGGGGCGGGGGTCCCCATCAGCACGTACGTGGCTCCGAGCGACTGCGCCACCCTGATCGCCACCGCCGCCACGTCTTCGCCCTCCTCGAGGCGCAGGCGCGCCCCGAGCATCGCGCTCAGCCGGCGCAGCTCCTCCAGGCGCTTGCGGTCCTCGGTGCTGGGCGGGCGCCCCGGGGGGCGCACCACCAGCACGTCGAGCTCGGCGTCCAGGCGCTGGGCCGAGCGCCAGGCGCGGCGCACCACGCGCTCGGAGTGCGGCGCGAGCGTGGCCAGCGCCAGCAGGCGCTCGGCGATCGCCTGCGGCACGCCCTCGACGGCGAGCGGCACGCCCTCCTGGTCGCGGCGCAGCGGCACCGAGGGCTCGCGCACGAGCCGCTTGACCTCGACGTCCTCGGCCACCTGACGCAGCGCGGTCTCGCGCAGCGCCGCCAGGTTCTCCAGCTTGAAGAAGTTGTTAAGCGCCGCCTGCACGCGCTCGCCGGGGTACACCTTGCCGGCGCGCAGGCGCGCGATCAGCGTCTCCGGCGTGACGTCGATCAGCACCACCTCGTCGGCCGCCGAGAGCACCTCGTCGGGGATCGTCTCGCGCGTGCGCGAGCCGGTCAGCTGCGTGACCTGGTCGTTGAGGCTCTCCAGGTGCTGCACGTTCACCGTGGAGAACACGTCGATGCCGGCGTCGAGCACATCGCGCACGTCCTCGTAGCGCTTCTCGTGCTCCACGCCCGGCGCGTTGGTGTGGGCCAGCTCGTCGATCAGGCACAGCTCGGGCTTGCGCGCCAGCACCGCCGGCAGGTCCATCTCCTGCAGCGGCGTGCCGCGGTAGCGCACCTCGCGCCGGGGCACGAGCTCGAGGCCCGCCGCCTGGGCAGTGGTCTCCGCGCGCCCGTGCGGCTCGAGGTAGCCGATCACCACGTCGCGGCCGCTGTCCGCTTCGGCGGCGCCCTCCTGCAGCATGCGGTAGGTCTTGCCCACGCCGGGGGCCATGCCGATGAAGACCTTCAGGTGTCCTCGTCCGTCGGGCATCTCAGAGCGCAGCAAGCTACAGGCTAGACTTCGTGGCGGCGAGCCGGGAAGCCTGGTCGGCGTGCCCTCGAAGGAGGGACCGCCCGTGATCCCGAGCGCTCGCCACAGCCCCCCACCCTCCGCCCGCGGCCGCCGCGCTCGCCGCGAGGTCGTTCCTCGCGGTGTCTGATCCGCTGCTGCTGGCGGCGTTCGCGCTGGCGGCCGCGGTCAGCCTCGGCGCGAGCTGGCGGCTGGTGGTCTCGCTCGAGCGCGTCGGCGCGCGCCTCGGGCTGTCGGAGGCGCTGCTGGGGCTGCTCGCCGCGCTCGCGGCCGATGCGCCCGAGATCACCTCGGCGGTGACAGCGCTGGCTCGCCACGACCAGCACGTGGGCGCCGGCGTGGTGATCGGCTCCAACGTCTTCAACCTGGCGGCGCTGCTCGGCCTGTCGTCGCTGATCGCCGGGCGCATCGCGCTGCACCGGCGCGTGCTCGAGCTCTCGGGAGCGCTCGCGCTGTGGATCTCGACGGCGGCGCTGCTGCTGATCGTGGGCGTGCTCTCGGCGGCGGCCGCGCTGGCGGCGGTGCTGGCGGGGCTGCTGCCCTACGTGTGGATCCTCGCCGTCCGCCACGAGCGGCTGGCCGCGCTGCCGATCCCGGCGGCCTGGTCGCGCTGGCTGATCGCGGCCGTGGGCGAGGAGGAGCTCGAGCTGGAGGCCGCGATCCACGCGCGCCGCGGCGGCCCTCGCGACGCGCTGGTGGCGGTCGCGGCCGTCGCGGTGGTGATCGCGGCGAGCGTCGAGATGGAGCACAGCGGCACGCAGCTCGGCGATCGCTGGGGTATCTCCTCGATCGTGGTCGGCGCGCTCGTGCTGGCGGTCGTCACCAGCCTCCCCAACGCGGTCGCCGCGGTCTACCTGGCGATGCGCGACAGGGGCGCCGCCGTGCTCAGCACCTCGCTCAACAGCAACGCGCTCAACATCCTCGCCGGCCTGCTGATCCCCACGACGGCGCTGGGCGCGGGCGCCCCCTCGGGGCAGACCACCTACGTGGCAGCCTGCGCGCTCGCCATGACGGTGCTGGCGTTGTCCTGTGCCTACCTCCAGCGCGGCCTGCGGCGCAGCGCAGGCGCCGTGATCATCGGCGCCTACCTCGCCTTCGTGTGCGCGCTCGTGCTGGGCGCCTGAAGGCTCACGCCCCCAGCAGGTTGTGCACGATCAGGTCGATCAGCTTGATGCCGATGAACGGCGCCACCAGGCCGCCGAGGCCGTAGATCCAGAGGTTGCGCCGCAGCAGCGCGCTGGCGCCGATCGGGCGGTAGCGCACGCCCTTCAGCGCCAGCGGGATCAGCAGCGGGATCACGATCGCGTTGAAGATGATCGCCGAGACGATCGCCGAGCGCGGGTCGCCGAGGCCCATCACGTTGAGCACGTGCAGCGGCCCCTTGGTCTGGCCGGCGGCCGCGTAGGTGGCGATGAAGATCGCCGGCAGGATCGCGAAGTACTTGGCCACGTCGTTGGCGATCGAGAAGGTGGTGAGCGCGCCGCGCGTGATCAGCAGCTGCTTGCCCACCTCGACGATCTCGATCAGCTTCGTGGGGTTGGAGTCGAGGTCGACCATGTTGCCGGCCTCGCGCGCGGCCTGGGTGCCGGTGTTCATGGCCACGCCCACGTCGGCCTGCGCCAGCGCGGGCGCGTCGTTGGTGCCGTCGCCGGTCATCGCCACCAGCCGCCCGTCCTGCTGCTGCTCGCGGATCAGCGCCAGCTTGCGCTCCGGCGTGGCTTCGGCGAGGAAGTCGTCGACCCCGGACTCCTCGGCGATCTTGGCGGCGGTGAGGCGGTTGTCGCCGGTGACCATGATCGTCTTGATGCCCATCGCGCGCAGCTGCTCGAAGCGGGCCTTCATGCCCTCCTTGATCGTGTCCTTGAGGTAGATCACGCCCAGCACCTGGCTGTCGCGCGCGACCGCCAGCGGCGTGCCGCCCTCCCTGCCGATGCGGTCGAGCTGCTGGCGCAGCTCCGGCGGCGGCGAGCCCCCTTCGTGCTCGACGAACGCGACGATCGCGTCGCCGGCGCCCTTGCGCAGCTGCTGGCCGTCGAGGTCCACGCCGCTCATGCGCGTCTGCGCGGTGAAGGGGACGAACTCCGCCCGCACCTGGGTCATGTCGTGCTCGCGGATGCCGTACTGCTTGGCCAGCACCACGATCGAGCGGCCCTCGGGCGTCTCGTCGGCGAGCGAGGACAGTTGCGCCGCCTCGGCCAGCTCCGCCTCGGGGACGCCGGGCATGGGGATGAACTCGGCGGCGAGCCGGTTGCCGATCGTGATCGTGCCGGTCTTGTCGAGCAGCAGCACGTCGACGTCGCCGGAGGCCTCGACGGCGCGCCCCGACAGCGCCAGCACGTTGCGGCGCACCAGCCGGTCCATGCCGGCGATGCCGATCGCCGACAGCAGCGCGCCGATCGTGGTCGGGATCAGCGCCACCAGCAGCGCGATCAGCGTGGTCTCGGAGATGGAGGTGCCGGCGAACAGCCCGAACGGGCGCAGCGTCGCCACCACGATCATGAAGATCAGCGTGAGCGCCGCCAGCAGGATGCCGAGCGCGATCTCGTTGGGCGTCTTGCGCCGCTCCGCTCCCTCGACCAGCGCGATCATGCGGTCCAGGAACGACTGGCCGGGCTCCTGCGTGATTTCCACGACGATCTCATCGGAGGTCACGCGCGTGCCGCCGGTCACCGCGCTGCGGTCGCCGCCGGACTCGCGGATCACCGGCGCCGACTCGCCCGTGATGGCCGACTCGTCCACGGTGGCGATGCCCTCGATCACGGTGCCGTCGCCGGGGATCAGCTCGCCCGCGCCCACCACCACCACGTCCCCCCGCGTCAGCTCGGAGGCGGCCCTGGTGGAGCCGTCGCGCAGGCGCGCGATCGTCTCCTTGCGCATCTGGCGCAGCGTGTCGGCCTGGGCGCGCCCGCGTCCCTCGGCGAAGGCCTCGGCCATGTTGGCGAACACCACCGTCAGCCACAGCCACACGGCGATCACGAACGTGAACCAGGCGGGGTCGTCGCCGCCACCGAGCGGCTTGCCGCCGAAGACCTGGATCAGCCACGTCACGGTGGTGATGACCGAGCCGATCTCCACCACGAACATCACCGGGTTGCGGACCTGCACGCGCGGGTCGAGCTTCTTGACGCTGTCGAGGAGCGCCCGCGCGACGATCTCGCCCTGGAACAGCGAGATCGCGCGCCGCTCGCGGCCGGCCTGCACCTGCGCCGACATCAGCTCGCCTTCCCTTCGAGGCGGTCCAGCGCGAGGTTGAGCTCGAGCACGTTGACGCCGGGTTCGCCCGAGAAGCCCAGCCCGCGGCCGGAGGTGTGGGAGGCGATCAGGGAATCGACCCTGACGAGCGGCAGGCCTCGCACCGCGGCCACGCGGTGCGCCTGGATGCGCGCGTTGGCGGGCGAGATTTCCGGGTCGAGGTTCGAGGCGGAGGTGTTGACCGCGTCGACCGGCACCTGCGCCCCGGAGAGGGAGCGGTCGTAGGGGCGGTTCAGCGCCAGGTACGCCTTCAGCGCCTGCGCGTCGTCTTCCTCGGTCAGCTTGCTGTTGGGGCCGCGATTGGAGAAGGTGCTGGCGGATGCGTTGTATTCGCCGCCTTCGGTGGCCGACGGGCGGGACTGGAAGTAGCGCGGGTCCGGCTTGGTGAGGAGTTCTTCTTCTTCCTCCTGCGGCTTTCCGTTCTTGCCGATCACCGGTTCGGCGAAGCTCTGGCCGATGATCTTCGAGCCGATCAGCCTGCCGTGGACCTTGATCTGCTGGCCGTTGGCGTTGCCGGGGAAGACAGCCTGGCCGATGCCGGTGACCAGCAGCGGGTAGGCGAGCCCCAGCAGCAGCGTCAGCACCAGGATCCCGATCGCGGAGGTGACGAGGTCGCGCTTCATCTCAGTACAGGTGTCCGGTCAGGCCCTGCACGACGGGGCCGAGCAGCAGCGCGGGGAAGAAGGTGAGCGCGCCGACGAGCACGATCACGCCGATCAGCAGCACCGAGAAGGTGGCGTTGTCGGTGCGCATCGTGCCGAGACCGGCGGGCGTGACGCGCTTGCCGGCCAGCGCGCCGGCGACCGCCAGCGCGAACAGGATCGGGGCGTAGCGCGCGAACAGCATGTCGAAGCCGCCGAGCAGGTCGGTGAAGGTGACCCCGTGGGCGCCGAGGTTGCCGGCGTTGGGCTGCACGTAGCCGGTGTAGCCGGCGAAGGCCGAGCCGTTGTTGTTGGCCTGGGAGAGATAGGCGTAGAAGGTCTCGGAGAAGCCCTGCGGCCCCTTGCCCGCCACTTCGGAGATCGACTTGCGCCCGGCCGAGTCGGCGGTGGCCATGGCGGTGCAGAACAGCGCCGCCAGCGGGGTGATGAGGATCCCCAGCCCGGCCAGCTTGATCTCCCGCGCCTCCAGCTTCTTGCCCAGCCACTCGGGCGTGCGGCCGACCATCAGACCGCCGATGAACACGGCCAGCAGCACGTACAGCAGGATCGAGTACAGCCCGGTGCCGACGCCGCCGAAGATCACCTCGCTGGCCGACAGGTTGGCCATCGGCACCGCGCCGCCGATACCGGTGAACGACTCGATCGCGCTGTTGACCGCCCCGCACGAGGTGACGGTGGTGACGACGTCGAACAGCGCCGAGCCGGCGATCCCGAAGCGCTGCTCCTTGCCTTCCATGTTGCCGCCGCCGGAGCCGGAGATCACGTGCGTGTTCAGGCCGGCGGCGTGCTGCGCGGGCGAGCCGTGCGCCTCGGCGATGTAGGCCACGGCGACCGCGCCGAGGAACATGAACATCATCACGCCGTAGATGGCGTAGCCCTGGCGGCGGTTGCCGGCCATGCGGCCGTACATGAACACCAGCGCCGCCGGGATGATCAGCACGATCAGGATCTCGTAGAAGTTGGTGAAGCCGTTGGGGTTCTCGAACGGGTGCGCCGAGTTGACGTTGAAGAAGCCGCCGCCGTTGGTGCCGAGCTCCTTGATCGCCTCCTGCGAGGCCACCGGCCCCATCGCGATCGTCTGCGGCAGCCCGGTGAGCGTGTGCGCCGTGAGGTAGTGGGAGAAGTTCTGGATCACCCCCTGCGACATCAGCACGACCGCGCTGAGCAGGGCGATCGGTCCGAGCACGTACAAGATCGTGCGCACCAGGTCCTGCCAGAAGTTGCCCAGGCTCTTGCCGCTGCGGGAGACGATGCCGCGCACGAGCGCCACCGCGACGACGATCCCCACCCCCGCCGACAGCCAGTTCTGGACGGTCAGGCCCAGCATCTGGCTGAAGTAGCTCATGGTGGTCTCACCGCCGTAGTACTGCCAGTTGGTGTTGGTGAGGAACGAGGAGACGGTGTTGAAGCTGACGTTCCAGGTGCCCGAGTGAAAGCCGCTCGGGTTGAGCCCGGTGAAGTCCCACAGCGTCTGCGTGCGCAGGATGAAGTACAGCAGCAGCCAGCCGGCGAGCGAGAAGACCAGCAGGCTGCGCGCGTACTGCTTCCAGTCCTGGCCCTGCTGCGCGTCGACGCGCAGGACCCGGTAGAGCAGGCGCTCCGGCGCGGCGAGCACGGGCGAGAGGAACACCCGCTGGCCGGAGTAGACCTTGGCCAGGTAGCCGCCGAGCGGCACGGCGAGCGCCGTGAGCACCACGGCGAAGGCGGCGATCGTGAACCAGCCGCTGAAGGTCACAGCTTCTCTCCCCGCACGAGCGCATAGAAGAGGTAGGCGATGACCAGCACCGACACCACCAGGCCGAACACGTCGGCGCCGCTCACTCTTTCACCTCGCGCTCGGGTGAAGAAGCGAGCGAGCAGCCGAGGGGGCGCCGAGGCTCATACGCGATCGACCCCCTCGACCAGGAACAGCAGGATCACGAACATCGCGATTCCGAGAATCACCGCTACCGCATCCATGCTCACCAATATGGAGCAGCCGGCATTACGGCGGCGTGACGAAACGCATGCCCGACATAACGATTTCGTGACGGCGTGACGGCGTGACGGCGCCGTCAGGCCGCGAAGCGGTAGCCCACGCCGGGATCGGTCACGATCAGGCGCTGCGCGCCGGCGGCGGACGCGCCGTCCGGCTCGATCTTCGCGCGCAGCCGGGCGATGTGGGTGCGCAGCGGCTGGATGTCGTCGACGTACTCGGGTCCCCACACCTCGGAGAGCAGCTTGCGGTGGGTCATCAGCCTGCCGCGGTTGCGCGCGAGCGCGCGCAGCAGCTCGAACTCGATCGGCGTGAGGTGGATCGGCTCACCGTCGCGGCGCACGATGCGCGCCGCGAGGTCGATCTCGAGGCCGTCCGCCTCGATGCGCGGCTCACCCTCCTCGCGCGCGGCGCGCCGCAGCGCGGCCTGCAGGCGCGCCACCAGCTCGCGCGCGCCGAAGGGCTTGGTGATGTAGTCGTCGGCGCCGGCCTCGAGCGCGCGCACCTTCTGCTCCTCCTCGCCCATCGCCGAGAGCACCAGGATCGGCATCTCGCTCCACTCGCGCAGCCGCCGCGTGACCTCGACCCCGTCGAGGTCGGGCAGCACGAGGTCGACGATCGCCGCCTGCGGCGGGCGCACCGCGGCCAGGTCCAGCGCTTCGCGGGCGGTTTCGGCGGGCGCCGCCTCGAAGCCGGCCTCGCGCAGCACGACCTTCAGCGCGCGCACGATCTGCGGCTCGTCGTCGACCACCAGCACGCGCGGCGGCCTCGCCGGCGCCGCCTCCTGCGCGCCGCTCACGGCGAGGGCTCTCGGGCCGAGCCGACGGCCAGCGGCCCGGCCTCCGCCGGCTGGCGCCGGGGTCGCTCGGCCGCGTCCAGCGGGAGCTCGAACACGAACGTGGCACCCTGGCCCGGCAGCGACTCGACGTGCAGCGTGCCGGCGTTGGCCTCGGTGAAGCCGCGCGCGATCGCCAGCCCGAGCCCCGAGCCGCGGTGGCCGCCCTCGGGCGTGCCGGCGCGGTAGAAGGGTTCGAACACGCGCTCGAGCTGCGCCGGCGGGATGCCCGGCCCGCGGTCGACTATGCGCACGATCACACGGTCCCCGCGCCCCCGGCGCTCGCCGGCGGCCTCGTGCTCGCCGGTGCCGGGCGCATCGGCTGCGGGCGCGCCGTCCCTGCCCTTGGCCGCCGCCAGGCTGCGCACGGCGCGCGCGCGCACCGACACCGGATGCCCGGCGGAGTGGCGGCGCGCGTTCTCGAGCACGTTGACGAAGGCACGCTCCATCTGCGCGGCGTCGATGTCCACCAGCGGCAGGTCGCGGTCGATCGAGAGGGCGAACTCACCCTCGCGCCCAGCCAGCTCGGCGACGGCGGCGCGGATCAGCTCGTCGATCGACGTCCACTGCCGGTGCGGCTCGGCCGCGCCGGCTTCCAGCCGCGAGAGGTCCAGCAGGTTGTCGACGAGCCGCGACAGGCGCTGCGTCTCCTCCTGGATCACGGTCGCCATCTCCTCGCGCTCGCCCTGCGACAGCGACGGCGAGCCGACGGTTGCCGCCGCCGCCGAGATCGCGGTCAGCGGCGAGCGCAGGTCGTGCGAGACGGCGCGCAGCAGTGCGGTCTTGACCGTGTCGGCGCGGCGCAGCGCGGCCGTCTCGACCACGCCGGTGAGCAGGTTCTCGCGCTCGAGCGCCGCGCTCAGCAGCGCCTCGAGCGCCGGCACCACGCGCTCCTGCACCCTGCGCAGCTTGACCTCGGAGGCGTCCGCTCCGACCAGCAGCGTGCCCAGCCGCCGGGTGCCCTCGCGCAGCGGGAACGCGATCGTGCGCTCGTCGGCCTCGACCGCCTCCATCTGGATCGCCGCCGAGCCGAGCTCGAGCATCTGCGCGAGCCGTGCCGCGGCCGTCGGCAGCGCCGCGGCGAGACTCTGCCCGCGCAGCAGCAGACGCGCCATCTCCGCCGCGAGGTCCGCCTCGCGACGGCGCTCCTCGGCGTCGCGTGCACGCGCGCGTGTGACCTCCGCCACGGAGCTCGCAAGCACCGCCACCGCCAGGAAGGCGGCCAGCGCAACCCAGTTGTTGGAGTTGGCGAGCGTCAGGCGGCCCGTCGGCGGCAGATGGAAGAAGTTGAAGGCAGCGGCGCTGACGACCCCGGTCAGCAGCCCCAGCCCCACACCCCAGGTGAGCGACACGATCAGCACGGCCGGCAGGTACACCACGCTGAGCGACACCACCGGCGCGATGTGCGCGAGCGGGTAGACGACCAGCGTGCACAGCGCAACGGCAGCCAGCGCCGCGAGCGCGCCGAAGCGCCGCGAGGGCGGTTCCGCCGACAGCAGGGACGCCAACGGTGCGGCTGACACGCTCACCAGCGTAAGGCGAACGGGGCGGGTCTCGCCTCCCGCCCCGTCCGGTGCACCCTGCGGTTCGGTGCGCTTGCGCTGCGGACCCGGCCCTCACCTGGGCCCGCCGGCTTGCCGTGTCCCACCGTCCCGCAGGCAATCATCGAGCCCGCACACAGGCGAGGCGTGACGCGCAGGTGACCAGCCTGTGACGATCTCGTGACGATCTGCTCGCGTGTGTCCATTCGTCTAACACGTCTAAAGCAGACCACGCCGAAAGTCGAGACGATCACTAGCGTGGGTACGAAGCCCACGGTGACCCCTATGCCCTACAGCGAGCCCGATACAGGCGCCGCGGGCGCAGCAGCTGCCCGCGGCGTCACGGCCCGCACGCGTCGTGCAGGAGCCCTGACCGCCGGCGCGATGCTCGCGCTGGCGCTGTGGGCAGCGCAGGCGGTGCCGGCATCCGCCGCGCAGGCGCTCGCGCCGCTGCCGGCGTCCGACTATTCCGAAGCCGGCGTGTGCCCGCCGCCGGGGCCGGGGCAGGCGGCCTGCATGGCCGCGCGGCTGGTGCCGCAGACCGCGCAGGCCCGTGCCCGCGATCACCCGCTGGGGCTGGCGCGCACGAGCGCCACCGGCTCCTCCTCGCCCCCCCTCGAAGGCGACTACGGCCTGCGCCCGCAGGACCTGCACAGCGCCTACGACCTGCCCGACGGGGCTTCGAGCACGCAGACGATCGCGCTGGTCGACGCCTACAACGACCCCACCGCCGAAGCGGACCTGGCCAGCTACGACGCCGAGTTCGGCCTGCCGTCGTGCACCAGCGCGGGCGGCTGCTTCGAGCAGGTCAACGAGGACGGCTCCGGCGCCGCACTGCCGTTCCCCCGCACGACCGTGGAAAGGGGTGAAGCGGAAAGCTTCTGCAAAGGGCACGAAGGGACCGCGGGAGAGCGCCAAGAGGCCTGCCTGCTGGTGCGCGAAGCGCGCGAGTGGAGCGTGGAGATCTCGCTGGACGTGGAGACCGCGCACGCCGTGTGCCAAAACTGTCGCATCGCGCTGGTGGAGGCGTCCTCGCCCGCCTACTCGGATCTCGAGACGGCCGAGCGCACGGCCGGGCAGACGCTCGGCGCGAACGAGATCTCCAACTCGTGGGGCGGCCCGGAATGCGTCGAAGGCGAGTGCGAAGCAGAACAGTCGGCGTTCGAGCAGCCCGGCGTGGTGATCACGGCCTCGGCCGGCGACGACGGCTATCTCAACTGGCTCGAAGAACCCCGCTCGGCCTACGCCAACTTCCCGGCCGTGTCGCCGTCCGTGGTGGCAGTGGGAGGCACCCGCCTGTACCTTGGGCCGCACGGCGAATGGGAAGAAGAGACGGTGTGGAACGACGGCGGCAGGAGCGCGGGCAAAGCCGACGGCCACGGCGCCGGCGGCGGGGGCTGCAGCACGCAGTTCCAAGCGCCGTCGTGGCAGCGCGCGCTGCCGGGCTGGGAAGCGGTGGGCTGCGGCGACGGGCGCGCGGTGGCGGACGTGTCGGCCGACGCCGACCCCTACACCGGCGTGGCCGTGTACGACTCCTCAGCTGCCGCCGGCGAATGCGAAGAAGACGGGCACTGGTGCACGCTCGGCGGCACCAGCCTCGCCTCGCCGCTGGTCGCCGCCACGTTCGCGCTGGAGGGCGGCGCACAGGGGGTGGAAGACCCGGCGCGCACGCTGTACGAAAACGCCGCCGCCTCGCCGTCCTCGTTGCACGAGGTGAGCGAGGGCTCCAACGGCGAATGCGACGCGCCGTTCGACGAAGACCCAGAAGCGGGAATCTTCGAAACCGGCTGCGAACCGGCGGAAGAGGCTCAGGCGAGCTGCTCGAGCGATGCGATCTGCGCGGCCGGGGAAGGCTACGACGGGCCCACGGGCGTGGGCACGCCGCACGGCCTGTCGGCCTTCGCGTCGACGCAGGCCGGCCGCGAAGCGAGCTCCGGCACGGCCTCGGGAGGCACTGCGCCGAGCGCGGGTGCCGGCACGAGTCCGGTCGCGCCCAGCCCCGCTGCGCCGGCGGCGCAGAGCAGCGCCCCGACGGCCTCCCCGGCCGGGCTGCCGCGCGTGTGGGCGCTGGCGCTGACGCAGCGCGCCCTGATCGCGCTGAACCGCGGCCGCCCGCGCGTCTTCCAGGTCGCCTTCAGCTTCACGATCAGCGCCTCCGCGCCCGTGCGGGCGACGCTGCGCAAGCAGCGGCGCAGGCACGGGCGCGCGCGCTGGCGGACGCTCCCAGGGGCGCTCTCCTTCGAGGCGCTCGCGGGACGCAACACGCGCCACCTGCGCGCGCACGCGGCGCTCGGCGCCGGCCTCTACCGCCTGACGGTGGTCCCGCAGCACGGCGCGGGGCGCTCGATCACGTTCAGGATCGGCTAGCGTCGGCGGCGGCCAGCGCCGGCGCCGGCCAGCGCCGGCGGCGCGCCCTCGGAGGGGTGCTCGCCGCCGGCCATCGCCCTTCCCCGCTCGGTCAGCTGCCAGGAGTTGGGCGCGCCGCGCGCCTGCGCGGGGGCGGCCTTGGCGATCAGGCCGCGCGCCTGCAGCCGCGCCAGCAGCTTCGAGATCTGGCCCTGGTCGACGACGCCCGCGCGTTCTGCCACCTCGCGGTTGCTGGCGCCGGGGTAGTCGCCGATCGCCGCCAGCACGCGCGCGGTGCGGTAGGTGAGGCGCATCCCCGAGCCCTCGCCGAAGGACGTGACCTCGGCGCCAGGACCCGCCCCGGCACGCGCCCGCGGCACCGGGCGCATGAGCTCGCGGCGGGCTGCGCCGGCGCCGAGATAGGGCAGCACGAGGATGCTGACGAGCGAGCCGAACAGGTCCATCACGCCCCGCTCGGGATGCTCGAGCAGCCGGTTCTGGAGGATCGCCAGCACGGCGCCCACGAGGCCCTCCGCCACGACCGCGGGAGGCGGCTGCCCCCTGCCGGCCAGCGCTTCGCCGCCGCCCCGGTCGATCGCCTCGGCGAGGGCGGCGAGCACCTGGGCGCGCCGGCGCAGCAGCCGCTCGCCGCCGCTCATCGAGTAGACCACGAGCAGGCGCCCCAGCGCGGGCTCCTCCTCGAGGAAGCGCAGCACCGCGGCCAGCGCCGCCTTGAGCGCATCGAGCCAGCGCACCTCGGCGTCGTAGGCGGACAGCACCGGCCCTCGCGCCCGCTCGAGCGCCAGCTCGAAGGCCGCCAGCAGGCATGCTTCGCGATCGGCGAACTGCTCGTGGAAGGCGCCGCTGGAGACCCCGGCGCGCGCGATCACCGCGCTCAGCGGCGCGGTCGCCCCGCCGAGCCCGCGCTCGCTCATCGCCTGCGCCATCGACTCCAGGATCCTCGTTCGCTGTGCTTGCTCCACGCCCCGCCGCTCCGCGCTTGACAGTTCCCACACGACCCACTTGACAGGCCCTGGAGAGCCTAGCCTCTAATTGTCTAGTCGTGCGGGAGCCTGCGGCGCTGCGCGCAGAGGCGCTCAGGAGCCCGCGGGCGCGAGCGACGCGGGCGCGCCGAACGGAACCAGGCAGGCGGGCAGCTGCACGCCGCCGTCGGCGCGCTGGCCGTTCTCCAGCAGCGCCACGATCGTGCGGCCCACGGCGACGGCGGTGCCGTTGAGCGTGTGCAGCGCGCGTGTGCGGGTGGGGGGGCTCTGATGCGTGCGCACGCGGATGTTCAGGCGGCGGGCCTGGTAGTCGGTGGTGTTGGAGCAGGAGGTGAGCTCGCGGTAGCGCCCCTGGCTGGGGATCCAGGCC
The DNA here is from genome assembly GCA_035508735.1 of Solirubrobacteraceae bacterium. Classification (GTDB taxonomy): domain Bacteria; phylum Actinomycetota; class Thermoleophilia; order Solirubrobacterales; family Solirubrobacteraceae; genus Palsa-744. The sequence continues at coordinate 3,769 of DATJMM010000040.1, read as the reverse complement.
TCGCAGTCGTACTTCTTGGCGGCCGAGTTGCCGAGCTCGCCGACGGCGACGTTGACCACGCGGTAGGGCAGCTCGAGCTCCGCCAGGATCTCCTCCTCGATCGCGAGGATGCGCTCGTGCTCCTCGCCGGAGCGCTCGGGCGCGACGAAGCTGAACATCTCCACCTTGTCGAACTGGTGCACGCGGAAGATGCCGCGCGTGTCCCTGCCGGCGGCGCCGGCCTCGCGGCGAAAGCACGGCGAGAAGCCGGCGTAGCGCAGCGGCAGGCGCTCGGCCTCGAGGATCTCGCCGTCGTGCAGCGAGGCGAGCGCCACCTCGGAGGTGCCGACGAGGTACAGCTCGTCCTCGGGCAGGCTGTAGATCTGCTGCTCGGTGTCGGGCAGGAAGCCGGTGCCGTAGAGCGCGCGCTCGCGCACCAGCACGGGCGGCACTACCGGCTCGAAACCCGCCCCGCCCAGCTTCTCGAGCGCCCAGCGCACGAGCGCCAGCTCGAGCAGCACGAGCTCGCCTTTGAGGTAGGCGAAGCGCGTGCCGGACAGCTGTGCGGCGCGCTCGGTGTCGATCCGCGGGCCGGCCAGCTCGAGGTGGTCGCGCGGCTCGAAGCCGAGCTCGCGCACCTCGCCGACCTCGCGCACCAGCTCGTCCTCGGGGCCGGGCGCGGCGGTCGCGTCGGGCAGGTTGGGCAGCGGCGCGAGCGCCTGCTGCAGCTCCTCCTCGACCGCGGCAAGCTCCTGCTCGAGCTGCTTGGCGCGCGCGGCGACCTCGCGCATGGCACCGATCTCGCGCTCGCGCGCGGGCGCGTCGGGCGCCGAGCGGATGCGCGCGTTGGCCTCGTTCTGCTGCGCGCGCAGGCCCTCGAGCTCGGGCAGCAGCTCGCGCCGGCGGCGGTCGAGCTCGATGGCGCGCTCCAACCCGGCGACCGCCTGCGGCCCCCGCCGCGCCAGCGCCGCCCGCACCCCGTCGGGGTCCTCGCGGATCAGCTTCAGATCGAGCACGGGCCGGCTCCGGCCCGCGCTACTTGGTCGACAGCGCGATGTTGGTGGCGGGCACCTTTTCGGCCTGCAGCCCGGAGTACTTGGCGAGGAACTTGGCCACGTCCTGGGCGTCTTGGCCGACGAGGATGTTCTCGGGCATGATCGCCCCCGAGAAGCCGCCGTTGCGGATCGCGTAGAGAACCTGTTCGACGTTCTCCTTGCGGATGTTGAAGTTGGGCGCGTTGGTCTTGACGCGATTGGAGATCGCGGTGGCGGAGCCCTCGGCGCCGACCGTGGCGAGGCTGTGGCAGCCGGAGCAGTGGTCGAGGAACAGCACCGCGCCCTTGTAGTCGGGGTTGCTCTTGGCGAGCTTGATTTCCTGGGAGCCGCAGGCGCCCAGCGCCACCGCGCAGGCGAGCAGGACCGCGGTCATGGCTGCGAGCTTCATGCGCGGGGGAATATATAGGGCCGCTCAGAGCCGGTGAGCCGCGCCGCCTGCTCGGCCGGGACCGGTGAGCGTCGCGGCCGGCTCGGCCGGACCGGTGAGCGTCGCGGCCGGCGGCTCAGAACCCGTGAGCGGTGCCGGCGGCGCGCAGCGCGAGGAACACCACGACCAGCGCGGACAGCGCCATCACGCCGATCTCGCGGCGCACGATCGCGGCGACCAGCTCGTGCTGCTCTGACTCGGGCAGCTCGCCGACCGCGGCGGAGCTCTCCAGGCCGCGCTGGTCGAGGATCGTCTGGGCGGAGGCGACGCGCAACTGCTCGGCGACGAAGGCGACGGCCAGCGGCAGCAGCGCGTACAGGTAGAAGAGCCGTTCGCTGCAATCCCGGCCGGCGGCGGCGAGCGCGCCGATGCCGATCGCGAACGCCAGCGCGCAGCCCTGCGCGACGCGCAGCGAGATCCAGAAGCGCGAGGCGCCGGAGCCGCGCACGGAGCCCGTCTGCCATAGCGCCGCGCCGAGCGCGCCGGCCAGGAGATTGACCGCCGCGAGCACCAGCGCGGCGAGCACCACAGCCTCGTTCACGGCCTCGATTTCGAGCCGATCGTCACTAGTAACAGCCTGCCACAAGCAGTGATATAACAGCGCACGGTGCTGCGCACATACCTCCCGGCGATCGTGTTCCTGGTGCTCGGCGGCGCCGTCGGCGGCGCCTTCGTGGCGCTGAACTCGGTGCTGGGGCCGCGCCGCGCGGCGCCGGAGAAGCAGGACCCCTACGAGTGCGGGCTGCCGTCCGACGTCAAGCGGGGCTTCCGCTTCGGGATCAGCTTCTACCTGATCGCGATGCTGTTCATCCTGTTCGACATCGAGGTCGTGTTCCTGTACCCGATCGCCGTGCAGTTGCGCGCCTACGGCAGCTTCGCGCTGGTGGAGACGGTGGTCTTCATCGTGCTGCTGTTCGTCGCCTTCGTATACGTGTGGCGCAGGGGAGCGTTGGAGTGGAGGTGAAACGCCAGCCCGCCGGCGCGCTGCGGGTGAACTCCCTGAACGCCCACCAGCTGCTGCGCGGCTCAGACCTCGAGGGCGCCAACCAGCCGGCGCACCTCAAGGACACCGAGCTCGATCTCGAACGCTACGTACACGAACGCGTGCTGACCACGACGCTCGACAAAACCGTCGCGTGGGCGCGTTCGAACTCGTTCTTCCCGCTCGCTTTCGGGCTGGCGTGCTGCGCGATGGAGCAGTTTCACACGGCCGGGCCGCGGCTGGACATCGCACGCTTCGGCTTCGAGGCGTTCCGCGCCTCCCCCAGGCAGGCCGATCTGATCATCCTCGCGGGCCGCGTGTCGATCAAGATGGCGCCGATCATCCGCCGCCTGTATGACCAGATGCTCGAGCCGAAGTGGGCGATCTCGATGGGCGCCTGCTGCTCCTCGATGGGCGTGTTCAACAACTATGCGCTGGTGCCCGCCGACAAGTTCCTGCCGATCGACGTGCACGTACCGGGCTGCCCACCGCGCCCGGAGGCGCTGATGCACGGCATTCTCAAGCTGCGCAAGATGGTCCAGGACGACCCCGACGCCGGCTGGCGTGAGCGCTACGACGCCCGCGGGACCGAGGAGGTCATAGGGCCGCTGGCGGTGGATGCGCAGAGTACTCCGGCGGCAGCTGTGAACGTGGCGCTGGAGGGGGATACTGGCGGTGCTTGACGCCACGGGCCTCGAGCTGATCGCAGGCGAGCTGCGCGAGGCCGAGGGTGAGGGCACCGTGATCGCAACGACGTTCTTTCGCGACCGCGGCACGGTCGAGATCGACCCGGCGCTGATACGTGCTGTGCTCGAGCACCTGCGCGGCAAGGGCTATGCGTTCCTGGCGAGCGTGCACGGCGTTGACTACTACCCGCAGGAGCCGCGCCTGGGGGTGCACTACGAGCTGATCGACATGGGCCGGGTTGACCGCATCACCGTCAAGCTGCGCGTCAGCACCGAGTCCCCGGAGGTCGATTCGGTGGCGCCGCAGTGGCCGACCGCCGATCACCAGGAGCGGGAGATCTACGACATGTTCGGGGTGGTCTTCCGTGGGCACCGCGACCTGCGCCGCATCCTGATGCCCGAGGACTACGAGGGTCATCCGCAGCGACGCGACTTCCCCATCGGCGGCGAACCGGTGGCGTTCACCTTCAACGAGCGCGAAGCGCTGGGGCCGATGTGATGAGCCCGACCGAGCAGCCGACGGCATCGGAGTACCGCCGCGGCGAGCAGGACATCTCGCTGAGCTCGGTGCAGGAGCAGATCGCCGCGCACGGGGGCGACGAGCAGACCGAAGAGCTCCTGACGCTGAACTTCGGCCCCC
>DATJMM010000039.1:0-10541 GCA_035508735.1 Solirubrobacteraceae bacterium | reverse complement strand
CGGCCGGGCGCAGACGCTGCAGTGGCTGTTCTGGCAGGTCGGGGGCCTGGGTCCCATGGCCGGACAGAACGGCCACTTCAACCAGTACGCGCCCGAGAAGGTGCCTTACGCGATCGAGCGCTATACCAAGGAGACCAACCGGCTCTACGGCGTACTCGACCGGGCGCTCGCCACCCGCGACTACCTCGCGGGCGAGTACACCATCGCCGACATGGCCTCCTACCCCTGGATCGTGCCGCACGAGCGCCACAAGCAGAATCTCGACGACTTTCCGAACCTCAGGCGTTGGTTCCTGCGCATCCGCGAGCGGCCCGCCTGCCAGCGCGCCTACGTGGGCGTCGAGCAGTCCTACAGCCGCACGATGTCGGACGAGGAGAGGAAAGTCCTGTTCGGCCAGACCGCCGGCTCGCACCGCTCCTGAGGCTCGCCGCCGCTTACGCCAGGCTCGCCCCGCCTCAGGCGCTCTCGGCGATCAGCGCCGAGAGCGGCGGCAGCACCCACTCGCGCGCGCCGCCGATCGCTTCGATACGGCGCCAGCGTCCCGGCGGCGGCTCGATCGCCGCCTCGGCGAGTCCCAGATTGAAGACACACAGAATCCGCGCGGCGCCGAAGCCGCGCTCGAAGCTCAGGACGCCCGCGGAGGTCTCGAGCAGGCGCATGCCCCCGTAGCGCAGCGCCGCATGGTGCTGACGCAATGCGATGAAGCGCCGCGCCATGCCGAGGGTCGAGTCGGGGTCGCGATCCTGCGCATCGACCGCGAGGGCGGCGTGATCGGCCGGGACCGGCAGCCACGGCCGCGCCGTGGAGAATCCCGCGTGCGGCGCCGTACGCACCCACGGCATCGGGGTGCGCGCGCCATCGCGTCCGAGCGTGAGCGGCCAGTTCGCGATGGCTTCGGGATCGCGCAGGTCGTGGAATCCGAGCTGCGCCTGCGGCAGACCCAGCTCCTCGCCCTGGTAGAGAAATACGTTGCCGCGCAGGGTCAGCAGCAGCAGCAGCGCGAGGCGCGCGTGCGCGGCGCGGTCCGCCGCGGCCGACCAGCGCGAGACGGCCCGCGGCGCGTCGTGATTGGAGAAGGCCCAGCTCGGCCAGGTGTCGGCGGCATCGCTCCAGGTCTCGAGCGCGGCGCGTACCAGCGCCGGGGTCAGCTCCTCGGCGTAGAGAAAGTTGAACCCATAGGCGGTGTGCAGCCGCCGCTCGCCGCGGGTCAGCAGCTTCATCACCGGCTCGGCACCCTCCCCGCCGATCTCCGCCACCGTGAAGCGTCCGCCGTACTCCTCGGTGAGCGCGCGCACCCGCTCGATGAATGGCACCAGGTCCGCGTGTCCCTTGTTGTACAGCGGCACCTGGAAATCGACCGGGCGAGTCCGCGGCCGGCCGTCGCGCGGCCGCGGCGGGTTGTCGGTGAGCGCCGGGTCGTGCATGGCGTAGTCGATCGCATCGAGCCTGAAGCCGTCGACGCCGCGCTCCAGCCAGAAGCGCGCGCTCGCCAGCAGCGCGCCCTGCACCGCGGGGTTATGCACGTTCAGATCGGGCTGCTCGGTGAGGAAGTTGTGCAGGTAATACTGCCCGCGGCGTGCATCCCAGGCCCAGGCCGGACCGCCGAACACCGACTGCCAGTTGTTCGGCGGCGAGCCGTCGGGCCTGGCGTCCGCCCAGACGTACCAGTCGGCATGGGGGTTGCGCCGATCGCTGCGGCTCTCGCGGAACCAGTGATGCTGATCCGAAGTATGCGAAAAGACCTGGTCGATGATGACCCGCAAGCCCAGGGCATGTGCGCGCTCGATGAGCCGGTCGAAGTCCGCGAGCGTTCCGAACATGGGGTCGACATTGCAATAGTCGGCAACGTCGTAGCCGAAGTCCTTCATCGGCGAGGTGAAGAAAGGCGACAGCCAGATGGCGTCGACGCCGAGGGAGGCGACGTACTCCAGGTGCGCGGTGACACCCGCCAGATCGCCGATGCCGTCGCCGTTGGAATCGGCGAAGCTGCGCGGATAGATGTGGTAAATGACGGCGCCGCGCCACCATTCCTGTCCGCGTGCGTCGGCCGCGGCGCTCATTCGCCCCCCGCCGCCGCGCACACCACGTAGTCGAGAGGCGCGATCTCGACGGGGTAGCTGCCCGGCGCGGAAGGCTGCGCCGCGCACTTGCCGTGCAGCGCCACGAAATGGGTGGAGCCGGCCTCGACCTCGACCTGGGCGCTGATTGCGCTGGTCGAAGTGTTGAAGGCGACCAGGAGCTCGCCGTGGCCGTCGGGATCGAAGCGCGACACCGCGAACAGCCCCGGCCGGCTGCCGTAGCCGCGCACCACCTGCCGCCCGCGCCGCAGCGCCGGCTGCGCGCTGCGCAGCTGCGCGAGCGCGGCGATCGCGCGATAGAGCGGGTGCTGCCGGTCGAAATGGCCGCCCGGCGCACCCGCGCCTCCGAGCGGGCGCTCCCCGAGATACGACGGCACGCGGCTCGGGAACATGTCCTGGCGCGCATCCTGATCGCCGCCGCGCCCCGCGAATCCCTGCTCGTCGCCGTAGTAGATCACCGGCACGCCGCGCAGCGTGAACAGCATCGCGTACGCCAGCGCGACCCGCCTCAGGGTCTGCGCGTCGTCGATACCCGGACGCAGCCGCCGGACGAAATACGCAAAGCGCCCGTTGTCGTGGTTGCTGACGAAGGTCGGCAGCTGCATGGCCGCCGCCTCGCCGCCCTCGTAGAGCGCGTCGCCCGCGAACAGCCGCGCCAGCACCTCGGTACCGGCCGAGCCGCCCACCACCTCGCGCACCGCGGCCGCGAAGGCGAAATCGAGCACCGCCGGCAGCCGGTCGACGCGCGTGTGCTCGGCGAGCAGCGCCGGGTCCACCTCCGCGGTGCTCACCTCGCCGAAGATGTGGAAGTTGGGGATGCCCGCGGCGCGCGCCGCGCTCAGCATGGCGGGCACGAACCCCTGCCAGAACTCCGCGTTCACATGCTTGGCGGTGTCGATGCGGAAGCCGTCCACGTGGAAGCGCCCGATCCAGCCGGCGTAAATGTCGATGAAGCCCTGCAGCACGCGCGGATTCTCGGTCATGAGGTCGTCGAGTCCGGAGAAGTCGCCGAAGGTCGAGCTCTCACCCGTGAAGGTCGAGTTGCCGCGGTTGTGGTAGTAGATCGGGTCGTTCAGCCACTCGGGCACCTTGACGTGCTCCTCGCCGCGCGGCACGTAAGGCGTGTAGGCGTAGTCGGGGCGCGTCAGGTGCGCGAAGTTCTCCGCGGTCTGCTGCGCGGCATCGTCGCCGCGAAAGCCGTCGTTGATCGGCGCGCCCCCGAGGCCGCCGCGCCGCGTGTAGGGATAGTCGGCATGCGAGCGGTAGGGGCAGTCGTTGTCGGGACACTCGCGGTAGCGGATCACGTCGGCGGTATGATTGGTGATGATGTCGAGGTACACCTTGATGCCGCGCCGGTGCGCCGCGCCGATCAGCGCCTCGAGGTCCGCGGCGGTGCCGAAGTGCGGGTCGACGCGGGTGAAGTCGGTGACCCAGTAACCGTGGTAGCCGGCGGATTCATGGCCCGGGCGGCCCTGGACGGCTTTGTTCCTGAATACCGGCGCGAGCCAGATCGCGGTCGCGCCGAGGGACTCGATGTAGTCCAGCCGCTCCGTCACGCCCTCGAGGTCGCCGCCGTGGTAGAAGGCCTTGTTGGCCGGGTCGTAGCCGGTGACCAGCGGGCCGCCCTCCAGACCGCCGCGATCGTTCGCCGTGTCGCCATTCTCGAACCGGTCCGGCAGCAGGAAGTAGATCACCTCGTCCTGGGGCAGACGCGCGCGGAAGTCCGCGGCCGCGGCCGCGCCGGCGAACGCCATCGCGCCCAGCGCCAGGCACGCGCGGACGCCGCCGGCGGCCGCGCGCATCGCTCGTTGCTCCATGGTGATTCCCGCGGCGCCGGCCGGCGTCATGCGCCGGCCGGCCCGCCACTGCGACTCTAGAACTTGTAGTTCAATCCGAAGAAGAAGTCCCGCCCGAAGGTCTCGTAGTCGCGCGTCTGGGTGACGTTCCCGGAGTAGTCGATGAACGGCGTGTTGGTCATGTTGTTGACCTGGAACAGGATCATCAGCCCCTTCGCCGGGCCCTTCTGGAACTCGTAGCTCGTCTGGAAGTCCGTGATCAGCTCGTGCCGCACGTACTCGAGCGCCCGGTCGCCGGCGAAGTCCGTGATCTCGCCGATGTAATCGGAGCGGTAGCGCGAGGCGATGCGCGCCGCGAAGCCGCTCTTCTCGTAGTACAGCATGGCGCTCGCCACGGTCTTCGACAGCCCCGGCAGCGTGATGTTCGCGGCATTCTCGCCCGCCACCTGTCCGGGAACCGTGATCGAGCTGTCGGTGAGCGACACGCTGGCGTTGGCGCCGAAGCCGCTCAGCCACGGGGCCAGCAGCTCGCCCGGCGCGGATGCGGTCAGCTCGATGCCATCGAGCCGGCCGCCCTGGCCGTTCAGCGGAACCGTCAGGTAGCCCTGATCGAGGTAGGGATGCTGACCCGCTCCCGGCGGCGGCAGCTGCGCGACCAGCCCCGACAGGTCGGTGAGGAAGGTCTGGTCGTAGATGTAGGTCTTCAGGTCCTTGTAGAAGACCGCCGCCGAGAGGTACGCCTTGTTCTCGAAATACTTCTCGTACGAGAGGTCGAGCGCATCGGCGCGCCACGGATCGAGCAGCGGATTGCCGGCCGTGTTCGACGGCACGCCGGTCGTGGTCGCGACGCTGAAGTCCTGACCGGCGGTCATCTGGTCCATGCGCGGCCGGGCCATCTCACGCGCCGCGCTGAAGCGCAGCAGCTGCTGTGCCGGCAGCTCGAACACCAGGTTCATGGCGGGCAGGATGTCGTTGTAGGACTTGCCGCCCTCGATCGGGTCGCTCGACTGCGTCGCCTCGTTGTACGAGAAGGAGGTCGAGCTCTGCTGCGTGTGGATGACCTGCAGGCCGATGTTGCCGCGCAGGGTCACGTCGGCGGACAGCGGATGATTGAGGTCGCCCCTGATGTAGAGGGTCGTCAGCTTCTCGAACACATCCCAGAACTTGCCGGTCAGGTAGCCGTAGCCGGGCTCGTTGGGGTAGCCGGGCACGACCGGATCGAAATAGGCGGCCAGCACCCCGGGAACGTTCCACGCGAGCGAGGACGGCGTACCGGAGAAGCTCAGGTTGGCCGGCGACAGCAGGTACTGGCTGCCGATCTGGTCGAAGGTTCCGCCGACGGTGTTGAGGCCGGTCTCCGGCTGCGTCTTGTCCTTGGAGCGATCGTCGTAGTTGGCGCCGAGGGTCACGTCGCTGAACCAGCCGCCCGCCTGGCGCGTGCCTTCGAGACGGAAGGACTTCAGCTCGTCCACCACGTGCGGGAAGCGGCTGTAGCCGCCGCCATAGATGGTCGGGCCGACCAGCACCTGGGAGGGATCGCTGTAGTTGTTCTGCGCGGTGAAGGTCGGCTGCGACCCGTTGGGCAGGAAATAGGTGATGGTGTCGGTGACGCCGCCGATGTACTGCCCCTGGGTCTCGTAGTCGTGCTCGTCGCGCGTCGCACGCGAGTACGCCAGGTCGGTCATGAGGTTCCAGGCGGCGCCCTTCCACTTGTTGTTCCAGCCGGCCTGGAAGATCTGATCGCTGGTCAGGTAGAGGAAGTTGCGTGCCAGCGGCACCACGTTGCTGACGGTCGCTCCGACGAGCGCGTTGTTGACGACGTCGAGGTTGGAGAAATTCGCCGTGCCGGTGCAGGCCGGGCAGGTGGCGTTCGGATAGCCGTTGTAGTTGCCGAGGTTGACCTCGAGGCTGCGCCGGTTGTTGTTCTGCAGCTCCGAGGTCCAGTAGACATCGAGAGTGCTCGTGTAGGAGCTCGTCGGGCGCCACTCGACGGTGCCGAGCGCGCCGTCGCGCACGTCGCTTCCCATGCTGGCGAGCGACTTGATGCCGTCGGTCACATCGACGTCGGCCCCTACGCCCGCGTGCTCGGTGCCGTTCGCATGCCAGGGATCGTAGAGACCGAGCTCGCGGCCCACGACCGGCGAGGAGAGGCGCGCGTAGCCGACCGCGATTCCGAGGGTGTTGTCGAGAAACTGGTCGATGAAGGAGAAGCTGCCGCGGTAGCCGTTGTTCTTGGAGTCGGCGCCCATGTCGGCGTCGGAGTTCTTCTCCATGCGGAAGTCGAGCACCGTGGCCCGGTGACCGTATTCGAGCGGACGGATCGTCTCGAGGGCGATCGTTCCGGACAATCCCTGGCCGATCAGCGCCGCATCGGGAGTCTTGTAGACCACCACGCCGCTGATCAACTCGGCCGGGTACTGATCGTACTCGATGGCGCGGTTGTCGCCGGTGCTCACCTGCTCGCGCCCGTTGAGCAGACCCGTGGCGAACTGCGGGTCGGTGCCGCGGATGCTGATGTCGGAGGCGCGTCCGTCCGAGCGCTGCGACGTGAGGCCGGGCAGCCGCGAGATGGACTCGGCGATGCTCGTGTCCGGCAGCTTGCCGATGTCTTCGGCCGAGATGACTTCGACGATATTGTCGGAGCGCTGCTTGACGTTGATGGCGGACTCGACCGCCGCCCGCACGCCCGTGACGGTGATGGTCTGCAGCGACTCCTCGGCGTTGGCGGTACTCGCCGCCGCCTGCTCCTGTGCAACAGCCGGGCCGGCGAGCGCCAGCCCGCAGCCTGCGGCCGCGCCGATCGCCCGGCGCCGCGCGCCGGACGCTACGCATCGTGTCTTCTGATCCACAGCGAACCCCCTCAGTTTTAGTTGCACGCGCCGCCGCGTACCCGAACGCCCGCTAGCGAGCTTCTCCAGACTCTAGCGATGGGACGGCGCCGCTCGAAAGACCTGACATACGTATTCACGTGCGGCGGCGCCCATGCCGACCTAGTCTCCCTGTTGCTGCGGTGCCACGGGTCGCTGCCGGGTTTCTTTGCGCCTATACTCGGGACCTCGGGGGGGACCGGGTGAGCAGCTACAAGGCCCATGGGCGTGCGCCGGGCAAGGCCACGTCATTTGACATTGCCTACCAGGCCGGAGTGTCGCAGCCGACGGTGTCGCGCGCGCTGCGCGGCAGCCCGCGGGTGAGCGAGGAGACGCGCAAGCGCGTACTCGCCGTCGCCCAGCAGCTGAACTACCGGGTCGACAAGAACGCCTCCAACCTGCGCTTTCAGCGCTCCAACACGCTCGCCCTGCTCATCTTCGAGGATCCGACCTCGGATGACTCCGCCATCAATCCGTTCTTCGTCGCGATGCTGGGCTCGATCACCCGCGCCTGCGCGCAGCGCGGCTACGACCTGCTGGTCTCGTTCCAGCAGCGTGCCGGCGACTGGCACAAGGAGTACGAGGACAGCCGCAAGGCCGACGGCCTGATCCTGCTCGGCTACGGCGACTACCTCCTCTACCGCGAGCGCCTCGAGCGCCTGACCGCGCAGGGAACCCACTTCGTGCGCTGGGGCGCGGTGCAGGCCGGGCAGCCGGGCTTGTCGATCGGCTCGGACAATTTCCAGGGGGGCTACCAGGCGGCGCGGCACCTGCTCGGCCTCGGCCGCCGCCGCCTCGCCTTTCTCGGCGGGGTCTCGCGCGGGTGTCCGGAGTTTCTCGATCGCTACAACGGCTTCGAGTGCGCGCTGACCGAGGCCGCTGTGCCGGCCAGCGCGGCGCTGCAGGTCGATGCCATCAGCACCGAGCAGGCGGGCTACGCGGCGGCCGGGGAACTGCTGGCGCGCGGCGAAGCGTTCGATGCCATCGTCGGGGCGAGCGACCTCATCGCACTCGGCGCCATGCGCAAGCTGCAGGAGCACGGCCTCGGCGTGCCGGCCGATGTCGCGGTGGTCGGCTTCGATGACATACCGGCCGCGGGCCTCGCGAATCCTCCTCTCACCACCATCGCCCAGAACACCCGCCTCGCCGGCGAGGTGCTGGTCGAGACGCTGCTCAGGCAGATCCGCGACGAGGCCGCCGAGGCGCGCATGTTGCCGGCGCGCCTGGTGGTACGCCGCTCGTGCGGCGCGGCGCAAGCCGAGCTCAGCGGCGCGGCAGAGCGCGGCACGCGGCCGCGAGCTTGACGGCGAACTGATCGATCGCGAGGCGCGCATCCGCCCACGGATCGAGCGAGCTCGAGCCGAGCGCGAGCGTCCGGGCAAAGTAGCTGTGGTGCACCACCGTCAGGACGTGGTGGCTGGCGTCGCGCACCTCGGCCGAGAGCTGCGCACCCCCGAGGGACTTGTTGTGTACCGCGCTGGCCGCCGGGTCCGCGGCGAGCTGCGCCGGCGTCAGATGGGTCGGCGCGACGTCTTCGACCGTCACGGCGATCTCGAGCCCGGTCATGGCCGGCGTCCCCGCGGCCACGCGGTCCACGGCGGCGACGATCGCCCGCTCGAGCGTCACGCGCTGCTCCTCGCCGTAGCTTTGCATCCTGGCCGCCACGGCCGGCGCGAATGCGACCGTGGTCGCCGGCGGCGCCGCGGCCCGTAGCGCTGCGGCCGGCAGCGCTGCCGCGAGCAGCAGTCCGCCCGCGAGTGCCAGCCGCCGCGCCCTGATCTTTGTGAGCATCGCCTGTACTCCTGAAGTCCGTGCGTCAGTTGACCGGCGCCGGCAGCTCGCCGCCGCCGGGAGTGACGCCCGGCTGCGGAACGCGCAGCACCAGCAGTCCCGCCACCAGGAAGCTCGCGCCGCCGAGCACCAGCGCATAAATGGGCGCACCGCCAAAGACCGCATGCAGCAGGAATCCGAGCACGCTGGCCGCGACCAGCTGCGGGATGACGATGAAGAAATTGAAGACGCCCATATAGAGGCCCATTTTATGCGCCGGCAGGCTGTCGGAGAGCAGCGCATAGGGGAGCGACAGCACCGAGGCCCACGCGAAGCCCATGCCGACCATGCTGAGCAGCAGCCAGTAGGGGTTGCGGATCACCACGAACGACAGCAGCGCCGCGGCTCCCAGCCACACGTTCACCAGATGGCTGAGGCGCAGCCCCAGGCGGCGCGCCATGAAGGGAATGACCGCCGCCGCGAGCGCCGCAAAGCCGTTGTAGGCCGCGAACAGCACGCCGACCCAGTTGGCTCCGTCGTTGAACGCGTCGGAGTGCGGATCAGTGGCGCCGAAGTGCACCTGCGCCACGGCCGCCGTCGTGTAGATCCACATCGAGAACAAGGCGAGCCAGGAGAAGAACTGCACCGGAGCCAGACGCCGCATGGCCTCGGGCATGGTCGCCAGATCGCGCATGAAGGTGGTGAAGGCACCCGCGCGCAGGCCACGGCCATGCAGATACTGCGCCAGGCCCCAGACCAGTGCGCCGCCGCACACCAGGTAGAGCTGGCGGTCGAGGCTCAACAGCCGGATCAGCACGATGGCCGCGAGGGCGACCGCAGCCCAGGTGAGACCCCGGCGGCGTTCGCGGCGCAGATCGGGCGCCACGGCGGGGTGCTGCGGGCGCGCGTCGTCGAAGGCCAGCAGCTCCTCGGGCGGGTACTCGCTCGAGCGCACGATCGTCCAGAGGATGGCGGCGAGCAGCACACCGGCGCCGATCTCGAAGGCATAGCGCACCTCGGCGTGATTGCTCACGCCGGCGCGCGCCAGCAGCCACGGCAGCATGCTCGCGACCACGGCGCCAAGTCCGATGAAGAAGCTCTGCATGGCATATCCGGCGGGACGCTGACGCGGACTCAGCTGGTCGCCGACGAACGCGCGGAACGGCTCCATCGAGATGTTGATCGCCCCGTCGAGCATCCACAGCAGCGCCGCCGCCACCCACAGACTCGGCGAGCGCGGCATGAGGACGAGCGCCGTGGCCGCGAGCACGGCGCCGGCGAGAAAATAGGGGCGGCGCCGGCCGAGCCGCGTCCAGGTGCGATCGGACCAATAACCGACCACCGGCTGCAGCAAGAGCCCCGAGAGCGGCGCCGCGATCCACAGCAGCGGCACCTGCTCGAGCCCGGCGCCGAGGGTCTGGAAGATCCGGCTCACGTTGGCGTTCTGCAGGGCGAAACCGAACTGCAGGCCGAGGAACCCGAAGCACATGTTCCAGATCTGCCAGAAGGACAACAGTGGTTTCGCGTGCGGCATTTGCGCGTACCATGCAGCGGACAGCTGAACGGGGGCGCGGCGATTTATGCATAGAGGCTCGAGTCGGTCAACGTCCTGGGTGGCCGCGGCCGCGCGCCTGCTCGGCCTGCTGGCGGCGTGCCTGGCGGTGGGCGCGATGCGCACGGCGGGCGCGCAGCAGGCGGCGCCCGCGACGCAGGCCGCGGCGTGGTGGCGCAATGCGGTTATCTACGAGATCTACCCGCGCAGTTTCCAGGACTCCAATGGCGATGGCATCGGCGATCTCAACGGCATCACGCAGCGGCTCGATTACCTCGAGTCCCTCGGCGTCGATGCGATCTGGATTGCGCCCTGCTATCCCTCGCCCCAGGTGGACTTCGGCTACGACATCTCCGACTACCAGGCGATCGATCCGGTGTACGGCACGCTCGCCGATTTCGACCGCCTGCTGTCGGAGGCCGGCCGGCACCACATCCGCGTCATCCTCGACATGGTGCTCAATCACACCTCGGACCAG
>DATJMM010000038.1:0-65847 GCA_035508735.1 Solirubrobacteraceae bacterium | reverse complement strand
TCGGGCAAGTCGAGCCTGGCGTTCGACACGATCTACGCGGAGGGGCAGCGCCGCTACGTGGAGTCGCTGTCGGCGTACGCGCGCCAGTTCCTGGGGCAGATGGACAAGCCGGACGTGGACTCGATCGAGGGCCTGTCGCCGGCGATCTCGATCGACCAGAAGACGACGTCGCGCAACCCGCGCTCGACGGTGGGCACGGTGACGGAGATCTACGACTACCTGCGCCTGTTGTGGGCGCGCGTGGGCAAGCCGCACTGCCCGATCTGCGGTCGGCCGATCGTGGGCCAGTCGGCGGAGCAGATCATCGACCAGGCGATGGAGCTGGCGGAGGGCACGCGCTTCATGGTGCTGGCGCCGGTGGTGCGCGGGCGCAAGGGCGAGTACGGCAAGCTCTTGGAGGATCTGCGCGCGGACGGCTTCGCGCGCGTGAAGATCGACGAGCGCGTGCGCATGCTGGAGGAGTCGATCGTGCTCGACAAGCGCTACAAGCACGACATCTCGGTGGTGGTGGACCGCCTGGTGATGCGCCACGACGTGCGCAAGCGGCTGGCCGATTCGATCGAGACGGCGGTGGGGCTGGCGGAGGGTCTCGTGGAGGTGGAGATAGTGGGTTCGCGTGCCGAGCGAGCCGGCGAGGCTGGGCGCCCGGCGGCGACGGCGGGCGGCGGCGGGCGGGGCGAGACGGCCGAGGGTGGCGGGCGCACGAGCGCGAAAGGCGCGAAGGGCGCGCGTGCGGCGGCGACGCAGATCGTGCCGGGGGCGAGGCCCGCGCCCGGCACGACGTACACGTTCTCGGAGCGCTTCGCGTGCCCCGAGCACGGCCCCTCGCTGGTGGAGCTCGAGCCGCGCATCTTCTCGTTCAACTCGCCGCACGGGGCGTGCGAGCGCTGCACCGGCCTGGGCTCGCAGATGGAGATCGACCCGGAGCTGGTGGTGCCGGATCCCTCGCTGTCGATCAGCGAGGGCGCGATCGCGCCATGGGCGAACAGCGCGTCCAACTACTACGAGCAGATGACCGAGGCGATCGCGGAGATGTACGACGTGGACCTCGACACGCCGTGGGAGCAGCTCGAGCCGGAGCAGCGCGAGGTGTTCCTGTACGGGACGAACGGCGAGCCGGTGCAGGTGACCTACAGGAACCGCTTCGGGCGGCGGCGCTCCTACGCGGCGCGCTTCGAGGGGATCGTGAAGAACCTCGAACGCCGCTACCGCGAGACCGACTCGGAGTGGACGCGGGAGAAGATCGAGGAGTACACGTCGCTGCGTCCCTGCCCGGTGTGCGGCGGCGCGCGGCTGCGGGCGGAGTCGCGGGCGGTGCTGGTGGCGGGGACGCGCATCGAGGACTTCACGGCGCTGTCGGCGCGCCGGGCGCTTCAGTGGGTGGAGGAGATCGAGCTCTCTGAGACCGACCGGCACGTGGCGCGGCTGATCCTGAAGGAGATCGAGGAGCGCCTGCAGTTCCTGGAGAACGTGGGCATCGGCTACCTCTCGATGGACCGCGCGGCGGCGACACTGTCGGGCGGGGAGGCGCAGCGGATCCGCCTGGCGACGCAGATCGGCTCCTCGCTGGTGGGGGTGCTGTACATCCTCGACGAGCCCTCGATCGGCCTGCACCAGCGCGACAACTCGAAGCTGATATCGACGCTCGAGCGCCTGCGCGACCTCGGCAACACGGTGATCGTGGTGGAGCACGACGAGCAGACGATGCGCGCGGCCGACCACCTCGTGGACCTGGGGCCGGGCGCGGGGGAGCACGGCGGGCGGATCGTGGCGCAGGGCACCGCCAAGGAGGTCGAGGGCGTGAAGGAGTCGTTGACCGGTCAGTTCCTGGCGGGCACGCGCACGATCGAGACGCCGGCGCGCCGGCGCACGCCGAGCGGCTACCTGGAGATCGTGGGCGCGAGCGAGCACAACCTGCGCGACATCGACGTGCACGTGCCGCTGGGCGTGCTGACGTGCGTGACGGGGGTGTCGGGCTCGGGCAAGTCGACGCTGGTGAACGACGTGCTGTACAAGGCGGTGGCCAACCGGCTGCACCGCGCGCGACGCCGTCCCGGCGCGCACCGGGCGCTGCACGGCCTGGACCAGCTCGACAAGATCATCGCGGTGGACCAGTCGCCGATCGGGCGCACCCCGCGCTCGAACCCGGCCACCTACACGGGCCTGTTCGACGTGATCCGCGACCTGTTCTCGAAGACCCAGGAGGCGCGGGCGCGCGGCTACAAGCCGGGGCGCTTCTCCTTCAACGTGAAGGGCGGGCGCTGCGAGGTGTGCCGCGGCGACGGGCAGATCAAGATCGAGATGCACTTCCTGCCGGACGTGTACGTGCCGTGCGAGCAGTGCCACGGCAAGCGCTACAACCGCGAGACGCTGGAGGTGCGCTTCAAAGGCAGGAACATCGCGGAGGTGCTGGAGATGCCGGTGGAGGAGGCGCTGCGCTTCTTCGAGCACATCCCCAAGGTGCGCCGGCGCCTGGAGACGCTCGACGCGGTGGGGCTTGGCTACGTGCGCCTGGGCCAGCCGGCGACGACGCTGTCGGGCGGGGAGGCGCAGCGGGTGAAGCTCGCGACCGAGCTCTCGAAGGTGGCGACGGGCAGGACGCTGTACATCCTCGACGAGCCCACCACGGGCCTTCACTTCGCCGACGTGCAGCGCCTGCTGGCGGTGCTGCAGCGGCTGGTGGACCAGGGCAACAGCGTGGTGGTGATCGAGCACAACCTCGACGTGATCAAGAGCGCTGACCGCATCGTCGACATGGGCCCGGAGGGCGGCGAGGAGGGCGGCATGGCGATCGCGGTGGGCACCCCGGAGGAGGTGGCGGCGGAGCCGCAGTCGCACACCGGCCAGTTCCTGGCGGAGCTGCTGACGCCGGCGGCGCGCCGGCGCACGGTCAACACCGGCGAGGCGCAGGCGCGCAAGCGACGCGCCAGGGTCGCTGCTTGAGCGACGCCGCCGAGCTGGCGCGCCAGGCGCAGCTGTGGTGGCGCAAGTGGCGCTGGTACGAGCGCAACTCGCTGCCGTGGAACCGCGCGCGCATCCACTGGGAGCTGATGCGCCGCGAGGCGTTCGCGCGCTGGCCGCTGCACGGCAACGTGCTGGAGGCGCTGCGCGAGGGGCGCCTGGAGATCGGCGCGCAGGCGCTGCTGGAGCCGAACGTGTGGATCACGATGCCGGGGGCGGCGCGGGTGCGGATCGGCGCGGGGACGTTCCTGAACCAGGGCGTGATGGTGGCCGCGCAGGAGCTGGTGGAGATCGGCGAGCACTGCATGCTCGCCAACGGCTGCTTCGTCTCGGACGCCTCGCACCGCTACGAGGATCCGGACAGGCCGGTCACCTGGCAGGGCTTCGAGAGCAAGGGCCCGACGCGCGTCGGCGCCAACTGCTGGCTGGGGGCGAACGTGGTGGTGACCAGCGGCGTGAGCGTGGGCGAGCGCTGCGTGGTCGGCGCCAACAGCGTGGTCACGCACGACCTGCCGCCGTTCTCGCTGGCGGCGGGCGCGCCGGCGCAGGTGATCCGCAGGGTCGGGCGGGAAAGCGGGTAGCGTCGGCCCATGGACCTGTACGAGGCGATGCGCTGCGCGCCCACGACCCGTCGCTTCACCGGCGAGGAGGTGCCGGCGCAGGCGATCGCACGGGCGCTCGAGGCAGCGCGCTTCGCGCCGAGCGGCGGCAACCGCCAGGGCTGGCGGGTGCTGGTGGTGCGCGATCCCGGCCTGCGCCTGGCGCTGCGCGACCTCTACCTCCCCGGCTGGCGGGAGTACATGCAGAGCACCGGCGGCGCGCAGGTGCTGGCCGACGCGGGCGCGTTCGACGCGGCGACCGTGCGCAGGGTGACGCGCGCGAACGAGTACGCCGAGCGCCTGCACGAGGCGCCGGTGCACCTGGTGGTGTGCGTGCAGCTCTCAGACCTGGCGGTGACGGACGCGCGGCTGCCGCGCCAGAGCATCGTGGGCGGCGCCTCGATCTACCCGTTCGTGCAGAACCTGCTGCTGGCGCTGCGCGCGGAGGGCCTCGGCGCGGCCATGACGACGCTGCTGGTGCCGGCCGAGGAGCAGGTGAGGCGCCTGCTGGGGATCCCCGACGGGATCGCGCTGGCGGCGCACGTGGCGGTGGGACACCGCGCCGATCCGTGGCCGGCGCGGCTCTCGCGCCGCGCGGTCTCGGAGTTCGCGTTCGCGGAGCGCTGGGGCGAGCCGCTCTAGCCCCGCAGCAGCTGCCGCAGCTCGGCCAGCTCGGCGGGGTCGATCGAGTAGCCGTGCTCGGGGCCGGGGTACCGGCGCGCGCGCACGTCCTCGGCGTAGGCGCCGACGCCGTCGTTCATCTCCTGCTGGAGGTTGGCGTAGCGCTTGACGAAGCGGGCGCCGAGGCCGTCGCGGATGCCGAGCAGGTCGTGGAAGACGAGCACCTGCCCATCGGTGGCGGGGCCGGCGCCGATGCCGATCACGGGGATCTCCAGCAGCGGCATCAGCTGCTCGCTGACGGCGCTGGGGATCGCCTCGAACACCAGCGCGAAGCAGCCGGCGTCCTGCAGCGCGCGCGCCTGCGAGGCGATGCGCGCGGCGGCGGCGGCGCTGCGCCCCTGCGCCTTCCAGCCGCCGAGCGCGGTGGCGGTCTGCGGCGTGAGCCCCACGTGGCCCATCACGGGGATGCCCGCGCCGACGATCGCGCGGGCGCGGCGCACGGAGCTCTCGCCGCCGCCCTCGAGCTTGACGGCGTCGCAGCCGGCCTCCTTGACCATGCGCATGGCGGTGGCGATCGCCTGCTCGTCTGAGACCTCGTAGGAGCCGAACGGCAGGTCGCCGATCATCAGCGGCGTGCGCAGCCCGCGGCGCGCGGCGCGCGCCAGCACCAGCATGTCGTCGAGCTGCACCGGGGTGGTGGCGGTGTAGCCGAGCACGGTGGTGGCGGCGGAGTCGCCCACCAGCACCAGGTCGACGGCGGCGGCCTCGGCGGCGCGCGCGCTCGGGTAGTCGTAGGCGGTGACCATCACGATCGGTTCGCCCAGGCGCTTCTTCTCGTACAGCAGCGGCAGCGTCATCGGCAGCCGGCCGGGGTCGGAGGGCGCTTGACCAAGCGCTTCGCGTTGTGTGCCTGCGGGGTGGCTTGACATCTTTGCTTCCTCTCTGAGCGGGTTGACGCGCGCGGGGCCGGAGCTCAGCCCAGCAGGGTCGCCACCTGCTCGTCGACGGTGATGATGCGGTTGGTGGCGGCCTCGACGTGGACGACCCGCGGCGCGTAGCGCTCCAGGCCCTCCTCGTCGTAGGAGCCGTATGAGATCACGATGACGGTGTCGCCCCTGTGCACCAGCCGGGCGGCGGCGCCGTTGACGCGCATGTCGCCCGAGCCGCGCTCGCCGGGGATCGTGTAGGTCTCGAAGCGCGCGCCGTTGTCGATGTCGACGACGTGGACCTGCTCGTAGGCGAGCATGTCCGCGGCCTCCAGCAGGTCGGGGTCGATCGTGATCGAGCCCACGTAGTGCAGGTCGCAGTCGCTGACGGTGGCGCGGTGGATCTTCGACTTGAGCATCACGCGCTGCATGTGGCGATCGCCTCTCCTCGTGTTCGTTGGCTGGGGGTCGACGCCACGCCGCGCGGGGGCGCCGCGGTCGCCGACAGGGTGGCGTTGTCGATCAGGCGCACCTCGCCGATGCGCGCGGCCAGCGCCAGCAGCGCCTCCCCCTGCGAGGACGATGCGCCCGCGAGCTCGGCGACGGGCGCGAAGGTCTCGGGGTCGACCAGCGCCACGTACTCGGGCCGCACGCCGTAGGGCGCCATCGCGGCGGCGGCGGCCTCGGTCAACGCCGCCGCGGAGCGCTCCCCCGCGGCCACGAGCTCGCGCGCGGCGGCCAGCGCCGCGGGCAGGGCGCGCGCCCGCTCGCGCTGCTCGCCGTCGAGCAGCGCGTTGCGGCTGGACATCGCCAGGCCGTCCGCCTCGCGCACGGTGGGCAGCGCCTCGATGCGCACCGGCAGGTTGAGGTCGCGCACCAGGCGCCGGATGACGGCCAGCTGCTGGGCGTCCTTCTGGCCGAAGTAGGCCACGTCGGGGGTGGCCATGCACAGCAGCTTGGTCACCACCGTGGCCACGCCGCGGAAGTGCTCGGAGCCGCGCGCGGCGCCCTCCAGGCGCTCGCTCACGCCGGCCACCTCGACGAGCGTGGCGAAGCCCTCGGGGTAGACCTCCTCGACGCCCGGCGCGAACAGCACGTCGGCGCCGGCGGCGGCCGCCGCGGCCGCGTCCTCGCGCTCGCGCCGCGGGTAGCGCTCGAGGTCGGCGCGCTCGTCGAACTGGGCGGGGTTGACGAACAGCGAGACGATCACCAGCCCGCACTGCTCGCGGGCGCGCGCGATCAGCGACAGGTGCCCGGCGTGCAGCGCGCCCATCGTGGGCACCAGGCCGACGCTGCGGCCGCGCGCGCGCGCGGCCGCGACCGCGGAGCGCAGCTCCGCCACCGTGCGCACGGTGCTCATGCGCGCGGCCGTAGTGGGGGGTGGGGGCGGTTCATCTGCTTCGGTCCAGTTCCTGTGCGGATACCGGCGCGAGTCTCGGTTGCGGGGCGCTGCCGTTCGGGTCCACCTCGAGCGCTGCTCGTTGACGGCCCGCACATGATGATACAGCGGCTTCTCCCGGAGCGCTACATATCGCCTGCAGCCGTGTTGGAGGCGTTGGAGGGGGAGCGGGAGGCCGCCCTCTCCCCCTCTCAACTGCTTCCTGGTGCAGGCGCTGCGGCGGGCGGCGGCTCGTCGCCGGGCCGCCGCCCCCGCGACGTGTGGGAGCGGGCGCTCACCAGGCGTCGAGGTTGGCGCGCTTCTTGCCGGCGCGCTCGCGCCAGGAGCGCGTGCGGCCGTCGAACAGCGTGGCGATCCAGCGGCGCGAGTCGGCGGGGTCGATCACGTCGTCGATCTCGCCGTAGGCGGCCATGTTGAGGCCGCGCCCGCGCTCGTACGCGGCGGCGACCAGCTGCTCGAAGGCGGCCTCGCGCTCGCGCTCGTCGTCGATCGCCTCGAGCTCGCGGCGCATGCCGAGGCGCACCGCGCCCTCCAGGCCCATGCCGCCGAACTCCGAGGTGGGCCAGGCGACCGTGAACAGCGGCGCCTTGAAGCCGCCGCCGGCCATCGCCTGCGCGCCCAGCCCGTAGCCCTTGCGCAGCACGATCGTGCCGGTGGGCACGGTCACGTTGGCGCCGGCGAGGAACATGCGCGCGAAGTGGCGCACGGTGGCGGTGCGCTCGGCGTCGGGGCCGACCATGAAGCCGGGCGTGTCGCACAGGAACAGCACCGGCAGCTCGAAGGCGTCGCACAGGGTGAGGAAGCGCGCGGCCTTGTCGGCGGCGTCGGCGTCGATCGCGCCGCCGAGGTGGGCGGGGTCGTTGGCGAGCACCCCCAGCGCGCGTCCGTCCACGCGGGCCAGCGCGGTGCGCATGCCGGCGCCGAAGCCGCCGCGCAGCTCCAGCACCGAGCCGGCGTCGCAGAGCGTGTCGATCACGCGCCGCACGTCGTAGGCGCGCTTGCGCTGCTCGGGCACCAGCTCGCGCAGCAGCCGCTGGTCGGCCGCCGCGCTGGCCGGCCCGCGCTCGACCTCGCCGAAGTAGGACAGGTAGCGCCTGGCCAGCGCCACCGCCCCGGCGTCGTCGGCGGCGCGCAGGTCGACCACGCCGTTGGCGTACTGCACCTCGATCGGGCCGACCTGCTCGGGGGCGAAGGAGCCGAGCCCGCCGCCCTCGATCATGGCCGGGCCGCCCATGCCGATGCTGGCGTCCTCGGTGGCGATCACCACGTCGCAGCAGCCGAGCAGCGCGGCGTTGCCGGCGAAGCAGAAGCCGGAGGCGACGCCCACCAGCGGCACCAGCCCGCTGAGCGAGGCGAACAGCTCGAAGGCGCGGCAGTCGAGGCCGGCCACGATCGGCATGTCGACGTCGCCGGGCCGTCCGCCGCCGCCCTCGGCGAACAGCACCACGGGCAGGCGGCTGCGCTCGGCCAGCTCGAACAGGCGGTCCTTCTTGGCGTGGTTTCGCATCCCCTGGGTTCCCGCCAGAACGGTGTAGTCATAGGACAGCGCGGCGCAGCGCTGGCCTTCGACCTCGCCGACGCCGCCCACCAGG
Source organism: Solirubrobacteraceae bacterium (assembly GCA_035508735.1). Classification (GTDB taxonomy): domain Bacteria; phylum Actinomycetota; class Thermoleophilia; order Solirubrobacterales; family Solirubrobacteraceae; genus Palsa-744. The sequence goes on along the minus strand of DATJMM010000038.1, from coordinate 57,749 downwards.
CCGTCCGCGGGGGTGCGCGCGATCAGCTCCTCGCGCGAGCGCCGCCGCTCCTGCGCGGCGAACAGCAGCGGCCCGTACTCCACGAAGCTGCCCTCGTCGAGCAGGTCGGCGAGGTTCTCGCGGGCGGTCCGCCGTCCGCGCTCGCGCCGCTGCGCGACCGCCTCGGGGCGGGCCGCGTCAAGACCGAGCTCGTGGCGCTCGCGCACCGCGCGCAGGTCGGCGCGCTCGCCCGCCGGCCGCTCGCGCGCCTTCCCCGGCGCGTCCTCGCGCTCGGCGCCGGCGCGCGCCTCCCCCTCCGGGGACGATGCGAGCGTGGCCAGCAGCTGCCCCTCGGCGACCGCGTCGCCGACCTCGACCGCGATCGTGCGCAGCACGCCGTCGACGCCGGCCAGCACCTCGTGCTCCATCTTCATCGCCTCGAGCACCACCAGCGGGCTGCCCGCGTCGACCCGCTGCTCGCGCCGGTGCGGGATCGCCACCACCACGCCGGCGAACGGCGCGGTGACGCTGTGCTGGCTGTCGCCGGCCACCCGCAGATCATCGCTGACCGCCCCGCTGCGCGCTCGCCGCGTGCGCCGATGTCCCGGCGGGCGCCCGCGGCGTACGCGCACGCCGAGCAGGGTCTACCATCCGCGCGGTGTCAGCTGACGAGCGCGAGCTGCCGGCCGAGGAGCGGCGCGAGGCCCTCAAGGAGCTGCTCGCACGGGCGCGCGGCTGCACCCGCTGCGGCGAGCTCGCGGCCACGCGCAAGACGGTCGTGTTCGGCGCCGGCAACGCGGACGCCGAGCTGATGTTCGTGGGCGAGGCGCCGGGCGCGAGCGAGGACGAGCAGGGCCTGCCGTTCGTGGGCCGCGCCGGCAAGCTGCTGGGCTCGCTGCTCGAGGAGATCGGCCTGGAGCGCTCGCAGGTGTTCATCGCCAACACGCTGATGTGCAGGCCGCCGGGCAACCGCGACCCGCAGCCGCTGGAGCTGGAGAACTGCCACGAGTACCTGCTGGGCAAGGTGGAGCTGATCCAGCCGTCGGTGATCTGCACGCTCGGCAACTTCGCCACCAAGCTGCTGCGCGGCGACCCCACCGGCATCACCCGCCTGCACGGCCGTCCCGAGGTGATCGTGCTCGGGCGGCGCGCGGTGCGCCTGTACCCGATCTACCACCCGGCGGCGGCGCTATACACGCCGCGCATGCTCGAGACGCTGCGCGAGGACTTCGTGCGCCTGCCCGAGCTGCTCGCGCTCGGCCCCCCCGAGCAGCCGCGGTGGGCGCAGGAGGAGCCGCCCGAGCCGGCGCCGGAGCCCGCGGGGCGCGACGAGGCGGCGGACACGACGCCCGCGCCGGAGCGCGCCGAGGTCGATCAGCTCGGCCTGTTCTAGTCGCAGCCGCGCCTCGCGGAATGAATAAATGCCTGCAAAACAGGGCTTTCTGTGAGAACGTTGAAAAAACTGGGGCGGGGCCTAAAGTGGATCGGCGGGATTGCCGATACAGGTCCTGTCTCCATCCCTCCAGGAGTAACGACCGGCCCGCGCCTCATTCTCCCGCGGGCCGGTCTTTTTTTGCCCGCGGGGCGCGGCGCCGCCACGCTCTAGATTCTGCTGGTGATCGTGAGAAGCGTGGAGACCTCCGCGGCGGCGGAGACCGAAGCGGTGGGCGCCGAGCTCGCCGCGTCCCTGGCCGAGGGCGACGTGGTGCTGGTGAAGGGCGAGCTGGGCGCCGGCAAGACCACGCTGGTGCGCGGCGCCGCACGCGCCCTGGGCGTGCAGGGCCCCGTCACCAGCCCCACCTTCAGCATCGGCCACCGCTATGCGGCGGGCCCTCTGACCGTCTCGCACCTCGACCTCTACCGCCTCTCGGGGCTGGAGCGCGAGGAGCCGGAGCTGCTGGCCGACTACCTCGGGCGGGGACGCATCGCCTTCGTGGAGTGGCCGCAGGACGCGCACGCGGAGCTGGCCGGCGCGCGCCTGAGCGTGCTGCTCAGGCACGCCGGCGGCGACCGCCGCAGCATCGAGGTGGAGCGGCGGCCGTGAACGTGCTGGGCTTCGACACGGCGACGCCGTCCACCGCGGTGGCGCTGCGGCTGCACGACGGGACCGTGCTCGAAACCCGCGACGACCCGCCGCCGGGAGCGCACCCAGGGCACGCCACGCGGCTGTTGGCGATGGCGGCGGCGCTGCTGTCGCGGGCGGGCACGGGCTGGCAGGAGCTGCAGCGGATCGCGGTGGGCGTGGGGCCGGGCACGTTCACCGGCCTGCGCGTGGGCGTGGCCACCGCGCGCGGGCTGGCGCAGTCGCTCGGCGCCGAGCCGGTTGGCGTGTCGAGCTCGCTGGCGCTGGCGCGCTGCGCGCAAGCGCACGAGCCGTCGCTCACCGGCGCGCGCGGCGCGGTGCTGGCGGTGACCGACGCGCGCCGCGGCGAGGTCTTCGCGGCCGCCTACGAGCGCGGCGAGGACGGCCTGCCGCGCGCGCTGGCCGGGCCGCTCGCGCTCGCGCCCGCGCTGCTGGGCGACTTCGCCGCGGCCGCGGCGACGGCGCGCGCGGGTGCCGGCGACGGCGCGCGCTGGCTGGCGGTGGGCGACGGTGCGCTGCGCTACGCCGAGTGCCTGCCGGCGGCGGCGATCGAGCCGGCGCCGCCGGGCTCGCCGCTTCACCTGGTGAGCGCGGCGGCGGTGTGCGAGCTGGGCGCGCTGGCGCCGGCGGGCGAGCTGCACGCGCTGGCGCCCGACTACCGCCGGCGGCCCGACGCGGAGCTAGCCTTGGCTGATGCTGGCCGGCAGGCGGTGCTGAGATGAGCGAGCGCGTGATCGCGCCGAACGCCGCCGAGCGCACGCCGGCGGTGCGCGTGCGCCGGCTCACCTACCCCGACCTGCCGCAGGTGATCGCGATCGAGCGGCGCGTGTTCCCGACGCCGTGGTCGCTGGCGATGTTCGTGCTCGAGCTGTCCAAGCAGTCGGGCGTGTGCCTGGCGGCGACGCTGCCGGGCGCCGGCGGCGAGGAGCGGCTGGTGGGCTATCTGATCTGCTCGCGCTACGACACCGTCTGGCACGTGATGAACGTGGCGGTGGACGGCGAGCAGCAGCGCCGCGGGATCGCCTCGGCGCTGCTGGCGGAGCTGTACGAGCGCGTCGGCGGCGCCGTGGCGGGCACCGGGGAGCAGGCGCGCTTCACGCTCGAGGTGCGCCGCTCCAACGACGTGGCGATCCACCTGTACGAGCGCGAGGGCTTCCGCGCGGCGGGCCTGCGCCGGCGCTACTACCAGGACAACGGCGAGGACGCGCTGGTGATGTGGCGCACGCCGGCCACGCTGCAGGGCTCGCTCGAGGACGTGCCCAACCCAGGGCGGCTCGGACCGCTTTGACGATCCTCGCGCTGGAGACCAGCTGCGACGACACCTGCGCGGCGGTGCTGGACGGCGCCGGGCGGCTGCGCGCCAACGTGATCTCCTCCCAGGAGGCGCACGCGCGCTTCGGCGGGGTGGTGCCGGAGATCGCCTCGCGCCATCACCTGGAGCTGGTGAACCTGGTGGTGGAGGAGGCGCTGGCGCGCGCCGGCGTGGGCCTCGAGCAGGTCTCGCTCATCGCCGCCACGCAGGGGCCGGGGCTGGTGGGCGCGCTGCTGGTGGGGCTGTCCACGGCCAAGGCCCTGGCGGCGGCGCGCGAGCTGCCGTTCGCGCCCGTGGACCACCTGCAGGGCCACGTGGCGTCCAACTTCCTCGCCGGCGCGCCCTCGCCGGAGGGGGAGCAGCCCGCCTTCGAGCCCCCGTTCGTGTGCCTGATCGCCAGCGGCGGGCACACGCTGCTGGCGCTGGTGCGCGAGCGCGACGGCTACGAGCTGCTGGGGCGCACGCTGGACGACGCGGCCGGCGAGGCGTTCGACAAGGGCGCGCGCCTGCTCGGGCTGGGCTACCCCGGCGGCGTGGCCCTCGAACGGCTGGCCGCCGAGGGCGACCCGCAGGCGTTCGTGTTTCCCGGCTCGCCCGCGGAGCGGGCCGGCGGCGGGGCGCGCAGGCGCGCCTTCGAGGACAGCCTCGACTTCTCCTTCGCCGGCGTGAAGACCGCGCTGCTGTACGCGGTGCGCGAGCTGGGAGAGGAGCAGGCGCGCGAGCGCGCGGCCGACCTGGCCGCCTCCTACCAGGCCGCGATCGTGGAGCGGCTGGCCCGGCGCGCGCAGCAGGCCGTGGCGCGCACCGGCGTCGAGCGCCTCGCGGTGGGCGGCGGCGTGGCCGCCAACGGCCCGTTGCGCGCGCGCCTGCGCGAGCTGGACGTGGCGCTGCACGTGCCGCCGCGCGCGCTGTGCACGGACAACGCGGCGATGATCGCGAGCGCCGCTCGCTACGGCGAGCAGCTCGAGTACCCGCGCTACCTGGCGCTCGACGCCTACGCCAGCGGCGAGCTGCGCCGGCGCTGAGGAGCGCAGCGGCGGCGGCGAGGGCCGTGGCGCGGCGGCGACCGCCGGCGCGCGCCCGCCCCCGGAGCCGACGCGTCGACCGGTCGGGCGGGGGCGGAGGCGCCACGTCAGCTCGCCGAGTGGGGACAGAAGCGAGCCTTCGGAAGGCGTCGGGGCGCTCGCCGGCGGCCCTGCGATCCGTCGCGCGGGCCGTCGCGATCGCGCTCCCGTCGCCGGCGCTGCCGCGCCACCCCTGATTTTAGACATACGAAGACAAAAGCCGCAAACGGTCTGCGCGCGTGCGCGGCGCCGCTCGCACGCGGCCGCCGCGCCGCTAGGCTCGCGGGCATGACCGGCGAGGCCGAGACCGCGCTGATCACCGTCTACTCGAGGCCCGGCTGCCATCTCTGCGAGCAGGCGATGGACGTGCTGCGCAGGCTCCAGGCGGAGCTCGGCTTCGACCTGCGCGAGCTGGACATCGGCGCGGACGAGGAGCTGCATCGCGCGTACTTCGAGCGCATCCCGGTGGTGCTGGTGGACGGCCGGGAGGTGTGCGAATACCACGTCTCGGAGACGCGCGTGCGGGAGCGTCTAGAGTCCCGGCAATGAGTTACGGAGAACCGAGCGCCGGCGCCGTGGCCGACGGCAGGGATGCAGGCGACCGCCTCTCGCTGGGCGTGGCGGCCCGCCTTTCGCGCTACCTGCAGGTGCTGACGCAGGCCAAGAAGATGGGCAAGGAGACGATCTCCTCGCAGGAGCTGTCGGACTACACGCACGTGAACTCGACCCAGATCCGCCGCGACCTGTCGGGCTTCGGCAAGTTCGGCAAGCGCGGCGTGGGCTACAACGTGGAGGCGCTGGTCTCGCAGATCCGCAAGATCCTGCGCACCGCCGGACAGCACAACATCGGGCTGATCGGGGCGGGGCACCTCGGCCAGGCGATCGCCTCCTCGGCGATCTTCGCCGACCACGGCTTCCGCGTGGTGGCGATCTTCGACAACGACCCCGCCAAGGTGGGCAGCGCGGTGGGCAGCCAGCGCGTGCGCGACATCGCCGACCTGCGCCAGGTGGTCGAAGACGAGGACATCGTGGTCGGCGTGCTGGCGGTGCCCGGCCGGGCGGCGCAGGGCCTCGCGGACGAGCTCGTGCAGGCCGGCGTGAAGATCATCTTCAACTACTCGGAGTCGCTGCTGGACGTGCCGCCGGAGGTGACGGTGCACACCTCGAGCCCGGCGGTCGATCTGCTGTACGCGCTGTACTTCTACCTGACCTGAGGGCTGACGGGCGGCGGTGCGCCAAACTGGAGGCGAGCGCGCCACCCGCAGTCCAACGCACAGCCTTCGCGATGAACAGCCTGGACCTAGACCGAGCAGTGGAGACGTTCGCCGCGGCGAACGAGCTGACGGTGGGGATCGAGGAGGAGTTCTCGCTCCTCGACCCCGGCACGCTCGACCTGACGCCGCGCTTCGAGCAGCTGCGCGACGCGGCGGCGCGCGAAGACCCGTCCTTGGCGGAGGGCCTGGCGGGCGAGCTGATCTCCTCCGAGATCGAGATCATCTCCGGCGTCGGCGCCGACCTGCACGACGCGCTGGCGCGCCAGCGCGACCGCCGGCGCCGCCTGTTCGCGCTGGCCGGCCGGCAGGGGGTGGCGCTGGGGGCGACCGGCACGCACCCGTGGGCCGACTACCGCGAGCAGCCGATCATCGACACCGAGCACTACCGCCGCGTCGAGGAGGGCCTCAAATACGTGGCCTGGCGCAACAACACCTTCAGCCTGCACGTGCACGCCGGCGTGCGCGACATCGACCGGGCGGTGCGCGCCTGCGACCGCCTGCGCCCGGTGCTGCCGCTGCTGCTGGCGATCTCCGCCAACTCGCCCTTCCTCGACGGCCGCGACACCGGCCTGCACTCGGCGCGCTCGCAGAGCTTCACCAAGAGCTTCCCGCGCTGCGGCGTGCCCGACGCCTTCGGCGGCTGGCCGGCCTACCGCGAGTACATCGAGTTCCTCGAGCGCACGCGCTCGATCGTGGAGTTCACGCAGGTGTGGTGGTCGGTGCGCCCGCACTTCAGCTTCGGCACGGTCGAGCTGCGCATCTGCGACGCGCAGGCGACGGCGGCGGAGTCGGAGGCGCTGGCGGCGCTGATGGTCGCATGCGTCGCGCAGGCGGTGCGCGACGTGGACGAGCGCGTGCCGTTCGAGCACCCCCAGCCGCGGCTGATCGAGGAGAATATGTGGCGCGCGATCCGCTTCGGCCTCGACGGCAGGCTGATCGACCTCGAGCGGGCCGAGGAGTACCCGGCCAGGGCGGCGATCGAGCGGCTGCTCGCGTGGACGGAGCCGGTGCGCGCCGAGCTCGCGATCGAGCCGGCGCTGCCGGAGCGCAACGGCGCGCAGCGCCAGCGGCGCATGCTCGAGGCCGGCGCGAGCAGGGAGGAGGCCTTCGCGGCCAGCGTCGAGGAGGCCAGGACGACATACTCGGAGGAGGTCACGGTTTGAGCACCCAGGGCGCCGCGCCGAGCGAAGAGGAGCTGCGCGCGGCCTACGAAGAGGAACTGAGCAGGCTCACGAGCACCGACGTGATGGCGCAGGCCGCCGTCTCGCTGCTGAACCTCGGCGCGCGGCGGCTGGCGCCGGACGGGGGCGAGCAGGCCGGCGAGCGCGACCTCGAGCAGGCGCGCGACGCGATCGACGGCGCGCGCGCGCTGCTGGAGATCCTCGAGCGGCGCATCCCACAGGAGCTGCGACCGCTGCGCGATGCGCTGTCGCGCCTGCAGATGGCCTACGCGCGCGAGGTCGGCGCGGCCGGCGGCGAGCAGCAGGCCGCGGCGGGCGCGGCGGGCGCACGGGACGCGGGCGCCGGCCAGGCCGGGGGCGCGGGCGAAGGGGAGCCCGGAGCCGCGGGCGAAGGCCGGCCCGGAGGCGCGGGCGAAGGCCGGCCGGGGAGCGCGGGCCCGGCCGAGCGGCAGGAGCGCGGGCCGGGGCCGGCGGAGTCGAGCGGGCGCCTGTGGGTGCCTGGGCGCTGAGCGCGCGGCGCCGCACGCGCGCCGGCGGGCGGCCGTGCCGGCCCGCCTTCCGCTGGCCGGCACGATAGACTCCCGCCGCGTTTGCACCCGGTGTGCGCCCCTCGTGGGCGCCGCGGGCGTGGGACGTGCGCGCGAACATCCTCGCGCGGCACGCAAATCAGACCGCGGAGGATTTCTGTTGAGCAGCTTTCTGACGAACCATGGGGTCGTCGTCGCCCTCGTATGTGCCGCCTGCGCCGTGGCCTACGGGCTGTTGACCACGCGTGCCCTGCTCGCGCTCTCGCCGGGCAACGAGCGCATGCAGTCGATCTCGCGGGCGGTGCAGCAGGGCGCGCGCGCGTACCTGAACCGCCAGTACACGACCATCGCCGTCGTCGGCTTCGTGCTGTTCTTCGCGATCTGGGCGATCCAGAAAGAGATCGCGGTGGCGGTGGGCTTCGCGATCGGCGGCACGCTGTCGGGCTCGGCGGGCTACATCGGCATGAACGTGTCGGTGCGCGCCAACGCGCGCGTGGCCGAGGCGGCGCGCGGCGGCGTGGCGCCGGCGCTGAAGGTCGCCTTCCGCGGCGGCGCGATCACCGGCCTGCTGGTGGCGGGGCTCGCGCTGCTCGGGCTCTCCGGCTACTACGGGCTGCTGACGGCGGTCTTCAACGACAGCCAGAAGACGGCGGTGGACGCGCTCATCGGCCTCGGCTTCGGCGGCTCGCTGATCTCCGTGTTCGCCCGTCTGGGCGGCGGCATCTTCACGAAGGCGGCCGACGTGGGCGCCGACATCGTGGGCAAGATCGAGGCGGGCATCCCCGAGGACGACCCGCGCAACCCGGCGGTGATCGCCGACAACGTGGGCGACAACGTGGGCGATTGCGCGGGCATGGCGGCGGACCTGTTCGAGACCTACGCGGTCACCGCGGTGGCGGTGATGCTGCTCGGCGTGCTCACCTTCCACGAGGCCACGCGCGTGGTGATGTACCCGCTGATCCTCGGCGGCGTGGCGGTGCTCGCCTCGATCATCGGCACCTTCGCGGTGCGCTCGCGCGCGGGCAACGTGGAGCGCGCGCTCTACCAGGGGCTGATCCTCTCCGGCGTGATCGCGGCGGCGGCGTTCGCGCCGGTCACCTACTGGCTGATGAACGAACTCACCTTCAAGAACGTGGGCAGCGCGGTGAACGCTCCCTCCTGGGGCAAGTTCTACCTGTGCTCGCTGATCGGCGTGGCCGTCACGGCGCTGCTGTTCGTGATCACCGACTACTACACCTCGACCCGCTTCTCGCCCGTCAAGAAGACCGCGAAAGCGTCGATCACCGGGCACGCCACCAACATCATCCAGGGCTTCGGCTCGGGCCTGCAGGCGACGGCGCTGCCGGCGCTGGTGATGGTGCTCGGCATCTTCGGCGCGTGGAAGCTCGCCGGCGGCGGCACCACCGGCATCTACGGCGTGGGCGTGGCGGTGATGGGCCAGCTGTCGCTGACCGGCCTGATCGTGGCGCTCGACGCGTTCGGCCCGATCACCGACAACGCGGGCGGCATCGCCGAGATGGCGGAGCTGCCGGAGGAGGTCCGCGACGTGACCGACCCTCTGGACGCGGTCGGCAACACCACCAAGGCGGTGACCAAGGGCTACGCGATCGGCTCGGCGGTGCTGGCGGCGGTGGTGCTGTTCGCGGGCTTCCGCCAGGAACTGGCCGACCACGAACACCGCTCGATCGAATCGCTGATCTTCTCGATCAACGAACCGCAGGTGCTGATCGGGTTGCTGCTGGGCGGGCTGATGGTGTGCCTGTTCGCCTCGCTGTCGATCGAGGCGGTGGGGCGCGCGGGCGGCGCCGTGGTCGAGGAGGTGCGCCGCCAGTTCCGCGAGCACCCGGGGATCATGGAGGGCACCGAAGAGCCCGACTACGCGACCTGCGTGGACATCGTCACCAAGACCGCCCAGCGCGAGATGATCGTGCCCTCGATGCTGCCGATCCTGCTGCCGCTGATCGTGGGGCTGATCGACACCAAGGCGCTCGGCGGCCTGTTGATCGGCGTGATCGTGGTGGGCTTCTTCTTCGCGGTGATGATGACCGCCGGCGGCGGCGCCTGGGACAACGCGAAGAAGCTGATCGAGGACGGCGCCTTCGGCGGCAAGGGCTCGGACGCGCACGCTGCGTCGGTGACCGGCGACACCGTCGGCGATCCCTTCAAGGACACCGCCGGGCCGGCCATCAACCCGATGATCAAGGTCGCCAACATCGTGGCCATCCTGATCATCCCGCTGATCACGTGAGCCGCTGACCGGCGCGCCCCTGGCGCCCGCGAAGCGGCCCTAAGCTCAGGGATGAGATGAACGGAAGGCAGGCGCACAGGCTCGGAACGTCCGTGCTCTCGCTGGCGATGGCCGCGATCGGCCTGGCGCTGTGCGTGCAGGCGCTCGGCGCGGGCCTCGACCCGCTGGCGCCGCGCCTGCTGCTGGGCGTGCTGTTCGTTGCGGCCGGCGTGGCCCGCTTGTACCTGGAGCTGCGGAGAAGCCGCAGGACGTGAGCACCCCAGGCGGCACAGGCGGACGCGAGGACCAGTCATCCGAGCTAGCGGCGCGCTCGCCGGCCCGCGCCCGCGACGGCGTGCCCCTCGGGGTGCGCGCGATCGCGCGGCGCAGCATCGGCTCGCCGATCCTGTTCACGATCGTCTACTCCTCGCTGGCGAGCGCGATCTACTTCTCGCTCGGCGTGATCGCCGGGCACGCGCTGGGGCTGACGCCGCTGGTGTTCCTGATCGGCGCGGCGATGTACGCGGTGACCGCGATGACCTACGTCGAGGGCGCCTCGCTGCACCAGGACCGCGGCGGCTCCACCGTGTTCGCCCGCTATGCCTTCAACGAGCTGGTGAGCTTCGTGGCGGGCTGGGCGATCCTGCTCGACTACGTGATCCTGATCGCGATCACGGCCTACTCGGCCACCCAGTACCTGAAGGTGTTCTGGGGCCCGCTCGGCAACCGCGGCGAGGCGCTCGGCCTGTCGCTGGCGTTCATCGCGCTGGTGGTGCTCAGCAACATCCGCGGCTTCGGCGGGCGGCGCGCGCGCCGGGTGGGGCTGCTGCTGGCCGGCGACCTGCTGTTGCAGGCGTTCATCGTGGTGCTCGGCCTGGTGCTGTTCTTCGACCCGCACACGCTCACGGCCGCGATCCACCTGGGCAGCGCCCCCACCTGGCCGCGCCTGGTGTTCGCGCTGACGGTGGCGGTGATCTCCTTCACCAGCTTGGAGTCGGCCTCCGGCCTGGCGGGCGACGTGCGCATCAGCCGCGCCGGGCTCAAGCGCCTGGTGGCGAGCACCACCGGCACGGTGGCGTTCCTGTACGTGGGCATCGCGCTGGTGGCGGTGACGGCGCTGCCGGTGCACGACGGCTACACCGCGCTGTCCCACCGCTACCTGAATGCGCCGATGATCGGCGTGGTCAGCCGCGTGCACCCGCACTGGCTGGGCAAGGGCCTGATGTACGTGGTGGCGGCGACGGCGGCGGTGACGCTGGTGGCGGCGGCCAACTCGGCGATGCTGGGGCTCTCGCGGCTCGCCTACTCGCTGTCGACCAACCGCCAGATCCCGAGCGGGCTGGGGCGGCTGCACCCGCAGCGCTCGACTCCCTACGTGCTGATCTGCTTCGCCGGGCTGATCGCCGCCGGCCTGGCGGCGACCGAGAACATCGACTTCCTCGTCGGCATCTACGCGGTGGGGGCGACGCTGGCGTTCACGATCGCGCACCTGTCGATCTGCCGCCTGCGCTTCTCCGAGCCCGATCGCGACCGGCCCTACCGCATCCCGCTGTCGGTGCGCGTGCGCGGCGGCGAGCTGCCGCTGCCGGCGGTGCTGGGCGCGCTCGCCTCGGCCGCGGGCCTCGTGGCGGTGCTGGTGGTGCACGAGACGGCGCGCTACGTGGGCATCGGCTGGATGGCCGCGGGCGTGGCGCTGTACGTGATCTACCGGCGAGCCGACGAAAGCTCGCTGCTGAAGCGGGTGACGGTGGCGCCGCAGGTGCTGCGCGCCGAGCAGCAGCGCGATCGCGACTACGGCTCGGTGCTGGTGCCGCTGTTCGGCACGGACCTCGACGACGACATCGTGCAGACCGCGGCGCTGCTCGTGTCGGGCGAGCAGCCCGACGAGGCGGCGATCGACGAGGCCACGATCGAGGCGGTGTGGCTGTTCGTGATCCCGATGTCGCTGCCGCTGGACGCGAGCCTGCCGGACGCGCAGATCAAGCACGCGCGGCAGGTGCTGGCGCGCGCCAAGGCGGTGGGGGAGGAGTACAGCGGCGTGCACGTGGCCACCGCCACCGTGCGCACGCGCCGGGCGGGCTACGCGATCGTCGACGAGGCGCGCCGGCGCGGCGTGGAGGCGATCGTGCTGGGCGCCGAGGAACCCTCTCAGATCCGCGGCGGCGGGCGCCTCGGGGGCCGCGGCGGGCCGCTCGAATCCTACGTGGGAGACGTGACCAAGTACGTGGTGCGCAAGGCCCCGTGCCGGGTGATCGTGACGGCGCCGGCCGCCCGCGACTCGCCCGTGGAGCTCGCCCGCCGTGCGCACCGGGCGGGCGCGCCAATGGTCTAACCTGCGAGCCTATGTCCTGCGAAGCTCCCTGTTCAAGCTCATGTTCGTGTTGATCGTCGGCGCCGGAAGGGTGGGCTCGGCCGTCGCCAAGAAGGCGCTGGCGGCCGGGCACGAGGTGTCGGTGCTGGACGAGGACCCGCTTTCGCACGAGCGCCTGGACGCCGGCCAGGAGCGCAGCTGGGAGGACGCCGGCGGGCGCTTCACGGTGGGCACCGCGCTCGAGGTCGAGGCGCTGATCCAGGCCGGCGTCGAGCGCGCCGACGTGTTCATCGCCTCCACCGCCGGCGACAACACCAACCTCGTGATCGCGCAGATCGCCCAGCGCCGCTTCGGCGTGGAGCAGGCGATCGTGCGCGTGATGGACCCGGCCCGCGCCGACTGGTACGGCGAGCAGGGCCTGCAGACGATCTCGCCCACGAAGCACGCGATCGAGATGTTCGCGCGCGCGCTCGAGCCGGAGGCCGCCTAGGTATGCGCCGGGCCGCGCCGAGAGCGGGAGCTTGAGCATGTACGCGATCATCGCCGGCGCCGGCAAGGTGGGGCGCAACCTCGCCCGCGAGATGATCTCCAAGGATCACGAAGTGACGCTGATCGAGTCCTCGCGCTCCTGCTACCTGGCCAACGAGGAGGAGTTCGAGCACGCGATCTCCTACGGCGACGCCACCGAGCTGTGGGTGCTCGAGCGGGCGGGGATCCAGCGCGCGGACCTGGTGATCGCGGTCACCGGCGACGACGAGGACAACATGCTGGTGTGCCAGGTGGCCAAGGAGAAGTACCTGTGCGAACGGATCATCGCGCGCGTCAACAACCCCCGCAACCACGACCACTTCCGCATGCTCGGGATCCAGCCCGCGGTGTCCGCCACCGACCTGATCCTGCGCCTGATCGAGCACGAGGTGCCGCGCTACGGGCTCGTGCACCTGCTGGCGCTGGAAGAGGAGCGCCTGGAGATCATCGAGCTCGAGGTCACCGCCGGGGCGCCCACGATCGGCGAGCGCATCGCCGACATCGCGCTGCCCGAGGGCAGCCTGATCATCTCCGTGCTGCGCGGGGGCGCGGGCTTCGTGCCCAAGCCCGACACCGTGATCGAAGAGGGCGACGAGGTGCTGCTGGTGCTCGACCCCGGCCTCGAGGAGTCGATCACCGCCTACTTCTCCCAGGACGGCGAGCCCGCCGCGCGGCTGTAGCCCCGCGGGCGCCGGCCCGGCCTCGCTCCAACCTCTCGGCGAGCTCCCCGCAGCGGCCGCCGCGGGCGGCCCGGCGCATGCCGGCGGCTATGCTTGGGCCTCGATCCGGGATGGTGTAATTGGCAACACGCGACACTCTGGATGTCGAATTTGGGGTTCGAGTCCCTGTCCCGGAGTAGCGCTCTGCGGCGCCGCTATGCGGTGGCTGCCTGCTCGGTCCAGTCGCGGTAGAGCTCGAAGTAGCGACCGCCGGCCTCGATCAGCTCCTCGTGCGTGCCCTGTTCGAGGATGCGCCCGTGCTCGAGCACCACGATCCGGCCGGCCTGGCGGATCGTGGACAGCCGGTGGGCGATCACGATCGAGGTGCGCCCGGCCAGCAGGCGCCGCAGGGCCGCTTCGATGCGCGCCTCGGTGTGCAGGTCGACGTTGGAGGTGGCCTCGTCGAGGATCAGGATGCGCGGGTCGGCGATCAGCGCGCGCGCGAATGCGATCAGCTGGCGCTGGCCGGCCGACAGCTGCGCGCCGCGCTCGCCGACCTCGGTGTCGAAGCCGTTGGGGAGCTCTGAGATGAACTCGGCCGCGCCGACCGCGCCGGCGGCGGCGCGGATCTCGGCGTCGGTGGCGTCGACGCGCCCGAAGGCGACGTTCTCGCGCACCGAGCCGGAGAACAGGAACGCCTCCTGTGGCACGATCCCCATCTGCGAGCGCAGCGACTCGCTGGAGACGCCGCGCAGGTCGTGGCCGTCGATCAGCACGCGCCCGCCGGTGGGATCGTAGAAGCGCGCCGCGAGCTTGGCCATGGTCGACTTGCCGGCGCCGGTGGCGCCCACCAGCGCGACGGTCTGTCCGGGCGGTATGTGCAGCTGCACGTGCTCGAGCGCCAGCACCTGCGGCTCGCGCGAGTCGCGCGAGCGCGGCCGGTAGGCGAAGGACACGTCCTCGAACTCGATCTCGCCGCGGATCGGCCCGAGCGCCGGCGCGTCGGCGCGGTCGCTGAGCGTGGGCTCAGTGTCGAGCAGCTGGAAGATCTTCTCGAGCGCCGCCATGCCGGACTGGTAGGTGGTGTACAGCTGGGAGAGCTGCTGGATCGGTTCGAACAGGAACGACAGCGTGGCGACGAAGGCGACCACGGTGCCGACGGTGACGTGGCCGTCGAGCGCCTGGTAGCCGCCGTAGAGCACGATCAGCGCGAGCGCCAGCCCGGAGAGCATTTCCACGCCGGGGAAGTAGGCGGCGTTGAGCTGTACGGTCTTCATGTTGGCAGCGCGGTTGTCCTCGTTGAGGGCGGCGAACTGCGACTCGTGCACGCGCTCCTGGCCGAAGCTGCGCACCACGCGAATGCCCGAGAGCGTCTCCTGCAGATAGGCGGTGACGGCGCCGATCGTCTCGCGCGTGCGCCTGAAGGCGCCGGCGGAGACGAGCCGGAACCAGATGCTCGCGCCCGCCACGACGGGCACGATGCAGAACGTCAGCAGCGCGAGCCGCAGGTCGAGGTAGACGAGCACGGCGACCGCCCCCACGAGCGTGAGGCCGGACTGGAAGAGGGTGACCACGGAGTCGGTGACGAGGCTTTCGAGCGCCTCCACGTCGTTGGTGATGCGCGAAATCAGCACCCCGGCGGGCCTGCTCTCGAAGAAGCCGATCGGCTGGCTCTGCAGGTGCGTGAAGATGCGGATGCGCAGGTCGGCGAGCGCGCGCTGGCCGACCCAGCCGACCAGATAGGTCTGGGCATAGGTGGCCAGCCACACCAGCAGCGCGGAGGCCAGGAACGCGATCACGACGAGCACCAGCGTGTGCACGCTGTGGCGTTCGATGCCGCGGTCGATCGCGAGCTTGGCCAGCAGCGGCGGCGCCAGCGAGGCGGCGGTGCCGAGCGCCAGTGCGAGCAGCATGCCGCTGACGCGCAGGCGGTACGGGCGCAGCAGCTCCAGCAGCCCGCGCAGGTTGCGCCCGCGGCTGCCGCGGCTGGCGCGCTCGCCGGCCCAGCCGTGCCCGCCGCGCGCGAGACCCGGACCGAGACCCCCGCGCGCGCCGCCGCGGCCGCCGCCGAAGCCGCCGCCCATGGCGCCGCGCGAGCTCACAGCCGGCCTCCGCCGTCGGCCTGCGCCGGCGCGCCGGCGGCCAGCACGCGCTCGCCGGCGATCACGCTCGGAACCTCGGGGCTGGCGCTGCCGGATGCGATCTCGCGGTAGAGCTGCGAGCGCGCCAGCAGTTCGTCGTGGTCGCCCTGGGCGACGATGCGCCCGCGCTCGAGCACCACGATGTGGTCGGCCAGCGCGATCGTGGAGAGCCGGTGGGCGATCACGAAGGTCGTGCGCCCCGCCATCGCCTCGGCGAGCGCGAGCTTGATGCTCTGCTCGGTGGAGGCGTCGACCGAGGAGGTGGCGTCGTCGAGGATCAGCACGCGCGGGTTGGCAACCAGCGCCCGCGCGATCGCCAGGCGCTGGCGCTGGCCGCCGGAGAGCGTCAGGCCGCGCTCGCCGACCTGGGTGTGGTAGCCCTGCGGCAGGCCCACGATGAACTCGTGGGCCTGGGCGCGGCGGGCGGCGTCTTCGATCTCGCCGATGCTTGCGCCGGGCCTGGCGTAGGCGATGTTCTCGGCCACGCTCGCCGAGAACAGGAACGGGTCGTCGCTGACCACCGCCACGGCTTCGCGCAGCGAGCGCAGCCGCACGCTGCGCACGTCGGCGCCGTCAAGCGTAACCGCACCCTCGCTGGCGTCGTACAGCCGCGAGATCAGCGCCACCAGGCTGGTCTTGCCCGACCCCGTCGCTCCCACCAGCGCGACCGTGCGCCCGGCGGGCACGTCGAGGTCGACGTCGCTGAGCACCGCCCGCCCGGAGCTCGGCGTCAGGGGCTCCGGCTTGGCCGGTGCGTCGACGCCCCACACCGCCGCGCCGAGCTCGTCGTGCGGGTCTTCATAGCGCAGCGTGACGCCACGAAAGCGCACGTGCCCGTTGCCCGCCGGCAGCTCCGGCGCGCCGGGGGCGTCGTCAAGGCGCGGGTCGCGGTCGAGCAGCTGGAAGATGCGGGCACCGGAGGCGGTTGCGCGCTGGGCGAGGTTGAGCGTCACGCCGAGCGAGCGCATCGGCGTGATCAGCATGTTGACGTAGAGGTAGAAGGCGGTGAACTGGCCGAGGTCGAGGTGCGCGTGGATCACCGACTCGCCCCCCACGAGCAGCACCGCCGCGAGCCCGAGCTGGGGCAGGAAGCCGATCACCGGGTTGTACGTCGCTTCCAGGCGCGTGGCCACCATCGCCTGGCCGAACACCCGCCCGACGGTGCTCTGGAAGCGCGCCAGCTGGCGCTTCTCGCGCGCGAAGGCCTTCACCACGCGCACCCCGGAGATGTTCTCCTCGGCGTCGGCGGTGAGCTCGGCGATGCGCTGCTGGGTCTCCTGGATCGCCGGGCGCGCGCGCCGTCCGTAGCGGTAGGAGATCACCACCACGAACGGCACCGGGGCCAGCGCGATCAGGCCGAGGCCGGGGTTGATCGCGAGCATCACGGCGCCGGCCAGCGCGATCGTGAGGATCGACTGCAGGATGAACACCAGCCCGTAGCCGAGGAAGAAGCGCACCGCGGCGAGGTCGACGGTGGCGCGCGACATCAGCTGCCCGGTCTGCTGGTGGTCGAAGAAGCCCAGCTCCAGGCGCTGCAGGTGCCCGTACATGCGCTCGCGCAGGTCGTATTCGACGGCCAGCGACACGCGCCCGGCGACGATGCGCCGCCAGTACATGAAGCCCCAGCGCGCGAGCACCGCCCCGAGGATCACCAGCGAGAGCACCAGCAGCGTGTGGCGGTCGTGGCCCTGCGCGGCGGCTGCGTGCGCGTGTGCGCGCAGGGAGCCCCGCTTGATCGCCTGGACCGCCCGTCCGGTCAGCTCCGGCAGCGCCACCGTCACCACCATCGCGAGGCTGGCGAGCGCCCACGAGATGGCCAGGCCGCGGCGGTAGGGGCTCAGGAAGCCGAGGAGTCTGTAGAACGTGCGCATAGTTGTGCAGTCAACGATTATCGCATGCGGGCGCGGCCGCAGCCGCGCTCGGGTCCGTGCGCTCCCTAAGCTCCGTCCATGGTCGCTTCCGGCTCGGTCTCGCGGTCCGGCTCGCAGCCGGGCCTGTGTGAGAGCTGCCGGCACCGGCAGGTGGTGCGCAACACGCGCGGCTCCACGTTCTGGCTGTGCCGGCGCTCGCGCGAGGACCCTGCGTTCCCGCGCTACCCGCGCCTGCCGGTGCTCTCCTGCGCGGGCTACGAGCGGGGCGATCCGCCGGCGCAGGCTTGAGGGCCTGGGCGATCTCCGCCCGGCTCATCCGCTGAGCGCGCCCTCGGGCTCGGCCGGCTCCCGGGCCGGCGCGGGGGCCGGCGCCGAGGCCACGAAGTCGCGCGAGCGCACGAGCGCGAACGCCAGCGCGCCGCCGACCACCGCCACGGCGCCGGCGATCGCGGCGATCTCGGTGAAGGCGCCGGTGAAGCCGAAGCGGTAGGCGTCGAGCAGCGCGCCGCGGGCGGCCGGGGAGAGCGAGCCGGCCAGCTTGCTCACTTCGCCGGACTGCAGCAGCGCGGCGAGCTGTCCGTGCGCGGCGCCGAGGACCGCGTGCGCGTGGCCGCTGGCGGTGAGCTTGGCGCTGGTCTTCTCGGTGACGTCGTGCTGGAAGACGGCGCCGAGACCGGCGATGCCGGTGGCGATGCCGACCTGGCGGAAGGTGGAGTTGATGCCTGAGGCCATGCCGCTGCGCTCGTGCGGCACCACGCCGATGGCGGTGGAGGCGAGCGGGGGGTTGATCAGGCCGATCCCCGCGCCGCCGAGCACGAACCCTGGGATCAGGGCGGTCCAGCTCGAGCCGGCGTCGATCCCGGTCATGAGCAGCAGCCCGATCCCGGCCAGCATCAGCCCGCAGCCGAGCAGCAGCCGCACCGGCACGTGCACGCTGAGGCGGCCGGCGACGGGCGCCACCGCGAACGACAGCAGCGTGACCGGCAGGAAGCGCAGGCCGGCCTGCAGGGGGCTGAAGCCGAGCACGTCCTGGATGTAGAGGGTGAGGTACAGGAACATCGCGAAGTAGGAGGCGGAGATCGCGAAGGCGACGATGCTGGCGCCGGCGAACGCGGGCCGGCGGAACAGCGCGAGGTCGAGCATCGGGCGGCTCTGCAGCAGCTCGACCGCGACGAACAGCGCCAGCAGCGCCGCCGCCCCGATCAGGAAGCCGAGGATCTCGGTGGAGCCCCAGCCCTTTTCGTTGCCCTGCACGAGCGCGAACACGAGCAGGAACAGCGAGGCGGAGAAGGTGAGCAGGCCGGCCCAGTCCACGCCGGTGGCGTGGGGGTCGCGCGAGTCGGCCACCTGCGTGAGCGTGACCGCCACGGCGACGACGCCGATCGGCACGTTGACGAAGAAGATCCACTCCCAGCCGAGCCCGGACGTGATCAGGCCGCCGAGCACGGGACCGACCGCCACCGCCGCTCCGGTGACCGCGCCGAAGGCGCCGAAGGCCACGCCGCGCTCCTTGCCGTGGAAGGCGTGCGCGATCAGCGCGAGCGAGGTGGCGAACATCATCGCCCCGCCGGTGCCCTGCACGGCACGGGCGAGGTTGAGCATCAGCGGCGAGCTGGAGAGCCCGCACACGGCGGAGGCGGCGGTGAAGACGACCAGGCCGGCCACGAACACGCGCCGGCGCCCGATCAGGTCGGCCACCGAGCCGGCGGTGAGCAGGAAGGCGGCGAGCGTGAGGGCGTAGGCGTTGACGACCCATTGCACGTCGGCGAAGGAGGAGTGCAGCTTGTGCTGGATTTCCGGCAGCGCGACGTTCACCACCGTGATGTCCAGCAGCAGCATGAAGATCGCGACGCAGACCGCGATCAGCGTCCACCACTTGCGCTCCACGGCTCAGCGGCCCCCGTCGAGGTGCTCGGCGAGGAAGGGCACGACGCGCTGCCACAGCAGCGCGGCGGCGGCGGGGCGGTAGCTGGGGCGGTAGTCGGCGAAGAAGGCGTGGCCGGCGTCCTCGTAGACGTCGACCTGCACCGGCTGGCCGCTCGCGGCGGCGCGCTGGCGCAGCTGCTCGCCGACCTCGGGCGAGGGGTTGTGGTCCTCGGCGCCGACGGCGGCCAGCAGCGGGCAGGAGATGTTGGCGGCGAGCTCGAGGGGAGGGGTGGGGCGCAGGGGGGTGGCGGGCTCCTCGGGGGTGGCTTTGTCGATGAAGCCGCCCCAGCAGTCCACGGCGGCGTCGAGACGGTCGCTGGCGCCGGCGAACAGCAGCGTGTAGCGCCCGCCCATGCAGAAGCCGATGCAGCCGACGCGGCCGTTGACGTCCTCGCGGGCGCGCAGGAGGTCGGCGGCGCCCTCGAGGTCGCCGAGCACGGTCTCGTCGGAGATCGAGAACAGGCGCTTCATGATCGCCTCGATGTCGCCGCTCGGCGGCGGGCCGCCTTCGCGCGTGTACAGGTCGACGCCGAGCGCGACGTAGCCGAGGTTGGCGAAGCGGTTGGCGACGTCGCGGATGTGCTCGTTCAGGCCACCCGCCTCGTGGATCACGATCATGGCCCCGCCCGGCGTCTCGCCCCGCTCAGCCGGCCGCGCGAGGTAGCCGTTGACCGGCGTGCCGCCGGCGCCGGCGAAGGTGAGCTCCTCGGCCTGGACGCGGCGCGGGTCGGTGACCGCGCCGGGCACCCCCTCGGGGCTTGGCTTGACCTCCGTGACCGTCATCTGCGCGCTTCCTCCTGTCTGCTCCTGTCCGGTGGCGCTCCCCGTCGTGTCGCTCTCCCCATCGTGTCCGCGAGGCGCGGCAGCGCGGGCGCCTCCCGCTCCTCTACCCGCTGTGGCCCGCGAGCGGCTCGGGATGGGCCTCCTCGAGCTCGCGGATCCTGCGGCGGACCCGCCTGCGCGTCTCCGACAGCTCGCGTTCGAGCTTAGCGAGGTCGTCGGCGCGTCCCCGCACGAGCTCGAGCTGGCGGTCGATGTGGCCGAGCGCCTCGCCCAGCAGCTCGCGCCGGCGCGCCACCTCGACGTCCTCGCGGCGCAGTTGGGCGCGCACCTCGGCGCGCGCCTCCTCGGCCGCGAGCAGCGTTTTCAGCTGCTCGAGCGAGACGCCCAGCAGGTCCTTCAGCCGCATCACCTCGCGCAGGCGCTCGACCTCCTCCTGGGTGTAGAGGCGGTGCTGGCCGGCGGGTCGCGCCGCGGCCTCGGGGAGCAGCCCGATCTCCTCGTAGTAGCGGATCGTCCTGGGGGTGGTGCCCACCAGCCGCGCCACGTCGCCGATGCGCAGGAGGCTCATGCGGGCGCTCCCTCGACGGCGGTCTCGGTGGGTGGGCGCACGTGGGCGGGGCGCAGCAGGCACACGCCGGCGCCGACGAGGGAGACGGCGGCGAGTACCCACAGGGCCGTGTGCATGTTCGCGATGAACGGCTCGAGCTTCTGCGCGGAAAGGCCCTTGGCGAGGCCGGAGAAGACCGCGAACAGGGTCGCTTTCGGCACCGCCGAAGTCACGATCGCGAGCACGAACGCGATCGACAGCACCGCGCCGGTGTTCTGCAGGAGGGTGCGCGCGCCGGCTGCGACGCCGCGCCGGTGAGCGGGCACCACGCCCATCATGGCGGCGGTGTTGGGGCTGTTGAACATGCCCGAGCCCACCCCCACCAGGGCGAGCCACGCGGCGCTCTGCCAGTAGGGCGTGTGGACCGCGAGCGTGGTCATCGCGGCGAGGCCGGCGGCGCTCACGAGCATGCCGATGGCGGCCAGCGCGCGCGAGCCGTGGCGATCGGCGTAGACGCCGGCCAGCGGCGAGGCGATCAGCATCCCGAGCGCCAGCGGGATCAGCTTGATGCCGGCCTCGATCGGGGAGTTGCCCTGGGCGCCCTGGTAGTAGAAGACGAACAGGAACATCAGCGCGAAGCGGGCGAGGCCGTTTATGAAGGCGGCGCCGCTGGCGGCGGCGAACAGGCGGCTGCGGAAGATCTGCAGGTCGAGCATCGGGGCGCGCGAGCGGCGCTCGATCGCGACCCACAGCGGCAGCAGCACGGCGGCCGCGGCCAGTCCCGCGATCACGATCGCGTCGTCCCAGCCCGACAGCCCGCCGCGCGAGACGCCGAGCACCAGCCCGGTGAGGCCGATCACGAAGGTGGTGGTGCCGAGCACGTCGTAGCCGCGCACCGAGTCGGGCTTGGCGAGCTCGCGCAGGATCGCCGCGCCCCAGGCGGCGCCGCCGAGCGCGAACGGCACGTTGAACCAGAACACCCAGTGCCAGGAGATCGACACCAGCGCGCCACCGAGCACGGGGCCGAGCACGAGCCCGATGGCGGCGACCATGGTGTTGGCGCCCATCGCCAGGCCGAGCTCCTCCCTGGGGAAGGCGTCGGTGACGAGCGCGGCGGCGTTGGCGAACAGGAACGAGGAGCCGATCCCCTGGAGCACCCGCCACACGATCAGCACGGTGGCGTCGGGGGCGAAGCCGGCGCCGAGGGAGGCGAGGGCGAACACCACGAAGCCGCCGACGTAGGCGCGCTTGCGCCCGAACAGGTCCGACAGCCGCCCCGCCATCAGCACCAGCACGGTGGCGGCGATGAGGTAGGCGAGGATCACCCACACGAGCGCCAGCAGGCTGGTGTGCAGCGAGCGCTCGAGGTCCGGCAGGGCGATGATCAGCGTGCCGGAGTTGGTGGCGGCGAGCAGCATGCCGAGGCTGGTGCACGACAGCGCCCACCACTTGTAGTGATGGTGCTCAGCGCCTACGCCCAAGCCGCGGCTCCTCGGCCTGCGCTGCGCTGTCGCCGTCGTGCCCACAACCGCTCCGTCCTGCTCGAAATTTACGTGAACGTAAACATCACAATAGCAGGCGCCGGCCCCGGTTCCGCGCGGCTCGGGGGTGAGCGGTTCGCCGGCGCGCGCCGGCGCCGGACGCGACCGGATCGGCGCTGCGACGGTGCTAGAACGTGGGCATGTCAGCGAGTGGGCCGAAGGTCGAGAAGAGCGAGCAGGAGTGGCGCGAGCAGCTCACGCCGGCCCAGTACGACGTGCTGCGCAGGGCCGGCACCGAGCCGCCGTTCACCGGCGATTACGTCTACAACAAGGACTCGGGCGACTACCGCTGCGCCGGCTGCGGCGCGATGCTGTTCAGCGCGGACACCAAGTTCGACTCCGGCACGGGCTGGCCGAGCTTCACCGAGCCGGCGGTGGCGGAGGCGGTCGAGCTGCGCCCGGACAACAGCCTGATGATGCGCCGCACCGAGGTGGTGTGCCGCGCCTGCGGCGGGCACCTCGGACACGTCTTCGACGACGGCCCCGGTCCCGGCGGCCAGCGCTACTGCATCAACTCCGCGGCGCTGCAGTTCGACCCCGCCAAGTAGCCTTCGACGCTCATGATCATGTTCGAACAGTCGCGCAGGCTGTCCGAGCCGCTGCGCTGGGGACGACGCGAGAGGATCATCGTGGCGGTGCTGGCGAGCTGCACGGTGCTGGCGCTGGCCGGCCTCGGCGTGTACGCGCTGACGAGCGGGGCGCCGGCACGGCGGGATTGCGTCAACGTGACCTTCGCCAGCACGCTCGGCGCGGCCGAACTGCACGGCTGCGGCGCGCGCGCGCGCCGCATCTGCGGCTCGGGAGACTTCCCCTCGATCCAGCAAGATCTGCGCGCGGCCTGCCGGCGGGCCGGCTTTCCCTTTCGCAGAGCCAGCTAGGGCACCCTTCTAGACAAATGTCTAAACGGGCTGAGCGCGCCTTGGCCCGGATGTCCATTCCCGCCTTTACACGGGCCGGGTTTCATACCCGCACTGTCATAGGTGCGCGTGGGGCGCCTACGCTGGGCCGGCCGCGGCACCACCAACAACTGTAGGAACGGAGGCACATGACCTGGCTGCAATTCCCAAGTTGGCTGAATGCGGGGGACAACGCGTGGCAGATGACCGCGGCCACCTTTGTCGGGCTGATGAGCCTGCCGGGCCTGGCGGTCCTGTACGGCGGCGTGATGCAGAAGCGCTGGTCGGTCAACGCGATGATGCTCACGTTCGTGGCGTTCTGCGTGACGCTGATCGTGTGGTGCCTCTATGCGTTCAAGATGGGATTCGGCGACCCGATCGCGCACAGCGGCTCGGGCGTGTTCGGCACCAAAGGCTTTCTGGGAACGTTCCTGGGTGAACCAGGGAGCGTGTTGAGCCATGTCGGCGAGGAGGGCCAGGCGATCGTCCCGTCGGTCTCCACCGGACCGGAATTCCACTTCCCAGAGGCCTCGCTCGTGTACTTCCAGTTCGTGTTCGCCGCGATCACGCCGATCCTGGCGCTCGGCTCGGTCCTGGGGCGCGTGAACTTCAAGGCCTGGATCCCGTACGTGGCGGCCTGGATCACTTGCGTGTACACGGTCAACGCGTTCCTGCTGTGGGGCGGCGGCTACTGGGCCGCGCACGGCGCCCTGGACTACTCCGGTGGTTACGTGATCCACCTCGCGGCCGGCGTGTCCGGCTTCGTGTTCGCGGCGGTGATCGGACCGCGCCTGCAGCGAGATCGCGAGGTCGACGCGCCCAACAACCTGCTGATGCTGGCCTGTGGGGCGGGCCTGCTGTGGCTCGGCTGGAACGGCTTCAACGGCGGAGACTCATACTACGCCGGCGCCGACGCCTCGGCGGCGGTGCTCAACACCAACCTCGCCACCGCGACGGCGATGATGGTGTGGATCGCGTGGGACTACATCTACCGCGACAAGCCGTCGATGATCGGGGCCGTCAACGGCATGATCACCGGGCTGGTCGGCATCACGCCGTCGGCCGGGTTCATCAACGGCTGGGGTGCGCTCATCGTGGGCGTGGTCGACTCCACGATCGTGTGGATGTCGATCCGCTACCTCAGCCGCGTGCGGCCGTTCCGCAACGTCGACGACACGCTGGGCGTGGTCTTCACGCACGGGATCGCGGGTCTCGTGGGAGGTCTGCTGGTCGGCTTCCTGGCGGACCCGGCGATCGTCGAGTACCCGGGCGTGGGCGGAGCCTCCAACCTGCCTGGCGTGACCGGGCTGCTGCTCGGCGGCGGCTGGACGCTGCTGCGCTGGCAGCTCGAGGCGGGGGCGTGGGTGATCGCCTACACGGCGGTGGCCACGTTCATCATCCTCAAGGTGATCGGCATCTTCGTTCCGTTGCGACTCACAGACGAAGAACTGGAGATCGGCGATCACGCGATCCACGGCAACGAGGTCTACCCCTCGGACGTGCCCACGCTCGGCGGTCCCCACCCGCCGGCGTGGCAGCCGGGCGGCTCCGTTCCAGCGGGAGCGGGGGCGTAAGGAGGCGCCGACCCACCCAGCTCTTCTTCCGGCGGCGGGCGCGGCTCCCCACGAACGCGCCCGCCTCGGGGTTGAGGACGGTCAGCGGCCCCGCTTCGGCGGGGCCGCTGTCGTGTCCGGGCTCGCCGGCCGGGGGGCTTCTGACGGGCGGCGCGCTCCGGCTACGGCGCGGCCCGGAGCGGCCACACCTCGACCACGCCATCGGCGACCGCGCAAGGGGTGCCCGAGACGAGGTCGATGGCCTCCTCGAGGCTGGACGCCTCGATCACCGCGAAACCGGCCACGGGAAGGTCCGATCTCAGGAACGGCCCCTCCTCGGTGTCCACCCCTGCGGCCTGGTGGTTGCGGACCTGGACGGGCTGCCCGGCCACTCCCATCAGGGCCCCTGCGGCGCGCAGTCGCTCGTCGTGGGCGTGGGCATCGTCGCGGAGCTTGGGGTCCGTGCGCTCGTAACCGGAGCGGTCTCCGTATCCGATGGTCAAGAACTTCG
Source organism: Solirubrobacteraceae bacterium (assembly GCA_035508735.1). Taxonomy (GTDB): domain Bacteria; phylum Actinomycetota; class Thermoleophilia; order Solirubrobacterales; family Solirubrobacteraceae; genus Palsa-744. Next base: position 32,835 of record DATJMM010000038.1, on the reverse strand, counting down.
GCACGCGCGGGCGCCGCCTATGCGTGCAAGCCCACGGGGCAGCTGACGCCGGTGCCGCCCAAGCCGCAGTAGCCGCCGGGGTTCTTCGCCAGGTACTGCTGGTGGTAGGCCTCGGCGTAGTAGAAGGGGTGGGAGGCGTCGGCGAAGAGGATCTCGGTGGTGATGGCGCTGTGGCCGGCGGCTGACAGCATCCGCTGGTAGGTCTCGAGCGAGGCCTCGGCGGCGAGGCGCTGGGGCTCTCCGTCCCACATCAGCAGCGAGCGGTACTGGCTGCCGAGGTCGTTGCCCTGGCGCATCCCCTGGGTGGGGTCGTGGCCCTCCCAGAACAGCTTGAGCATCTGCTCGTAGCTGGTCTTCGCCTCCTCGAAGGCGACGAGCACCACCTCGGCGTGGCCGGTGCGTCCGCTGCAGACCTCCTCGTAGGTGGGGTTGGGGGTGTGGCCGCCGGCGTAGCCGACTGCGGTCGTGTACACGCCCTCGGCCTCCCAGAAGATGCGCTCGGCGCCCCAGAAGCAGCCCATGCCGAAGATGGCGGTGGCGACGCCGGCGGGGAAGGGACCCTTCAGCGGCGTCCCGAGCACCTCATGGCGGGCGGGCACGACCATCTCCTCGGCGCGGCCGGGGAGCGCCTGCGGGGCGTCCACGACGGTGGCCGGCGCTCTGGCGAACAGCCTCATGCTCTGAGGCTAGCCGACGCGGGGCTCGAGCACGAACAGCGCGATGTCGCGGCTGACGTTGGCCTCGTAGTCGTCGAAGCCGGCGTACAGCCCGTTCAGCCGCCGCCACAGCCGTTCGCGCTCCTCCCCCTCGGCGACGCGGGCGCGCACGGGGCGGCGCTCGCCGCCGATCTCGACCTCGGCGTCGGGGTTGGCGCGGAGGTTGTAGGACCACCCTGGGGCATTGTGGTTGCCCCCGTTGGAGCTGATGACCGCCAGCTGCTCCCCGTCGGCGAGGTACACGACGGGGGCCGTGCGTGACTCCCCGGAACGCCGTCCGGTGGTGGTGAGCAGCAGCACGGGGGCGCGGCCGACCTTGTTCATGACGCGCCCACGGGTGAGGCGGTAGATCGGGACGTTGAGGCGGCCCATCGCGCGCAGGGCGCCGGCGGGCAGGAAGATGGACAGGCGCGAGTAGAGGTGGTCGCTGAGCATCTGCGCAGTATGCCAGCGGCTCGCCGTGCCGAGCCGCGCCGAGCCGCGCCGCGCTGCGCCGCGCCGAGCCGCCCCGAGCCGCCCGAGCCGCCCCGAGCCGCGGCGAGCCGCGCCGTAGCCGCGCCTCGGTCGCCGGGCCCGGCGCGCACGCCGCCGCTAGAGTGCGCGGCGATGGGCGGGCGCTCGGTTCGCTACGAGGTGGACGGTCGCGTGGCGCGGATCACGTTGGACCGCCCCGGGCGCGCAAACGCGATCACGCGCGGGCTGATCGTGGAGCTCGAGGAGTGCGTGGAGCGCGCCGACCTCGACCCGGGCGTGCACGTGCTCGCGCTGAGCGGCGCCGGCGCGGGCTTCTGCGCCGGCTATGACCTGGTGGAGAGCGCGGAAGCGGCGGGCATGGGGGAGGACGCGGACGCGAATGCCGGGGATGGCTCGCCGCTTGCTCCGGCGGTGATCGCGGCGAACCACGACCCGCGACGCAGCTGGGATCCGATGGTGGACTACGCGATGATGAGCCGCAACGTGCGGGGCTTCATGAGCCTCTTCCACTGCGGCAAGCCGGTGGTGTGCAGCGTGCACGGCTTCTGCGTGGCGGGCGGCACCGACATGGCGCTGTGCTCCGACCTGCTGGTGATCGCGCAGGACGCGAAGATCGGCTACCCGCCGGCGCGCGTGTGGGGCTCGCCGACGACGGCGCTGTGGGCGCACCGGGTGGGTGCGCAGCGGGCCAAGCGGCTGCTGCTCACGGGCGACTCGCTGTCGGGGAGCGAGGCGCTCGAGTGGGGGCTCGCGATCGAGGCGCCGCCGGCGGCGGAGCTGGCGGAGCGCACCGAGGCGCTGCTCGAGCGGATCGCACGCGTGCCGGTCAACCAGCTGATGATGATGAAGCTGCTGGTGAACCAGACGCTGCTGGCCCAGGGCGTGGCGGCCACGCAGACGCTCGGCACGCTTTTCGACGGGGTTGCGCGCCACACGGCCGAGGGCTACGCGTTCCGTGCTCGCGCTACGGCGGCGGGCTTCCGCACGGCCGTCCGCGAGCGCGACGAGCCGTTCGGCGACGCCGGCCGCTCGACCTTCAAGGGCTGAGGCGCTTATGCGAAGGTAGGGCCGTGGCGCTCCTCACCGTCAGCAGGCCGCTCAGCCGTGAGCTCGAGCGGGTGTTCCCGCAGCGGCCCTTCAACGTGCGCTTCTGGGACGGCGGCGCGGTGCCGGCGACGGCGGCGCCGGCGCCGACGTTCTTCGTGCGCCGCCCGGTGGCGCTGGCGCACATCCTGTCGGCGCCGGGCAGCACGCTGGGCCTCGGCCGCGCCTACGTGGACGGGTCGCTGATCGTGGACGACCTCGACGGCGCGCTGCGCGTGGTGGACGAGTTCGAGCCGCCGCCGCTGACTCGTGCGGATCGCCTGCGCCTGGCGGCGGCGGCCGCCGCCGCGGCGCTGCCGGGCGGGCTGCCGCGCCGCCCGCGGCTCGAGCTGCTGCTGCGCGGACGTCTGCACAGCGCCGAGCGCGACGCTGCGGCGGTGCGCTACCACTACGACGTTGGCAACGACTTCTTCGCGCTGTTCCTGGACGAGTCGATGACCTACAGCTGCGCGATCTTCTCGCGCGGCGCGCAGAGCCTCGCGGAGGCGCAGCGCACCAAACTGGAGCTGGTCGCCGGCAAGCTCGACCTGCAGCCGGGCATGCGCGTACTGGACGTGGGCTGTGGCTGGGGCAGCTTCGCGATGCACGCGGCGCGCGAGCACGGGGTGGAGGTGGTGGGCATCACGCTGTCGGAGCACCAGGCCGAGCGCGCGCGCGAGCGCGTGGCCGCTGCCGGCCTCGACGAGCGCATCGAGATCCGCCTGCAGGACTACCGCGAGCTGCCGGCCGGCTCGTTCGACGCGATCTCGAGCATCGGCATGTCCGAGCACGTGGGCGAGAACCAAATCGACGAGTACGCGCGCACGCTCTTCTCGCTGCTGCGCCCCGGCGGCAAACTGCTCAACCACGCGATCGCCCAGCTCGACCCGAGCGCGACGCCGCTCGAGGACGTCTTCTCCACGCGCTACGTGTTCCCCGACGGCGAGCCCTTGCCGCTCTCGCGGGTGCAGCTGGCGCTGGAACGCGCGGGCTTCTGGACGGGGCACGTGGAGGGCTTCCGCGAGGACTACGCGATCACCCTGGAGCACTGGGCGAGGCGCCTGGACGAGCGGCTCGCCGAGGCGGAGGCGCTGGCGGGAGCGGAGCGCACGCGCGTCTGGCGCCTGTACCTGCGCTCTGCCCGTCGCGGCTTCGAGGCCGGCGACCTGGCCGTCTACCAGGTGCGCGCACGCCGCCCCTCGTAGGACGCGCGGCGTCCCGCATGGGGCTAGAATGGCCCAACCGCGCGGATGTAGCTCAGTTGGCTAGAGCGTCGCCTTGCCATGGCGAAGGTCGAGGGTTCGAATCCCTTCATCCGCTTCGACAGAAAACCCTGCAAATTGCAGGGTTTTCTGCTTTTCGGGGGCGGGCCGGAGGGCTGCAACAGGGGCGTGGGTAGCAGGCGTGGGTAGCAAACCCGACGCGCTCCAGGCGGATCGAGGTTCGGTTGGTGAAGTCGATTGGCCAAGAAACGGCCCGTACGGACGGGCTGCCGCCGCAGTCGGGCGTACTCTCAAACAAATGGGACCATTCGGCGTGCTTTCGATCATCGGTTCGATATGGCCCAGGCTTGTGTCTCGGCTCTGTCTGGCGCTTGTTGTGGGCTTCGTGTTCTTCCGGCACGATGCGAACGCGGTCTTGATGTGGGCTGTGCACATCGAAGCCGGGTACCTCACGTCGACCTTGCGCCACGTTCTCCGGGGCGTGGGACAACACGCTTGCCACGCACGGGCGCTTTCCTGCGGTCGCTAAGGCCATACGTAATCGAGCGGAGGACGGCGCGGTCCTAGGTGGCCCGTAGCTGGCCGGTGCTTTCAGCGCGAGCGAACAGGTCCGCGGGCCGTGCCTGAAGGGCCTCGGCGATCCTGATGATGTTCGTGAGAGAGACGTTTCGCTCGCCACGCTCGACTGCGCCGAAGTAGGAGCGATCGAGGCCGCACTTGAGCGCAAGCGCTTCCTGAGAGACGCCCTGCTCCTTGCGTGTGGCGCGGATCGCGTCGCCGAACGCGACGTGTGCTGGAGACAGTCCGGGAATGGTGGTAGCTTTCCGAATTGCGGTATTGCAGTCCACGGGCAATAAGTCCCGGATCAGAACAAAGAAGTGCCCCCGCGCTGCGCTAACAGCCGGGGGCGTGGCAAGGAAAGGACGGACCTTCCCATGCAGCCGGAGGATATCCCGCGAGCTGCGCCCCTGGTCATAGCCGTCTATGGCCAGGAGAGCGACAAGAACACGCTGGCTCGAACGCTGGCGCAAGACGGCTACGACGTGCGGGCGCTCAAGCACGTAATCGTGCTCCGCACGCCGACAGGCAGCGCAGAGTGTGGCGTCAAACGCACCCTGCGCGGGGGCGAGCTTGCGGGCCCCGGTGCCCGCATCCTCAGCCATGGGAAGCTCAACATCGACACCGTCGCCCGCACCGTCACGTTCGCGTCTACGCTGATCAGGCTCCGACGACGCGAATACGAGCTGCTGGTGTATCTGGCGCGAGACCCCACGCGCGTCTACACGCGGCACGAGCTGCTTCGGGACGTGTGGGGCTACCGGTCAGAAGGCGTGACGCGCACCCTCGACAGCCATGCCTCCCGCCTTCGCCAAGCCCTCGCGCGGGCCGGCGCGCAGGGCTGGGTGCGTATGGAGCGCGGCGTCGGCTACTGCCTCACGCCACTCGCGACGACCACACAGAGGGTGAGGTCATGAATGAGCATGTCCAGCTGGCCAGCCTCGGAGAGAGGTTCCGGCAGGTGCGCGAGCAGGAAGGCGTCAGCGTCTCCGAACTCGCGGCCAGGAGCGGCATCGACACGCGCCAGATCAGCGCCCTCGAAGCAGGACGACTTGATCCCGCGTTTGATGTGATGTGCGCGCTGGCGGACGGCATCGGGGTCCGGCTGTCGGCCTTGTTCCCCGAGAACTGACAGGACCAGGACCACTTGCGGCGGGCCGCCGCGATGCTGGCTTACGCCGTGACGCGTTCGAGGTGTTCGGCGCGTGCGTTGAAGTGCCGGCCGTGGTCCTCGTCGCCTTCGCGGATCACGAAGATCTTGCTGCCGTCGATGCCGAGCGGCCCAAGGTCCTCGATGATGACGCCCCTCCAGCTGAAAGCTGGGAGCTTCGAGGTCACGTGGTCGCCGACTTTGAGCGAGGTAGCCGGCGACGTCCCCTCGGTGCGAGTCACGACAGGTGCAGCACCTACGCCGCTATGCGTTCGAGGTTCTCGGCGGGCACGTCAAACGTCCGGCCTTCGTCCTCGTCGCCGACGCGAATCAGGAAGAGTTGGCTACCGTCGAACGCTCGGCCGAGGTCCTCGATGATGACGCCCCTCCAGCTAAAGGCTGGGAGCTTCGAGGTCACGTGGTCGCCGACTTTCAGCGAATCGGCAGGGGCTGTCTGAGTGCGGGGCATGGTCTTGACGGTATCACCAGGGACGGGGAAGTCCCAACGTTTGGCAGTGGTCGGCAGCGACCTTATCGAGCGATGTAGCCAGGATGTTCAGCGCGCTGCGCCAGCCTCGACAAGTTCCGAGGCTGATCGTGACGGGCTCCAGGGTGTTGTTCGCGAGCTTCGCTTCGATGTCGTCGTGCGCGATCGCGTTTCGCCAAGTGATGAGCGCCCAGAGCTTCTTGCGACGCTCATCGTTACCGCGGCGCTCCTCATCGACTCGGCTCCAGATGTCGAGTCCGAACCGCGCGAAGTCTTCCTTGATCGAGTTGGGTTGCGCGTTATGGCGCTGCAGGGCCCTGTTGCTCGTCAGGTTCTCGCGCAACATCTCCGCGTAGTCGGCGGTGTGTGCCCCGCTGGCGATGGCGTATGCGGTCTGCGCCTGCAGCGAGCGAGCGAATCCCTGGAAGCGCGCCGCGAGCAGCATCGTGTAGGCGTAGTTGAGCTGCTGGGTCAAGAACCGCCTGCCCGGTTTCGTCCCTCCGACCGCCTTATGCGCGTTCTCGATCTCGTCGAACGCCGCCGACGCGTCTGTCCGCCAAACCGTAAGCGGTTCCGAAGCCATGTCATCGAAGCTACAGCAGCCTCCCGACGAAGCTCACGAACCGTCCCAGTCTGCCGCCCGCGGCCAACAACAACGACCAAACAGACAACATGCACGACCGTGCGGGTGCCATGCGATTGCTGTGTCCAAATGGCTCTCTCAGGACCCGGCCGAAGCCGAGGAACGGGTGCATTCCCGGCGGTGAGGGGTCGCGCGTTCGCCTGTCCAGGCGCACGAGGCCACGGGGGCGGCCCCGGCGTCGGGAGCTGTTGCGGCCGGGTGGCCGCCGTTAGCTGCACCGGAGGCGTCGGCTTCGCCTCCTTGTCGCGCACAGGCGCATGGGACTCGATGAAAGTCGCTGGCCGCTCGCGGGCGGGAGGGGTCGTAACCGGGTGTGCAGAGGTGCAATCCCGAAATTGCTTGGCCGGTTTGCCGGCCTTGCGGTCAATACCCATGATGATGACCGCATCCAGCATCGGCGCCGCGAAGGGCGGCGGCTACGCCCGGTATCTGGAGGGCAAGACCGTCGCGCCCGAGCGCGGCGACTACTACCTGACGCCAGGCGGCGAGCCGGCGCAAGCCCCCGGCCGCTGGCTCGCCTCGCCGGACACTCTCGCCCGCCTCGGGATCGAGGACAGCCCCGTCCACGGCCTGGACTTCATAGCCCTCATGGAGGGCAGGCACCCGAGAGACGGCCGCTGGCTGCGGCGAGCGGGCGCAGACGGCAGCCGCGGCGGCGGGATCGACGTGACATTCAGCGCCCCGAAGTCTGTGTCGGTCACGTGGGCGCTTGGCGATGAGAACGAGCGCCAGGCGATCGAGCAGGCCCACCGCAATGCCGTCGACCAAGCGATCACCCACATGACCGACAACGTGGCGACCGTGCGCCGCCGCTACGCCGGCGAGGTCGTAGACGAGCCCGCGAGGGAGTTGATCGCGGCCGAGTATCTGCACACGACCGCTCGCGGCGTGCTCGACGGCGACGCGCCCGACCCGCAGCTGCACAGCCATGTGGTCATCACCAGCGCAGTCCGGGAGGACGAGCGGATCGTCGCGGTCGCCTCACGGCCGATCTTCCGTGCGGCACGAGAGGCCGGCGCGTTCTACCGCTCAGCGCTCGCCCACGAGCTATCTGAACGCGGGTACGCGATCAGCTCCGGGACCGGCAAGGAGGGCCGTTACTTTGAGATCGCCGGCGTGCCGCAAGGGCTGATCGAAGCGTTCTCGGCGCGCAGCCGAGAAGTCGCCGCCGCGGCCGAGCGATTCCGTGCGAAGTGGGGGAGAGCACCCGAGCGCGGCGAGCTGCGACGACTGAAGCTGGAAAACCGCAGGGCGAAGCTCCCCGTCACACGCGCGGACCTGCAGCGCGTATGGGACGAGAAGGCCGCACGCCACGACTTCCCACGCGAGCGCCACGACCGGCCCGCAGGCGAGCAATCACGTCCTCGAGCAGCCTTTGAGGATCGCGTCGAAGAACGATTGACCGAGCACGCCGCCACCTTCGACCCGAGTGAGCTGCGCGCCGTGCTGCTGGAGCAGTCCACCGGCGAACTCGCCCCGGCCGACGCGCTCGCCAAGGCGAAGGGGATGATCGCCGGGCGGCGTGTGCTCCCGCTGGAGGGCGGGCGGATGACGACGCTCGCCACTCGCGCCAGAGAGCAGGCGATCGAGCGCAGGATCACCCAGCTCGCCAATCCTGCAGGCAGGGATGTCAGCGAGCGAGTACGCTCCGCTGCTGCCGACCAGCTCGCCGAGCGCATAGGCTCACGGCTCAGTGACGAGCAGCTCCACGCGCTCAAAGTCATCACCGGCCCCGAGCGCTCCGCCGTCCTGATCGGGCCGGCAGGGACCGGCAAGGGCGTCGTCATCGACGCCGCCGCTCGCGCAGAGCAGATGAACGGCGTCACGACGCTCGGAATCGCGGTGTCCGGCTCGACGGCCCAGCGTCTCGGCCAGGACAGCCCCGCGCTGACCGGCAGCACGCTCACGCTCGACGCGCTCGTCACCAGGGCTGAGCACGGTCGCCTCGCCATCGACTCGCGCACGACCGTGTTCTTTGACGAGGCGGGAATGGCCGACACCGATCGCCTGAACCGGCTGACAGAGGTCGTCGAGCGGACGGGCGCGAAGGTCGTCATGATCGGCGACGGAGCACAGCTCCCTTCGATCGGCGCCGGCGGCATGTTCGACCGGCTCACAGACATCGCCCCGACTGCATCGCTATCGAATGTGCGGCGGACACTCGACCTGGCCGAGCAGCGGGCGTGGGCCGACCTGCGCGCCGGCCGCTCAGACCGCGCCATGGCGCACTACCTCCGCCAAGGCCGTCTGCACATGGCAGACACCCGCGACCAGGCCGTAGAGCGCGCGGCCGATGCCTGGGCCAGCCTCACCACACAGCTCCCGATCGAGCAGGTCGCGCTCATCTCCGACGCCTCCAACGTGGAGATCGCCCGGCTCAACGCCCGCGCCCAGCACCACCGAGCAGAGCGCGGCGAACTCGGCGACATCGAAGTCCACGTCCCCGGCGTCCACTACGGCATCCGCGCCGGCGACCGCGTCGCCATGATCGACCAGCACCACCAGCCAGGCGCGCAGCGCATCGAGAACGGCGCCAAAGGCGAAGTCCTCGACATCACCGACGAGGGCGACGTGCTGGTCCAGTTCGACGCCACCCAGCAATGGCGCACCCTCGCCGGCGACGAGCTCTCGAAACTCAGGCTCGGCTACGCAAGCCACATCCACCGCGCCCAGGGCGCCACCGTCACCCGTACCCTCGTCGTCACCGGCGGCTGGCAGACCAGCAAGGAGGCCGCCTATGTCGAGGCATCCCGCGCCCGCGAAGGCACCGACTGGTACGTGAACCGGCAAGACCTCGGCGAACACGGCTACGACACCAACCGCATCAAACGCCTCGCGAGAGACATGGGCCGCAGCCGGATGCAAACGCCCTCTCTGGCCCACAGGGAGCCCTTCGACATTCGCCATCGCGGCGGCTTTGACCGTGGGATCGAGCTGCACGGTCCCGACCGCTACGCGCCGCGGCTTCCCGGGCTGATCCGCGCAATCCGCCGGGCCGCCGAGCCACCTGCGCCCGAGCACACGCGATGAGCACGGCGCGAGCACACCACAGCACACCGGACGCCTGGCGACCTACGGCCCCTGCATCTCGAAGGCTGACAGCGGATGACGTCATGACTGCGCGTGACGTCGCCCTGCTCCTGCACGCTCCGGTCTCGACGGTCGAAGACTGGGCACGCCGACGGATACTCCCGAGCGTCAAGGTCGGCAGGCGCAGGCTCTACATACGCCAGGACATCGAAGCAGCGCTGACGAGCCAGACCCACGAAGGGCCATGATGCGACCCGCCGGTGGCGCGTGTGGCTCGAATTCGTCCTTGAGCGTGCTCGGACCACGCGCGTCGCAGGCGATCACGCGCGACGGCCGTCGAGTTCTTTGATGGCCTTGCCGATGTCGCTGGCTTCGGGTAAGGCGATCGGGTGCTGTTCGCCGTATTTGAGGATGGCGTGGCCAGCGTAGTTGTGCATGGCACCGCCGGTCCTGCCGATGCGGAACGAGGGGGTAACGTGGAGCCCCAGCGCCCGAGCGGCCTGGTCTTCCTGGGTGGTCTGTTCTTCGCGCCGGCCGGTCAGCCGGTCAGCGTGCCATTGGACGATGTTCAGGCCGGGGACCTGGCGAGCGATGTCATCGAGATAGCTCTCAGTGACGTACGAGGCGAACTCGCTGCCTTGCTCTTGGTAGAACGTGTCGATGAAGTCCCAGAGCCGGTCCTGGGCGCCGGCGGCGAGTGCCGCGGTCTGCTGTTTGACGAATTCTTGGGGGCTGTGGGTGTTGGTCTTGTAGGAGCGGTATTCGAGCCTGAGGGTGCCGGGGCGCACGTAGCCTCGGATGATCGCGGGCAGATCTTTGAGGAACCAGGAGCGGGAGTCGGGGTCCTTGAGGTCGCCGAAGATCTCAAGCGTCACCGGCGCGCTGGGGCTGCCAAGAGTGCTCTCGCGCTGAGGTATCCCGCCGAGCAACCTCGCGACTTCGTGCTCGACCTTGTGTTCGGCCGCGGCGCGGCTGTCACCACGCTCCAGCAAGGAGACGCCCGACACGACGGCGACAGCAAGCAGGACGCCCACGACGGCGAGTTCCGCCCACTTCCTTGCGCGCGAACTGACCCTAGCCCGTGGAACCGAGCGCGGCACTGGCTGCCGGAACGACCGGGGAAGGTTCTGCTTAGGATGCGCCACCGGCTAATCCCTCGCGTGCCGCAGCGACAGAAGCGAGGCGTTGGCTGGCCTGCGGTGTCGCGTCCGGCATACGAGGTGCAACCGGCGTCGCCCCGTGCGATCCGCGCCGTATGTCGAGGTTGCCCGTGGCTGGCACTACGCGTTGCCTCCCAGCGAAGTGTTGCGCCGATTATGGTGCCTTGGCAACCAGTCGGAGACAAGATCGCAATACCCGCAACCGGCAGTCAGCTACTCAAATCGCCTTACCGGCAGGGGTCTTACGAAGCTACACGCACGGAAAGCGACCCAGCGGCGTGCGTCCGGGTTGCGAATCGTCGCGGCCGGAGTAGCGTCACCCGAATACGACGGCGAGAAATCTCGTTGGGTGCCCGTTGGGAGGCGGGATGCGCAGGCGAAGCAAAGGCACGACGAGGAGAACAGGTGACGGGAGGCTCGATCCACGCGCTCCTGGGCGATTAGCGGAATCTTCGCCGGTGCGGCCTCTCTCGCGGGTCTTCGGGCGCCAGCGGCAAATACCACGAGGACTCAGTGCGCCCTGCGTGATCGTCGCGGTCCTCCTTGTGGTCGCGTACGGAGCGACCGCCGTGGCTGTGGCGTGCGAAGGAACGGGTGGACCGCCGACTTCGCCGAACGAAGAAGAAAAGCGCTGCGACCGAAGCGCGCCGAACCTCGAATACTTCTGTCTCGGCAAACCGGTCAATAACGCGACGGGCGACGAGACCGAGGAACAGACCGATATCTCGGTAGGCGGTCGTGGGCCAGGGCTGCGGATCGTCCGAACCTACGACGCTTTCAACGCCGCGAAAGCCTCTAGCGCAGGGGTATGGGGGTACGGCTGGTCAGGACCGTACAGCTCAAGCCTGTCGGTCAGCGGGGAAGTCGTGACGATCCACGAAGAAGACGGCGGCGCAATCGACTTCTACAAATCTGGCACGGGCTACACGCAGGGCGGTTGGGATGAGGCACGGCTCGAAAAATCCGGGACAAGCTACATCTACACGTTGCCGGAACAGACGGTCCTCGAATTCAACAGCGAAGGCAAGCTGGTCAAAGAAACCGACGAGAACGGGAACTCGAACACCCTGACCTACAAAGAAGGCAAACTCGAAAAGGTCGAAGACGGCGCCAAACGCACGCTGACGTTCAAATACAACGGGGAAGGGCTGGTCGAAAGCATCAAAGACCCGATGGGTCACACGGTCAGCTACACGTATGCGGAAAAACAGCTCGCGTCTGTGACGATCGAAGGCAAAGAACGCTGGAAATACGAATACGAATCCCACCATCTGCTCAAGAAGATCACCGACGGCCGCTCGCATGCCACGACGATCAAATACGCGGCCTCCGAACCCTACCGCGTGACCGAAGAGGAAGTGGCGGGCCACAAACGCAAATGGGAATACAAAACCAGCGAAACGAAGATCACAGAACCAAACGGCTCCGAAACCCTTGAGGTCTTCAACTCCGCCGGCGAGCCGACGAAGATCACGCGCGCCAAAGGCAAAAGCGAAGAAACGAGCACCGAATACGAATACAACGCCGAAACGTACTCGCGCAAGAAGATGAAAGACCCCAACGGGCACGTCACCGAATACACCTACGACGAAGCTGGCAACAACACCAGCGAAAAGGACCCCGCCGGCGACGAAACCAAATGGGAATACGACACCAAACACAACGTCAAGAAGGAAACCTCACCGGAAGGCGAGGTCACAACGATCGAACTCAACAGCAAAGGCGAGCCGACCAAGATCGAACGGCCCGCAGGTTCAGAAAAACAGATCACCGAATACAAATACGCCTCGAACGGCGACCTGGAAGAAGAAACGAACCCACTGAAAGACAAAACGAAATACACCTACGACGAAGCCGGGGACAAGGCGACCGAAACTGATCCCGAAGGCGACGAACGCAAGTGGAAATACAACGAAGACTCCCAGGTCACCGAAGAAACCAGCCCGCGGGGCTACGTCACGAAAACTGAACGTGACGAACGCGGTCTGCCGACCAAGATCACCGACCCGCTCGGCCACACCACCGAATACGCCTACGACGGCAACAGCAACATCGAATCGGAAACCGACGGCAACGGGCACACCACGAAATACGAATACAACGAAGAAAACCTGCGCACCAAGACCACCGAACCGAACGGGACAGTCGTGGAAACGGGGTATGACGCCGAAGGGCAGATGACCAGCCACACCGACGGCGAAAAACACACCTGGGAATACAAACGAAACGCCCTTGAGCAGGTCACCGAAGAAAAGAACCCGCTCGAAAAGGTCTGGAAAAAGACCTACGAAAAAGCCGGGAATCTGCAAAAAGTCGAAGACCCCGAAGCACACACCACCGAATACACCTACGACAACTCAAGCCGGCTCGAAAAGATCAAATACTCCACCGGCAAACCATCCGAAGTGACCTACGAATACAACAAAGACAGCAAGGTCACAAAGATGAAAGACGAAACCGGCACCACCGAAAACACCTGGGACAAGCTCGACCGGCTCGCCAAGTACAAAAACGGCGCAGGCAAAACCGTCGAATACGAATACAACCTCGACAACCAGCCGACCAAGATCACCTACCCCAACGGGAAAGCCGTCACCCGCGAATACGACAAAGCAGGCCGGCTGGAAAAGATCACCGATTGGAAAGAACGCACCACCAGCTTCAAATACAACAAAGACTCCGAGCTGACCAACACGACCTTCCCGTCAGCAAGCGAAGACGAAGACACCTATGGCTACAACGAAGCGGACCAGATGACCGAAGTCAAGATGGCCAAGGGCGTCTCAACACTTGCCAAACTCGCCTACGAACGAGACAACGACGGCCAAGTCAAAAAGACCACCACAACAGGTCTGCCGGGGCCGGCGACCAGCGAAAGCATCCTCGACGAAAACAATCGCCTGATCGAAGCCCAGAGCAAAGCCTACAAATACAACAAAGCCAACGACCCCGAAAAGATTGAAGGCGAAGCCGGCTACACCTACAACAGCGCCGACGAGCTCGAAAAAGGCGGCGGCAACACCTACGCCTACAACAACAACGGACAACGAACCGAAACCGAACCCGAAGAAGCCGGCCGCCCCACCACGACCTACACCTACAGTCAAGCCAGCAGCCTCACCGCCGTCGAACGCCCCGAACACGAAGCGATCCCCAAGATCGAAGACAAATACACCTACGACGGCAACAACCTGCTCCAAGCCCAAAAGGACAACGGCACGGAAACCAAGCTCACCTGGGAGACCGCCGAACCACTCCCGGTCGTTCTCGAAGACGAGACCGACAGCTACATCTACGGGCCAGAAGACCTCCCCGTCGAGCAAGTCGCCACGTCAGGCGGCGAAACCACCCTCTACCTCCACCACGACCAGCAAGGGTCCACCCGCCTCCTCACCAACACCAGCGGCGAAAAAGAAACTGCCTACACGTACAGCCCCTACGGCAAGACCTTCTACACAGAAGGCACTGCAACCACTCCACTCCGATACGATGCCCAATACACCAGCACCAACACTGGACTCATCTACTTGCGAGCGCGTTGGTACGATTCGGATACAGCGCAGTTCCTGTCGGTGGATCCGGTGCTCGAAACTACGGGCGCGCCCTATGCATACGCAGGGAACAATCCTGAAAATGGCGTCGACCCGTCTGGCGCTTGTCAAACTTGCCAAGAAGGGGCAGGTTCAGGCGGGTCTGGCAACGGAGAACCTGGCGCGGGTAGCTCGCAGTATCAGGGTGGTGGGCCACCACCGGGAGGGCAAGGACAGGGCGGGATTCCGGTCCCGGATGTACCGGGGCAGAACTTGCAAGACCTGTTGGACCAAATACTTCGCATCAAGTATCGACTCAACGGCGGCCAACCGGGGACCGGTAAGAAGCCACCGAGTTCGTTTGATCCGGAAAAGCCGGGATGGGCGAAGTTACCGCCATCTCCGTCGACGTGGGACAGGCCGGCCCCGGTGATCGGCTCAGAAAAGGGCCCTGGTAAACCGGGCGTTCCCCCTGGCGAGCCGAAGCCGCGGTGTGAGCCAGGTCGTCTCAAGTAATAGCATTCGCTGGTGTTCGCGTGAGCGAGGATTGGCGGCGGGACACAATGTGCGCTGCGGCGTTATGAGCATTACGGTCTTTATGCCTCGTGTGGGGCGAAGGCGGCCGTGAACGCCTGCGCTTGCTCAGATGCCGGTCGCGCGTGCAGGTACCGGCTTGTCGTGGAAAGCGCGCTGTGGCCCATCGCCTTTTGGATCGTCACGACATCAACCCCGCGCGCAGCTAGCAGCGATCCAAATGTGTGTCGCAGGTCGTGGAAGCGCAGAGGTCGGACTCTTGCAGCGAACTGCGCGCGACGGTAGCGCCGGCGCAGCGCCGACCCATCGAGCGGCCGCCCGAGCACGTTGCAGAAGACCAGCTCGCCTGGGGCCGTGAACTGGTCGCGCCGGCTCAGGCGATCGAGCGCCGCGGCGGCCTGATCGGCGAGCGGCACACGGCGGACACGCCCTGACTTCGTAGTCGATTCCACCCCCGCGCTCATCGCCCGTGCAACCGTCAGCGCTGATCCGGCGAAATCCACGTCCCGCCAGCGCAGCGCAAGCAACTCGCCTTGCCGCAGGCCCGCATAGGCAGCGACGCGGATGATCTCAGCGTCCTGCTGGTCCTCGGCCTGCCGTGCCAGTCGCTCGCCGTACGCCACGGCGGGAAACGTCGGGTCGCGGTGCCAACCTTCGGCGAGCGCGCGAGCAAGGGCCTCGATCTCGTCGGGGGAGTAGAAGACGAGCGCGCCCGGGCTCGGCTCGCGGCGCTTGTCCGCGCCGCTCACGGGGTTGCCTGGCAACGCGAACGTCGATGGCTTGCAGCCGTGGTTGAACACCGCCGAGATGGCCGAGCGGTACTTATTCACGGTGCTCGCCGAAGCGCCCGTCGCGCTGATCGTCGCGAGCAGGTCGTTGATCTCTCGCGTGGTGATCTTCGAGGCCGGGCGATCACCGAGCGCCGCCATGACGTGTCCTCGTGTCGTCCCCTTGCCGCGCTTGACTGGCAGGCCGGGCTCCCCGAGCAGGCTTTCGCGGTCCTGCATCGTCGATGGCTTGGCACCCGCGACGTCCGCGAGCCAACGCAGATGCGAGTGCGCGACCTCGCGGAACGTGACGCCGCGCGTGCGGCGCTCCTGCTCGACACGCTCGCGGTCGGCGGCATCCGCCATGTACTCCGCGACGAGCTGCGCGGCCGCAACGTGGGCGCTGGCCTCGTCATAGTGGCCATCATGTAGGCGCCCGCTCCGTCGGTGCCAGTCGGCCGAGTCCCCATCGCGCTTGAGCCAGGCCGGGCCGATCCGGCGCTTGACCTGCTTGCCCTGAAATCGCCAGAACGCTTCGTAGAACGGCCGTCCGCGGTGCTCGCGCACCAGCAGCGTTGCTTTGGGGCTCTCGACCGACACCGGCGACCTCCTGTGCTCGTCCCGGACAGTGCCAGGATGCCTAGTGGATCGCCCGAGTCTACCGTGGGTAGCAGATGGGTAGCAGGTAGGCCGTGGGTAGCAGTTTGGGTAGCAAACCAGCCTGCATCGGCTTATCTAAACCGGGTTGAGCGACCTAAACCGCACTGATCTAGGCGCCTCGTGGTGTCGATCACGCCTTGCCATGGCGAAGGTCGAGGGTTCGAATCCCTTCATCCGCTTCGAGGAGGCCGTCGAGTCCCGTCGCCAATGTGTTCAGCGGGGGGAGTGTCGCGTCGCGGCGTCCGCGGTGACGGGCGCTTGCGCTGCGGCCCGTCTCTGTGCTCAACCTCGACCGTGCTCGCCCGCGCAACCTCGACCGTGCCCGGCCGCGCCGCGCTCAGTGTGGATGGCGAGCGCTCGCCGGCGGCGATCTTGGGCCTTCGACGCCAGCTCCGGATCGACGGCCATCTATATACGTACATCGATAACACTCATATATGTCGATGTAATAGGATCGGGCGCATGAACACGCCGCCGCTCGCTCGCCGGCTGCTGGCCGAGCTGCTCGGCTCGGCGTTCCTGGCGGCGCTGGTGATCGGCTCGGGGATCGCGGCGCAGACGCTCTCCCCGGACGACGTGGGGCTGCAGCTGTTCGAGAACGCCGCCGCCACCGCGGCGGGCCTGTTCGCGATCATCCTCATGTTCGGCCCGGTCTCCGGCGGGCACCTCAACCCGGCGGTGTCGCTCGCCGACGCGAGCTTCGGCGGCCTGCGCTGGCGCGACGCGCTGGCCTACATCCCCGCCCAGCTCGCCGGCTGCACGCTCGGCGCGCTCGTGGCCAACGGCATGTTCGCGCGCGCCGCGCTCAGCATCTCGACGCACCACCGCGCCAGCGCCGCGCACCTGCTGTCGGAGGCGATCGCCACCGCCGGGCTGCTGCTGGTGATCTTCTCGCTGGCGCGCAGCCGGCGCGCGAGCATCGCGCCGGCGGCGGTCGGCGCGTACATCGGCGCGGCCTACTTCTTCACCAGCTCGGCCAGCTTCGCCAACCCGGCGATCAGCGTGGGGCGCATGTTCTCGAACACCTTCGCCGGGATCGCGCCGGCGTCGGTGCCCGGCTTCGTGGCCGCGCAGCTCGTCGGCTGCGCCCTGGCGATCCTCGCCGTCAGGGCGCTGTACCCGCACGTGACGCCGGCGCAGGCGGCGGACGTGATCCTGCCGCACGGGGGGGAGGGGGCGCAGCACGATGGCGTGCGTTCTGTTCGTGTGCCTTCATAACGCCGGCCGCTCGCAGATGAGCGAGGCGCTGTTCGAGCGCGCGGCCGCCGGCCGGCACACCGCGCTGTCGGCCGGGACCGCGCCGGCGGCGCGCGTTCACCCCGAGGTGGTGGAGGTCATGCGCGAGCTCGGCATCGACCTCGCGGCGCGCCGGCCGCGGCTGCTCACGCGCGAGCTGGCCGAGCGAGCCGACCTGGTGGTGACGATGGGCTGCGGCGACCAATGCCCCTACATCCCCGGCAGGCGCTACCTCGACTGGGAGCTGGCCGACCCCAAGGGCCGCTCGCTCGACGAGGTGCGCGAGATCCGCGCGGAGATCGCCGGCCGGGTGGCGGCGCTGCTGCGCGAGCTCGACGGAGACCGGCCCGCCGAGAGCGCCCCCGGCGCTGACATGGGCGGGTCCCGGCGTTAGCGCACGCTAGTTGCGCGAGCGCCCATCAGCGCGACGTCGCCCGCGCCGCCGGCGGGTTGGCGCGGCGGGACGGCTCGGAGGGGACGGCCTGGTGCTGGCCGCGCCGCCAGCGGTCGAGGAAGGCCTCGGCGGCCTCCACCGGCAGCGGCCGGGCGAGCAGGTAGCCCTGGCCGCTGTCGCAGCTCTCCTCGAGCAGCAGCGAGAGCTCGTGCTGGCGCTCGATGCCCTCGGCCAGCGTCTCGATCGCGAGCGCCTTGCCGAGCTGCACGAGCGTGCGCAGCAGCGTCTCCCCTTCGGGGTTGTCGGTGAGGCGGGAGATGAACGAGCGGTCGATCTTGAGCGCGTCCACGGGGAAGCGCTGCAGGTGCGCGAAGGAGGAGTAGCCGGTGCCGAAGTCGTCGATCGCGATGCGCACGCCGAGCTCCTTGATCGTGTGCAGGCGCTTGGCGGTCTGCTCGGGGTTGCGCATCAGCGCGGTCTCGGTGATCTCGAGCGTGAGCGCGCAGGCCTCGAGCCCGCTGCTGGCCAGCGCGTCGGCCACGTCGCCGACGATGTGGTCGGTCTCGAGCTGGCGCGCCGACACGTTGACCGCCACGCCGATCGGGTAGCCCGCCGTGCGCCACTGCGCGCCCTGGCGGCAGGCCTCGCCCAGCACCCAGCGCCCGACCTCGACGATCAGGCCGGTGTCCTCGAGCAGCGGGATGAAGTCGTTGGGCTGCACGATCCCGCGCGCGGCGCTGCTCCAGCGGATCAGCGCCTCCACGCCCTTCGGGACCATCTCGCGCAGGTCGAAGGTGGGCTGGTAGACGAGGAAGAACTCTTCCTGCGCGAGCGCGGCGCGCAGGTCCATCTCCAGTTCCATGCGGCTCTGCACCACGTCCTGCATGCCAGCCTCGAACGACACCACGCGGTTCTTGCCGTCCCACTTGGCGCGGTGCATCGCGATGTCGGCGTCGCGCAGCAGCTCCTCGACGGAGGCGTGCTCGCCGGTGGCGACGCCCACGCTGGCCGTGACGGTGAGCCCCGCGTGCTCCGCCTGCGCCACGCTGAAGGGGGCCTTCAGCGCTTCGCGCACGCGTTCGGTGACCAGCTCGGCGTGGGCGCCGTCGCCCACGTCCTCGACCAGCACCACGAACTCGTCGCCGCCGATGCGCGCGAGCGCGTCCACGTCGCGCACCACCCCGTCGAGCCGCGCGGCGATCGCGCGCAGCAGCTCGTCCCCGGCGCCGCGGCCGAGCGTGTCGTTGACGGCGGTGAAGTTGTCGAGGTCGACCAGCAGCGCCGCCACCGACCTGCGCTCGCGGCGCGCGCGCCCGAGCATCTGCTCGCCGCGGTCGAGCAGCAGCGTGCGGTTGGGCAGCCCTGTGAGCTGGTCGTGGGTGGCCAGGAAGGCAAGCTCCTCCTCGCGGCGCGCGAGCTCCTGGGCGATGCGGGCGCGCTCGACCTCGAACGCCTCGCACATCCGCACCAGCGTCACGTCCAGCGTGCGCTGGGTCATCGACACCGCCCGCGCCAGCGCCGCGGCGCACAGGCCGAGCTCGCGCGCGCTATCGCCGAGGACCTCGGCGACGGCGTCGCGCCAGCGCAGGCAGCGCTTGGTGACCTCGTTGAGCGGCGCCGCGCTCTGCGCCGCCAGCGCTCCGTAGGTGCCCCACGCCTCGCGGCCCGCGGCGCGCCCCGCCTCGGGGTTGCCGCCGGCCATCCAGTCCGCCACCGCGCGCGTCGAGTTGCGCCCGATGCGCTCGAAGCTCTCCACCACGGCCGGCGAAAGCGCCTCCACGTGCCCGCGCGGGTTGACGTGCATGGCGGTGCGCGCCAGCACGTCCTGCACGTGCTCGCCGAGCGCCTCGCCGAGCATGCGCACTTCGAGCTCCAGCTGGCGCTCGAGCTCGGCACCGGCCTCCCGGCGCACCGCAGCGTCCTTCGAGCCTTTGCGTCGATCCTTCATCTCAAGACGTGCCCTCGGCGTTATGAGGCAGCTTCTTGAGAATGACCGACACAAGTAGACGGTTGGCTCTCAACTGTCAAAAAACGATTCGGGCTGCCGGGGCGCCCCGCGTCACAGGTCCGCGAGCGCGCCGCGCAGCAGGTAGCGCCCGCCGGCGCCGCGCGTGAGCACGCCGGAGAGCTCGAGCTCGGCGAGCGCCAGCAGCACCTCGCCCTCGTCCGCGCCGGCGTCGAGCAGCTGCGCGGCCGTGTCCTCGCCGCAGCCGATCCGCTCGAGTAGCGCGCGGTGCGCCGCGCCCGGCACGCTTGAGCGGCGCGAGCCGTCGGCAATCCGCGGGCTCGCGGCCTCGCCGAGCGGGCCGAGCAGCTCCAGCACGTCGCGCGCGCCGCGAATCACGCTGGCGCCCTCGCGCAGCAGCGCGTGCGGGCCGGCGGACGCGCGCGAGCTGACGCTGCCGGGCACCGCGCCGAGCGCGCGACCGTGCGCGAGCGCGAGACGCGCGCCGGCGAGCTCCGCGGGGACGTCGTCGGCCTCCACCAGCACCGCCATGGAGCACAGCCCGACGACCGTGCGCTCGCCCGCGGCCTGCCCCCACAGGCGCGTGCTGCATCCGCGCGGCAGCTCAGAGAC
The DNA here is from genome assembly GCA_035508735.1 of Solirubrobacteraceae bacterium. Lineage (GTDB taxonomy): Bacteria > Actinomycetota > Thermoleophilia > Solirubrobacterales > Solirubrobacteraceae > Palsa-744. The sequence goes on along the minus strand of DATJMM010000038.1, from coordinate 12,612 downwards.
CGCGCAGCCCCGCTCGGCGACGCGCTCGGCCAGCGCCTGCGCGGCGGCAGGCCGGCACGCTTCGAGGCCGCTGCCGAGCACCGCCACGCTACCTGCTCCGGCCTCGCGCGCGCCGGCGTGCGCGCCCGCGGCCAGCTCGCCTGCCACGCCGGCCACCACCCGCACGCCGCACGCCGACAGCGCGCGCGAGAGCTCCCTGGCGACCTCCACGCCGTAGGCGGTGGGGCGCCGGGCGCCGAGGATCGCCACGGCGGGCGCGGCCAGCAGCCGCCGCAGCCTGCGCACGCCGCCCGCCACCTCGAGCAGCCGCGGCGCGCCCTCGCCGCGCAGCTGCTGCGGAAAGGCGCGCGAGTGCGTGCACACGACCGTCTCGCAGCGCTGCGCGCGCGGGCCCGCGCGGAACCGCCGGTAGGCCGCGCGCAGCTCCTGCTTGCGCCTTCCCGCCAGCGCCGCGATGAGCTGCTCGTCCTCCAGCGCCAGCGTGCGCAGCAGGCGTGCGCGGTCGCGCGCGCAGCAGTCCAGCGGCCCGCTCAGCTCCGCCAGCAGCCAGCGCCGGCGCAGGCAGCGCGCGCACGCCAGCGGCGAGCGCGCCCCGTCGCTCACGCGGCGCGCTCGCCGCCGGCTGCGCCGTCGGGGCGCAGTGCCAGCGCCGCGGCCACGTCCCGCGCGCCCACGTGGGCGCTGGCGTCGAGGTCGGCGACCGTGCGCGCCACGCGCAGCACGCGGTGCTGGCCGCGCCCGCTCAACAGGCCGCGCCGGCGCGCGAGCTCGAGCAGCTGCCGCGCGCGCTCGTCGATGCGCACGTGGCGCGCGAGCATGCGCGCGTCCATGTGCGCGTTCACCGACACCGGCTCGCCCGCCAGGCGCCTGGCCTGGCGCTCGCGCGCCTCGGCGACGGCCGCGCGCGCCTGCGCGGAGCTCACGGTGGGGCCGGCGGGCGCGGCGCGTTCGAGCTGCAGCTCCACCAGCAGGTCGATGCGGTCGAGCAGCGCGCCGCTGAGGCGGCGCCGGTGGCGCGCGATCGCGGCCGCGCCGCAGGAGCAGCGGTCCTCCACGCCGGCGTAGCCGCACGGGCACGGGTTGGTGGCGCCGACCAGCATGAAGCGCGCCGGGTAGGCGCTCGAGTGCGACGCGCGCGCGATCACCACGCGCCCGTCCTCCAGCGGCTGGCGCAGCGACTCCAGGCTCGCGCGCGAGAACTCCGTGAGCTCGTCCAAAAACAGCACGCCATGGTGAGCCAGCACCGCCTCGCCCACCGAGCCGGGCCTCGCGCCGCCGAGCAGGCCGGCCACGGTGGCCGTGTGGTGGGGCGCGCGAAACGGGCGCGCGCGCACGAGCGAGCGCACGCCGGCGGCGTGCAGCGCGTGGATGCGCGTCACCTCGACCGCCTCGGCGGTGCCCAGCGGCGGCAGGATCGAGGGCAGCCGCTGCGCCAGCATCGTCTTGCCCACGCCCGGCGGGCCGCTCAGCAGCAGGTTGTGGGCGCCGGCGGCCGCGATCACCAGCGCGCGCACCGCGTGGGCCTGCCCGCGCACGTCGGCGAGGTCCAGGCCCGCGCACGCCCCCGAGCCCACGCCCGGCGTACCGCCGCCCGCGCCGTTCCCGCCGGCGCCACACGCGGCGCCGCCCGCGCCGTCACAGCCGACGCCGGGTCTCGGCTCGGACGCGCACGCCGGCAGCGGGTCGCCGGCGTCGCCGCACAGCACGCCGGCGGCGCTGCGCAGGCTCTCCACCACGGCCACGTCGAGCCCGTCGATCAGCGTGGCCTCGCGCGCCCGCGCGCCCGCCAGCGCGAGCGTGCGCAGGCCGGCGCGGCGAGTGGCGTGCGCCACCGCCAGCGTGCCGCGCACCGCGCGCACCGAGCCGTCCAGCCCCAGCTCGCCGAACAGCGCCACGCGCGCCAGGCCGTCACCACGCAGCTGCCCGCTGGCGGCGAGCAGCGCGCAGGCGAGCGCCAGGTCGAGGCCCGCGCCGGCCTTGCGCAGGTCGCCGGGCGCGAGGTTGGCTGTGATCCTGCCGGCGGGGAAGTCGAAGCCGGAGTTGGCGATCGCCGCGTGGATGCGCTCGCGCGCCTCGCGCACGGCGGTGTCGGCGAGGCCCACGATCGTGAAGCAGGGCAGGCCGCGGCGCACGTCCACCTCCACCGCCACGTGTCGGGCGAGCAGGCCGTCGATCGTGAATGTGTGCGCCTGCGCGAGCATGCCCGTGGCTTCTCCCTGTTCGGCTGGGGGGAGCGCTCCACGCTAGGCCGCGCCTGGGACGGTACGCTCGGCCCGCGCTCGTGGGCTGTTCGCCGCCGCGCATGCGCGGCGGCGCCGGCGGGCGCATGCGCCCGCCGGAAGGCACGCCGCATGCGGCGTGCCGGCGGGGCCGCATGCGGCCCCGCACGGGGGCGTGCGTGCACGCCCCCGACCCGTAAAGGGAGATCGAGCGCTACAGCCCGGCGGGGTGGCGCGCTACGAACGCGCCGGCGTCCTCGCCGGCAGAGCCCGACCAGCGCGAGCCGGTTTCGGCCAGCGCGACGGTGTCGAAGCGGCGCCCGTCGATGACCATGTAGGCGTGTTCGGAGTTGGCGTAGATGGTGATGTAGCGGCCGGGGCCGGGTTCGCCGTAGGACTCCAGGGCGGTGGAGTCCTCGGGCGAGCTCAGCAGGCCGCCGCCGTGCAGCGCGTAGGACACCGAGCCCGAGCAGTCGTAGCCCTCGGACTCGAACGAGCCGTGCCCGCCGCCGTACACGTACGGCCGCGTGGCGATTTCGTCGGCGGCGGCGATCACGCGCGCGACGATCGCGCCGGCTTCGCCTTCGCCGGCGCCGGCGGCGCCGGCGCTGCCGCCGGTCCCGGTCCCGGCTGCGGCTTCGGCGCCCGCCACGACGGACGGCGGCGGGTTGAGCGTGGGGGCGTCCTGCACGCCGATCAGCCCCCAGGTGGCGGGGCCGACCACGCCGTCCGCGTCGAGCCCGTGGCGCGCCTGCAGGCGCTTCACCGCGGCCTCCGTTTCGGGACCGAATTCGCCGTCCACGGACAGGTGCAGGGCGGCCTGCAGCCACTGGATCGCGCGGGACGCGGTGGGCGGGGTGGAGGCCGCGCCGTCGCCGGTGCCGCCGCTGCCGGGCGTGAGGCCCGCGTCGCCGGCTTCGCCGGTGGCGCCGGCGGCGGCCTGGGGGGCGCCCTGTGCGACCGCCGCGGGCGGGGGGGTGAGGGTTTCCTCGCCGTTCACGCCGATGGCGGCCCAGGTGGCGGGGCCGACCACGCCGTCCACGGCGAGGCCGTGGCGCGCCTGCAGCGTGCGCACCGCGGCCTCGGTGTCGGCGTTGAACTCGCCGGTGGCGGGCAGGTGCAGCGCGGTCTGCAGCTGCTCCACCGCGCGCGCCGCGCCGATCGCTTCGGCCGCGCCGGTGTCCGCCTCGACCGACGTCGGCGGCGTCAGCGTGCGCTGGCCGTAGACGCCGACGGCGGCCCAGGTGGAGGCGCCGACCACGCCGTCCACGCCGAGCCCGTGGCGCGCCTGCAGGCGGCGCACCGCCGCCTCGGTTTCCGCGCCGAATTCGCCGTCCACCGCTACGTGCAGGGCGATCTGGAGCTGGCGCACGGCGTCGGTGTGGGCCTGCGTCTGCTCTTCTTCGGCGGGCGAGCCCTGCGCCGCGGCGAGCGCGCCGCCGGCGCCGGCGGCCGAGGCTGCTTCTTCGCCTTCGCCGGGCGGCGCGGCTTCGCTGCCGCCGGCCTGGTCGCTGACGCTGGCGGTCGAGCCGGTGGACGTCGGGCTGGATTCGCTGCTCGCGGCGATGCCCACTTCGCTCGTCGCGGAGCCGGCTTCGCTCGTGACGGAGCCGGCTGCGCTCGCGGCGGCGCCGGCTTCGGCTGCGGCGGGCGCTGCGGGCGCTGCGGGCGCTGCGCCGGAGCCTTCCGGCAGGGGGCTCTGGAAGTCGGTCATCAGCGTCTTGCGCGCCACCTGCCCGCGCAGCGCGGCGCCGGTCTGCGGGCCGACCACGCCGTCCACGCTGAGACCGTGGCTCTGCTGGAAGCTGCGCACGGCCGCTTCGGTTTCGGGACCGAACACGCCGTCGACTTTGACGGCGCCGAGCGCTTCCTGCAGGAGCTTCACCTGCCTGCCTTCGGCACCGAAGCTGATCGTGATCGCGTGCTCTGTGGTGGTGGCGGGCTCGGGCCCGCTGCTGGCGCTGGCCACCGCCGAGCCGCCGCCGGCGAGCGACACGGCGGGCCCCACGCTGAGCGCCACCAGCGCGCCCAGCGACATGCGCTTGGCGCGCGCGCCGGTGGGCACGAAGCGCAGCTCGGCCGCGCGACGGCGCGCGCGCGAGCGCCCGAGCGAGAGCTGCCAGGCCTCGATCTCGGCGAGGTCGCGCGGCTGCGCGAGTCCGTTGCGCACGTCGAGCAGCGACGACAGCGCGTTGGTGGAGCTGGAGCTGCCGCTGCGGCGGGAGCGCGCCCCGTTGGCACGTGCTCGTCGGGCGCGCGAGCGCTCCAGCGAGGCGCTGCAGTGGTCCGGCACAGCAAGATCACGCGTGGATACCGTCATCCGAGGCGTCCTTTCTCAGTTCCGTTGCATGGCGCCTACGGGGTTAGCTGACGGGCTCGCGTAAGCTTCTACGCTACGTCACGCGCTGTGACGATTCGCCCCAGCAGCCTCACGGCTGCAGTGGGTCCCCCGCTCCTCGACACCCGGAGGCGACGAGGATTCGGCACGAACGCGCGGCAACCTAACAGATCTCGCTGCAAGTTGCATCCCAGGGGGAGGTCTGCACGGAGATTTGCCGACGGACGCCCAGCCGGCCGCGCGCAGGCGCTCGGTGGCCTCGCCGGGCACCCGCAGCGCGCGCGACCCCGCCGGTCCGGTCCGGGCGGGGCGCTGCCGATACCCTTTAGGCCTCAACGGCGACGTGGCGGAGTGGCTACGCAGCGGCCTGCAAAGCCGTCTACACCGGTTCGATTCCGGTCGTCGCCTTCGCCGCGCCTCGACCTGGGGACAGCGACACAGGGCATCCGTGGAAATCCTGGACAGGTGTCGATGCTGAAGTCGCTGGGCAGGTGGGAATGTTGCGGTGCTCGTAAGTCAACGGAGTGAGCGCCTCGCCCCGAGGCGCTGCGCCCGAAATTGCCGCAGCGGGCGTGCCCGGGTGGGGCCGGGCGGGCTGCTGCTGCGCCCAGTACACGCCCACCTCCGCCACGGAAGGACTTCACGTGCCCGCTCGCTCGCTTCCCCGCCTGGCCGCATCGATGCTCGCCGCGTTGGCGCTGCTGCTGGCGCTGACCATGCTCTGCGGCGCCGCGTCTGCTGCGGCCTCCACGCTGGACCTGGAAACGCTGACCGGCGCGCAGGCGGAGAAGATGCTGCGCAGCGGCGAAATCACCTCGGTGGAACTGGTGAAGCTGTACCTGGCGCGCATCGCGGCGATCAACAAGTCGGGTCCGGGCATCAACGCGGTGACGCAGCTGAACCCGGAAGCGATGAAGGAAGCGAAGGCGGCGGACAAGCGCCTGGCCAGGCACGAATACCTCGGTCCCGCCGACGGCGTGCCGATCCTGCTCAAGGACATCATCGACGCGACGCCGATGTACACCACCGCGGGCGACTGGGCGCTGCGCGAATCGTTCCCCGAAAAGGACTCCGGCGTGGCCAAGGAGCTGCGCGCGCACGGCGTGGTGATCCTCGGCAAGGCGGGCCTGTCGGAGTGGGCCAACAGCTTCGGCAGCCAGCCGTCGGGCTTCGGCAACGTGACCGGGCAGGTGCTGAACGCGAACGACGCGGCACAGGGCCCGAGCGGCTCCTCCTCGGGCTCCGGCGCGGCGGCGGCGGCGGGTCTGGCGGCGCTGACGATCGGCACCGAAACCTCGGGCTCGATCATCAGCCCGTCGACGGCGGAGAACGACGTGGGCATGCGGCCCACGCTGGGGCTGGTGCCGGGTTACGGCATTGCGCCGATCGACGCCTCCCAGGACACGGCGGGACCGATCGTGAAAACGGTGGAAGACGCTGCGATCACGCTGCAGTCGATCGCGGAGGTGCCGGGGGCGGACCCGGAAGAGAACGAAGAGTACTACGCGATCATGGGCCCCGATTTCTGGAAGAACGGCGACCTGATCCCGGCGCCGTTCACGAAATTGCCGGAATACACCTCGGCGCTGAGGATGAACTACGTGAAGGGCAAGCGCATCGGCTACAACGGCAACACCTGCACGCCGTCGCCGTGCACGCCGACGCCGCAGCAGGAAGCGGTGCAGAGGGCGGTGACGGCGCTCGAAAAAGCGGGCGCGATCATGGTGCCCGACGAACCGACCAAAGACGCGACGCTGCCGTCGCTGCCGACCGGCTACGAGCAGCACGCGACGATCGACGACTACTACGCCCACCTCGGCGCGGCGGCGCCGGTGAAAAGCCTGGTGCAGGAGGTGGAAGTGGACGACACCGACCCGCAGGAGGCGCTGAAGTTCGGCAACTCACAGCACCTCAAAGAGTCCGAAGCGGAAGACACCCCCGGCGGGCCCAACCAGCAGGCCTACGACGAAATCCTGCCGCAGCGCAAGAAGATCTACCACGAAGCGATCGAAGCGATGATGAACGAACCGAGCGGCGGCGGCGGGCCGGTGATCGCGGTGGTGGGCTCGGTGCCGAGCGGGCCACAGGCGGGCCTGCCGGAGATCGCGGTGCCGCTGGGCTACACGCCGACGCAGCGGCGCTCGATCGACATCGACGTCAACGGCGGCGCCTACGACGAGCTGAACCTGCTGGGCGTGGCGTACGTGATCGAAAAGCTGACGCACCTGCACAAACCGCCGGCGGAGGTGAACCCGTCGATGTACCGCTGCGTGCACATCACGCCGGCGGAGCCGTTCTCCAAAGGCGGTCACTGCAACCCCGACCGCGAAGCGGTCCTGGCGATGGGCTCCGGCAAGACGGTGCTGCCGTTCGCGCTGGAAACGGCGTCGGCTGCGCAGCTCGAGGAAATGCTGAACGAAGGCGCGCTGAGCTCGAAGGAACTGGTGAAGGCGGAGCTGTACCGGATCGCGCTGACCAACGCCGAGGGCCCGGCGGTCCAGGCGGTGCGCGACCTCAACCCGAACGCGCTGCAGGAAGCGGCCGAAAGCGACAAGGCGCGCAAGCACGGCGGCGCGAGCTCGCCGCTGGACGGCATACCGGTGCTCATCGACGACTCGATCGACGCGACGGGGATGGCGACCAGCGCCGGCTCGATCATGCTGGAGAACAACATGCCGGCGGCGGACGCGACGCTGGTGGCGAAGCTGAAGGCGGCGGGCGCGATCGTCCTCGGCGACACCAACACGGGCGAGCTCGGCGGCATGTTCTCGCCGGCGAGCATGCCGCAGGGCTACTCCTCGCTGGGCGGCCAGGTGCTGCTGCCGTCCGACACCAACAAGACGCCGGGCGGCTCCTCGGCGGGCTCGGCGGCGGCGGTGTCGATTGGGCTGGCGCCGCTGGCCTTCGGCGTGGAAAGCTCGCCGGAAGCCTCGCAGCTGGTCGCGCCGGCGGGCAACGCGGGCCTGGTGGCGCTGAAGCCGACGGTGGGGCTGGTGAGCCGCGCGGGCGTGCTGCCGGTGTCCAAGTCGCAGGACTCGCCGGGACCGATCGCCCAGACGGTGGAAGACGTGGCGGACGCGCTCGGCGCGATCGCGGGGCCGGACCCGGCGGACCCGGCGACCCTGGGCCAGCCGGCGCCGCTGCCGAGCTACACCGAAGGCCTCGCGACGACGGCGCTGCTGGGCAAGAAGATCGCGGTGGTGTCGAGCGCCACGGCGCCGTACCCGGCGGCGGTGGCGGAGCTCGAAACGCTCGGCGCGAGCACCGGCGTGGTGACGCCGGGCGCCGGCACCACCGCGCCCGGCGTGCTGCCGTACGAGTTCCACCGCGACCTCGACTCCTACCTGTCGAGCACCGGCAAGCTGGTGCCCAAATCGCTGCAGCAGATCATCACGTTTGACAAGCTCGACCCGCTGGAGGCGCTGAAGTACGGACAGGAAGGCCTGCTGGCGGCGCAGGCGGTGGAAACGGGCAACCCGGCCACGAAGGCGGCCTACGAAGAAGACCTCGCGAAGGGCCAGAGCGAAGACCGCGCGGTGATCGACGAAATCCTGGCGCAGGGCTACTCGGCGATCATGGTGCCGAGCGAAAGCCCGCTGGTGGGCATCGCCGACCGCGCCGGCTACCCGGTGCTGACGGTTCCGGCGGGATTCGCGGAACAGAACAGCAAAACCGGGGGCGACCCGATCGGCGTGGACTTCATCGACGCGGCCTACGGCGAGCCGGAACTGCTGGACGACGGCTACGCCTTCGAACAGGGCACGATGGCGCGCCAGGACGGGCCGTCGTACATGCTCTCGACCGCGTTCCCCAACCCGATGTTCTCGGGCGTGCCGAGCGAGACCAACCAGAGCATGTTCCGGTGCGTGCCGGGGAGCGCGTTCTTCAAGCCCTACGACTGCAACCCCGGCGAACAGGAAAGCGCCCTGCAGGGCGACTGAGCGCGGCGGGCCGGTGAGCGCGACCGACTGAAGGCGGGCAGGCAGCGGCGGCGGGCGGGGCCGGTGCGCCCCGCCCGCCGCGATCGCTCGGGGCGGGGCGCTCGCGGTCGGACGCTCGGGCCGGGCGTTTGCGGTCGGTCGGGCGTTTGCGGGCTGGCGGCGCGCGGCGGCATGCGTGTATGAATCGGCGATGAGCGTGGACGCTGCGGACTTCGCGGCGATGCAGGTGGCGGAGGTGCGCGACGACCCGCAGGGGCGCGTGGCGCTGGCGCAGGCGACCTACCACGGCCCCGCGGGCCGGGTGTCGGGCGGGTCGCCGCGCGGCGCGCGAGGACGGCGCCTGCGGGGCGGTGCGCGGCGGCACCTGCCGTTCGGCCGGGCGGAGATGTCGTTCATGCGCTGGGAGCTGCGCCGCGGCGTGCTGAACCCTCTGCACGCGGACCCGCCGGGCAGCGCGTGGTGGCGGGCGCTGAACGAGCGGCTGGTGCGCGACGGCTGCGAGGCGGTGGCGCGCGCGGACGGGCGGGGCGGCGCGCCGTCCTCGCAGGCGATCGAGCTGTGGATGCGCTTCGTGCGCGAGCCGACGGCGCGCAACTGGTACCGCGCGCACAACGCGAGCATCGTGGCGGCGTACCTGGAGCACGTGGACCTGGCGGAGCGGGAGAACAGGGTGGAGCGCTTCTTCTTGAACGTGGTGCTGCTGCGGGTGCTGTACGCGCACGCGCTGGTGGCGGCGCCGCGGCTGGCGCTGGGCCGCACGGCGCCGCTGGGCCGCGCGCTGGGCGACCCGCGGCTGGGCATGGCGGGCGCGTTCCTGTCGCTGGAGCGCGTGCTGCCGGACCGCTACCCGGCGCCGGACCGGCTCGACCTCTACCTCGAGAGCGAGCACCGGCTGGGGCGGATGCTGGACTACGCGGTGATCGTGCCGCGGCTGCAGGCGCTGTACGAGTGGTCGGCGGCGGAGCTCGGGCACCCGGAGCTGACGGGCCTGATCCGCGCAGGCTCGCCGGTGTACGCATGGCGCTCCGCGGATCGCGAGGTGTGGCGCACGCCGCGGCTGCAGCGGGCGGCACGCGCGCTGGCGTACCTGACGGGCGCCCGCGAGCGCGCCGTTACGAACTCCTTCTCTACCCGTTAATCCCGCTTTGGGGATCTGTTAGCGCGGCTACAGCCGGCCGTCGCACGATTGCCTCCCCGAATCAGTGAGAGGTGATCGCGTGAGACGTGTGCTTGTACCGATGTTGCTGTCAGCGCTGGTGGGCGCGGTGGTGGCCGGCGTGGCGGTGCTGGTGGTGGGCGTGGGCGGCTCGCAGGGCGCGGCGTCGCGCACGGGCCCGGCGGTGAGCGCGGGCTCGGCGCAGGCGAGCGCGGGAACGCGGCGCGAGGTGTCCTCGAGCGCGCTGTCGGCGACGCAGGTCTACGAACGCGACGCGAAGGGCGTGGTGGCGATCAAGGCGGTGACGGCGGACGGCGAGGACGAGGGCACGGGCATCGTGCTGAACGACAAGGGCCTGATCCTGACCAACGACCACGTGATCGCGGGCGCGAGCGAGATCACGGTGCAGGCGAGCGGCTCCTCGAAGGCGACGCGCGGCGCGCGCGTGGTGGGCGAAGAAGCGAACGAGGACCTGGCGCTGATCGAGGTGAACCCGTCGGGCCTTGGCTTGCAGGCGCTGTCGCTGGCCAGTTCGAGCGCGGTGCAGGTGGGCGACTCGGTGTACGCGATCGGCAACCCGTACGGCCTCGAAGAGACGTTCACGCGCGGCATCGTGTCGGCGCTGCACCGCACGATCGAGGCGCCGGACGGGGCGAGGATCGGCGGCGCGATCCAGACCGACGCGGCGCTCAACCCCGGCAACTCGGGCGGCCCCTTGCTGGACGCCGAAGGCGAGGTGATCGGCGTGAACTCGCAGATCGCGAGCGACGCCTCGACGGCGGACGGCGCACAGCCAGGCAACACCGGCGTGGGCTTCGCGATCTCTTCGGCGACGGTGGCGGAGGCAGTGAAGAAGATCGAGGCGGGCGAAGGCGTGAGCTACGCGTCGGCGACGCAGAGCACGCTCACCTCGAGCGGCGGCTACGGCGAACGCTCCTCGTCGAGCGGCGGCGACGGGGAACGCTCCTCCTCGGCAGGCGCCTACGGCGAGCGCGAACTGGAAGCGCTCGAGCGCCGCCGCTACGAAGAAGTGGAAGCGGAGCGCGCAGGCGTGGAAGATGAAGAAGAAGGAGTCGCGGGCCGGCAGGAAGCGGCGGGCGGCGGAGTCGTGATCGTGCCCTGAGCGGCCGCGAAGCGGCGTGCGCGCGGCCCCAACGGGCGCACGCTGCGCGCCAGCGCACGAGGCCCGCGCCAGCCACCGACCGGCGGGCGCGGCGAGCCCGTCCGCACGCAGGTCGCGCGGACGGCGCGCTGATACGCTTGCAGGCATCCCCAGGGCGATTAGCTCAGCTGGGAGAGCGCCGCCTCGACAAGGCGGAGGTCACTGGTTCGAGCCCAGTATCGCCCATGACCCGAAACCCCCGGATTTGCGGGGGTTTTGTGTTTCCGGGGTGGCATCGGTGTGGAGAATAGACGGCCGTGGGTACCATCCGTGGGTACCAAACGGCGCCCGTAGGCGCGGGGCGTGGGTTTGGTGGCGGCCCATCCCGTAGGCCGCGTCCCGTCCGTGCCCGTAGAACGCCCGCAAATGGCCGCTACGACGACGATCGCGCCGGCGGCGCGCGCTTTGCTTCACCATCGCCGCCAACCCGTGATACCGAAGTGCTCGACCAGGGCGCGGCGAACGACCTCCTTCGTGACTCCGTGGCGTTCCCCGATCTGTTTGAGCGTCAGTTGGTCGATCAACCGCGCACGGAGCATTTCCAGGTCGCGGTCGTTCGGCACATAGCGCGCTTGCGCTCGCGTAGTCGGTGCCAACGCGCGCCCCTCGTCACGCAGGGCGTCGGCAAGTTCGATCACGACTTCCGGCGACAGGAACTCCAACAGTTCGTCGCCCGTGTGACGGCACAACTCGTCGCTGACGAACTGCCAGATCAGGTCCGCCGTCGCCTTGGCGCGTTCGCGGCCTGGCAGGTCTTCGAGTTCCGGTGATTCGGCGGTGTCTTGCCATCCTTCCCGATCGCGTTCCAACGCTTCGATCACGATGCCGAAGTGCTTGCCGTCGATCGTGAGTCCGTCCGGGTCCGGCGTGGTCTTGTCCCAACCGATGTCATCGAGCAGCGCGAAAACGGCGCGCAGCCTCGATACCGCGCCGGCTACATCGCCGGGGATCGTGGTCGAACACGCCGGCTCAAGGTCGCCGGCCGCCCGCGCCATTTCCACGTAGAGCGCACCACGGAGTTGCACGGCCACGTCAGCGGGCACGGTGAAGTCGTCCATCCTGCCTCCGTTCGGAAAAGGTGGACGGGCCGCTCCACGGCGGCCCGTCACGTGTCGGATGTTCAGCGCGTTGGCTGCCGTGCCGCCGCTTGGCACAGCGCCAAGACGACGAACAGCAGAACCAACCACACGCCTACGCCAACGGCGACCATCATGTTGCGAACGCCCGTCTAACGAACCGTGACGCCGACTGCTCGCGCATCAACTGCTCGTACGTGGCGGCCGTCAACGTCGCCGGCCGCTGCAACTCGTCGCGGAGAATGGAAACCTCCGGTGGAGCGACGATGCCAGGCGGACCCGGTTTCCGGCGACCCTGAGCACTACGACCTGAATGTGGCGGCCGACGATGATCCGCTCGTCCGGCTTGCGGGTTAGGACGAGCATTACGGTTCCGTCCGGGCATGTACGTGCAGTTCCGTGCCTTCGCAGGCTTCCTGCAACACTTCCGTTTCGTTCTTGAGTTCCACTTCAGCGCCGGGTCCGCTAAACAGGTATTCCCCATCTTCGCCGGTTTTGAGGACGAGCGGATGCGCAAGCCCGGCGCCGAATAGTTCCGCCTCGGTCCCTATTTGTTTGCCGTTGTAGGTGAGTGGTTCCTTACTCAAGTGGCTGAGCGTGAACCACCCGTTTTCGCAACCTTCGCTTTCGCGGCTGTTTGTGAAAGATACCGCTATGCGATCGACCTCCATCGGTGATTTGATCTGACCCTCTTTGACCGAGATCGACAACGGTGTGGGC